>DASYYX010000060.1:0-91724 GCA_035946795.1 Caulobacteraceae bacterium | reverse complement strand
GCGCGCCGCCGGCGAGGCCGTGACCGAGGCCGCGCGCCTCGAACGCCGCCCCATCCGCCTGGATCCCGGGGCCCGCAGCCGCATCGTCGTCACCCGGTCGGACGCCGGCCTGGCCGTCCGTTTCCAAGGCCGGCGAATCCTCAGCCGCGAGGGCGAGGTGCTGGTGGCGCGCACCCTGGAGCGGGACATGGCGCTGGACGCCGCAGGCGCCCGCGGCCGGCGCGTCGACCTGGATCGGTCCCAAGGCGCGCCAGGTCTGGCGCCCGCCGGCCAGGCCGCCGCCCGCTTCGCCCCGGTTCTGATCCTGTGGCTGGTGCTGACCGGGTCGCTGGGCATGCTGCTGCAGGCCGCGGCGCGCGAGCGCGCCAACCGCTCGCTCGAGAGCCTGCTGGCGGCGGCCTCGCCGGCGGAGATCGTCGCCGGCAAGCTGGTGGGCGTGGGCGTGTTGTCGCTGCTGGTGCTGGCCGCCTGGGTCGCGCCGGCGGCGGCCCTGGCGCCGTGGACCTCGCGGCTGGGCGCCGCCTTCGGGCCGGCGAGGCTGGCCGAGATCGCCGCCCTCTATCTTCTCGCTTTCGCCTTCTTCGGCCTTACCGCCATCGGCCTGGGCGCCCGGGCCCGCGACTCCGCCACCGCCCAGTCGCTGGCTCGCCCGCTCTTCGCCGCCCTCCTTGCCGGCTTCTTCGTCGCCATGGCGGCGGCGGCCGCGCCTTCGGCCTCACCGCTGCTGCTGTTCCCGCCGTTCACGCCCTTCCTGCTGCTGGCGGCCCCGGGGGGCGCCGTCGGATGGGTGAGCGTGGCGATCGCCCTGGCGCTGCTCACCGGCGCAACGGTCGCAGCCGGGGCGCTGGCGGTGCGCGGCCTGGCGCTCGAACCTGGACGGCCGCGCGCCCTTTCGATGGCGTTTCGGCGCCGCCGGAGCGCTGCGGCCAGTAACGCTGAATCTACGGCCCGGCCGGCCCACCCCTCGCCAGGGCAGGCGGCGCTCTGATCTGGATCAATGAGTTAATATTGGCGCCGTTTCTACTATGGCGCGAACTTTTACCTTGCTACAGCAAAGGTTGTGCCACTGCGGCACAGGGTCGCGCTCAACATATTTTTTACCGTTAACCTCGTATTTAGCTTTACAACTGGTTACTACTGATGTTATGACCCGCGCCAGGATAGGTGGCGGTCGGGGGCCCCTCAATCGCGATCATCCTTCACCGTCCCGCCCCCTGGGCGGGGGGGACTTCAACGCGTGAACGGAGTGATTTCAGAAATGTCCAAGATCCTGTCTTACGTGAAGGACGAGCAGGGCGCTGCGGCGGCCGAGTACGCGCTCATCCTCGCTATCGTGACCACCGGCATCGTGACCGCGGTTCTTCTCCTCGGTACGAACATCTCGGCGGCTGTCACCAATGCTGCGGGCTGCATCAAGTCGACCGGCTGCTGACGCATTTTACGGATCGGCCCGGCCCAGCGCCGGGCCGATCCTCTCTTTGCCTTGGTTTTTTCCTGTTAGGCTTTCGATAGTATGACTCGGTGAACCTCGCTCATCGAGCAAGGCGCGCCTCCCCGCGCGCTCGCGGCAGGTTGGGTGGAGGACCGGCGGGCTTGTTTGAATTGGGGCGAATGGCGCGATGAATATCCGAACGGTGGTGACCCTGGCGGCCGCGATCTTCCTTGGCCTGATCGCGGTGATCCTGGTGCGCGGCTATCTGCATGGCAGAGGCCCGCAAGGCCGCGCTACGGCGCTCGGCAGCGAGACCGTGGTGGTGGCCGCCAAGCCGATCCAGCGCGGCGCCAGCCTCACCCCGGCGCTGCTGAAAACGGTCAGCTATCCCATCGGCGCCGCGCCCAGCGGGGTGTTCCACGACGTCGGCCAGGCCGCCGGCGCGGGCGGAGCGCCGCGCCTGGCTCTGCGCGACCTCACCGTCAACGAACCGGTGCTGTCCAGCCAGGTCTCGGGACCGGGCGGGCGACTGACACTTTCGAGCGAGATGACGCCGGGCATGCGCGCTGTCAGCCTCAGATCCAACGACGTCGCCGGCGTGGGCGGTTTCGTCCTCCCCGGGGACCGCGTCGATGTCCTGCTCACCCGCCAGGTGGGCGGGGGCGACAACAGCTACAACGTCACCCAGATCCTGGCGCAGAACGTGCGGGTGCTGGGCGTGGACCAGTCCGACAATCAGAACGCCGACAAGCCGGTGGTGACCAAGGCGGTCACGGTCGAGGTGTCGCCCGACCAGGCCCAGGCGATCTCGCTGGGCCAGCAGGTGGGCACGGTGTCGCTGGCGCTGCGCCAGGTCGCCGACGACAACGCCGTCGGACGCCTGGCCATGACCACGGCCGATCTCGGCTTCCCGGCCCGGCCGAGCGCCCCGGCAGCGCCGGCCCCGGGACACAAGGGCCCGACTCGACCGAAACTTCGGGCCGGCGAAACGCTGATCGGCGTCACCCGCGGCGTGGAGACCTCGTCGTACGCGGTGTCGCGTTTCTGAAACACGCCAGGCGAGACTTCGGAGGGGCATCCATGATCACCAGACCGCGGCCGCTGCTGGCCGTCGCCTTGACTGCGGCCCTGGCGCTCGGCGCGACCGGCGCCGCGCTGGCCCAGGACGCCGGGGTCACGCCGGCGAGCGCGCCCGACAATCCGGCGAGCTTCGAGGTGGTGGTGGGCGTGGGCAAGTCCCAGGTCATCGAGCTGCCGACGACCTACAAGGATGTCATGATCGCCGACCCGAAGACCGCGGACATCCTGCCGCTGAACGCCCACTCGATCTATGTCGTGGGCAAGGCCATCGGCTCGACGGCGCTGGCCATCTACGGGCCCGGCAAGCGCCTGATCGCCACCGTCAACGTGGTGGTGTCGGCCGACCTCGAGGGCTTCAAGGCGCGGCTGCACGAGATCCTGCCCGACGAAAAGGACATCGCCGTCAGCCCGGCGAACGACGCCATCGTGCTCTCCGGCACCGCCACCAGCCCGGCGGCGCTGCAGCAGGCGGTGACGCTGGCAGAGAGCTTCACGCCCAAGGTCGTGAACCTGCTGAGCGTCGAAGGCACGCAGCAGGTGATGCTGTCGGTGCGGTTCGTGGAGATGGAGCGGACCACCGCCAAGGAGCTGGGCGTCAACATCAACAGCACCTTCACCAATTCCAACGGCACCTCGGCCTTCGCCATCAACACCAGCGACACGCTCAGCAACATGACCGCCTTCTCCCAACCGGTGGGGACAGTGGCGGCGACCTGGCATCTGGGGGCGGGCAAGGACCTGTCGTTCGCCATCGACGCCCTCGAGGACAAGGGCCTGATCAAGACCCTGGCCGAGCCGAACCTGGTGGCCATGAGCGGCGATACCGCCAGCTTCCTGGCCGGCGGCGAATTCCCGGTCCCGATCTCCTCGAACACCGCCTCGGTGGGAGGTGTCCCGACGATCACCGTCGAGTACAAGCAATTCGGCATCGCCCTGGCGTTCACGCCGACGATCCTGGCCGACGGCATGATCAACATGGTCGTCAACCCGGAGGTGTCGAGCATCGACCCCACGGTGTCGGTGCGGACGCCGCTCATCGTCATTCCCGGGATCAAGGTTCGCCGGGCCCATACCACGGTCGAGCTGCGCGACGGCGAATCCTTCACCATCGCCGGCCTGTTGGCGGACAACTACCAGAACAATATCAACCAGCTGCCGTGGGTGGGCGACATCCCGATCCTGGGGGCGCTGTTCAGGTCCACCGGCTTCCAGCGCGACCAGACCGAGCTCGTCATCGTCGTGACCCCCCACCTGGTCACCGCCCGGCGCGGGGCCATCGCCACGCCGGACGAGCATTTCGTGCCGCCGTCCGATTTCGAGCTCTACTTCCTGGGGGCTCAACGGGGCTCGGGACGGTACATGAGTCCCGCCGACCGGGCGCTGATCGAGGCCGACCCGACCAAGGGCGGCCTGGACGGGCCGCACGGCCACATTCTCTACTAGGAGGAATCTCCCATGCGCTTTTCGGGCGCTCGTACGGCGATGGGCCTGGCGGCTGCGGCCGCCCTGGCCGCGACCGCATTCGGACTTGGCGGCTGCGTCAACCCGATCCGCATGAACCCCGACTTCGGCGAGGCCGTCGGCCAGGACACCGTCGCCCAGGTCGCCGATCCGGACGCGCGCTACAGCGGCCCGATCCGCACCAGCGGCAAGCGCGTCGCCGGCGCCGAGTCCCGCTACGAGAAGGACCAGGTGATCCAGCCCTCCTCGACCGGCGCGGCCAACGAAGTCGTCGGCGGCACTGCGCCCGCCGGGGCTGAAGCCGGCGCCGGCGCGAGCATGGGCGCGGGCCCGACGCCTCAGTAAGACAGCAGCGCGGAGCGTAGGTTGACCCAGTTGCCCCAGAAGATCGCCGCCGAGCAGGCTCGCGCGCCTGTGGCGCGCCGGGTCGGCATCGTCGAAGGCGCCCTGGCGGACGGGGCTACGCCCGAAGCCCGCTTCGCCTCGCTGGCGGCCCTCTTCCCGGCGGTCGAGTTCGCCTCATTGCCGGCTTGGTCGGACCGCGCCGCGGCGCGGGCCGACCTCGTCATCGTTCCGGTGAACGCCCTTTCCGCCGCCGAAGTGGACGGGGCGGTGCAGCGCCTGGGCCAGCGCCAGGGCGGCGCGCGCGTAGTGATCGCCCTTTTCGACGCCGACGTGATGACGACGCGGCGCCTGGCGCACGCCGGCGCCGCCGACGTCCTGCCCGCACCGCTCAGCGAGCCTGCCCTTGCCCTGAGCCTCGAGCGCCTGCTGGCGGCGCCGCCCGCGGCCAGGAACGAGAGCTCCCCGCGCGGCGAGATAGTGGTTTTCCTGAAAGCCGGGGGCGGGGTCGGGGCGAGCGCCCTGCTGGCCCAGCTCGCCATGAGCCTGGCGCCGGGCCTGGAAGGCGGCCTCGGCATCGTCGACCTCGACCTGCAGATGGGCGTGCTGGCCCTCTATCTCGACATGGCAGAGGCGGTCACGATCGCCGATTTGTCGACCGCCGCCGGGGCCCTGGCCGAGGTTCCCTTCGCCACCGCTCTCACCGCCCACCGATCCAGCGCCCGGCTGCTGGCGGCGCCGCGGGAGCCGGCGCCGCTGGAGACGCTGGCGCCGGCGCACATCGACGCCCTGTTCACCGGCCTGCGCCGCTCCTTCGCCCTCAGCCTCATCGACCTGCCCTCGGCGTGGACAGCCTGGACCAGCCGCGCCCTCTATCTTGCCGACCGCATCGTCCTGGTGACCCAGCTGACGGTGCCGCACGTCAACCTTGCCAAACGTCAGTTGCGGCTGTTGGCGGGCCAGGGACTGGAAGCCAAACCGCTGCTGCTGGTGTGCAACGCCCTCACCGGCGAGCAGCAACAGACGCTGTCGCTGAAATCGGCCGAACGGGCGCTCGGGCGCGGTTTCGACGCGGTGCTGCCGGAGGACCGGCGCGGCATGCTCGCCGCCATCAACCAGGGCGTGGAGCTGGCGGCGATCCGGCGTGACACGCGCCTGCAACGGGAAATCGCGACCCTGGCAAACGAGATCGTGCCGGCGAGGGCCCTGCGTGCTCAGGGGAGAGGCCGATGACGCTCTGGGCGGATACCAAGCCGGAGTCCGACGCGGGTTTGCCGGCCGCGAACGGTCCTCCGATCGAGGACGCCATCGGCCTGCGGGTGCGCATCCACCAGCGGCTGATCACCCTGCTCAACCTCGGCGTGCTCGACCGCACCCCGCGCGAGCAACTACGCGTCGAGATCCGCGGCGCGGTGAGCCAACTGCTGCAGGACGAGCGGCGATTCCTGACGCCGCAACAGACCGATCAGCTCATCGACGACGTCCTGGACGAGCTGCTGGGCCTGGGGCCGCTGGAGCCGCTGCTCAAGGACGACACCATCAGCGACATCCTGATCAACACCCACTCGACCGTCTACGTCGAGCGCGCCGGGCGCCTGGAACAGACCGACATCCATTTCCAGGACACCCGCCACCTGCTGCGGATCATCAACAAGATCGTGGCCGCGGTCGGCCGCCGGGTCGACGAGTCGCAGCCGATGGTGGACGCGCGCCTGGCCGACGGCAGCCGGGTCAACGCCATCATCCCGCCTCTGGCCGTGGATGGACCGCTGGTCTCGATCCGCAAGTTCTCCGCCACCCCGATCCACATGGCGCGACTGATCGAACTGGAGACCCTGACCACGGAAATGGCGCAGGTGCTCCAGGCGGTCGTCAAGGCGCGCCGCAGCGTTCTGGTCTCCGGCGGCACCGGCGCCGGCAAGACCACCCTGCTCAACGCCCTATCGGCCTACATCGACGAGCGCGAGCGCATCGTCACCATCGAAGACTCGGCCGAACTGCAGCTGCAGCAGCCCCATGTGGGCCGGCTGGAGACGCGGCCGGCGAACATCGAGGGCAAGGGCGAGGTGGTGCAGCGGGATCTGGTCAAGAACGCCCTGCGCATGCGTCCCGACCGCATCATCGTCGGCGAAGTGCGCGCCGGCGAGGCCTTCGACATGCTGCAGGCGATGAACACCGGCCACGAAGGTTCGATGACCACGGTGCACGCCAATACGCCGCGCGACGCGCTGGCGCGGATCGAGCAGATGATCGGCATGGCCGGGCTCGATGTGTCGCCGCGTTCGATGCGGGCGCAGATCGCCTCGGCCATCCACGTCGTCATCCAACTCGAGCGGCTCGAGGACGGGCGGCGAAAACTGGTGTCCATCCAGGAAATCGTCGGCATGGAAGAGGACGTGATCTCGATGCAGGAGATCTTCCGCTTCCGCCGCCACGGCCGCGGCCCCGAAGGCAGCGTACTGGGGACGCACGAGACCACCGGGGTTAGGCCCAAGTTCGCCGAGATCATGGCCTCCCGCGGCATCCAGCTGGCGCCTTCGATGTTCGCGCCGGGGCGGCGATCGGCCTGAGCCATGTCGCAATTCTTGCTCCCGCTCACCTACGTCGTCGCCTTCGCGGCGGTGGTGCTGCTCGTCCAAACGCTCGCCAGCGCGGCGCTGGCCCGGCGCGATGCTACCCAGCGCATCAATCGCCGCCTGACCCTGCTCGAGGCGGGGATGAAGCCGGAGGAGGTGTACGCCGCCCTGGCGCGCCGTCCGACGCCACTTTCGACCGGCAACGAGCGCCTGAACCGGGCGATCACCGGGCTGGCCCTGCGCATGCACCAGGCCGGCCTGGAGGTCTCCGTCGGCCGCCTGCTGGCCACGGCGGCGCTGGGCGGGTTGCTCCTGTGGCTGCTGGCCCTGGCGATCCTGGCGGTGCGCGGCGGCGGCAGCTTCATCGAGAACGCCGTGGTGACGCTCGCCGGCGCGGTGGTGATCGCCGCCGGCGCCGCCTGGCTCTATGTCGGCAATCGTCGTGGGGCGCGCATGAAGGCGCTGGAGCGGCAGCTGCCGCCGGCGCTCGACATCGTCAACCGCGGCCTGCGCGCCGGACACCCGGTGATCGCCGCGGTGCAGCTGGCCGCCAACGAGATGGGCGACCCCATCGGCACCGAGTTCGGGCTGATCGTAGACGAGAATTCCTATGGCCTCGAATTCAAGGACGCGCTGGCCAACTTCGCCCATCGCACCGGGTCGGCCGACGCCCATTTCTTCGCCGTCGCGGTCAGCATCCAGTCGGAGACCGGCGGCAACCTCGCCGAGATCCTCGACGGGTTGGCGAGCGTCGTCCGCGGCCGGGCCACCCTGGCGCTTCGCGTCCGCTCACTCTCGAGCGAGGGGCGGATGTCGGCGCTGGTGCTCAGCGTTCTGCCGATACTGCTCATCGGCTCGATGCTGCTGTTCGTTCCGAGCTTCTATGCGAGCAAATTCTCGGATCCGGTGTTCTGGCCGGCCGTCGCCATCGTCGGGGTCGTGTACGCGATCGGCCAGTACATGATCCACCGGATCATCAACTTCAAATACTGAATTCGCTGTGGCCCAGTTTATAGATGTTCTCATTCAACTGCTGACCTTCGGGGTCGTGGCGCTCGCCTCCTACGCGGCACTGCAGTCGCTGGAAACGAGGTTCGACGTGCGCCGCCGCCTGGCGTCAGGCGATGCCGCCGCCGAGCTTGCGCCGACCCCCCTTGTTCGCGGCGAGGGGATCCGCAACCCGTTCCTGCGCTGGGTCCAGGCCTCGACTTCGATCAGCGACACCGCCCAGCGCAGCCGCCTGCGCCGCGACCTGGCGCTGGCCGGCTTCGACCACCCCACGGCGCCGGCCTGGTACGTGACCATCCGGTTCGCGGCCGCGATCGGGCTGCCGCTGGTGCTGATCTTCGGCCAGCTGTTCCTGGCCAAGCCCCTCAGCGGCTTTCCGCTGATCTTCTTCGCCCTGCTGCTGTGCGGCGTGGGGCTGCTCGTTCCCCGCGTGTTCGTCCAAAACTTCGCCCGAGTCCGGCGCGAGCAGCTCGAGCACGAATTCCCCGACGCCCTCGACCTGATGGTCATCTGCGTGGAGGCCGGCCTGGGCCTGGAGGCCGCTTTCATCCGCGTCGGCGAGGAGACCGCGGCTTCGCACCCCGGATCTCGAACGAACTCAACCGCACCTCCGACGAACTGCGCGCCGGCCAGACGCGCGCCGAAGCGATGCGCCACCTGGCCGAGCGCTGCGATGTGGAGACGATCAGGTCCTTCGTCGCCCTGCTGATCCAGACCGATGTCCTGGGCGTAAGCATCGGCCAGACGCTGCGCACCTATTCCACCGAGATGCGGCAGAAGCGCTTCCTGGCCGCCGAGGAGAAGGCGATGCGCATCCCGGTGCTGATGACGATCCCGCTGGTCGCTTGCATCCTGCCTGTGATCATGACCGCGGTGATGCTGCCGCCGATACTCGACGTGATCCGCACCCTCGTCCCGATGCTGAACCACCACAGCCACTGAGAGGTCTTCCAATGCCCAGCCGTTCGCATTTGGGAAGATTGGCCGCGACCGCGGTGCTGGCTGGCGCGCTGGCTCCCCTCGTCTCCGGCTGCGCCCTCTTCCGCGGCAACGGCTTGCTGGCCTTCAACCATCGGCCCCGCGAAATCATGACGGTGCGGCCCGGACCGATCGAGGCCCGGCCGGGCGCCTCGCCGGAGGATATCGACTACCAGGCCGCCGCCTACGCGATCCGCCGGCGCGACTACGCCCTAGCGCTCGATCTCCTGCAATCGGCGCGGGAGCTGAAGGCCGACGACGTGCGCGTCCTCAACGCCTTCGGGGTCGTCTATGACAAGCTCGGCCGCTTCGACCTCAGCGGCCGCTACTACGCCCAGGCGACAGCGCTCGATCCCACATCGCCCATTCTCGCCAACAACATCGCCTGGTCGCGGACGCTGCAATCGGGCTCGGTGGCCCTGGCCATGGCCGCGCCGGCCGGACCGCCAGCGGCCAGGCCGGTCCGGACAGCCAGCCGCGCCCCGCCGGCCAATGGGGTCGAAAGGGTAGCGCCCGGGGTCATCCGCCTCGTCCTGAACGCGCCGCCCAGGGCGCCGGACATGGTGCAGATCACCGGCCATCCGCTGATCATGGTCGACGCCTCCGGACGGGCTGACGCCGAGCGTGTGCGCGTGCGCCTGGCGCGTCTGGGCTGGTCGGCTCCAGCGGTCGCTCACAACGCCCCGGCCCGGCCGCACACGGAAATCCGTTTCCCTGCCCCGGACGCCGCCGCGGCGCGGGCCCTGGCGCGCACCCTGCCCGGGCCGGTCGAGCTGGCCGCTTGCGATCGGACCTGCGCCGGCGTGGAATTGTGGATCGGCGCCGATTCGGCGAGCTGGGCCTGGGCGCAGCCGGGCGGAAGGGACTGATCGCCATGCGGGGGGCCCGGATCGGCGTCGTCGCCGCCGCGATCGTCGCCGCAATGGCGCTCGTTCAGGCGCCTTCGGCGCAGGCTGGACTCTTCGGCCATTCCCATCACACCGCCAAGACCAAGCCGGCGGTGCTCACCGACCGCGAGCTTGCCGAGATCGGGCGGGCCATCGAGGAGGAGCGCCTGGTCGATGCCGAGCACATGCTCGACGAGGCGGCGCTGGCCGGCCTGCGCGACCCACGGCTCACCGTGCTTACCGGTCGTCTGGATCTGGCCCGGGGCGAACCGGCCGACGCCCTGGCCCAGTTCCGCGAGGTCCAGGCCGAGCCGAGCGTCCGCGCCCAGGCGGCCGAAGGCGCCGGCATCGCCCTTTCGTGGCTGGGCCGTTCGTCCGAAGCGCTGACCGAACTGCAGCTGGCGGTCAGCATCGATCCCAGTTCCTGGCGGGCGTGGAACGCGCTCGGCTGCGAGTACGACAACCGCCGCGATTGGGCGCAGTCCGAGACCGCCTACGACCATGCCCTCGCCGATTCCGACAACGCCCCGATCGTGCTGAACAACCGCGGCTACTCGCGGCTGCTGCAGAACCGCCTGGACGAGGCCTCGGCGGACTTCGTCGCCGCCCTGGCCAAGAAGCCGGACCTTGCGGTGGCGCGCACCAACCTGCGCCTGGCGATGGCGCTGCAGGGCCAGTACGAGCGCGCCCTTGCCGGCGGCTCCAAGGACGAACAGGCGCAGTTCCTCAACAACGCCGGCTTCGCCGCCATCGTCGCTGGCGACTACCAGAGAGCCGAGACGCTGCTGGACGAGGCGATCGCCGCCAAGAGCGAGTATTACGCGCGCGCCTCGGCCAATTTGGAGCTGGCCAAGCAACTCGCGGCGCACCAGGCCACGTCGCCGGCGGTTTCCGCTCCTCCACCCGGGACGCTCCCCGCGGCGTCGCAGCATGACGGCAGCTGAGGCGGCGCGCTACGCCTTGGCGGCGGCGACGACCGCCATGCTGGCCTGGGCCGCGGTGAGCGACGTGCGCTCGCGGCGCATCCCGAACCTCGCGGTGCTCGCTTTGCTGGCGCTCTTCGTCCTGTGGCTGGTCGCCGGTGGCGGCGGCGCGGTGTCGGCGCTCGAGGCCGGGGGCCTGGCGCTCGCGGCCACGGTGGCCCTGTGGCTTCTGGGCCTGATCGGCGCCGGTGATTCCAAGCTGTTCGCCTGCGCCGCCCTGTTCATGGGCATGGGCTATCTTCCGTGGTTCGCCCTGGCGACAGCGCTCGCCGGCGGCGTGATCGCCATCGGCAGCCTGGCGCTGCGGCCGACACGGACGCTGGTGCTGGCGCAGATGGGGACCCGCGGCGACTGGGGCCGCGGCATTCCGTACGGCGCCGCGATCTCGTTCGCGGCCGCCCTGATCCTGTGGACGAATCTCATCGGCGTCGTCGGGCCCTTCGGACACGCGCGCCCGCCTAGCCTGCAACAGCTCGAGAAGGCCGTCCGGCCGATCAGCGCCCGACCCTGAACCACCGACCCCTGGCCAAACCGGGGTCGAGACGCCATCTCAGCCGCCTCATGGCCACCCGCGACCCCGATCTCGAGGCGATCCGGCGCAGCGTGCTCCGCATCGGCACGCTCTCCGACGGCCTCATTCACTTCGGGCCGTTCGGCATCGGCCTGGACGGCATTCTCGACTGGATCCCCGGCGCCGGCGAGATCTACAGCGTCGCCGCCGGCGCCTTCCTGATCGTGCAGGGGCTGCGCGCCAAGGTCCCGATCATCGTCCTTGTCATCGCCGCCGCTCTGATGGCGATGCGCGCCCTGATCACCGCCCTGCCGCTCGCCGGACCGCCGATCGCCGACCTGTTCCTGGCGCATCGCTGGGCCGCGCGGCTGATCGCCCGCGCCATCGAACGCCGCATCGAGCGCGAGCGCGCTTTCGAGGGCTGGGTCGCGCCGGCCCGAGGATAACGCCGGGACTTAAGGCTTCGACAGCAGATCCGACTGGCCCGTCATCACGTCGACGGGGACTGACACGTGCTCCTGCACGATTTTCCAGTG
The DNA here is from genome assembly GCA_035946795.1 of Caulobacteraceae bacterium. Classification (GTDB taxonomy): domain Bacteria; phylum Pseudomonadota; class Alphaproteobacteria; order Caulobacterales; family Caulobacteraceae; genus Acaudatibacter. The sequence continues at coordinate 79,930 of DASYYX010000060.1, read as the reverse complement.
GCCGTTGAGCTTGCGATAGACATCGGTCTGGCGCACGACCATGTGCTTCTTCTCGCCAGATTTGGTCGTGGCCTGGCTGTCGACGATGACGTGGCTCCAGGCGACCGGGCCGACGACCCTGATCTTCAGGTCCGAGATCGTCGTCGGCATCGAGGGGAAGGCGGCGAAGAGGCCCTGCCAGTCCTTCTTGTAATCGGCGAAGCCGACGTGCTGGCGCGGCGGGGTGACATCGAAGACGAAGACGTCAGGGGCGTATGCCGCCATCACCTCGTCGACATTACGGGCGTTGAAGCCGGCCAGCCATCGCCGCCACAGCGCGTGCAGGGCGGCCATGTCGGAGACGCCGGGTCTGGCGACCGGCTTGGCCGCTGGTTTCGCTGCCGGTTTCGGCGTCGGCGCCGCGGCCGGCGGCGCCGCCCAGGCCGATGCGGCGATGAGGCTCAGCGCCGCAGCGCCCGCCACGACGAGATGGATCTTCATTGGGCAAGCCCTCCCCAGGCTCGGGTCTTGGGCGCGTGTTCGCGCTCGTTGCGGGCGATTGTGCGCCACCGGCGCACCCCGAGCAAGGCCAAGCGCCGGACCCGGATCGGCGGACGGTGCGCCCGTACTCTCACTCGCGCGCTTCGTAGCGCTCGGCGCGGTCGATGAGGTCGCTCATGCGGTGCGCCGCGTGCTCGGTGAGCCTGTGGCGCGTGTAGCCGGGGCGAGGAAGGATGAATTCCGCCATCTGGCGCGCCAGGGCCCGCTGCTCGGGGCTGGCCGTCTTCAGCAGGGCGATGACGAGGTTCTCCAGCGCGATCACCCGAGTCTTCATCTCGGCCCAGTCGCTGGCCGTGACCACGGGCAGGGTCTCGGCCTTGCCTACGACGGTGTCGGTCATGGGCTCTCCCTCCGCTGCGAGCGCGATCCTACACCAGCGGCGGCGACAGTCAGCCCCACCGCTGCGGGCCGTCGGCGAACGGACGCCGCTCGACGGCGTCGGCCGGCCCTTTGAGGACCTCGAAGCGGGCGCCGCTCCCTTCGCCGAAGAAACGCAGATCGAAACGGTGCTTGCCCACGTCCAGGTCGCGCAGGGTGAGTTCGGAGATCCACGGCGGCAGGAAGGGATCCAGGTAGAGCTTGCCCGCCGGCGCGTCGGGCCGGAAACCAACGGTCATTTCCATAAGGGCAAAGCAGGAACCGGCGGCCCAGGCCTGCGGCGTGTTGGCGCCCAGGTATTGCACCGGGAAGTTCGTCGGCTCGCGCCTTGTTCCGGCGTAGAGCTCCGGCATCTGGTGCAGCATGAAATAGCTGGCGGCCCCAGAGAGGTCGCGGGCGATCTTCGACGCTTCTTCGGCGAATCCATAGCGGCGGAAGCCCAGCGCGATCATGGCGTTGTCGTGCGGCCACACCGATCCGCGCTGGTAGGCGTGGGGATTGTAGGCGGGGTGGTCGGCCGAAAGGGTGCGGATGCCCCAGCCGCTCCACATGTCGGGTTGCATCAGCCGCCGGACGACCCTTTCGGCCCGTTCCGGCGGGACGATGCCGGCCCACAGGCACTGGCCCGGATTGGAGGCCACCGACATGACCTTCCTTTTGTCGCCATCGAGGCAGAAGGCGTAGAAGCCGCTCTCCTCGTCCCAGAAGGCGTCGTTGAAGCGCTCGAACAGCCGCGCCGCCTTGGCGCGCAAGCTGCGGGCGCGGCCAGGCTTGCCCAAGGCGTCGTAGACCTCCGCCATCCGACGCCAGGCCTCGAACACGTAGCCCTGGAGCTCCACCAGAGCGATCGGGGTTTTGACGAGAGAGCCGTCGGGATAGACGAGCGCCTCGCCGGAATCCTTCCAGCCCTGGTTGGCGTAACCGGCCGGGGAGCGTGTCTGGTATTCCTGGAAGCCATCGCCGTCGCGGTCGCCGTACTTGTCGATCCACTGGAGGCACTTCTCCGCCACCGGCAGGCAGCTGTGCAGCAGCTCCTCCTCGCCGGTGCACCGCCAGGCGTTGTGCAACACGATGAGGTAGAGAATGGTGGCGTCGGCCGAGCCGTAATAGGGCGTGTGCGGCACCAGCTTGAAGTGCGCCAGCTCCCCGCGCCGCAGCTCGTGCATGATCTTGCCGGGCTCGGCGTCGCGCCAGTCGTCGCGCTCGGTCGCCTGGTAGCGGGCGAGGAAATCCAGGGACCCCTTGGCGAACTGCGGATAGACCATGGAGTTCTGTAGCGACACGATCAGACTGTCGCGGCCGAAGGGAGCCACGAACCAGGGAATGCCGGCTGCCGGAATGAACTCCAGGTGGCTGGTGCCTTCGATCGGCAGGCGCAGCGAGGCCATGTCCGCCACCGATTGCCGATAGAAGCGGTAGAACTCCTCGTTGCTGGTCTCGAGCTTGGTGACTGCGGCGCGCCAGTCCGCCAGGCGCTGGCGGGCGTCCTCGCCCTTCTGCACCGCCACGCAGTGGACCGGCGGCCGCTCCAGCTTGTGGTCGTCGACGACGAAGTACAGCACGCAGGCGTGCCAGGCCTGCCCGGGCGCCAGATCGATCTCGAAGGTGATCCGGCCGTTGGCGAACAAGGGTGTGGAATCGCAACGGCGGATCCGCGTCCTCAGCTCACGGATGAAATCCTCGTTGGCGTAACGGGTGCGCAGCTCCGCGCGGCGCTCCGACCAATCGGTGGTGATCCGGCCACGGCGGACGATGTCGCCGCTCTTGACCTCGAAGAGATCGGCGAAGTCGCTGCGGATGGCGATCTCGAGGTTGAACTGGGCGTGGTCCTGGGCGTGATTCACGAGGTCCAGGTCTTCGTGGATGCCGCCCGCGATCGAACGGCTGATGGAGAGGCCGAGGGTGTCCGCGGCGATCTTTCCGCCTTCGGTATGCAGTTCCGGGTTGGTGAGAAAGATGCGGCAGGACCAGTAGTCGATGGCGGCGGAGTTGAGCAGCCGCCAGGAGGCGCCGTCGGCGAAGATCTGCCACGAGGACATGACCCGGGTATCGGCGTGGTAGAAACCCTTGTCGGTCGGCCACGGGATCTGGCCATCCGGATCGGTGACCAGGACTCCATAGCCTTGATTGATCGCCAGCCGCGGTGGGCCGACGGTGATCTCCAGCGACATGTGCGCCTTTCGTCAGCGGAGGCGTCGAGTCCGCCGCGCGGACGCTGGACGCGTCGTTCTGCGAACGCCTTTGAACCTCCCAAAGTTTCTCACACGGATTTCGGCTTGGGCGCCAGGAACTGTTGACGGTGCGGTTCGTTGGTCAGCTCAGGGGTCCCACGAGGCTGGACGCGAAAGAGAACGGCGCGTTCCCGGGACTCGGCGCTCCGGTTTGGGTATGGAGCCCGGGCCGGGCGCGTCATGCCCGCCAGGGAGAGACGCCGACATGAGCCTGGAGCCGACGACCGCCGCTGAACAGAGCCGTGTCGAGACGCCGGGCCGATCGGCGGACCTGGACCGGCTGACGATCGACACCATCCGCACCCTGGCCATCGATGCCGTCGAGAAGGCCAACAGCGGCCATGCCGGCGCCCCGATGGCCTTGGCGCCGGTGGCGTTCACCCTCTGGGACCGGTTCCTGCGCTACGACCCGGCCGCCCCGCTGTGGCCGAACCGCGACCGTTTCGTGCTCTCGAACGGCCACGCCTCGATGCTCCTCTACGCCCTCCTCTATCTCGCCGGCGTCAGGGCGGTGGACCGTGACGGGCGGGTGCTGGACCGGCCCTCGATCAGCCTCGAGGACATCGAGAACTTCCGCCAGCTCGGCTCGCCGACGGCCGGGCACCCCGAACATGGCCTTGCAGCCGGGATCGAGACCACCACAGGCCCGCTCGGCCAAGGGATTGGCAACAGCGTCGGCATGGCGATCGCGGCGCGCTGGCTGGCGGCCCGTTACAACGAGCCCGGCGCCAAGCTCTTCGACTACAACGTCTACGCCATCTGCAGCGACGGCGACATGATGGAGGGCGTCGGGTCCGAGGCGGCCTCGATCGCCGGCCACCTGCGTCTGGCCAACCTCTGCTGGATCTACGACGACAACGAGGTGACCATCGAGGGCCACACCGAGCTGGCCTTCACCGAGAACATCGCCGAGCGTTTCCGCGGCTACGGCTGGGCCACCTTCACCGTCGACGACGCCAACGACTGCGAGGCCTTCGCCCGCGCCGTCGAAAGCTTCCTATCCACGGACGACCGCCCCAGCCTGATCATTGTCAAGAGCGTCATCGGCTACGGCTCGCCCCACAAGCAGGGCACCCACAAGGCTCACAGCGACCCTCTGGGCGAAGAGGAGGTCAAGCTCACCAAGGACGCCTACGGCTGGCCGCGCGAGGCCCAGTTCCTGGTTCCCGACGGGGTGAAGTCGCGGCTCTCCAGCGCCGTCGCCGCCCGCGGCGCCAAGCTGCGCACCGATTGGGACGAGGCGCTCCGCAAATTCGGCGAAGCGAACAAGGCGAGCGCCGCCGAGCTGCAGCGGATGTGGCGCGGCGAACTTCCGAGCGGCTGGGACGAGGCCCTGCCGACCTTCCCCGCCGACGACAAGGGCATGGCGACGCGCGAGGCCTCGGGCAAGACGCTAAACGTTGTCGCCCCGCGCATCCCGTGGCTGATTGGCGGTTCGGCCGATCTCGCGCCCTCGACCAAGACGCTGATCGAAGGCGAAGGCTCGTTCGGCCCTGACACGCCCGGCGGCCGCAACCTGCACTTTGGCGTGCGCGAGCACGTCATGGGCTCGATCGCCAACGGCCTCTCGGTCAGCAACCTGCGCCCGTACGTCGGCACGTTCCTGATCTTTTCCGACTACATGCGACCGCCCACGCGCCTGGCGGCGATGATGGAGCTGCCGGTCGTCTATGTGTTCACCCATGACTCGATCGGCCTTGGGCAGGACGGTCCCACCCACCAGCCGATCGAGCAGCTGCCGGCGCTGCGGGCCATCCCGCACCTGATCGTTATTCGCCCCTGCGACGCCAACGAAACGGTCGAGGCCTGGCGCGTGGCGCTGGCCCAGCGGCATCGGCCCACGGCTCTCATCCTGTCGCGCCAGGCGCTGCCGACGCTCGACCGGGCCGAGCTGGGGCCAGCCGGCGATCTCGCCCGTGGCGGCTACATTCTTGCCGAGGCCCAGGGCGGAACACCGGAGGTGATCCTCATCGCCACCGGATCCGAGATTCCCCTGGCGATGGCGGCCCGCGCCAAGCTGCAGGGCGATGGCGCAAGCTGCCGGGTGGTCTCCCTGCCCTCCTTCGAGCTCTTCGAGGACCAGGACCAGGCTTGGCGCGACAAGGTGCTTCCACCGGATGTCACCGCCCGCGTCTCCGTCGAAGCGGCCGCGCCGCTCGGCTGGGACCGCTACGTCGGGCCGAAAGGTGAGATCATTTCCATGCACAGCTTCGGCGCCTCGGCGCCGGGAGGAGCGGCGATGCAGCATTTCGGCTTTACGGCCGACCACGTCGTCGCCGCCGCCCGCCGCCAGATCGCTCTTTCGAAGGGCTCTCGAGGAAATTCATGAACGTCACGCTCCGGGCCCTCGCCGCCGAACGCCAGTCCGTTTGGCTCGACTATCTGCATCGCGATATCCTGCAGAACGGCGAGCTGAAGCGCATGATCGAGGAGGACGGCCTCAGCGGCCTCACCTCCAACCCCTCGATCTTCGAAAAGGCGATCGCCGAGAGCGACACCTACGACACACAGCTTGCTGATTTGATCGAGCGCCGCGACGCCGAGGCCGTGCGCCTCTTCGAGGCGCTGGCGGTCGAGGACATCCGGGCCGCCGCCGACCTCTTTCGCCCGGTCTGGGAGCAGCGGGGCGGCGGCGACGGCTTCGTCAGCCTCGAGGTCAGCCCTTACCTCGCCCGCGACACCGAGGGCACCATAGCCGAGGCGCGGCGACTGTGGGCCGCCGTCGACCGGCCGAACCTGATGATCAAGGTCCCCGGCGTGCCCGAAGGCGTGGACGCCATCCGCACGCTGATTGGCGAAGGGATCAACGTCAACGTCACCCTCCTCTTTTCCATCGACGCCTATCTGGCGGTGGCGGAGGCGCACATCGCCGGCCTGGAGGCGTGGCGCGCCCGCGGCGGCGACGTGGCCAAGGTGCACGGCGTGGCGAGCTTCTTCGTCTCGCGCATAGACACCATCATCGACAAGCGCATCGACGACAAGCTGAAGTCCGGCGCCGGGGACAGGGCCGATGCGCTGAAGGCGCTGCGCGGCAAGATCGCCATCGCCAACGCCAAGATCGCCTACCAGCGCTATCTCGAGATCATCGCCACGCCCAGGTGGCGGGCGCTGGCCGAGGCCGGGGCGCAGACGCAGCGGCTGCTGTGGGCGTCGACCGGGACGAAGGACCCAACCTATTCGGACGTGCTGTACGTCGACACCCTGATCGGGGCCGATACCATCAACACCATGCCGCCAAAGACCCTGGCGGCGTTCGCCGATCATGGCGAGGTGCGCCCCACGCTGACCGAGGACGTCGAGGGCGCCCGGGAGATCCTGGCCCGGGCCGAGGCGCTCGGGCTCGACCTCGCCGGCGCCACCAAGATCCTGGAGGACGAAGGCGTCGACAAGTTCTCCGAGGCCTTCGACGGATTGCTAGGCGCGGTGGAGGGCAAGCGCGCCCGTCTCCTGGGCGCGAAGCTCGATCGCTGGGGCCTGAGCCTGCCGGCGGACCTGCGCCCCGCCTATGACGAGGCAATGGCGCGCGCCGCGGGCGAGGGCTGGTCACGGCGCCTGTGGGCAAAGGACCGCTCGCTGTGGACGAACGCCGACGAGGACCATTGGCTCGGCTGGCTCGCGGCGGCCCAAGGCGAGGCGGTGAACCTCGAAGCCTTGGAAGCGCTCAGCGGCGAGGCGCGACGCTATTCCCACGCTTTGCTGATGGGCATGGGCGGATCCAGCCTGGGACCCGAGGTTCTGGCGCAGAGCCTCGGCGCCCGCCAGGGTCATCCGCAGTTGCTGGCGCTCGACACCACCGATCCGGACCAGATCGGCCGTGTCGGCGCGGGGATCGATCCGGCCGACACCCTGTTCATCGTCTCCAGCAAATCCGGCTCGACCCTGGAGCCGAACATCCTCTGCGCCCGCTTCTACGCCGAAGCCGAGCGGGCGCTCGGCCAAGGCAAGGCTGGCGAGCGCTTCGTCGCAGTGACCGACCCTGGCTCGGACCTGGAGCGGTCGGCTCGCGAGGACGGCTTTGGCCACACCTTCTACGGCGATCCCGAGATCGGCGGCCGCTACTCGGTGCTGTCTAACTTCGGCATGGTGCCGGCGGCCGTGCTCGGCCTGGACGTCCGCGCCGCCTTCGACGCCGCCGGCAGGATGGTCCGCTCCTGCGCCGCCTCGGTTCCGCCCAAGGCCAATCCCGGCGTGGCGCTGGGGACCGCACTAGGAGTCGCGGCCAAGGCGGGCCGGGACAAGGTGACCTTCCTGGTGTCGCCACCGATCGCGCCGCTGGGCGCCTGGCTCGAACAGCTCCTGGCCGAATCCACCGGCAAGCGAGGCAAAGGCCTCATTCCCGTGGCCGGAGAGCCGGTCGGCAAGGTCGGCGCCTATCGCCCCGACCGGTTCTTCGTCTGGATCCGGCTCGAGGGCGAGGACGACCCGGACATCGACGAGGCGGCCCGGGCGCTCGAGGAAGCCGGCCATCCGGTGGCTCGGATCGTCCTGGCCGACAAGCAGGGCCTCTTCCAGGAGTTCTTCCGCTGGGAGGTGGCGGTCGCCATCGCCGGCGCGGTCATCGGCATCAATCCCTTCGACCAGCCCGACGTCGAAGCGGCCAAGGTCAAGGCGCGCGAGCTGGCCGACGCCTACGAGCGCGACGGCGCCCTTCCAAACGGCCATGCCGCGCTTGCCGAGGACGGCCTGGCGGTCTACGCCGATCCAGCCAACGCCAAGGCGCTGGAAGCCGCCGCCCGCGGCGGCTCGGTGGATGCTTGGCTGCGCGCCCACTTTGATCGGATCGGCGATGGCGACTACGTCGCCCTGCTCCCGTATCTCGACCGCAACGAGCCGCACGAAGCGCTTTTCCGTCGGCTGCAGGGCCGGATCCGCGACCGCCGCCACGCCGCCACGGCGCTGGGCTTTGGCCCGAGTTTCCAGCATTCCACCGGCCAGGCCTACAAGGGAGGCCCGAACACTGGCGTTTTCCTGCAGATCACAGCCGAGCCGGCGCACGACCTGCCGATCCCAGGGCGGCGGGCGAGCTTCGGGGTGATCGAGGCGGCCCAGGCCCGCGGCGACCTCGAGGTGCTGGCCGAGCGCGGCCGGCGGGCGCTGCGTGTCCACCTGGGCGACGATATCGAAGGGGGGCTCGAGCGGCTCGAACAGGCCGTGGACCGCGCGCTTTCCTAAAAGCGCGCGCATAGGGAGCCGCCACATGCAGCTGGGCGTAATCGGACTTGGCCGAATGGGCGCCAACATCGCCCGACGGCTGATGCGCGCCGGCCACGAGTGTGTCGTCTCCAACCGTGACCCCAGGCCGGTGGCGACCTTGGCGGGTGAAGGGGCGACGCCGGCGCGCGACAAGGCCGATCTGGTCGCCAAGCTCACGCCGCCACGGCACGTCTGGGTGATGTTGCCGGCAGGCCCTCCGACCGAGAACACCATTCACGAGCTGGCCCATCACCTCGAGAGCGGCGACACTGTCATCGACGGCGGCAACACCAACTACCGCGACGACATCCGCCGGGCCCGCACCCTGGCCGAAAAAGGGCTGATCTACCTGGACGTCGGCACATCGGGCGGCGTCTGGGGCCTCGAGCGAGGCTACTGCATGATGATCGGCGGCGAGCGCGCCGCGGTGGAGCGGCTCGATCCGATCTTCGCCGCCTTGGCGCCGGGATTGGGAAACATCAGCCGCACCAAGAGGGGCGAGAACGCCGATTCCAGGCCCGAGCGCGGCTATCTGCATGCCGGCCCCGCCGGCGCCGGCCATTTCGTCAAGATGGTTCACAACGGCATCGAGTACGGCCTCATGCAGGCCTACGCGGAGGGCTTCGACATCCTCAAGGCCAAGGGCGGCGAGGCCTTGCCCGAGGACGAACGCTTCGATCTCAACCTGGCCGACATCGCCGAGGTGTGGCGACGCGGCAGCGTCATCTCCTCCTGGCTCCTCGATCTTTCCGCCCAGGCGCTGGCGAACGATCCGGCGCTGGCGCGCTTCGAAGGCGACGTGGCCGACAGCGGCGAGGGTCGCTGGACCATTGAAGCAGCGATCGCCGAGGCGGTCTCGGCCAATGTGCTGAGCGCCGCCCTCTTCGCCCGCTTCCGCTCCCGCCAGGACCACACCTTCGGCGAGAAGCTGCTCTCGGCCATGCGATTCGGATTCGGCGGCCACGTGGAGAGCGGCCATGGCGGATGAGGCGCCCGCTTCGACGCTGGTGATCTTCGGCGCCGGCGGCGATCTCACCAAACGCCTGCTGGTTCCGGCGCTCTACAACCTCTCCCACGCCCACCGCCTGCCCGACGACTTCAGAGCCATCGGCGTCGACCACAGCAGCGGCGACGACGCCGGCTTTCGCAAAGACCTCGGGAGCTTCCTGCACAGCCTCGCCTCGGACCCCACGAGCGAATTCGGCAAGGGGAAGATCGACCCCAAGGCATGGGACTGGCTGGCCCAGCGCCTCTCCTATCAGGTCGCCGATTTCAACGATCAAGGGAGCTTCCGCGCCCTTGCCAAGCGTCTCGAGGGCGCCAAAGGCATCGTCTTCTACCTGGCGGTCTCGCCGCAGTTCTTCGCGCCCGTCGTCGAGCAGTTGGCCAAGGCAGGGCTGACGCGCCAGTCCGAGGACGCCCCGCGCCGCGTCGTGGTGGAGAAGCCGTTCGGCTATGACCTGAAGTCGGCGCAGGCGCTGAACGCGCGCCTGCTCGCCGTCCTCCAGGAAGACCAGATCTACCGGATCGACCACTTCCTGGGGAAGGAGACGGTCCGCAACATCATGGTCGCCCGCTTCGGCAACGGCGTGCTCGAACCGTTGTGGAGCCGCTTGCACATCGACTCGGTGCAGATCACCGCGGCCGAGACCATTGGGGTGGAAGAGCGCGGCGGCTACTACGACAAGGCCGGGGCCTTGCGCGACATGGTCCCCAACCACCTCTTCCAGCTGCTGGCGATGGTGGCGATGGAGCCGCCCAACTCCTTCGACGCCGAGGCGGTGCGCGCCGAACATGGCCGGGCGCTGGAGGCGATCCGGGTGTACAGCCCGCGCGAGGCGCTCGCGAACTCCGCGCGCGGCCAGTACGGCGCCGGCAAGGTCGGCGGCGAGGAGATGGTCGCCTACCGCGACTCCCCGAAGGTCGATCCGAAGAGCCACACCGAGACTTTTGTCGCCCTGAAACTGTGGCTCGACAACTGGCGCTGGTCGGGCGTGCCCTTCTACCTGCGCACCGGCAAGGCGATGAGTGCGCACGACACCAACATCACGGTGCAGTTCAAAGCGGCGCCCGGGATTCTCTTCCGCACCGCCGAGGCCGGGCCTACCGGGCCTAACCTGATGGTCCTGCGCATCCAGCCGCGTGAAGGCATCTCGCTCCACTTCGAGGCCAAGCGGCCCGGTCCGGAAATCCGCCCGGCCCAGGTGAAGCTGGAGTTCTGCTACGCCGACTATTTCAAGATGGCCCCGGCGACCGGGTACGAGACCCTCCTCTACGACTGCCTGATCGGCGACCACACCCTGTTCATGCGCGCCCAGGATGTCGAGGCCGCCTGGCGCGCCGTGACCCCCTTCCTCGAGGCCTGGGCCGAAAAAGCCAGCGCGCCGACGCCCTACGCCGCGGGCCAGGACGGCCCGGCGAGCGCGCAGGAGCTGCTGGCCTGCGATGGCCGGCGCTGGCGACCCATCGGCGCTTGAAGCGCGCCGTGGCGGTCCGCATCATCGTGCTGATGGGCGTTTCGGGGGCCGGCAAGAGCACAGTCGGACTGGCCCTGGCGCAGCGCCTCTCCTGGCCGTTCGAGGAGGGCGATCGGTTCCACCCGGCCGCCAACATCGAGAAGATGAAATCCGGCCGGCCGCTGAACGACGCCGACCGGGCGCCATGGCTGTCCGCCATCGCCGCCTGGATCGACGAGGCGCTCGCGCGCGGCGAAACCGGCGTTGTCGCCTGCTCGGCCCTCAAGCGCGCCTATCGCGAACGGCTGACCGCAGGCAGGCCGCAGGTGGCGATCGTCTTCCTGGAAGGGCCCAAGGCCCTGATCGCCCACCGCGTGGCGCGTCGCACCGGCCACTTCATGCCTCCGGCCCTGCTCGACAGCCAGTTCGCCGACCTGGAGCCTCCATCGGCGGACGAGAACGCGCTTGTGGTCGACGTCGCCCAGAGCGTCGAGGCGCAGGTGCAGGCGATCATCGAGGGACTTGGGCTCACGCCGTAATCGTTTAGATGCCGGCGTACCACTGGTAGCCGCGGTCCTCCCAGAAGCCGCCCTTGCCGCGACCGAAGGGCCGAAGATCGTCGACGGCCTCGATGGCCATGACGAACTTGGCGCTCTTATAGCCGAGCTGGCGCTCGACCCGCAGGCGCAACGGCGCGCCGTGCGCAATATCCAGGGTCCTGCCGTCCAGGGCCCAGGCGAGGATGGTCTGCGGATGGAAGGCGTCGAAGAGATCGATGCTCTCGTAATAGCGGCCGCTCTCATCCGTGGTCGGCTCGAGTTTGTCGGCGCAATGGAAGACGATGAAACGCGCGCGCGGTTGCAGCCCGGCGATCGCCAGCACTCTGGAGAGCTGCACCCCGGTCCAGGCGCCGATGCAGCTCCAGCCTTCGACGCAATCGTGGCGTGTGATCTGGGTGCGCCAGGGGAGCGCCTTCAGGTCGGCAAGACGGAGCTGCAGGGGCCGGCGCACCAGACCGCTAACGCCGAGGCGGTAACCGGCGAAGCCGCCGGCGGCGAGCGCCTGGTAAGCGGGGTCGGTCGGCGCGGTCGAACCGTTGGCCTTGAACACCGGCGAAAGATCACGGGGCGAGAACTCGCGCGCCAGCGGCTGGCCGGAAAGCAGCAGGCGTTGAGCCGACATGGTCAGGCCCTCGCTGGCGCCGATGAAGTGCTGAAAGGAGGGCGAGGCGGACAGCCGGTCGCAACCGGCGAGCGCGGTCGCGCCAAGGCCGGCGGCGCCGGCGATGAGGCCGCGCCGCGAGGGTAAGACGAGCCTCATGCCTGCGCCTCCGGAACCACCGGCTGGGGCTCAGGCGATCCGAACTCGGGCTCGGCGGGCGGGCAGTTCGAGCCCGAAGGGCGCACCACGTAGCGGCCGGTGATCATCGAGCGCACCTCGTTCCAGGGACCTTCGACCACGACCTCGATGAGGTGCACCAGGACGAAGAGCACGACAGCGCTGGCGGTGATGAAATGGATCGAACGGGCGGTTTGGCGGCCGCCGAAGAGGTCTACGAGCCAGGGTGCGAAGGCGTCGAAACCGGGCGACATGCAGAGGCCCGTCAGCACCATGAGCGGCAGCAGCAGGAAGATCACCGTCAGATAGGCGAACTTCTGCAGCACATTGTAATGCTTCGCCTCCTCTCCCTGCGCCCGGCGCAAGAGGGCGTGGTCGACGATGCTGCGCCAGAGGCGCCGCGGCGCTACCTCGCGCGGTTTCGGCGTCAGGTCCTTGTGAAAGTGGCCGCTGGCGAAACCGGCGACGAGAAAGACGAGGCCGTTGGCGACCAGGATCCAGGCCAGGAAGAAGTGCCAGCGGCGACCGGTGGCGAGGTCCTGCCAGCTCGGCAGGGTCGACCATTCGGGGAAACCGCGGACCATCGGCTCGCCCCCGCGCCCGGCGGAAACCCCAAGCCAGCCGGTGGTGTGGAAGCTGACCGAACCGATCCGGGTCAGGCCCGCGATTTCCCTGCCCGGCCTTTGCGTCGCCGTCAGCGACAACCAGGCCGGATCGCCGTCCGCGCCCCGGGCGCCGAAATAGAGCATGGGGTGGGCGTTGAAGATCTGGAGCCCGCTCATCAACAGCAGGGCGACGCAGGCGAAGTTGACCCAGTGCGTGACGCGGACCAGGCGGCCGTGGCGATAGATCACCTCCGGCTTGGACTTGACGGCCGCCGCTTCGGCTTCGGCCCCGGCGGGTTCGCGCTCGAGCGTCATCATCGACACGCTTCCCGCTTTCCTTGCCGAGCCGCAACCCCCGGCGCGGAACCGCCTCGAAACCGCCGCGGTGGACGACATCTTTCGCCCCTGCCCGGCCGCACCGATGTCATGAACCGCGGGTAGGTAGGGGCTGCAGGCGGCGCGACGGCCGCCGCGGTGAAGGCGGGAGGCGCCCGAGCATGATCCACCTCATCTCGGTCGAGCCGTTGGCCGACAGCTGGGCCGTGCGCCAATCCGACGTCGAGAACGCGCAGCACTTTTCCAGCGGCGCCAAGGCCGAGGACGCCGCCCGACGCCTGGGCGCGCGGCTCTCCGGGGCCGGGCGCTCCTCCGAGATCCGCATCTACACCCGCGATGGGGCGCTCGCCGGGCGCTATCTCTGCCGATAGGACCCCCGGAGGGTCATCGTGCCGCCGGACCGAACCGGCCGGCCAGCTTGGCCAGCCAAGGCTTCAAGGCGGGCTCCAGCTCCAACGGCGTCTCGCCGTTGCGGGCGATGATGAGGTCGCGGTCGGGACAGCAGATGACGAACTGGCCGGCGTAGCCGTTGGCGGAGAACGAGCCAGGGCCGGCCAGTTCCAGCCACCAGTGGGCGCCGTAGGGCCCGTCCAACTCCACCGCTCCGGGCTGCTGATAGGTGGGGGTGCGGGCATAATCGACCCAACCCTTCGGCAGCAGCCGTCGATCCTCCCAGACGCCGTCGCGCAGGTAGAGAAGGCCGAAGCGGGCGAAGTCGCGCGTACTCGCAAAGCAGTAGGATGAGCCGATGAACGTCCCGGCGGCGTCGAACCTGGGGGCCGGGGTCTTCATGCCGAGCGGCCCGAACAGTCGCTCACGCATGAAGGCCGCGAACGCTTCGGCACTCGCGCCGAGCGCCCGGGCAAGGCAGCGGCTGACGATGTTCGAGGTCCCGCTGGAGTAGTAGAAGAAGGTCCCGGGCGGATGCGCCAGCGGCGCGCCGGCGGCGAAGTGGGCGACGTCGTCACTGCCGGCCCCGAACAGCATCTCGATGACGTCCGAAGCTTCGCCCGGAATGTAGGCCTCGAGCCACTTCAGCCCGCTCGACATCCGCAGCAGCTGATCCAGGGTGATCGCGCCGCGGCCGTCGCCGGGGCCGCGCCACTCGGGAACGTCGGCGGGCGCACGGATATCCAGCCGGCCCTCGCCCACCAGCAATCCCGCCAGCGCCTGGGTGATGCTCTTGGCCATGGACCAGGAGGGGAAAGTGTCCTCAGGTCCCATACCCTGGGCGTAGCGTTCGGCCACGAGCCGCCCGCCTTGCACCACCAGCAGGGCGTGGGTGACGCCGATCTCCTCGGCGGCGGCGGCGCTGAAGGCGAAGTCGAAGTCCGCCCCGACGCCGAGGCGATCGGCGCTCTCCGGGACCGGGCCGGTGGGCCAGTCGTCGGTGGGCCAGGGGACGCTCGCCGGCTGGGCCGGCAGCGGCGGCAGGGCCATCAAACCAGATCCCTGGCCAGCTCGGCGCGCGTTGGGCCGCTCAGCGCGGCCGAATGACCGTAGTTCGGATGATCGCAGCCGATCGCCGCCGGCGCCGCCGGATCTGTGAACGCCGCGGCCTGCGCCTCGTTGAACGGGAAATGGAGGAAGTGCACCGAGGAGGTCTTGCCGTCGTCGCGAGTGCGCTCGACATCGCCCTCCCCCACCGCGTCGATGCGCTCGCCGCCGACGGTCAGGAAGAAGTGATCCTCGACGTTGCCGAGCGTGGCCAGGGTGGCGGCGCGGCGGGCCGGGTCGTCGATCTCGAACATCACCGTGGCCACCAGTTCCCGCCCCTGAGGAATGAGGGGATTGTAGGCAGCCAGCTCGTCCGCCAGCTGCTCGGCCCCGCCCTTCTCGATGAGCAGCATCTCCTGGATCTGGAAGAGCATGGTGTCGAAGCTCTCGAAATAGAAGGTGCACACCGGGCCGAGCGCCACCTGCCGCAGGCGCTTGGCCGGCAGCAGGCCGGCCCGTCGCGTCTTGCGCTCACGCGCGAACACCTCGTTGGGGATGATGTCGGCTTCGGTGACCCTGCGCTCGGCGGCGGGCATGGGGAGTATCTCTCCGTCAGGCGAGGCCGTAGGCCTGCGCCATGATCTCGATCGGATGAGCCAGGCGCGGCGCCTTGTCGGCGCCGAGCTCGGCCTTGACCAGTTGCCCCAGATGCCGGCAGGCCAGCGGGCAATCCGAGCACAGGGTCTCGTTTCCCGCGCGCGCGCCCTGGCGGGCCGCCGGGCGGCCGACCTTCACGGCGATCTCGTGCGTGCCCTTCATCACGCCGAAGGTGCCCCCGTGGCCGGAGCAGCGCTCGACCATGTCGACCTTGGCGCCGGGAATGAGACGGAGCATGTCGCGCGACACCGCGCCCATGTTCTGCGCCCGCTGGTGACAGGCATGGTGCAGGGTGACGCCGCCGGCCGGCGCGCTCAGCCCGTCGGCGAGGCCGTGAGCCTTGGCGAGCTCGACCACGTACTGGCTGATGTCACGGGTGGCGGCCGAAAGCCGGCGCACCTCGTCGTTCTCCGGCAGGATCAGCGGCCACTCGAACTTCATCATCAGGCCACAGCTGGCGGTGAGGGTGACGATGTCGAAGCCGTCTTCGATGAGCGGCAGCAGCGCCTTGCTGGCCTGACGGGCGCGATCGGCCACCTCGGCCAAGTCGCCTGCCTCGAGCTGCGGCATGCCACAGCAGACCGGGTAGGCGAGGCGCATGTCCACGCCCTGGCGAGCCAGGACGGCGGCAGCCGCGGTGGCCACCGCGGGCGCGTTGTACTCGGAAAAACAGGTGAGGAAGAGCGCCGCCTTGCGCTTGCCGAACGCCGGGCCGGCGGGATCCGGCGCGGGGACGTCCTTCAGGAGGTCGCTGGCGGTCCTGGCGTGGTAGCGCGGCAGGAAGGCGTCGCGGTCGATGCCGAGCGTCGCTTCCATCACCGAGCGCACCGGCTTGTTGGAAAGATCACTGGCCCAGTTGGCGAGGCCCGCGGCGTGCTTGGCGAGCTTGCCGTTGCGGTCGGTCTCGCCCAGCTGCTCGCGGACGAAATGGCCGCCGTTCTTGCGCCTCTGCGCCGCCCGCCGGCGCAGGATGAGATGAGGGAAATCGACGTTCCACTCGTGCGGCGGCACGTACGGACATTTGGTCATGAAGCACATGTCGCAAAGGGTGCAGGCTTCATCGACCTTGGCGTAGTCGGCCGGATCGACGCCGTCGATCTCGCCGGTGCGGCCGTTGTCGATCAGGTCGAACAGGGTGGGGAAGGCGTCGCAGAGATTGAAGCAGCGCCGGCAGCCGTGACAGATCTCGAAGACGCGCGTCAGCTCGGCCTCGACCGCGTCCAGGTCGTAGTAGGCCTCCTCCCGCCAGGCGATCGGGTGACGGAACGGGGCGTCGAGCCCGCCCTCGCCTGCGCCCCTTTCTGGATTGTCGGTCATCGGCGTCCCCGCCTCCCCCGCCGATAGCAAGGGAGTGGCTTCAGCCTGGGAAAAAGGTCGCGGTCAGAGGGTGTCGAGAGCGCGCTGGAAGCGGCCGGCGTGAGACTTCTCGGCCTTGGCCAGGGTCTCGAACCAGTCGGCGATCTCGTCGAAGCCTTCCTCGCGGGCGGTGCGCGCCATGCCGGGGTACATGTCGGTGTACTCGTGCGTCTCGCCGGCGATGGCGGCCTTCAGGTTGAGCGGCGTCTCGCCGATCGGCAGGCCGGTGGCCGGGTCGCCCGTCTCCTCGAGGAACTCTAGATGGCCGTGGGCGTGGCCGGTCTCGCCCTCGGCGGTCGAGCGGAAGACGGCGGCGACGTCGTTGTAGCCTTCGATGTCGGCCTTCTGGGCGAAGTAGAGGTAGCGGCGGTTGGCCTGGCTCTCGCCGGCGAACGCGGCCTTGAGGTTATCCTCGGTCTTGGACTTGGCGAGGGCCATTTGCTTTTGCTCCATTGGCGATGTGAGGCCTCTCACTTAGGCGCCGGTGGAGCGCGCGTCCAATCGATTGATCTCATCGGCGCCATAGACCCCTTCAATCCAGGGTCGCCCGCAGGCGCGCCGGCCGCCAGCCGCCGGTCCGGATGAGCCAGGCCGCGAGCAGGACCGACGCCAACAAGGATACGCCCACGGCGATGATGGAGGCCTCGGGACCGAAGGCGCCGCCGCTCAGCCACGGCGGACCGTGCAGGCGCACGGCGACGAGGCCGCTTCCCGAGCCGCCGCCCGACACTGCCTGGGAAAACACCCCACCCTCGGTGAAATTCCAGCCCAGGTGGACGCCGATCGGCAGCCACAGGTTGCGCACGACGGCGTAGACGAGCGCCAGCAAGACGCCCGCCTCGAGCGCAATGGCGATGGTGGAGACAAGGTTCGCGCCCGGGTTGAGGGCATGGACGAGGCCGAACAAGGCGCCCGAGACGAGCGTGGCGGCCAGGGTGCCAAAGCCCTGCTCGAGGATGCGGAAGAGGGCGCCGCGAAAAACGATCTCCTCGCCGATGGCCGCGGCGATCGCCAGCACCAGGGCCACCACAACGCCGTGGGCCCGGCCGGCGCCGGCAAAGCTGGCGGCTCCGACCCGCCAGAGCAGCGACATCACCACGGCGAACAGCGCCGCCCCGAAAACCACGCCGATCCAGAAGAGCGGCGCGCCGCGGCCGAGGCTGAGCTCGGTGACGCGGCGGCGCTCGAAGGCGCGCACCAGGCCGAGGTAGGCGAGCGGCATGCAGACCGCGATGAGGGCGCTGTCGCCGATGCGGATCGCCATGCGCGCCGCGGGCGCGGGATGGAGGCCGAAGACGAGCGCCAGGAGCTGCAGACCGACGTAGGCCGCGAACAGGGTGAAGGTCATGACGACGAGCCGCAGCCACGTCCAACGCCGCGCCCGCTCCCAGAGGGATGTCGGCGCGGCGGAGCTGGGCGCTTCGCTCATGGATCCCCCGTCCCTCTCGCTTCCGGGGCAAGCTTAGCGGGAGCCGGCCGGCGCCGGGAGTCCGGTCCCGGCATGGCGCTGCCGCAGCCAGCGCATCGCCGGCTTTTCGATGAGAACGCGCCCGGCCAAGCCGGCGAGGACGGCGGCGGCCAACCCCGCGGGAATGAAGAGGGCCTTCCACTCACCGATGGCGCGGGCGGCGGCGGCCACCGCGATCGGATGGAAGAGGTAGATCGAGTAGGAGGCGTCGCCGAGGCCGAGCAGCAGCCCGATGCGGGGCGCGCCGTGACGCGACTCGAGCCCGATCGCGCCGGCGACCACCGCCGCGGCCGGAACGCCCCAGACGAGGAAGCGCCATGCCTCGCTGCGCCAGCCGGCGAGGCCGCAGATGGCCAAAGCCGCGGCCCCGATGATGAAGAGGGCGGCGCTGAGGCCAGGTCCCGGCGCCAGGCGCGCCTCGGCGAGGACCCCGATCAGAAGGCCGAAGGCGAACTCCAGCACCAGCGGATTGGCCCCGAGGACGTAGACTGGATCATTGAGCGCGATCCCGGCGACGACGATGAAGCCAAGCGCGGCGATGACGATGCCGGCGCGCAGCCGCCGGGGCGTCAGAAGGGCGGCGGCGAAGATCAGATAGAAGCCAGCTTCGTAGGAGAGGGTCCAGCCGGGCGCGAGCAGCGGGAACGGCAGGCCGGACGGATCCAGGTGCGGGATGAAGGCAAGCGAGAGCAGCATGTGCTCGGGCTGCGGCTTCACCTTGGGCAGGAAGGCCGGCCAGGCGAGCGCGATGGCGGCCAAGGTCAAGGTGGCGACCCAGTAGGCCGGAACGATGCGCGTCGCCCGCCGCCACAGGAACAGCCCGGGCCTGGCTTCGTCGCCCTCGGAGGTGATCCGCCACATGATGAAGCCGCTGATGACGAAGAAGATGTCGACGCCGCAGCGGCCGATCTCGAAGCCGCCCGAGCGCCACTGGAGCACGTGGTAGAAGACAACCAGCAGCGCCGCCGCGCCGCGCAGGTACTGGACGGAGAGGATCGTCCCTCCCTCGCCTCGAGGGGGAGGGCCGGCCGAACGGCCGGCCAGGTGGGGTGGTGACCGCACGCGCCCCCACCCACCACGCCGCGTCGCTGCGCGCCTTGCGTGATCCCGCCTCCCCACGCTGCGCGGGGGAGGGAGGATCAACACTCCTCCCTCCGCAAGCCCGACGTCCTCACCCCACCAGCGTCCGCGCCAGAGTGGCCTCGTCGAGTTCGATGCCCAGGCCGGGGCGTTCAGAGAGCACGAGCCAGCCGTCATCGTCGACGCGCAGTGGCTCGGCGAGCATGAAATCGCGCCGCTCTGGCGTCCACTCGGGCGGATCGAAGGGGAACTCGAGGAAGGCCGAGCCGGCCAGCCCGGCGGCGAGGTGGGCATTGGCGGCAAGGCCGAGGCCGTTGGTCCAGGTGTGCGGGCTGAAGGCGACCCCGAACGCCTGGGCCATGGCGGCGATCCGGCGCAAGCCCGTCAGGCCGCCGACCAGGGCGGCGTCCGGCTGCAGCACGTCGAGGCAGCCCTCGACCAGCAGGTCGCGGAAGGCGTCGAGTTCGCGCGTCATCTCACCGCCGGCGATGCGCAGCGTGGTCATGGTCCGCAGGCGCGCCATGCCGGCGCGGTCGGCTCGGTGCAACGGCTCCTCCAGCCAGTAGATCCCCAGCGGCTCCAGGGCGCGCGCGAGCTGCGCCGCCTCCTTCAGCGTCCAGGACGCAGCCGTATCCCAGGGCTGGCGCCAGCCTTGGTTGGCGTCGACCATGATCTCGGTCTCCTCGCTTAGGCGGGCGCGCACGCTTTCCAGGGCGCTGACACCCGCGCGCCAGTCGCCGGGCGCCAGGCGGATCTTGAGCGCCGCGAACCCCCGGGCCGCCGGAGCTTCGGCGGCGTCGGCCAGTGCGGCGGGGTCACGCAGCGTTCCCATCGAGGCGTAGGCGCGGACGCGGTCGGAAAGGCCCCCGAGAAGCTTCCAGCAGGGCTGGCCGGCGATCTTTCCGGCAAGGTCCCACAGCGCCAGGTCGAGGGGCCAGCAGCGCCCGGCGTGGAAGGCGATGTGGCCCAGCACGCGGGCGTGGCGCTCCAGCGCCAGAGGATCGGCGCCGATGAAGAGGTCTTGGTAGCCCTCGAAGCCGACCATGTCGTCGCCCGAGCCGACGCCCTCGAGGCCGCTTGCCGTCCGTACACGGACAAGGACGGCGTCGAAGTGGCGGCGCGGACGGCTGTCCCAGCTCGGCCGGAACGGCGGATCCAACGGCAGCCGATGGCGACTGATGTCGATGGCGGCGATTTCCTCGGCCACTACGACACTCCCGGGGTGAAGAAGGGGTTGGAGATGGAGGCCAGCGCCGCCTTCAGAGTCTCGCGGTTGGGCCAGCCGGCGGCGAGCGCCCGCCCGCACGCCGAGAAACTGGCGGCGCGGTTGTTCGCGAACACGGCCTCCGCATCGTCGGCATTCGGGTCGACCCAGACGAGGGCGATGACGAGCCAGCGCTCCTCGGCCTCGGCCGGGAGCACGCCGTCGATGAGGGCGCGGGTGACGCCGGCGGCGACGCCCGCCTGGGCCGGGCCCCAGGTCATGCGCTCGTGGCGTTCGCCCTGAAGGGCCGCCTTGGCGACGAAAAGGGTGAAGGGCTTCACCGGCACGTTCGGCTTGATGACCGTGAGGAAGGGAATGTGGCCCGGCCCGGGGCTGGCGGCCGCAAGGGCGAAGGCCGAGCCGAGCTCGGCGTTGTCGCCGAGGAGCAGATTGATGTGGGCGGCGTTGGCGCCCTCTCCTTCGAAGCCTTCGCCGATGCGCATGCGTTCCTAGCTCCGAGCGGTTTCGGCCCCCTCCGCTGCACGCGGCCGGCGGACCGGAACATAATCGTTGATGACGTCGGCGGGGCGATAGGCTTCTTCCAGGAAGGCGCGCTCGTCGGCCGTGAGCTCGACGCCCGCCGCCTCGACGGCGACATCCACGTGCCCCGGCGCGTCGGCGCCGACGAGCGGGGTGGTGACGTCCGGATGGCCGGCGACCCAGGCCATGGCGATGTGGGAAGGGGTAAGGCCGCGGCGCCGCGCCAACTGGCCGACGCGGCCGGCGATGTCGCGATCGACGGCGTCGCCGAACCAGTCGAGGAAGGGGTCGTACTTCACCCGATCGGTCTTGCCGGCGGCGGCGAGATAGCCGCGCGCCAGCGGGCTGAAGGTGGTGACTGCAATCCCCTCGGCGCGGCACAGGGGCAGCATCTCGCGCTCCTCCTCCCGATAGAGCAGCGAAAGCTGGCACTGCATGTTGACGAACTCGGTCCAGCCGTTGGCGCGCGCGGCGGCGTTCATGGCGGCGAACTGCCAAGCGTACATAGTCGAGGCCCCGAGGTAGCGGACCTTGCCGGCGCGGACGATGTCGTGCAGCGCCGCCATGGTTTCCTCCACCGGCGTGGCCGGATCGAAGGCGTGGACGATCCACAGGTCGAGATAGTCGGCGCCGATCCGCGCCAGCGAAGCGTCGATGGCTGCCATCAGATGGGCGCGCGAAAGGCCGCGGTCGTTGGGGGCCTCGCTCATCGGGTAGAAGACCTTGCTCGCCAAGACGAGGCGCTCGCGCGGCGCGCGCTCGAGGAGGACGCGGCCGACCAGCCGCTCGTTCTCGCCCAGCGAATACCAGTCGGCCATGTCGAAGAAGGTGATCCCGGCCTCGAGCGCCCGCTCGAGGATGGGAACGGCGCGATCGGCGTCCAGCACCCAGCCTTTCCACGCCGAGGCGCCCAGGGACATGGTGCCCAGGCCGAGCTTCGAGACCTTCAGGCCGGTGTGGCCGAAGCGGACCTGTTCCATGGCTCTCAGGCGAGCGCGCGTCGCGTCAGGCGTTCGAGCACGCGCAGCGGCGACAGCTCCGGACGCGCCAGGGCCGACACCGGCAGGTAGAAGGTCTGCTCCAGGGCCCATCGGCCGGAGATGGCGGCGTGGACGGCGCTGTCGGTGAAGCAGATCCAGGTCGAGCCGGCCGGCAGGGCGATCTCGCGGGCGGGGGCGGTGGCCTGGTAACCGGCGTCGAGCTTGGCGGCGTCGTGCAAGCCCAGCATCAGGAAATCGTAGGGCGCACGCGGGGCGCGGGTGAGGCCGAGGCGCTGCAGCAGCCAGGCTTCGCCCGGCAGCGGCCCGCGAGCCCTTGGAAGGAAACGGCTGGCATAGGCCTCGAAGGGCTCGCCGATCCGCCACACCCGCGCCTGACCCGCCGGGTTGATGTTGGAAAAGACCCGCAGGATGCGCATCCCCCGGGTGGGCTGGGAGGCGAAGGCGTCGGCGTGCAGGCGGCGATCGTCCTTGCGCGCGCTTGCCGGCGGATCGGCGGCGTCGCGCCAGCGGAAGCTGGTGCGGCCGAATGTCAGGGCCGAGGCGTAGGCCGGAACCAGCTCTTCGACGAGCGCCTTGGCCCAGGCGGCGTAGCGCGCCATCAGCGGGCCGGCTAGCGCGGCGATCTCTCCGGCCCCCCGCGTCTCGCCCGAGGCCGGATCATAGCTGGCGCTTTTCGATTTCGAAAGCGCCGGTGCGCCACCCAGCAGCGGCTGCTCCTCGGGCGTCAGCACGAAGGACCGATCGGCAAGAACGATCAGGGCGTCGCGCTCGAGGCGCTCGGCGACATCGCCGCCGTCCCGCTCCAGAGCGAACGCTTCGAAGGCCGCGGTCATCGCCAAGCGCGCGTCCCCATTCGCCCGATCATGGCCCTCGCCGCCGCGGCCATCAAACCGCAAGGGGCTGCCAAAAGTCTCGTTTCACACCATCCACGGCGCGCCGATCCGGTCACACAAGAGATTACTACCATTATTTCAACCGGTTACGTTTCGGCGCCCGAGTCTCAAAAAGTCCCAAAAAATCTCAGGGAGTCTCGAAAAGTCTCGGGGAATCTCCAAGAACCTCAAAAAGTCTCAGAAAGTCTCGCGGAGTCTCGGAAAGTCTCGGCGAACTCCCCTCTCCTCCCGAGTTCCGGCACGGCGACGATCCAACCTCGTCCGAGAGCAGGGTGATGATCAAGACACCGAAGGGGCTTGTTGTGGTCCGCCGATGCGCGGGCCGGCGCCGGCGGGCCGCGCGTGGCCGCAGGACAAGAGAGGATCCACCGTTCACGGATTGCAATCTACGGGCTGCGTTCGTGTTGTCAACATGCAACGTTTCCGGCCGACTCCCGGGCCGGGATCATTGCCATGAATCGCCGCCTCCATTAGGCCGGCGAGCGATCGGATCGCTTGTCGGGCGGAGCAGCGGGTGAGCTTTGGCGAGAGGGACGCGCAGGCCTTGGCGGCGGCCTACACGGCGGCGTGGAACACCGGCCGGCCCGAAGAGGTCGCCCGGTTCTTCGCCCCGGACGGACGCATCACCATCAACGGCGGCGTTCCGTGGACGGGCAGAGCCGGCGTCGCCGACATGGCCTCAGGCTTCTTCGCGGACATCCCCGACCTGGCGCTCGTCTGCGACGCCGTCCGCGCGTCCGGCCATCACCTCCTCTACCTCTGGACCTTCACCGGCACGCATGCGGCCACCGGCAAACCGGTGCGCGTCGCCGGCTGGGAGGAGTGGGACCTGGACGGGTCGGGCCTGGTGACCCCCTCGCGCGGCTGGTTCGACGCCGAGAGCTACGCCAGACAGACCACGGCTAGAGGGGCGCCGGGCTAGCCTTCCGGCGGCGCGAGCACAGAAATGGCGAACAGCGCTTTGTCGCCGGTGCGGATCGAATGCAGCGCGCCCGCCGGAATCAACACGAAGTCGCCAGCGGTGATCTCGCATTCCTCTCCCGAGACGCGGCAGGTCGCCGATCCTTCGATCACCTAGATGTACTGATCGCCGGCGTGCGAGTTCTCCTGCTCCCCGGAGAAGTGCGGCGGCGCGGTGACCACATCGGCCCTGCTCAATTTCGTCTTGCTGAGACTCTCGATCACACCCTTCGAGCCATCTCCGCGGAGGGCGAACACATTTCGTTTCACCTGGAAATCGAGATTCGGCATGACGGACCTCCCTGTCTTCAGCCTCTTGTCTACGACACTCCGGGCGCAACTGTAACAGACGCCAGAATAGAGGGCGCCCAGCGACTGGCGATCTTGTGCCCCCGCGCGCCCACAAGCGGGAGAGAAGACTGTGGGACATCGGGTCGCGCCGGCCCAAAGATGGCGGCCGGCGCCAGACGCCATAACCGAGCGCGCAGCGCCGCCGCGATCGCCTCCGCCTGGCGCTCGGTCGATCGGGCGTAGGAAATGAAGACGTCGGACATGCGGCCTCAAAAGCGGCTGCCGGCCCCCCTGCGCCTACGTCACGGGAATCCACCTCATGAAACGAAACCGGTCGTTGGCGCGCAACAGGACCGAACCTCCGACGTGGTACACGATGTCGGCGGTGAAGTGAGCGAGCATCGCCGCCGCGATGCCGAAACGCCAGAACAGCCAGCCGCAGAGGACTCCCAGCGGGGCGTTCAGAGCAAACGCCCTGGCGACAGCAAGAGTCGTGAGGCGGCCGATCGCGGCCCGGGTCGCGGGAAGATGTGCGAGCGAGAAGGCGGCGGCCATCAGTCCGATCGCACACCAGAACATCCATCCCGCTGGCCGGGGCGAGGCGCGCCACGGCAGCGACAGTAGCCAGGCGCCCGCGGAGACGCCGAAAAAGCGGGTCAGGAGTTCCTCGTTCAGGCCGCCATAGAAGGAGGCGAAGAAGTTCTCGGAGAGGGATGCATTGCGGGCCAGCTCGAGCAGGGCCGGAAGGCGCGGCAACAGGGACAGGTCAATGGCGACCAGGAGCAGTCCCGCCGCGCCGCCAAAGACGCCGGCCCACGTCAAGGCGGCGCCGGAGGTCCGACCAAGGCCACCCAGCCCGACCGCGCGGGCGGCCGGAATGCCGGCGGCTACGACAAGCGCGAACAGGGCTGCGTTCTGCGCCAAGCCGAGGAGCAACAGGGCGCGCGGCGACAGGCGCGGCGGGTGACGACCGAGCGCCCGGGGCTGGCTCAGCAATCGGCGCGTGTACGGCAGCACCGCGACCGCGCCGATGAGCGCGCCACCGTACAGTTCGCCGAACTCGTTCCAGAACCGCATCCGCTGGCGAGGCTACCCGCTCGCAGCCCCGAGAGCGAGCACCGCCCTATTGGACTGACGCCGCGTTCGGGCGTTCTATGGGCCGGCTGGAATCGAGGTCTTAGGTGGAATGAGCCGGCCGATGATTGCGGTGCTCTACGTCGCGGCCATGGTCGTCGTCATCGTCGGCGTCGATCTGGCGTTCTTCAGAAACCACTTCTGGCCGCGCCTCGCTGTGAACGTCGGCATCGTCCTGGTGTTCGTGGCCTTCTATTTCAGGTTTGTCGGGCGCCCGTGGCCACGATAGGCGGCAGCGCCGACGGGCTTGGCTCAACGCCAGCATGTTGTCGTTTGGGACGATGAGGAGGGGCCACGTACAGGCCGCAGAGCGGTTGCCTGGTGATCAGGTGCGGCGGACGCAGGTCAGGCTCGCCCGACAGCTGAGCCGAGGGGTTCGATCTCGCAGCTTGCCGGCATGCGGCGACCGTCAGAGGGTGGCGACCACGGTGCGCTCGCCGGCGGCGCGCTCTTCGGCCGCCGCGCCTCGACCGGCGAGGACATGGGCGCTGTTGATCAGGGAGACGTGCGAGAACGCCTGGGGAAAGTTGCCGAGCTGACGGCGCGCGCGCGGGTCGTATTCCTCGGCCAGCAGGCCGAGGTCGTTGCGCAGCGTGAGCAGGTGTTCGAACAGGGCCCGCGCCTCTGCTTCACGCCCGGCCAGACGGTAGACGTCGCATAGCCAGAAGCTGCAGGCGAGGAAGGCGCCCTCCCTTCCGGAAACGCCGTCGACGGCGGCGCCGGCGCTGTAGCGCCGCACCAGGCCATTCTCCATAAGCTCGCGCTCGATGGCCGCGATGGTGCCCCGCACCCGCGGGTCGTCGGGCGGCAGGAAACCCACCATGGGCATCATCAGCACCGAGGCATCCAAGGTGGCGGCGCCGTAGTACTGGACAAAGGCGTTGCGCTTCTGATCGAAGCCATTGCGGCAGATATCGTCGCGGATCTGCTCGCGCGTCGAGCGCCACTGATCGACCGGTCCCTCGAGGTCGAACATGGTAGCGCTGGCGATCGCCCGGTCGAACGCGAGCCAGGCCATCAGCTTGGAATGGACGAAATGCCGCCTAGGCCCGCGCACCTCCCAGATGCCCTCGTCGGGCTCCCGCCAGATCCTCTCCAGATGATCGATGACCACGAGCTGCAGCGCCCACGCGTGCTCGCTGTCGAGGCCGAACCGCCGGGCGGCGTGCAGGACGGCGATCAGTTCGCCGTAGACGTCGAGCTGGAGCTGCGAATGGGCGGCGTTGCCGACGCGGACCGGCCGGCTGCCTTCGAAGCCCGGCAGCCACGGAAGGGCGACCTCGGGGAGGCGCTGCTCGCCGCGCAGGCCGTACATGATCTGCAAGTCCTGGGGTGAACCGGCGGCCGCCCGAAGCAACCAGGCGCGCCAAGCGACCGCCTCCTGCTCGAAGCCGGAATTGAGCAGGGAATAGAGACTGAAGCTGGCGTCCCGGATCCAGCAGTAGCGATAATCCCAGTTACGCTCGCCGCCGATCTCTTCGGGGAGGGAGGTGGTGGGCGCGGCGACGATACCTCCTGTGGGCCCATAGGTCAGCAGCTTCAGCGTGATCAGCGAGCGCTCGACCGCCTCGCGCCAAGGGCCGCGATAGGCGCTCCGGCCGGTCCATCGCCGCCAGGCCTTCTCTACCTCTGCGAGGCAGTCGGCGGCGTCGCGCACCGGCGGCGGCTGGCGATGCGACGGGTACCAGGTAAGGACGAAGGGAGCTTCCTCGCCGGCGCGGATCGCGAAGCGCGCGGTGGTGGCGTAGTTCTCGTTGGTGAGCTCGACCGGCGTCGCCAGGCGCACGGCGTCGGGCCCGGCGACCGCGAGGATGCCCTCCTCTGTCCGCCGCAGCCAGGGCACGAGGCGCCCATAATCGAAGCGGAAGGTCAGGGTCATCGCCATCTCGACGACGCCGGCTTCGCCGCGCACGATGCGGATCACCTCGTCCCCGAACTCGTCGCCAGGTCTGGGCATGAAGTCGATGAGCACCGCGGCGCCAGCCGCGGTTTCGAAGCGCGTCTCCAGGATGGCCGTCCCCGGCCGATAGCGACGCGAGATGCGCGCCGCCGGATCGGCGGCGGCGATGCGCCAGCGGCCGTTGTTCTCGTCCCCGAGCAGGGCGGCGAAGATGGCGGCGGAATCGAACCTGGGCAGGCACAGCCAGTCGATCGAGCCGGCGCGCGAGATGAGCGCCGCGCTCAGGGTATTGCCGATCAGGCCGTAGTCCTCGATCCGTCTCATCATCTTCCGTTCAGCATCGGCTCGCCCCGGACCGCGCCCTCAGCCCCGCGCAAGCTCGTCTCATGGTCCAAAGGGCCTGGCCATAACGTCTGGGCGGCAAGGAGCCTGCACCGTGGGCGCTCCGCTGCTGCAGGCTGGCTCAGCCCCCGCCCCTGTGCTTCACCCGAACGATGCCGTCCACCGCCTCCGAACACGTCGGTCACGAGCACGTGGTCCACGAGGCCGTGGGCGGACCGGTGCGGCCGCTGGAGGCGGCGGCGGCGCTGATCATCGGCGTCAACGCCCTCATCGTCTTCGGGGTGCAGGCGGTGATGCTGGGGGCGCTCGCCGACGCCGGGCGGCTCTCGGCCGCCGGGATCGGCCAGACGGCGACCTTGGAGTCGCTCGCCATGGGCGCGGCGACAGCGCTGGCGGGCACGATACGCCGCCCGCGGCGCCTTCGCCTGACCGCGGCGGCCTGCACCGTCATCCTGGCGCTCTGCGACCTCGCCTGCATGGGCGCCGGCGCTCCGCTCATCATGGCGACGCGCGCGCTGGCGGGCGCGGTCGAGGGGGTGTTGCTGTGGGTCACCGTGTGCATGATCGCCCGCACGGTGACCCCGGAGCGCTGGGCCGGGGTCTTCTTCACCTTGCAGGTGCTCGGACAGTTCGCCCTGGCGCTGGCCTTCGGCATGTGGGTGCTGCCCCGCTGGGGCCCCAGCGGCGGCTTCGTCGCACTCGGGGTCGTCAACCTCGCGGGTCTGGCGCTGGCGCCGTTCGCACCCCGCGGGTTCGAGCCCCTGCCGGTTCCCGAAGGCGAGGGTGGAGCGCCGCCGCCACGCGGCTGGATCGCGCTGATCGCCAGCTTCCTTTATGTCTCGGCTAGCGGCGCGGCGGCCGTCTACCTCATCCCCATCGCCCATGAGGCGGGCCTGTCGGCCGGCGTGGCGCGCACCGCCAACTGGGTGAGCCTAGCGGCCCAGGTGGCCGGCGGCGCCTCGGCGACGGCGCTGGCGGGCAAGGTGCGCTGGTACGCCGTGTTCGTGATCACCTCGGCCACCTTCGCCGTCGGCTGGTGGATCTACGGCCACAGTCCCACGGCGCCGCTGTTCATCGCCGCCCAGGCGGCCGGCGGCTATGTCGCCATCCTGCTTGGCCCTTTCCTGGTGCCGTTCACCATCGAAGCCGATCCCAGCCGGCGCGCCGCCATGCAGAGCGGCTCGGCGCAGGTGCTGGGCGGGGCCATGGGGCCGTGGCTGGCCTCGCTCGTCGTCGGCCAGAGGAACGCGCGCGCCGTCCTCATCCTCAGCGGCAGCCTGCTGGCGCTGGGCTTTTCGATCGTCACCACCATGCGCTTTGGGCCCAGGCGGCTTGCGGGCGCTGGCGACGAAGGATAGTCGGCGGCGCCGTAACCCCCCATCTTCCCTGAGTCCTTCCCTCCCCGTGCGGGAGAGGTGCGATTGTGGAGAACCGCCATGGCTTACCGAGTGGCCGTCGTCGGCGCCACGGGCGCTGTCGGCCGCGAGATGCTCAACATCCTCGACGAGCTGGATTTCCCGGTCCAGCGCCTGCACGCGGTCGCTTCGCGCCGGTCGCTGGGAGTCGAGGTCGCCTGGCGCGAGGGGACGGTGCGCTGCGAGGACATCGAGCAGTTCGACTTCGGCCGCGTCGACATCGCGCTCACGAGCATCGGCAAGCAGGCCTCACGGCAATGGGCCGAGAGGATCGGACGAGCCGGGGCGATGGTGATCGACAACTCCTCCGCTTGGCGCATGGACGCCGATGTGCCGCTCATCGTGCCGGAGGTGAACCCGGACGCCATCGAGCTGGCGCGGCGCAAGAACATCATCGCCAATCCCAACTGCTCGACGATCCAGCTGGTGGTGGCGCTGGCGCCGCTGCACCGGGCGGCCAGGATCAGGCGGGCGGTGGTGGCGACCTACCAGTCGGTTTCGGGCGCCGGGCGCGAGGGCATGGACGAGCTCTGGAGCCAGACCAAGGGAGTCTACGTGCTCGGGCCCTCGGAGCCGGCCAAGTTCGACAAGCAGATCGCCTTCAACGTCATCCCCGCGATCGGGGATTTTCACGACGACGGCTACACCGACGAGGAAGCCAAGATGTGGGCCGAGACCCACAAGATCCTCGACCCGGCGATCAAGCTTACCGTCACCTGCGTGCGGGTGCCGGTGATGGTGGGCCACGGCGAAGCGGTGAATCTGGAGTTCGAGGCGCCGCTCGACGAGGACGAGGCGCGCGAGATCCTGCGCGAGGCGGCCGGCGTGCTGGTGGTCGACAAGCGCGAGAAGGGCGGCTTCGCCACGCCCAAGGAGGTCCAGGGCGAGTTCGCGGTGCACGTCTCGCGCATCCGCAACGACCCGACAGTGGCGCACGGCCTGTCGCTCTGGGTGGTGGCGGACAACTTGCGCAAGGGCGCGGCCTTGAACGCCGTGCAGATCGCCCAGCTCCTGGACGAGCGCGGCCTGATCGCCCGCACGGTGCCGGCGTGACCTTGTTCCTCCCCGGTTTACGGGTGAGGGGGCGTATGCATGAGCGCCGGCGCACGGCTTTTGCCCCCTCCACCGCCCCCGGCGGTCCCCCTCCCCCGCGCTGACGCTCGGGGGGAGGATCCGTGTCGCAACAGCGCCAAGCCTTGGCGGCGGCGATCGCCTGCTATGTGCTCTGGGGCGCGATCCCGGTGCTGTTCATCATCATCGGCCGAGCCGGGGCGAGCCCCTGGGAGATCCTGGGCCAGCGGGCCCTGTGGTCGGCCCCATGGGCGGCGCTGCTGGTGGCCGCCGCGGGCCAGTGGGACCAGGTCCGACGCGCCTTCTCGAGCCCGAGGCTGCTGGGCCTCCTCGCGGCCTCGGCGGCGCTGATCGGCAGCGGCTGGGCGGTCTACGTCTGGTCGGTGGTGAACGGCCGCAATCTCGAGGCGAGCCTCGGCTACTACATCACGCCCCTGCTCAACATGGCCGCCGGCGCGGCCCTCTTCCGCGAGCGCATGGACCGTCTGGGAGCCTTGGCCGTCGCCCTCGCCGGGATCGGGGTCGTCCTCCAGGCGCTGGCGCTCGGGCATCTGCCGATCATCTCCCTGTTCCTGGCGGCAACCTTCTGGGGCTACGGCCTCATCCGCCGGCGGGCGGCCATCGAAGCCCAGGCGGGCCTGTTCGTCGAATGCGCCCTGATGGCCGCGCCCGGCGCCGCCTTCGTTCTGTGGCTATCCGAGCGTGGCGGCGCCCTCTTCGGCCATTCGACTCCAGGAACGCTGCTGCTGCTGCTTACCGGACCGGCCACGGTCGCGCCCCTGGCCCTTTTCTCCTGGACGGTGCGCCGCCTGCCGTTCTCGACCATCGGCTTCCTGCAGTTTATCGGGCCGACCATGGGCTTTGCCGTGGGCCTTATCACCGGCGAGGCGCTGACGCCGCTGCGAGCCCTCTCATTCGCCTTCGTCTGGGCGGGCGTCGCCGTGTTCATGGCCGGCGCCGCGTGGGCCGGCGCGCGGTTGCATCGACGCCGAGGCGGTGAGCAAAGCTTGGCGTGAACGGCATTTCGCTCTTGGGTGGGCCGGCCGCAATGGAAGCGGAGACTCTGAGGGTCTTTGGCGATACCGACGTCGGCTGGTGCGCGGCCACGCCGCCCAATGAGACCAGCGACGAGGACGGCCGGCCCGTGGTGCGCGCCGACGGCTTCAGCGCCGCCGATCCGCGGGCGCCGCGCCGGCGCGTCCACGATGACCCGGAGGTGTGCGCCCTGCGTGACCGCCTGCGCACCGCCAACGGTATCCGGGGGCTGGAAGTCATCGCCCCGGACGAGACCGAGCGGGCGCGGCGGCTCCTGTGGCGTGACGGCTTCGTGGTGGTGCGCGACCTTCTCGACGCGGCAGCCCTCGCCGCCCTGCGGGAGGCGAGCGCTAGGGTGCTGGCGCAGATCCTGGCGATCCCGGGGTTCGGCGGCCGCAAGTACGTGACCGAGACGGCGCGGCTGCCGCACCGCTACAGCTACGGCACCGCGTCGGCCTCGCGGCAACTGCTGCACGAGCCGGAATGGGCCGCGATGATCGATCTTCCGACGACGAGGCCCATCCTCGAGGCCCTGTTCGGCGGCGATTACTACGTCATCGGGGCGGGCGGCGATCTCTGCCTGCCCGGAGCCATCGAATACCAGACGCTGCACGCCGACAACCGAGAGCGCTGGGATCTGCCGCCGGGGCGGCTGGAGCAGGCGCAGCGACTGGGGATCGAGTTGCGGCGCGAGGCGCAGGGCGTCCTCCTGGATCGTACGCGCGCCTTGATATTCGAGCGCACGGCGCCGCGGATCACCATCAATTTCCTGCTCACCGACCAGACCTTCGAGAACGGTCCGATCCGCCACATCCCCGGCACGCACGCCCGGCCCGGGGCGCCGCCGACACAAGCCGACGAGCCGGAGTGGATGCGGCTTTCCACCCTGGTTGGCGCCCCGGCCGGCGCCGGCGTCTTCCGGGATCCGCGCGCCTGGCACGGGGCGACGCCGAACCTCAGTCGCGAGATCCGCGCGATGCCCAACGTGGAGTACGCCGCGCCCTGGGAGGAGGAAACGGCGTTCAAGCCCACCCTGCCTCACGAGATGTGGCTGGGACTAGCCGAGCCCGGCCGCCGGATTGCGCAGCGCGTGCGAGCCGCGCCGGGGGTCTGGCCCGCCGGCGCCGGGGTCATGCACCCGCTTGCCAGCGGCCGCGCCGCAGCCAAGGGCGCTCCGGCCGACGTTCCCGGACGGTGACCGATCGCGGTCGGGCGCTCAGAGACCCGCGTAGGCGGCCTCGATCAGGCGCCGCGCCCGCGCATCGTCGATCAACTCGGCCGACTGGCGGTTCATCACGTAGGCTCCCGAAAGGCGCCGCTGCGGGTCGGCGAAGACGCAGCTGCCGCCCCAGCCGGAATGGCCGAACGCCGACGGGGAGGGCCCGTACATCGCAAGCGCGCCGCCGCGCATGAAGCCGGCGCCCCAGCTCATCTCGTAGGGGAGCACCAGGTCGGGACCGGCGATGCGCTCGGCCCCGGCCGCGAGGGCCGCGCCCGCGGCCAGGATGCGGTGATCGGCGATGACGCCGTCGCAGGCCAGGGCCGAGGCGAGTCGCGCCAGGGCCGCAGCGGTGGCATGGCCGGTGACCGACGGGATCTCCGCGGCGCGCCAGCGCGCGATCGGCTCCATGGGCGGGCCCGACCATCGGGTGAAGAAGGCCAGGCGCTTGGGCTCGCTCATCGGGCCGAAGTCCGGCAAGCGCGGCGGCCGGCGCACCTCGGCGATCCGGCGGTATTCCGCCTCCGGAACACCGATCCAGAGGTCCAGGCCCAGCGGCCCGGCGATGTCCTCGCGCAGAGCACGCCCAAGGGTGCGGCCGTCGATCCGGCGAAAGATCTCGCCGGCGAGATAGCCGAAGGTGACCGGATGATAGCCGGCGCTCGTCCCTGGCGGCCACAGGGGCGCCATGGCGGCAAGGCGCGCGCAGATCGCCTCCCAGTCGAACCATTCGTCCGGGTCCATCGGACCTGGAGGGCCGCAGAGCCCAGCCTGATGCGAGAGCGCCTGGCCGACGGTGACGCTGTCCTTGCCGGCCTGGCCGAACTCCGGCCACACCTCGGCGGCGCGAGTCTCATAGGCGAGGCGGCCCTCGCCGACGAGCCGGGCGATCATCAGCGCCGCGATCGCCTTGGTGGTCGAGAACACCGGCGTCAGGGTGTCTGCGGCGAAGGGACGGGTTCGGGGCCGGTCGGCCCAGCCGCCGATCAGGTCGACGACGATCTCGCCTTCGAGGGCGAGGCAGAACCGCGCGCCGAGCTCCAGGCCGTCGGCGAAATTGGCCTCGAAGGCGGCCCGCACGGCGGAGAAGCGCGGCGGGCATGGGCCGCCGATCGGCGCCGCCGACGCGCTCATCGGCGAGCGCTCAGTACCGGTAGTGCTCCGGCTTGAACGGGCCGTCGGCCGGCACCCCGATGTAGGCGGCCTGGTCGGGGGTCAGCTGGGTGAGCCTGGCCCCCAGCTTGGGCAGGTGCAGCATGGCCACCTTTTCATCCAGGCGCTTGGGCAGGCGATGCACCGAATGTCCGTAGGCGTCCCTGTTGGTCCACAGCTCGATCTGGGCCAGCGTCTGGTTGGTGAAGCTGGCGCTCATGACGAAGCTCGGATGGCCGGTGGCGTTGCCTAGATTCACCAGCCGCCCTTCGGACAGCAGGATGATGCGCTTGCCGCCGGGGAATTCGACGTGGTCCACCTGCGGCTTGATGTTCTCCCATTTGTAGTTGCGCA
Organism: Caulobacteraceae bacterium; assembly: GCA_035946795.1. GTDB lineage: Bacteria > Pseudomonadota > Alphaproteobacteria > Caulobacterales > Caulobacteraceae > Acaudatibacter. Next base: position 46,344 of record DASYYX010000060.1, on the reverse strand, counting down.
GGGCCGCGACCTGGATCTCGGAGTCGAAGTGGCCGATGTTGGCGACGATGGCGTTGTGCTTCATCCGCCGCATGTGCTCGAGGCGGATGACGTCCTTGCAGCCGGTGGCGGTGACGAAGATGTCGGCGTCGTCGACGGCGTCCTCGAGGGTGGCGACCTCATAGCCCTCCATCGCCGCCTGCAGGGCGCAGATAGGATCGACCTCGGTGACGATCACCCGCGCCCCGCCGTGTCGCAGCGAAGCGGCCGAGCCCTTGCCGACATCGCCATAGCCGCAGACCACCGCCACCTTGCCGGCCAGCATGACGTCGGTGGCGCGGCGGATGGCGTCGACCAGGCTCTCGCGGCAGCCGTACAGGTTGTCGAACTTGGACTTGGTCACGCTGTCGTTGACGTTGATGGCCGGGAACGGCAGCTCGCCGCGCTCCGCCAGCTGGTAGAGCCGGTGCACCCCGGTGGTGGTCTCCTCCGAGACGCCCTTCACCGAGGCGCGAATGGCCGAATAGAAGCCCGGCTTTTCCTTCAGATAGCGGCGCACGACGGTGAACAGCGCCTCCTCCTCGTCGTTCGCCGGCGAGGCGATGACCGAGGCGTCGGCTTCGGCCTTGGGTCCGAGCACGGTGAGCAGGGTGGCGTCGCCGCCGTCATCGAGGATGAGGTTGGGATAGCCGCCGTCGCCCCACTCGAAGATGCGGTGGGCGTACTCCCAGTATTCGATCAGGCTCTCGCCCTTGACCGCGAAAACGGGCGTGCCGGCGGCGGCGATGGCGGCGGCGGCATGGTCCTGGGTCGAGAAGATGTTGCACGAGGCCCAGCGCACCTGGGCGCCCAGCGCCTGCAGGGTTTCGATCAGCACCGCGGTCTGCACCGTCATGTGCAGTGAGCCGGCGATGCGCGCCCCGGTGAGCGGCTTTTCCCTGGAGAACTCGGCCCGCACCGCCATCAGGCCCGGCATCTCGGTTTCGGCGATGGCGATCTCCTTGCGGCCCCAGTCGGCCAGGGCGAGATCCTTGATGACGAAATCGGACAAGGCTGTCGTTCCTTCGGGCGTCGATGACTTAGGTCAGCGTGTAGCCGCGCCAGGAGGCGCGGGCAATATGATATAAAGATATCTTTATATCTGTTTGGGCCAGAACCGCGGCGCGTCCGCCACCGCGTCGAAAGCCTTCTCCGCCTTGGCCAGCAGGCGCGCCTCGCGGCGCCGTTCGCGCTTTTGCAACCTCTTGGGAGGGTCGTGCGGCTCGAGCAGGGTCGTGGCGGTGGCGATGTCGTTGAGTTCGCCCAGGCAGTCGAGCAGGGCTTTCAGGCGGCTGATGAAGCGGTCGGCCGTCTTCTGTTCGCCCGGAAAGAGGCCGCGCAGGTCCTCGGCGGCGTAGCGCAGGCGCTTGGCGCGGATGCGCAGCTTGTGGCGGCCGCGAGCCGAGAGATCGCCAAAGCCGCGGCCCCGGCGCCGGACCTCGGCGCGACCGTCCTCCAGCGCCTCGACAGCGAAGGCGGTGACCCCGGCGTCGCGCCATTTGGCGCCCAAGGCCGCGGCGCTCGTCCATGGGCCGATGCGGCTCCAGGCGAGCAGGTCGAAGAGCAGGGTGGAGAAGCGATCGGACGCGGCGGCGGCGCGCGCCCTGGCGTAGGCGCGCTCACGCTCCTGGGCGAGGCGCATCTTCAGGGCGGCCAGGCGGGCGCCGTTCTTGCTGCGCCCGGCCCGGCGCACGGCGCCGGCGAGCAGGACATCGAGGTTGCGGGCGCCGTCGAGCTCGCTGGCCAGCCACTCGAGCTCGCCTTCGAGCGGGGCGCAGCGCGAATCGGCGATGACCGGGGTGAAGACCTTCATGGCGCTGCGCAGCCGGCGCGCGCCGACGCGGAGTTGGTGCACGATCTCGGGATGGTCGCTGGCGGCGAACTGGCCGGCGTTGTCCGCCATCTGCGCCAGAGCGGCGACTGCGATCGCCTGGAAAGCCGCGCCTGCCGACATCTGCGGCCCGATGTCCGGCGAGCGCCAGTGTCGGCCGGGCTCGGCAGGCGCATCCAGCAGGGCGAAACCGCGTTCGGCCTTGGCGGCGAAGGATGGCCGAAGGCGCAACTCGCGCCGCAGCCTGCGGGCCAGGGCGAACAGGGACGCGGGCGCGCCGCTCTTCAACTCCAGCTCGAGCTCGCCGAATTCGGCCTCGCGATCGGGCGCGACGGCGCGGCCGGAATCGAGGCTGGCCTCCACCCGCGCCTTGGCGGCCTCTGCGGTGACCGAGCGCCGCTCCACGTCGACGCGGAACAGCGGCTCGAGGGCGGCGCCGTCCAGCGCCGCGCCCGCGGGCGTGGTCCTGACCAGATCCGGCGCCGGCGCCGGGCCGTCGATGTCGCTCTCCCATTCGCCGCGCGCGGGCCCGCCGGCCAGCGACTTCACCGTCTGGCGCCAGCGCCCTCCTTCCTGGCGCACCCGAAGGCTGTAGCCGGCGCGCCTCAGCGCCTGGTCCGGGGTATCGAAATAGGTCGCGGCCAGATGGTTGACGCTGGGCCGGGCGCGCGCCGCCAAGGCGCTGGCGACTTCGGACGCCCGACCGGGCTCGACCTCGAACTTCAGTTCGAATTCGCGATCCTGCACGCCCTTCCGCGCTCCGCCCCGTCCCCGGCCTTTCAAGCGCTCGGCTCGTCGCTCGAGCTTAATCACACCAACGAGCGGATGGCGAGATCGATCCAGCGCAATTTCGTCAGCGATCTTCCTCGAAGCGGCTCTCCACCAGCCTCTTCAGGGCTTCCACCACCTCGGTCGCCTGCCGCCCTTCGGCGGAGATGGTCAGTATGCACCCAGGTCCGGCCGCCAGCATCATCAGCCCCATGATCGAGCGGGCGTCAACCGTCTGGTCGTCCCGGCTCACCGTGACCTCGGCGTCGAACTCCCCGGCCAGGCGGACGAACTTGGCGGAGGCGCGGGCGTGCAGGCCGCGCTCGTTCACGACCTCCACCTTGGTCCTGGCGATCACCTGCCGATCACTGGATCACTTCTCGCCGGCCAGCACGTACGAGGCGACCGAGATGTACTTGCGTCCCGCCTCCTGGGCGTGGGCGACGCAGTCCTCCAGGCTCTCGCGGCTGCGGACGCTGGCGAGCTTGATCAGCATCGGCAGATTGAGACCGGCGATCACCTCGGCCCTGGTCTGCTCCATCACCGAGATGGCCAGGTTGGAGGGCGTGCCGCCGAACATATCGGTGAGCAGGATCACCCCGGCGCCGGAATCGACGTCCTTGCAGGCCTTGATGATGTCGCGCCGCCGGCGCTCCATGTCGTCGTCGGCGCCGATGCAGATGGCGGCCACGTCGGTCTGGGCGCCGACCACATGCTCCATGGCGCGCAGGAACTCTTCGGCCAGGCGCCCGTGGGTGACGATCACGAGGCCGATCATAAAGTGCGCCTCAACGGCTTTCTTTCCCTGCAGCCCCGTCGCACCGGCAAACTCGGAGGCCCTCAGCGCGAGCGGCCGGCTTGATACTCTACTCGCCCACGGCCGCCAAATCGTTCCACGGCGTGCGCCAGCAAGTCCGGCGCCGAGGCCGCCAAGGGCCAGATGCGGAGCAGCGGAAGCTCGATCTCTTCGATGCGGACGCGTTCGCCCTGCCACAGCCTCGGGGCCTCGGCCGGGTCCTCGCAGCGCGCCGCCAGCGTCACTTCGGCCAGGCGCGTGGGGACCTCGGCGACCACGTCCAGGCCGCGGACCTCGATCAGGCCGGCAAGGGCGTCGGGGGCGCGCCCGAAGAGGCGCCCGGCGCAGGCGAAGAGGAGCACGCGGTCGTCGGCCACCAGGCGCCAGCCCCGAGCCAGCGCCCGCAGAGCCAGGTCGCTCTTGCCGGCGCCGGCCGGCCCCTCGATCAAGGCGCCGCGCCAATAGCCGCCGACCCGCCGGGCGATCAGGCCCGCGTGCCGGATTTCGGTCACGGAGAAAGAAGCCCCTTCGCCCGAATGGGGAGCGTGGCCGGACCACCGTCTGGCCGGCTGGGGTGGGGCGCGCGGGCGCCGCCCCCACCCGCCACGCGGCGCCGCATCGCCGCGTGCGCGGTCCCCTCTCCCGCTGGCGCGAGAGAGGGAGGCTGCGCAACTCCAGCCAGCGTTGTCACGCCAGCGGCAGGGCGACGACGAAGCGCGCCCCGGAGATCCGCCCGGCCTCGGTGCGGTTCTCGGCCCAGATGCGGCCGCCGTGCGCCTGGACGATCTGGCGGGCGATGGCGAGGCCCAGTCCGGAGTTGCCGCCGAAGGCGGCGCCCTTCGGGCGGGAGGTGTAGAAGCGCTCGAACACCGTCTCCAGATTCTCCGGCGGGATGCCCGGGCCGTCATCCTCGACCGAAGCGATGGCCTCCGCGCGCGTCCGCTGCAGGCGCACCCGCACGTTGCCGCCGGGCGGGGAGAAGGAGCGGGCGTTGTCGATCAGATTGCGGAACACCTGACCTAGCGGGCCCTCGCGGCCGGCGACCCGCAGCGGCTCGCCGAAGGCGGGCTCCAGGAAACGCACCCCTGCCTCGCCGCGGCGGGCGGTCGCCTCGTAGAGGCTGCAGATGTCCGAGAGCAGGCGCGCCAGGTCCATAGGCGCGGGAATCTCGCGCGCCAGCTCGGCATCGAGCCGCGAGGCGTTGGAGATGTCGGTGATCAGGCGCTCCAGCCGGCGCACGTCCTGCGACAGGATCTTCAGCAGGCGCTCCCGCGCGGCGTCGGTCTTGACCAGAGGCAGGGTCTCCACCGCCGAACCGATCGAGGTCATGGGGTTGCGCAACTCGTGGGCGACATCGGCGGCGAAGCGCTCGATCGCTTCCATGCGGTCCGAGAGGGCGTGGGTCATGTCCTCCAGCGAGCGGGTGAGGTCGCCGAGCTCGTCGTCCCGTCGCGCCAGGTCCGGCAAGGCGATGGTGCGGGCGCGCGAGAGGCGCACGCGGTCGGCGGCCCTGGCCAGGCGCAGCACCGGTTCGGAGACGAGCTGGGTCAGGATGAGGGAGGAGAGCAGGGTCACGGCGACAGCGATGAGGATGAAGGGCAGCAGGGCGGCGCGCTGGGCGGCGACGATCTGATCGACGTTGCCGGCTTCCAGGGTGAGCACGCCCAGCACAGCTTCGACGTGGCGTATGGGGATGGAGACCGAGACCACGCGCGCGCCCGAGGCGGTGACGCGGATGCGGGCGGCGCGGTCACCGCGCATGGCGGCGGCCACCTCGCCGGCGAGCTGGCGGCGGGCCATGGCCCGGAGCTGGGCCTGGCCAGGCCCCAGGCTGGGCAGGCGGAACGGCCGTTGGCCCGGCTTGCGCGCCGGCGGCAGCGGCGCGCTCTCCACCCGGTCGGCCAGCACCCAGGAGTCGGCGAGCACGTGGCCCTCGGCGTCGAAAAGGCGCAGCCGCTGGGAGCGCGGGATCAACAGCGATTCGATGACGTCGGCGGCGCGGTCGGCCTCAAGGGCCGGCTGCGGGTCACCGACGGTCGCGGTCTGGTCGATGACGTTGGCGATGAGATCGCCCTCGACGCTGAGGCTCGCCATCTGGGCGTTAATCAGCCCCTGCCGCAGCTCGTTGAGCACCAGCGAGCCGCCCACCAGCACCGCCAGGCCCAGGAGGTTGAGGACGACGATGAGCCGCCCCAGGCGCGATCCAGAGCCCCAGGTGCGGCGGGCGCGCGCAAGCGCGCGCTCGGGAGCGGCGCGCCGCTCGCCGGTCTCGGGCTCTACGCTGTTACGATTCGCGGTAGCGGTAGCCGACGCCGTAGAGGGTCTCGATGGCATCGAAATTGGGGTCGACCTCGCGGAATTTCTTGCGCATCCGTTTGATGTGGCTGTCGATGGTGCGGTCGTCGACGTAGACTTGGTCCTCATAGGCCGCGTCCATGAGGTTGTCGCGGCTCTTCACGAACCCGGGGCGCTGGGCCAGCGACTGCAGCAGCAGGAACTCGGTCACGGTGAGCCGCACCGGCTTGCCGTCCCACAGGCAGTCGTGCCGCGCCGGATCCAGCGTGAGCCGGCCGCGGCGGATGGCCTTGGAGGCGCCGGCCTTGTCGGCGCCTTCCTCCTCGTCTTCGGGACGGGCGCGCCGCAGCACCGCCTTCACCCGCTCGAGCAGCAGCCGCTGGCTGAACGGCTTGTGGATGTAGTCGTCGGCGCCGAGGTTGAAGCCCAGGATCTCGTCGATCTCCTCGTCCTTGGAGGTGAGGATGATCACCGGCATGTCGCTGGACTGGCGCAGCCGCCGCAGCACCTCCATGCCGTCCAGCCGGGGCATCTTCACATCGAGGATGGCCAGGTCCGGCGGGTCGCTTTCCAGGGCCGCGAGGCCCGAGACGCCGTCATAGAAGCTCTTGACCTGGTGGCCGTGGCTTTCCAGCGCCAGCGATACCGACGCGACGATGTTCTCGTCATCGTCGACCAGGGTGATATTGGCCATGGTGTCTCCAGAACCCAACGGGCGGGCGAATCGAACTTGGCTTCTCGAATCGACGCAGGCGCCATGAGCGCAAGAGCGTGGCGCCTTTGCGGCGGCGCCCGCTCCGGCCCTTATGTGGGATCGCGGACCATCAGGGCAAACGTGGCCGCCGGCGCCATCGCCTTGCTGCTCGCCGCCTGCAATCAGGCCGAGGCGCCGGACGCCCCCGGAGTATGCTGGCAGAAGGACGCCGGGCGCTGGAGCGTGGCGGCCCGGGAGGTCGCGGCCATGGACGATTGCGCCGCCGAGCTCGAGGCCATCCATCTTGCCCGCGGCGGCGCTGTCGAGGGCGCCTATCAGGGCGTTTTCATCTTCGCCGACGCGCGCGCCGTCAGCTCCGCCGCTCACGAGGGCGATTTCGCCTATCCGATCTTCCAGCCGACGCAGCGCGCCGTCATCGACAAGGACCTGCGGGCGCTGATCAAGGAGCACGGCGGCGCCGTGCCTTCGGCGGCGAACATCTCCGTCCAGCGGCAGCAATGAGCAGAAGGCTCAACCGCAGAGACCGCAGAGAAGGCGCAGAGAAGCCGCCGACGCGGAGAGATCGAGGCGTAGGAGCGACGACCGCCCACGCGCTTGGCGCGCAATCGCCGGACTCCGGCCCAGCCAGAGCTCGATCATGTTGCTCTGACCGCCCTGCGCTTCTCTGCGATCTCCGCGGTTCTATTTCTTACGAAGCGCCGGCGAAGGCGGCGTCCATGATTTTGGCCAGGTTGACGTCGCGCTCGGTGACCCCGCCGGCGTCATGGGTGGCCAAGGTGACCTCGACGCGGTTGTAGACGTTGAACCACTCCGGATGGTGGTCGAGCTTCTCGGCGGCCAGGGCGATGCGCGTCATCCACCCGAAGGCGGCGTTGAAGTCCTTGAAGCGGAAGGTCTTGGAGATGGCGTCGCGCCCCTCGACAGGGGTCCAGCCCTCCAGCCTCGCCGCCGCCGCGGCCGCGGCGATGCGCGCCGGCGCGACCACTTCAGGCCGCCTCCTGCTCGGGCGCCTCGACCCCGGTGGCGGCGGCCAGATCGGCGAGAGCCTGGGCCTCGCTCACCACCTTGATCGCCCGCATGCCGAGCTGGGCGGCGCCCTTGCAGTTGATGCCCAGGTCGTCGAGGTAGACGCAGGCGCCCGGGGCCACCGAAAGGGCCTCGCACATCATCACATAGATGCGCGGATCGGGCTTGCGCACTCCGACCTTGGAGCTTTCGATCACGGCGTCGAAGAGGGCCATGATCGGCGCGGTCCTTTGCGCCCCCTCGGGGGTGGCGGCCATGGCCGGGCCCTCGCCCTGGGCCATGTTGTTGGTGATGCAGCCCACCTTGAAGCGCGCCTTGCACGCCTTCAGCGCCGCCACCATGCGCGGCCGCACCGCGCCCGAGAGCAGCGGCAGGATGTCGGCGCCGCGCACCGGATGGCCCAGGGCGCTGGATTCGGCCAGGAAGCGTTCGTCGAAGCCGGCATGATCGATCCTGGCGCTCTCGAACTGGGCCCAGGCGTTGTCGTGCGGATTGGTTGCGTTCAGTGTACGGATGAAATCCCGCGGCAGGCCGCGGCTTTCCTCGAAGCGGTTGAAGGCTTCGAACGGCGACGTGGTGAACACCCCGCCGAAATCCCAGATCACCGCTTCGACGCTGGCGCTCAAGTCCTTCCCTTTCGTCGCCGTGGATGCCGGGAAAGGTCGGACGGGGCCGGATCGAAATCAAGGCCCTGCGCCGCTCGCGCCGGGAGCCGCTTTCGCGCCGGACGCGAAACCGCGAGCCTTCCTGTTGGTTTGGCGTTAATAATAGTGGCGTCGCCCGTTCGGTCCGAAGGATGGACGAGATGACCCTGAGCAAGTGGCTCGCCGGCGGCCTGATGGCGGCGCTGCTGGCGCCGGTGGCCATGCTGGCCAGGCACGCCCTGGCCAGTCCCTATCCGCCGCCGCTGACGGCCGCGGCCGCGCCGGCGCGCGCGGCGGACGGCAAGTGCCCGTGCCCGAAGCGCAAGCCGGCGCCTATCAAGGCCAAGACGACCTGCCCCCCCAAGCTGGCCCATCGCCGCCATCATCAGGCGCGGCTGGCGACGCGACAGGGCTGGGGGGAAACCTCGTGGTCCACGCGGGAGGTCTATGGCGCCGAGATGCAGGGGCATGGCTTTCCCCCGCCGCCCTTCCCGGCCGCCGATTCCTTCGATCGCCGCCGGCCGATCTGCCGGCCGCCCGGACCGCCGCCGCCGCCTCCGGGCTGGCGCAGCGAATATCACCGTTTCGAGCATCGCCGCGGGTTCTACGAGCAGCCGTACGCGCGGGCGGACGGCGCCGGCCCCTGGGCCTCGCGCAGAAACGAGGGCTACGGCCCGCCGCCGCCGATGGGGCGCGAGGACGACGGCTATCTCGCCTGGCCCGGCAAGCCGATGCCCTAGGTGCTCGGCAAGCCGATCGTCCTGGTGACGGCGCAAGTTGCGGAGCCCGCGCCAGGGGCGTAGATTCGTCGACCAAGGGAACGGAGGGGCGTCATGGGGTTGGGATCACTACTTTTCGGTTTTCGGGGCCGCATACGGAGAACGACCTATTGGGTGGCCAGCATAGGCGTCGGAATTGCGCTCGGGGTGATTGGTGTTATTCTTGTGACCATTGCCGCTGGCCTCGGCTTCGCCAACACTAATCTTGGAGATGAAAGTCGGGCTGCTGACTTCGGCGGCCTGGCCGTGGTCTGGCTCATCCCGGTCTACCTGGTGGGCTTCTGGGTCAGCCTGGCGCTCGGGGTCAAGCGATGCCACGACCGAAACTATCCGGGGGTCGTGATCCTGCTGGCCTGGATCCCGATCCTAGGCTGGCTGTGGGCTCTGATCGACCTCGGCTTCATCGACGGAACGCCCGGTCCCAACCAGTACGGACCATCGCCGAAGGGGATAGCAGCGCCGGCCGCCGCTGCTGCGGCGTAGGCCTCAGACCTCTTGCGGATAGGGGCTCGGACCGCCGGCGGTGATGAACCTGTCGGTGCGGGCCTCGACCACCGACAGAGGGACCGACCCCAGCTCCAGCACCGCGTCGTGGAAGTTGCGGATGTCGAACTTCGGCCCCAGCGCCTGCTCGGCCCTGTGGCGGGCCCTCCAGATCGCCATCGCCCCCAGGTAGTAGCTGAGCGCCTGCGCCGGCCAGGAGATGTAGCGGTCGACTTCGGTGGTCACTTCGTGCTGCGAAAGGGCGGTGTTCGCGGCCACGTAGTCGATGGCGCGCTGCCGCGACCAGCCCAGCGCATGGACGCCGGTGTCGACCACCAGGCGCGCCGCCCTCCAGGCCTGGTAGGAAAGCATGCCGAAGCGCTCGTAGGGCGTGGCGTACATGCCCATTTCGACGCCCAGCCGTTCGCAGTAAACGGCCCAGCCCTCGCCGTAGGCGGAGATGTAGCCCTTGCGGCGGAAGGCCGGCTGGCCGGGCGTCTCCAGAGCCAGCGGGATCTGGAACGCATGCCCGGGCGCGCTCTCGTGCAGGGTGAGGGCGGTCAGCGAATAGAGCGGGCGCGCCGGCAGATCGTAGGTGTTGACGAGGTATTCGTAGAGGCCGCCGCGGCCGGCTGTATAGAAGGGCGCCAGCGCCGGCGGCACCGGGCGGATGCCGAATCGGGCCCTGGGTAGGCGCCCGAACCACAGCCGCGCCTTGCCGTCGAAGGTCTTGGCGGTCCAGGCGGCGCGATCCAGCAGCGCCTGGGGCGTCGATACGTAGAACTGCGGGTCGGTGCGCAGAAACTGGAGGAAGGCCGGCAGGCCGCCGGCGAACTTCGCCTCCGCCATGACCGCGTCCATCTCGGCGCGGATCCTGGCCCCCTCCGAAAGTCCGATCGCGTGGATCTCCTCGGGCGCCAGATCGAGGGTGGTGAACTCCCGGATCTTGGAGCGGTAGTAGGCGGCGCCGTCCGGTAGGGCGTTGGCGGCGATGCTGTCGCGGCAATGCGGCAGGTATTCCTGACGAAGGAACTCCAGCAGGCGCTGGTGCGCCGGGATCACCTTGTCGGCGATGACCGCCCGGCCCGCGGCCGCCAGCTCGGCCCTGAGCGCCGGAGCGAAGGCGTCGGGCATGGCCGTGAACGGGTGATAGAACTCGGTCGCTTCCGGCGCGGCGGCCGCCACGAGGGCCACCGATTGATCGCGGCCGGTAAGGGTCGCCTTGGGCGGGGTGAAGCCGCGGCCAAGGCCCAGCCGCATGGCCGCCGTCTGCTGGTCGAACCAGCGCGGCGTCTGCCCCAGGCGTGCGATCCAGCCGCGGTAGTCGGCCTCGGTGCGGAAGCTGTGCGAGCGGGCGGGGAAGGCCATGTCGCCCCAGAACGAGGAGTCCGAATTGAACGGCGCCTGCCAGTCGCCGAAGGCCCAGGAGGCGACGCGCGCCTCGATCTGGCCGCGGTAGACCGCGAGATTGATCTGGTCGGCGTCCCCAAGCGCGCGCGCATCCAGGGCGTCGAGCGCCGCCAGCGTCTGGCGCCAGCGGGCGAGGCGCGCCGCCTGCGACGAAGCGCTGTCGTCCGGAAGATAGGGCGCCAGGGGCTTCGACTCGTCCTCGTCGTCGGGGAACTGCTGGTTGCGCCACGCCCATTCGGCCTCGTAGATGGCCTTGAACTTCGCCGCTTCCGGTCCGTCGGCGCTCGCTCCGCCCTCGGCCTGGGCCGCTCGCGCGCCGACGCCCTCAGCCGCCATCGCCAGCGCCGCGGTGGGAAGCGCCGCCAGGCCCCGCCTCGTCAGTTCGGTCAATCACGCCCTCCGCTGAAGTCCGTTATCTCTCCGGCCGGACCGGTTTCTCTGCCCGACGGAGGCGCCGCGCAAGCGCTCAGAAATAGACCGGATCGATGTAGAGGCCCCGCTCGGCCGCGCCCGGCGGGACCGGGATCCCCGGGGTCCACATGTTGAACTCTTCGAGGGACCCTGCGGCGAGCCAGCGGACGACCTCGTAGCCGGGCGAGGCGGCCGAGGTGAACATCGACAGCGTCCCCATGCCGGCCGCGGCCAGATGCGCGCACCAGGCGCCGACCAGGGTTTCGAAGGCGGCTTCCGCGCCCGGGGCGAAGGCGTAGTCCAGGGCTACGCCTGCTTCGGAGACGCTGGCGGCCCCGCCGCGCTCGGTGACGACGCGCTGGGCCCGTCCCGCCGGCCACACCCCGAGCACCGCGCCTGGGGCCACCCAGACCTTGTCCCAGGAATAGAGGTCGGGGGCGCGCCCCAGCCGAGCCGCCAGGCTCTCCTCCGTATAGGGAACGAACATCTCCTCGCCGCCGTGGAAGGCGCTGAGCAAGGCGGCGATGGCCCCGGCCTCCGCCGGGCGCGCCGGCGCGCCGGCCGCGCTTCCCGCCAGCCGGGCGCAGTCGAGCCTGGCCCAGAGCAGCGGCGCCGGCCATTTGTCGGGGGTGTTGCGAAAGCCGTGCTGCATGGCGGCGTTGCCCACGGCGATGAAGGCGTTGGAGCCGTCCACCGTCGGCCAGTACTTCTCCAGCACGCCGTTAACCGCGCCCCACAGCCCCTTGCGCTGATGCTCGGGCAGCACCCGCAGGTGCGAGACGGTGACGATGCGCTTGTCGGCCCCGCCGATGCGCACCCGGTGCCGCGCGCCGCAGGTGACCGCCGAAGGTTCGCCATCCACGAAGGCGATGCCGACGGTGGCGTCCTCCATCAGGCGCGAGAAATCGAACCAGGCCTGGCCGCGGTCGAACCAGATCTCGTCCTCGCCGCGGACGATGGGGGCGCGGCGTTCGATCGCCCCCAGCAGCGGCCAGTCGTCCGGGCCGGCCTCGCGGACGACGAGGTCGAAGTCGTGCTCGCGTTTCCACTCGAGCCGGCAGATGCGGTGCGGCGGCGCCTCCTCCACCGCCAGGGACAACGCCCAGCGGCGATCCTTGGCGGCCTCGACGCGGACCGCAAGGGCGTGTCCGGAGGCCGGCTCGAAGGTGAGGCTCCTGAGGTCGCCGAGGCGCTCGCCGAGCTGGCGCCAGCCGGCGACCGCGCCCTCCTGCGTCACCGGGACGCCGAGCCGCTCGGCCAGGGCCGGAACATAGCGATCGAAGTCGGCCACGCCGGCGCCGGCGCCGGCGGCGAGAATGCGCGACAGGTACCATGCCGCCTGACGGCCGGCCGGGGTGGCCGGCGCGGCCGCGAGGGCCGCTTCGATGTCGTTGGCCGCGCTGGTCACCCCCCTTGCCTTCAGGCGGCCTGGAAGGCGCCGCGCCGCTCCAGGCCGAAGCGGCTGTAACCGCCGAGGCTCGGCGGCCCGAAACTGATCCAGCACTCGACCGCCGCCGGGGCCGGCCTCAGCACCGAGATGATCGAGCCGGTGGTGATGTGCGGGGCGCGGCCGTCCGGCCGGTTGAGGCGGCACACCGGATGGCGCGGATCGTCGAAGGCGCTCAGAGCCCCCTTGGCCGCGTCCAGTATCATCGGACCAGCGCCCAGGCGGGCCTGCAGCGAGACCAGGCGCGCGGCGCTGTTGGCGCGCGCCGCTTCGGTTTCCGGGGCGCCGGCCGCCGCCAGTGGATGATTGGTGTGCAGGATGCGCCGCGGATCGGGCGCGCGGTATTCGACCACGCCTTCGCACGAGGCCTCGAATGACCGCGCCGCGCCGGCCTCGGCGATCAGCCAGTGCTGGTTGGTGGCGTGCGGGATGGCGCCGACAAGCTCGACCGCCTCGGCGAGGCTGGTCGTCTGCAGCAACCGGCGCAGGACGAAGGCGACCGGGACGCCGGCGGGGCTGGAGGGCAGCTGCGGCAGCGAGTTGACGCACACCGCCACGCCGGCGGCGTTGACTCCCATCAGGCCGATCATGCCGGCGACGGTGAACACCAGCGCCTCAGGGACGCCGTCGCCGCCGGGCGCTATCCGCAACAGCGCCTGATGACCGTCGGTGTAGCCGCCCAGGTCCATGTTCTGGCCGATGATGGTCGCACCGTCGTCGCCGATAAGGGCGAAGCTGCTGCACTTGGCCTGACGGCGGTTCCGCCAGGCCCATTCCTCGTCGAGCAGCTGCAGTCCGAAGACGAGATCGGCTGGCGCCTGCGCCCCGGCGGCGATCCCTTCGACCTCCGCCTCGAGCTCGGGACACCAGGTGTCGATGGCGGACGCAAAATCGGTCTCGTCCAGCATCTGGCGCACATAGGCCCGCGGCTCGCCCACGCCGGCGGCCTCCAGTTCCTCCAGCCAGGCGTCGAGGTGCCCGCGGACATGATCTTTCAGCGCCGCGCCGTGGGCGCGCCCGCGCTCGAACGGGCTGCCGGCCACGAGCGTGCTCTGCAACGTCACCATCCACCTACCTTAGGCCAGGTCAGCTGGGCTCCGGGCAATCTAAACCAGTTCGATCCGCGCCCGCACGCCGGCGGCGCGCGCCAGGCGGGCGTCGCGCGTAATGAGCGGCGCGTCCAGGATTTCGGCGAGGGCGACGTAGGCGGCGTCGTACGGCGTGAGATTTCCGCGCAGTTCCCAGATCCGCGGCAGGAACGGAGCATGGGGGTGGCGCACCATTCGCAGCTGGCGAAGGTCGTCCAAGGCCGCGCGTGCTGCTTCGAGCGCCAGCTCCCCTTTGGCGGACGCGCGGCGCAGCGCTGAGGCCACCTCGAGGTCGAGATGATGCGGCGCATGCAGCGCCACCTCGCGCGAAATCAGCCGAGGCGCGAGTTCCTCCTGCTCAGGGCCGGGTAGGAGGGCTGCGACCAAGGCCGAGGCGTCGACCACGATCACCGGCTGTCCCGATCCTCCCGGATGAGCCGCGCCCATTCGATCGACCTTTCGAGTTTGGGCCGGGCTGCGATGCGGGCCCTGATTTCCTCCTCGGTCGGAAGCTCGGCGATCCGACGCACTTCGGCGAGAAGGTAGTCGGATAGAGTCATTCCGGCCCTCGCCGATCTCGCCTTGAGCTCGCGGTGCAGGCCCTCGGGGACATTGCGGATCTGGATCATCTTGGACATGCGGCGCACATGTGATCATGTTTGGCGCATGTCAAGCCCTTCTTGGAACCCGCTCGCGGCGCCGCTAAGGGGTCGGCCGTGGCCGAGTTCGCGCAAGCTCTGGAGACGCTCGCCCGCAAGCGACTGGGCGGCGGCGGCATCGCCGGCCTGGCGCGCATCACCGCCGGGGCGACGCAGGAGATCTGGCGCTTCGAGTTGGAGAAGGACGGAGCGCGCGAGCCCCTGATCCTGCGCCGCGCGCCCGGCGAGGGCCTGCGGCTGTCGGAGTCCGCCGTCGGCCTGGAGACCGAGGCCGAGCTGATCGGCGCCGCGGCCGAAAAGGGCGTGCCGGTCCCGGCCGTCCGCTACGTCCTCGCGCCCGAGGATGATCTGGGGCGCGGCTTCGTCTGCACTTTCGTCGCCGGCGAGACCTTGGGCGGCCGCATTGCCAAGTCCGACGCCTTCGCCGCTGTCCGTCCCAAGCTCGCCGGCCAGTGCGGCGGCATCCTCGCCCGCCTGCACACCCTCGAGCCGGAGCGCTTCCCGGGGCTGCGCCGGGCGACGACGCCAGAGCTCCTGGCCGGCTACAAGGCCGCCTACCGCGCCGCCGGCTGGCCCCGGCCGGTGTTCGAGCTTGCTTTTCGCTGGCTCGAAGACCGCATGCCCCCGCCGCCGGAGGCGCCGCGCCTGGTCCACGGCGACTTCCGCAACGGCAATCTCATCGTCGATGCGAACAAGGGCGTGGTGGCCGTGCTCGACTGGGAGATCGCCCATGTCGCCGACCCGATGGAGGACCTGGGCTGGATCTGCGCCAACTGCTGGCGGTTCGGGGTGGAGGAGAAGCCCGTGGGCGGCTTTGGCGAGCGCGAGGCGCTGTGGGACGCCTACGAGGCCGCCGGCGGCGCTCGCGTGCGCCGCGACCACGCCCATTGGTGGGAGGTCTACGGTTCCCTGCGTTGGGGGGTGATGTGCGCCGGCATGACCGCCGCCTTTCGCGGCGCCGATCCTTCGGTCGAGCGCGCCGTCATCGCCCGCCGCGCCAGCGAGAACGAGATCGACCTGCTGCGCCTGATCGCGGCTTGAGAGAAATGCAGGACCAACCGACCCCTTCGGAGATCCTCGGCGCCGTCGCGGCCTTCCTCAAGGACGAGGTCGCCGCCGGCGTGCAGGGCGCGCTCAACTTCAAGGTGCGCGTGGCCGCCAACGCCCTGGAGATCGCCCGCCGCAACCTCGATCTGGCGCCGCCGGCCGAGGCGGTCGAGCGCGAACGGCTCGCCGCCCTGCTCGGCCAGGGCGAGGGTTCGCTCTTCGACCTCAACGCCGAGCTCTGCCGCCGCATCGAGGGGGGCGAAGTCACCCTCGCCACGCCGGGTCTGCGCGAGCACCTGTTCGCAACCACTCTGGCCAAGCTGGCGGTCGACCAGCCGACCTATTCCGGCTACCGCGCCCTCTTGGCGAAGCAGAAGCCATGAAGAAAACCGCAGAGGACGCGGAGAGGCGCGGAGAGCGCCGAGGGGCCGGGGGCCGAGCGCAAACGGCTTTGAACGGCGCCCCGAGCGCGCGCCTTGCGCGCAGAAACAAGGCGAGGGCCGGCCCTGGGTGGTTGGGTGTCGTCGGCGCGAGCGCCTCTGCGGCCTCCGCGCCTCCTCTGCGATCTCTGCGGTTTCCCTAAGCGGGTGGCGCCTGCTGAAGATGGAAGGACAAGGCTCACATGGACTTTGAACTCGACCCCGGGCTCGTCAGCTACCTGGCCGAGCTGGACGCCTTCATCGCCGCGGAGATCAAGCCGCTAGAGGAGCGCGACGACAACATCCGCTTCTTCGACCACCGCCGCGAGCACGCCCGCACCGATTGGGACAACCAGGGCCTGCCCCGCCCCGAATGGGAGGCGCTGCTGGCGCAGGCCCGTGGCCTGGCCGACGCCGCCGGCCACCTGCGCTACGCCTGGCCGGTCGAGTGGGGCGGCAAGGGCGGGACCAACCTCGACATGGCGGTGATCCGCGAGCACCTCGCCGCCAAGGGTCTGGGCTTGCACAACGACCTGCAGACCGAACACTCGATCGTCGGCAACAACCCCTTCGTCATCATGTTCAAGGAGTTCGCCACCAACGCCCAGTACGAGCGCTATGGCGAGGCCCTGCAGAAGGGGCGGATCCGCACCGGCTTCGGCCTCACCGAGCCCAACCATGGCTCCGACGCCACCTGGATGGAGACGCGCGCGGTGCGCGAGAGCCGCGACGGCGTCGAGGGCTGGCGCATCAACGGCCAGAAGATGTGGACCACCGGCATGCACGTGGCCAACTACTGCATGGTGTTCGCCCGCACTTCGGGCGCCGACGGCGACGCCGCCGGGATCACCGTCTTCCTCGTTCCCGCCGACGCCCCGGGGGTGAAGATCGAGGAATACCTGTGGACCTTCAACATGCCCACCGACCACCCGCGCGTCTCCTTCACCGATGTCTGGGTGAGCGACGACGCCATCTGGGGCCAGGAGGGCCGCGGCCTTGGCCTGGGGCAGAGCTTCGTGCACCAGAACCGCATCCGCCAGGCGGCCTCGTCCCTGGGCGCGGCGGTCTACTGCATTGACGAGAGCGTCAAGTATGCGCGCCTGCGCAAACCCTTCGGCAAGGCGCTCAGCGAGAACCAGGCAATCCAATGGCCGCTGGTCGAGCTGGCGACCCAGGCCGAGATGCTGCGCCTGCTCATCCGCAAGACCGCCTGGGAGATCGACCGCATGCCGCACCGCGAGGTCGAGCGGCAGATCTCCGACAAGGTCAGCATGTGCAACTATTGGGCGAACCGGCTGGTGTGCGAAGCCGCCGACCGGGCCATGCAGGTGCACGGCGGCATCGGCTACTCACGCCACAAGCCCTTCGAGCACATCTACCGCCACCATCGCCGCTACCGCATCACCGAGGGATCGGAGGAGATCCAGATGCGCAAGGTGGCGGCCTTCCTCTTCGGCTACCTCGGCCCCAAGCGCGAGCGCTTCAAGCAGTTGGAGTCCGAGTACGCGGCCCTGCGCGCGGCCGGGAAGAACGACCGCGAGATCGCGCTGTAGAAGCTTTCATAGACACAATCTGTGAGCTAGACTAGTCTCTGGCTCTAGTCATGAACGCGATATCGACCAAACTTTCCGAGACCGGCCGGCTGACCGTTCCGGCCAAGCTACGAGCCGCCGCAGGCCTCGAGCCCGGCGGCGAGGTGGTGCTCGACATTGTTGGCGGCGAGTTGCGGATCCGCACCGTGGCCCAGGCTTTGGCAAGCGCGCGGGCCAAAGCGCGCGCCATGCTCGCGGGCAAGTCCGGCGTCAGCGTCGATGACTTCCTGGCCGACCGCCGTGGCCAGGCGGCGCGCGAAAGGTGAGCGTAGTCCTCGACGCTTCAGCGCTGTTGGCTTCACTTCGAGGCGAACCGGGCGCAACTCGTGTCGATGCTGTTATAAACGGAGCCATCATCTCCACCGTGAACCTTGCCGAAGTGGCCGGTCACTTCGCCCGCGCCGGCAATCGGCGAGCGGAGGTCGACGCGATGCTGGCCGAACTGCCGATCGAGTCCGTGGCGCCGGACAGGTCGGTCGCCCTGGAAGCGGGCATGCTGCGCGCGATCACCGACAAGGCGGAGCTGTCACTGGGAGATCGGTTCTGTCTGGCGCAGGCCAAGGCCGCGGCAGCCAAGGCGCTCACCGCCGATCGCGCCTGGGCGGAGCTTCGCACGAAGCTCGGAATCGAGATCGAAGTGATCCGCTGACGGGCTTCCGTCAGGCGCGCCGTACGCCCCCGACTTCGGCGCCGCTCATGCGCCCCGGGAAGCGAGAACCATCGCTCGAAACGGCGGGCGCGGAAAGCGCGAGCGTCCCAGCGCTCACGGGGCCTTGGCCGTGACGGCGCGGCGGATGGCGCGGGCGGCGGCGAGCGCCCGCGGCGCCCCGGCGTAGAGCGCCAGGTGGTTGGTCATCTCGTCCATGTCGGCGCGGGTCAGGCCGAGCCGCAGCGCCGCGCGGGCGAGGCGCGGCAGGTCGTCGGTCGCGCCGAGCGCGATGTGGACGGCCAGGGTGACGATGGCCTTGTCGCGATCGGCCAGCACCTCACGGCTCCAGATCTCGCCCAGCAGCCAGCGCCAGGCGGTCGCGGCGGCTTCGCCGCTGGCGGCCTCCAGACGCGCCAGGGCGGCGCCGCCCTCGCCCGCGGCCAGCACAAAGGCGAAGCGGGCGGCGTCGGCGTCGCGCTCGTCATCGGACTTGGCCTTGGCGGCGGTCCGGCCCTCGAGCCGCTCGACGTCTTCGGCGTCCTTGAGCGCCGCATCGACGCGGCGGCTGGCGGCCATGGCCGCCGGGAAGCCGGCCAGGGCGGCGATGAAGAGCAGGATCTCCTCGATCTCGGCGCGCACCAGCCCATGGGCCAGCCCGATGCGGGTGTGCACGATGAGCTCCTCGTCCCGGGCCTGGGCCGCCAGGACCGAGATGATCATCAGCGAGCGATCCCGCCGCGACAGCTGCGGGCGCGACCACATCGCGCCCACGACATCGAAGGCCATGGAGCCCAGCGCCCCGAGCCGCCGCGCCAGGCTCGCCGCCGTCCGCTCCGGCTCGGCGTCGGGGAAGAAGATTGCGAAGCTCTCGGCGGCGGCCGCGTGGCGCGTCTCGTAGCTCATCGACGCCGCCATCGACCCCTCCTCTTCTCACGCCTTGGCGATCTGGCCGTCGGCGGTGGCCGTGATCGACTTTGGAACCAGCAGGAGCGTCGGCAGGATCAGCGCGTACACCACCGTGATCGCGATCACGCACACGGTGAAGCCGTGGAACCGGTCGTAGAGCCTCGTGCCCAGCAAGTCTCCGCCGCGGTAGACGATCTGATAGACGGCCGCGGCCGCCATCAGCATGGTGCCCTGCAGGCCCCTGGGGCACGATCGGATGATCAGATCGTAGTAGGCGGCGCTGGCCAGCCCGCCCATGAGCCCGATCGGCGCCGCGGCCCACAGCGCCGCCCCGATCGTCGGCGTGAACAGCAGGGGAATGAACTGTGGGACCCCGACGATCGTGCCCCACACCAGCAGCTTTCGCAAAGGGAAGCGGGTGCAGAGAAAACCGTAGAGCAGATAGGTCGGGATGAAGCAGGCGCCGAAGATGGCGTTCCACTCACCCCACTGAGAGTCCTTGGCGTGCAGGTGGTTCTGCAGGAAGTACTGCAGCGGCGTGAGGCCTCCCGGCGCGAACGTCCACAGGCTCCAGATGATGAGCGCGATCCACACCGGCCACGACCGCGCCAGCCGTTTGATGTCGTCGACGAAGCGAACCTCGGGCCTCTCGACATGGAGGTTGTCGAACACCACCCTGGGCCGCCACAGGCCGTAAAGGGCGACGCTGGCCATCACCCCGGCGCCGATCAGGAAGAGCAGGCGCGCCGCTTCGGCGGCGTTCTTGCCTTCGAGCGCGTCGCTGAGCGAGCCGCCCAGGAGCATGGCCGCGAACGCCGGAAGGCCGCTGACCACCAGCCACACCACGGTGGTGCGGCCGGTCATGACATGCTGCTGTCCAAGGCTGGCAAGAACGCCGTTGAAGGCGGCCAGGACGAACAGGAAAGCGATGAGGATCAGCAGCTGCGCCGCCAGCAGGCTGGCGTAGGTCGGCGGCGCATAGGCGAACAGGACGTAGAGCGCCGCGCCGGCCGAGCCGAAGACGATCAGCAGACCCCGATCCTTGAGGCCGAAGAGATTCCATCGATCGCGGGCGAGGCCGAAGAGAAAGCCGAGATAGAGGGGGATGTGGGTGATGGCGCCGAAGACGGCGAGTTGCTCGGCGCTCAGGTGCAGCTTGTTCTTCAGGAAGAAGCTGATCGGCTGGCCGATCAGCCAGCCGGTGGGGCCGCCGAAGCCGAGTAGGATGATGAGGCCGCCCAGCCACAGGAAGATCGAGCCGCGCGCGCCGGCCGAAAGCAGGACGCCGGCCGGAGCGGCCACGGGCGCGCCATCGCCGACCTCGGCGTTAGATCTGATCGCTTCGGTGGTCACTGGGCCTCCCTCTCGCCGACAACGGACGAAAGCGCGGCGATGCGCCCGACAGGATCACCTGCCCCCCGCCGGACCGCAATGACCATCTTTGCCCAACCGACCAGGGCCCCGGTGGCGCAGGGCCTGCTCTTCGCCCGGGTCGGCGGGCTCTGGCGCGAAGGGCTGATTGACTAGGTTCTGGATCGTGGCTGATCTCGAGAAAGAGACATGAACACCATCTCAGGCAGGCTCTCGAAGACCGGGGCGTTGACGGTCCCGGCGAAGCTCCGCGCCGCCGCGGGCCTCGAACCCGGAAGCGCGGTCGTCCTCGATCTGGTGGATGGCGAACTGCGCATCCGCAGCGTGGCGCAAGCGCTGGCAAGCGCCGAGCGGATGGCGCCGGCGATCGTCAAGGGCAGGCGTGGCGCCGCCACCGTCGACGCCTTCATCGCCGAGCGGCGGCGCGAGGCGGCGCGCGAACCGTGAGCGCCCGGCTTCGACATCGAAATCGGCCGCTGATCCGACCGCCGTGCTTCCGGCGCCGTTGTCGTGCTAGCTCCCCGCCTCTGCCAACGGAGCCTTCGCGATGAGCGTCGCCACCACTGCCGACACCCTGCTCGAGAGGCGAACGCGCGTCTTCGGGGCCGGGGCGCCGCTCTTCTACGACGCGCCGCTCACCCTGGTGCGCGGCGAAGGCGCCCATGTCTTCGACGCCTCGGGCCGGCGCTATCTCGACCTCTACAACAACGTTCCCGTGGTCGGGCACGCCAACCCGCACGTGGCCGAGGCCGTCGGACGCGCCCAGGCCACCCTGAACACCCACAGCCGCTATCTGCATGAGGGCGTCATCGAGTTCGCCGAGCGCTTCGTAGGCCTGCACCACGACGGCATCGAGAGCATCGTCTTCACCTGCAGCGGCACCGAGGCCAACGAGGTCGCCCTGCGCATGGCCCGCTTCGCCACCGGCCGGCGCGGCATCGTGTGCAGCAACGCCACCTACCACGGCAACAGCGAGCTGGTGGGCGCGCTTTCCCGCGTGGGGCGCCAGGCGAGCCCGCCCGAGGACATCCGCGCCTTCCCCTTCCCGGACCCCTATCGCCCCCTGCGGCCGGCCCTGAACGACGAGGCGCTGCTCGAGGCCTGCCTGGAGGAGGTGCGCGAGGCCATCCGCGCCCTGGCCGCGAGCCCGGGGGGGTTCGCCGCCCTGATCGTCTGCCCGCTGTTCGCCAACGAGGGCCTGCCAAGGCCCCTGCCCGGCTTCCTGGCCCGCGCCGCAGCCCTGGCGCGCGCGGCCGGCGGCCTCGTCATCGCCGACGAGGTCCAGGCCGGCTATGGCCGCTCCGGGCGCTGGTGGGGCTACGAGGCCTCGGGCTTCATCCCCGACATCGTGGTTACCGGAAAACCCATGGGTAACGGCGTGCCCCTGGCGGCCGCGGCTGCGAGCCGGCGCCTGGTCGAGGCCTTCCGCGGCAAGACCCGCTACTTCAACACCTTCGCCTCCAGCCCGCTGCAGGCGGCCGCCGGCATGGCGGTGCTGGACGTGATCGAGCGCGAGGGCCTCATCGCCCACGCCGCGGCGGTGGGGGCCGAGCTGGAGGCGGCGCTGGCCGAGCGGACCGCGGGGTTGCCGCGCGTGGGCGAGGTGCGCGCCCGGGGCCTCTTCGTCGGGCTGGACATGGTGGAGGACCCGGAGAGCCGGCGGCCGGCCCCCAAGCTGGCGGCGGCGGTTTGCAACCGCCTCAAGGACAAGGGCTTCCTCACCGCCCCGGCCGGCGCGGCCGGCAATGTGGTGAAGGTGCGCCCGCCGCTGGTGATCGCCAGGGCCGACGCCTTGACCTTCGTCGACGCCTTCGAGGCGGTCATGCGCGAGCTCGATGGATAACAGCGAGGCGCAGGCGCTCTACCTTCCCGCCGCGCGCGAAGCGCTGAAGGCCTTCCCGGTCGCCGCGGCGCGGATCCGCATCCTCTCCGTCTCCGAGAACGTCAGCTTCCGCGTCGACGAAGCGGACGGCCGCGCCTTGGTGCTGCGCCTGCACCGGCCGGGATACAATTCGCTGGGCGAGCTGAAATCGGAGCGCGCCTGGACGCAGGCCCTGCGCGCCGCCGGCGTGCCGGCGCCGCAAGGCGTTCCCGCCCGCTCGGGCGAGGCCTATGTGCGCATCGCCATTCCCGCCGCGGGGGAGCGGCGGTGGGTGGGGCTCCTGGCCTGGACCGAAGGCGAGCTGTTGGGCGAGGCGCTCGCCCGCGACCCTGCCGCGGACTCCCGCCTTCGGTGGTTTCGCCGGCTGGGAGCGCTGATGGCGGCCATGCACGCCCAGGTCCGGGCCTGGCGGGCGCCGCAGGGGTTCGTCCGCCCGCACCGCAACGCCGCCGGCCTGCTCGGCAAGGGATCCACCTGGGGCCGTTTCTGGGAGCACGAGGGATTGAGCGGAGCCGAGCGCGGCCTGCTGCTGGCGGCGAGGGACAAGATCCAGCCCTCGTTGCGGCGGCTGGGCAAGGATCCGCACAGATACGGCCTAATCCACGCCGACCTGCATCCCTGGAACCTGCTGATCTCGGGCGATCGCCTCTTTCCCATCGACTTCGACGACAGCGGCTTTGGCTGGAACCTTTACGACATCGCCGTCGCCCTCTTCGCCTCGCGCACGAGCGACGATTTTCCCGAGATCACGGCGGCCTTCCTGGAGGGCTACCGCAGCAAGGCCGCGCTTTCCGATGGCGACGCCGAGCTCGTGCCGATGTTCCTGCTCATCCGGGCGCTTGCCGTCATCGGCTGGCTGCGCCATCGCCCCGAGCATGCGGTTTCGGAGGCGCGGCGGCGCTACTTCACCGAGCTGAAGGCCTGGACGTGCGCCGCCGCCGAGGCCTTCGAGGCGGTGATCTGATCCTCCCCCGCGACGCGGGGGAGGGGACCGCCGGAGGCGGTGAGGGGGCAAGAGCCACGCGCCGGCGCTCTTTCCGTGCCCCCTCCCCCCACTTCCCAGCCCGCGCCTTGTGGCGCGGGCGTTCCTCGCGGGATCGGCCACGCATTTGGCCGATCCATCGCAAGCGCAAGCACGCTTGCGCGCTCGTCGTCCCTCCCCGTAAACGGGGAGGATCAACCCGCGTCTAGCCCAGCCGCTTCACGCACATGCCGACGCCGGCGACCAGGGCCGGATCGGCGTCGCCGGCGACAACGCCGCGCTCCCTCAGCGCCGCCTGCAGCTGCGGATCGACCCAGCTCGAGACGACCTCGAAGCCGCGCCCCTCGTAGGCCGATGCGCTCTGGCCGCCCATGAACTTCATCACCGCGCGATCGGCCGGGGTGAATTTGGCGGCGATCGCCTCGAACCGGTGCGCCGGCGCCCAGGCGATCAACTCATCGAGCAGAGCAAGGCCGATGCCCCGGCCCTGGTAGCGGGGATCCCGTTCCGGCCCGTCCTCGAGCTGGCCGACGTGGTGGCAGAAGACCCCCAGGCTCGCCGGCGGCAGCGCCGGCTGGTCCGCTCCGAAATCACCCCAGTAGTCGGGGCTCCAGATGCCGCTCGGCGATCGCAACTTGGGGTCATGGCGGCGGAACTGCAGCTGGCCCACGTGCCGGTCGCCGTCGAAGGCCAGGATCGCCGCCGCGCCCAGGTCGGCGATGCGCGCGGCGAGCGCCTCGGGGCCGCCGTGGCAGTCCATGGGGATGCGCCCGATGTCCTGGGCGACCATGGGGCGATAGCGGATCTCGGCCACGGCGGCTCCCTTGAAGCGCGACAGCCGCCCTCGGACCGGCCGTCGAGACTTCCGCCCATGATCCCGCTATTGCCCCGGAGCGCAAGAAACGGCCTGGAGGCAGGGAGGCGATGAAATGACGCCCGCATTCGAAGGACTGTTCGACATCAGCGGCCGCACGGCCCTGGTCACCGGCGGCTCGCGCGGCATCGGCGAGATGATCGCCGCCGGCTTCCTGGCCAAGGGCGCCAAGGTCTACATCTCTTCGCGCAAGGCCGCGGTCTGCGACGCCACCGCCCAGCGGCTGTCGCAGACGTATGAGGGCGAGTGCCTCGCCCTGCCCGCCGACCTGTCGCAGCTCTCCGGCGTCGAGTCCCTCGCGGGGCGTCTTGCCGAGCGCGAAACCATGCTCGACATCCTCGTCAACAACGCCGGCGCCGCCTGGGGCGCGTCGATCGAGGACTTCCCCGAGTCCGGCTGGGACAAGGTGATGGACACCAACGTCAAGGGCGTCTTCTTTCTCACCCAGAAGCTGCTGCCGCTGCTGCGCGCGGCCGCCGCCGAGGGGCCGCCGGCGCGGGTCATCAACATCGGCTCGGTGGACGGCATCAAGTCGGCCACCTTCACCACCTTCTCCTACGGCGCCTCCAAGGCCGCCGTGCACCACCTCACCCGCTTCCTGGCGACCCACCTCACCAAGGAGCGCATCCTGGTGAACGCCATTGCCCCCGGCCCCTTCCCGACCTGGATGCTCAGCACCGGTGTCGGCTTCCGCGGCGAGACCGAGGGCGTCGACTGGGCCTCGGTCGGCCGGGGCAATCCCAGCGGCCGCGTCGGAACGCCAGAGGACATCGCCGGCCTGGCCATCTTCCTGGCCTCGCGCGCGGGCGAATATGTCGTCGGCTCGACCATTCCCTGCGACGGTGGCGAGGTGGCGGCGTCCTAGGGGCCGCGCCGAGGCGATCCGAGACCATGTCGCAGGTCGTGAAGAACGGCGGCGTTTCCTTCTGGTGGTCGGACATCGGCGGCGTCCCGAGCCGCAGGCCGGCGCTCGATAAAGACCTGCAGGCCGACGTCTGCATCGTCGGGGCGGGGTTCACCGGCCTCTGGACCGCCTACTACCTCGCCACCCTGGCCCCGCCCCTGAAGATCGTGGTCCTGGACCGCGAGTTCGCGGGCTTTGGCGCTTCGGGCCGCAACGGCGGCCACATGACCGGAGGCGAGTGGTCGCGCCGGGTCTACCTGAAGCACGCAAGCCCGGATCGCCTGGCCGCCATGCATCGGGCCCTCGAGCGCACCCCCGCCGAGATCGAGCGCCTCGCCGCCGCGGAGGGCATCGATGCCGACTTTGCCGATGGCGGCAGCCTGACGGTCGCCACCACTCCGGCGCAGCTGCAGCGCCTGCGCGCCCTGGTGGACGCCCGCCGCAGCAGGCTCGGCCCGGACGCCGACATTGCGCTCCTCTCGGCCGAGGAGCTCCGAGCCCGCATTCGCGTCGCCGGCGCGCTAGGCGGCGTCTTCAGCGCCTACCCGGGGCGGGTCCAGCCGGCGAAACTGGTCCGGGGCCTCGCCGCAGCGGTCGAGCGCAAAGGCGTGACCATTTACGAAAACACGGAAGTCGCCGAGATCCGGCCCAAGGGGGTGCGCGCGACCAGCGGCTGCACGGTGACCGCGGACGTCATCGTCAGGGCCACCGAGGGCTTCACCCCGCAGCTCGCGGGCGCTCATCTGGATCTGATCCCGCTCAACAGCGCCATGCTGATGACCGAGCCGGTCCCGGCGGAAATCCTTGCCGAGATCGGGTGGGAGGGCCGCGAGCTGCTGAACGAGACCTCGCACCTCTACAGCTATTGGCAGCGCACCCGGGAGGACCGCATCACCGTTGGCGGCCGGGGTGTCCCCTATCGCTTCGGCTCGCGCACCGACCGGAACGGTGCGACCCAGGCCAGGACCATCGCCCAGCTCCTGGAGATGCTGCGCCGGCTCCTCCCGCCGCTGGCCGGCTTGCGCGTCGACCAGGCCTGGTGCGGCGTGCTCGGCGTCAGCCGCGATTGGTGCGCCCGCGTCAGTTTCGACCGGAGGGCCGGCCTGGCGTGGGCCGGCGGCTACGTTGGGACCGGGGTCTCGGCCTCGAACCTTGCCGGGCGGACCTTGGCGGACCTGATCCTGGGGCGAAAGACAGAGCTCACCACGTTTCCGTGGGTCGACCTGCCGCTGCGGCGCTGGGAGCCGGAGCCGGTCCGCTGGCTCGGCATCCACGCCATGTACAGCCTCTACAAGCTGGCCGACCGGCAGGAGCTGGGCGGCTCTCATGGATCGTCCCGGCTCGCCGACCTGGCCAATCGCATCACCGGGCGCGAGTGAGCTCCCGGCGGTCCAGGACCGCGCTTCGCGAAGTTTTCCCACCGTCATCCCCGGGGGTCGGCCGGACCTTCCGGGCGACATCCCGGGGACCCATGAACGCCGACTTCCGCCAGTGTTCATGGTCCTCGGGATCGTCCCTTCGGGCCGCCCCGAGGATGACGAAGAAGAGTGGCGCGCAGACGCCTCAGGCGCAGGTTGACTAGCTGATCGTGCTCTCGCTTCCCAGCCGCTACGCCGGCTCCTTCGCCCGCTCTAGGATCGAGCGGGCCGCCGCTTCGATCCGCGCGGCCGAAGGCAGGTAGGCGTCCTCCAGGGTGGGCGCGAACGGCGCCGGCGTGTGCGGACAAGTGACCTGCCGGATCGGCGCCTTGAGCGAGGCAAAGCCCTTGTCCGCCACCATGGCGGCGATGTCGGCGGCGAGCGAGCAGCGCGGCGGGCTCTCGTCCACCACCACCAGCCGCCCGGTCTTGGCGACGCTCTCCAGGATCGAGTCCTCGTCGAGCGGCGAACTGGTGCGCGGATCGACGATCTCGGCGCTCAGGCCCTCCTTGGCCAGTTCCGCGGCCGCCTGCTCGGCTCGGCGAACCATGGCGCCGAAGGCGACGATGGTGAGGTCCGCCCCTTCGCGGACGATGTTGGCCTCGCCGAACGGCACCCGGTAGGGCTCGTCCGGCACTTCCGCCTGCGAGCCGAAGAGCGTTTTCGATTCCAGATAGATCACCGGATCGTCGTCGCGGATCGCCTGGATGAGCAGGCCCTTGGCGTCATAAGCGTTGGACGGCATCACCACCTTCAGCCCCGGCACCATGGTGAACAAAGGAGAGAGCGTCTGGCTGTGCTGGGCCGCGGCGCGCAGCCCTGCGCCCACGGTGGCCCGGATCACCAGCGGCGTCTTGGCGTGGCCGCCGAACATGTACCGGAACTTGGCGATCTGGTTGTAGATCTGGTCGAAGCAGACGCCGACGAAATCGACGAACATGATTTCCGCGATCGGCCGCAGGCCCGTCAGCGCCGCCCCGGCCGCCGCGCCCATGATGGCGCTCTCGGCGATCGGAGTGTCGATCACCCGCTCGGGGCCGAACTCCTTGTAGAGCCCCCGCATCTGGCCAAAGACGCCGCCGACCGCGCCGACCTCGCCGCTGCCGCCCTGGCCGCCGGCAACGTCCTCCCCGATCACGATCACCTTGGGATCGCGCTGCATCTCCTGGCGGACGGCCTCGTTGATCGCCTGCAGGTAGGTCTTCTTCGACATCGCGCTTTAAGCTCCTTCCTTCAGCCGTACCTGACGTAGACGTCGGTGGTGAGGTCGCGCGCCGGGTCGGGCATGGGCGCGGCCAGCGCCGCCTGCGCCGCCGCCTCGACCCGGGCTTCGACGGCCGTCTCGATCGCGTCGAAGTCCGCGTCGGCAAGCAGCCCCGCCTCGGTGACCGCATGGCGGAAGCGCGGGATCGGATCGGCCGTTCGCGCCTCGGCCAGCTCCTCTGGGGAACGGTAGCCCTGCGGATCGCCGACGAAGTGCCCCTGGAAGCGCTTGCAGCGGATCTCCAGGGCATAGGGCCCCTGGCCGCCGCGGGCGTGCTCCAGCGCCCGGCGCATGGCGTCGTGAACGGCGAAGAAGTCGGTCCCGTCCACGACCTCGCAGGGCAGGCCAAAGCCCTTCACCCGATCGGAGATGTTCGCCCCGCCGCAGGCGTAGGATTGGGCCGTGAATTCGCCATAGCCGTTGTTTTCGAAGGCGAAGATCACCGGCGCCTGCAGCACCATGGCCATGTTCAGCGCCTCGAAGACGGTGCCCTGGTTGGAGGCGCCGTCGCCGGTGAAGGCCACCGCCACCTTCCCGGTCTTGTTGAGCTTCTGGGTCAGCGCCGCGCCCACCGCGATCGGCGGCGCCCCGCCGACGATGGCGTTGGCGCCCAGCATGCCCTTCTTCAGATCGGCGATGTGCATCGACCCGCCTTTGCCGCCGCACAGGCCGCCGGCCTTGGCCATGATCTCCAGCATCATGCCCTCCACCTCGACGCCCTTGGCGATGCAGTGGCCGTGGCCCCGGTGGGTCGAGCCGATGTAGTCCTCGTCGGTCAGGTCGAAGCAGACGCCCACGCCGGAAGCCTCCTGGCCCAGGTAGACGTGGGCGAACCCCGGGATGGCGCCCGCCGAGAACTCCTTCACCACCCGCTCCTCGAAGGTGCGAATCAGGAACATGCGCTCGTAGGCGCGCTTCAGGTCCTCTCGGCTCAGCTGCATGGCTCTTCCCTCAGGCGCTCTCGTCGAGAAAGGCGATGAGCAGGCGGTTGAACGCCGCCGCCTGCTCCACGTGCGGCATGTGGCCAGCGTTGTCGAGCGTGACGACCCGCCAGGTCTGCGGCAGCGCCTCTGCATCAGGGGGGCTGACGACGCGATCGTCCGCGCCGAGCACGACCAGGGTGCGCGGCAGGGCGGAGAGCGCGCTCGGGTCCGGCCCCGGCTCGTCCTCGACGAGCCGATCGCGCAGGACGGCCAGCGACTCCTCCACGCCGTCGATCCGTTTGTAGCGCGCCATCTCCTCGACCATCTCCTGGCTGACGAGCGCGGGCTCGTGGAAAAGTCTCTCGAGCAGCGGCTTGAGATCCCGCGGCCTTTGCCCCTCGACGATGCCCTCCAGAAAGGCGCGATCGGGACGTGCGCCCGGCAGGCCCGCGGGCGCGACCAGGGTGAGGCTGCAGAACCGCGCCGGCTCGGCCAGCGCCATGCGAAGAGCCACGGCCGCGCCCAGCGAGTGGCCCACCAGGTGAGCACGCTCGACCCCGACAGTCTCCAAGGCCGCCGCCACCGCCCGGGCCAAGCCCGCAGCCTCGCCGTCCTCGACGTTCTTGGATGACGCACCATGGCCCGGCAGCTCGACCGTGACCCGGCCGCGCCCTGCCAAGGCGTCGAGGTTGAGCTCCCAGCTCCTGGCGTTGCTGGCGAAGCCGTGGATGAGCACCACCGCCTGCCCCTCCCCCTCCCCGGCCAGGCCCAGGTTCAGCCGATACGGACCGGCTTCGACGCTCTGCTCTTTGAGCGCCGGCCCGCCCCCTTCCCCCGAAGCCGGAACGAAGCTCTCATGGAAGGCGGTGACGAAGGCGTCGATCTCGGCCTCGGGCGTGTCCGCCTCGGCTGCGACGGCGATGAGCCCGCCGACCGGTACGGTCTCGCCCTCGCCGGCGACGATCCTGCGCAGGAGGCCGGAGGCCGGGGCTTCGTAGACGTTGGTGATCTTGGCGGTCTCGATCTCCACCAGCTCCTCGCCCTCGACAAAGCGGTCTCCGGCCGTCTTCAGCCAGCCGACGACCTGGCCCTCTTCCATCGAAAGGCCCCACTTGGGCATGCGGATGGCGATGACGCCTCCGGCGCTCGGCTCGGCGCTCATGATCCTCGCTCCGAGGCGCCCCGCCGGCGGACGCGCACCGGGAAGGCCTTCAGCTCGGCTGTCTGCGTCCCCTCCCACCAGTCCTCGCTCTCCGCCAGCGGCTCCATGTCCACCCCTTCCTCGAGCAGGCCCTCGAGCAGGGTGCGGATGACCATGGAGGCGGCGAAACGGCCCGGGCAGATCCGCGTCCCCGAGCCGAACGTGGTGAGCCCATGGTGCGGGCGGTCGAGGTCGAACCGATCGGGATCGGGAAAGGCGCTCGGATCGCGATTGCCCGCGCCCCACATCATTCGCAGCCGCATGCCCTTGGGAATGCGGAAGCCGTCGTAAGTGACGTCCTCGAGGGCGAAGCGATGAAGGGAGACGATCGGCGGCTCCAGGCGCAGCGCTTCGGAGACCGCGGCGGCGAGCCTCACCGGATGCGCCCTCACCTGGGCCATGGCCTCGGGGCGGCGAAGCAGGACGAAAAGCGTGTTTGCTGCGCCGAGGCCCGCGGTGTGCAGTCCATCGAAGATATTGCCCGCCAGGAAGGCGCCGACGTTCGCCGGCACGACGCCGGCGAGGTTCGGGTC
Organism: Caulobacteraceae bacterium; assembly: GCA_035946795.1. Lineage (GTDB taxonomy): Bacteria > Pseudomonadota > Alphaproteobacteria > Caulobacterales > Caulobacteraceae > Acaudatibacter. The sequence continues at coordinate 16,009 of DASYYX010000060.1, read as the reverse complement.
GTCAGGGTAATGCACCTTCGCCAGCTCGGCGGCGAGCCCGCTGACGGTCGGATTGCCGCCCGCGGCGAGCGTCCTCGCGCCCCCTTCCTCGAGAACCTTCCAATAGGCGGTGAAGACGCCGTCCAGCGCTCGCCGCTGCTCGGGCGTCCACCGGAAGAGGTTGACCGGCGTCATCTCTCGAACAGCAAGCGCGAGCTGATCGATCTCAGCCACGGTCAAGCCGATGAGCCGCCCCCAGAAGCTGGCCATCAGCGGCCCGGTCAAATCGCGCATCAGGTCGATCTTGGCCCCGTCCTCCAGGCCCTCCAGCAGCTCGCGCACCGCTGCCCGCGCCAGGGCTTCGAAGCCGAGCGTCGGCTTGGGCCCGAAGTGGTCGAGCATGATCCGGCGCAGGGGCGCGTGGATCGGCTCGTTGGCGAAGAAGAACTGGTTGGCGAACACCCAGGCTGTCGGGCTGCTCTGCAGGGTCTCGCCCTCTTCGAGCCTGCGCCCGACCAGGGTGGCTGGCGGCAGGCAGCCGATCTCGGAAAGCACGCTCAGGGCGCGCAGGTCGGCGTGCCGGAAGACGACGAGGTGACCCTCGTCCGTTCGCAGGAACCGCGGTTCCTCGGATCGGAACATTTCCTTGCACAAGGCATGAAGGGCGTCTCGCCCGCCACGGAAGCCCACCTCGGTGAGGGTCGGATAACCGGAGAAGTCGCGGGGAGCGGCTGGGAGTTGGCCGAAAGCTGACATTGGTCGCAGCTAGGCCCGACGCCGGCGCGAGGCCGCCCGCGCGCCGCCGCGGTATCGCGAAATGGAAAGGTCGGCCGTTTCGATCTCCGGCTCGCGGCCGCTGATGATATCGCCGAGCACTCGCGCCGACCCACAAGCCATGGTCCATCCGAGGGTGCCGTGCCCGGTGTTGAGCCAGAGATTCGGGATCGGCGTGGCGCCCACCACGGGGGCGCCGTCGGGGGTCATCGGCCGAAGGCCCGTCCAGAACCGCGAATGCTCCCAGTCGCCTGCGCCCGGGAACAGGCCGCGGGTCGACGCCAGCAGGGCGGCGCGCCGCCGCGGCGGCAGGGTGTCGTTGTAACCGGAGACTTCGGCGATGCCGCCGACGCGGACGCGGTCGCCCAGTCGCGTGGTGGCGACCTTGTAGGTCTCGTCGATGACGGTGGAGACCGGCGCGCGTTCCGCCGCGACGATGTCCGCGGTGAGCGAATAGCCCTTGACCGGATAGACCGGCAGGCGAAGTCCGACCGGCCCCACCAGCGCCGGCGAGAAGCTGCCGCACGCGACCACGAACGCTTCCGCCCGGAGGAGGCCGCGGTCGGTGTTGACGGCCTCGACGCCCCCGCCGCTGCGGACAAGGGCGAGGACCCGCTCATCGTACCGGAACCGAACGCCCAGCCCCGAGGCGAGCGTCGCCAGGGACGTCGTGAACTTGTGGCAATCGCCGGTCTCGTCGTCGGGGAGCCGCAGGCCGCCGACGAAGCTTTCCGAGGAATGCTGCAGACCGGGTTCGGCCGCCACGCACCCGGCGCGGTCGAGAAGCTCGAAGGCGACGCCGTCGCGCCTCAGCACCTCGACGTCCCTGCCGGCGTCGTCGAGCTGGTCCTGGGTGCGGAAGAGCTGCAGAGAGCCGCGCGCGCGCTCGTCGTAGGCGATGCCGGTTTCCGCCCGCAGCGCGTCCAGCTGATGGCGGCTGTATTCGGCCAGGCGCACCATCCGGCCCTTGTTGATGGCGTACGCGCGGGCGGTGCAGTTGCCCGCCGCCGCCAGCAGCCAGCGCAGCATGGCGCCCTCGGCGCGGGGCCGCAGGATCAGGGGCGCATGCTCCATGAAGAGCCACCTCAACGCCTTCCTGGGCACCTCCGGCGACATCCATGGCGAGGCCGCCCCCGGCGAGATTTCGCCGGCGTTGGCGAAGCTCGTCTCCAGCGCCGGGCCGTCCCGGCGCTCGACGACGGTGACCTCGTGACCGGCGCGCGCCAGGAAGTAGGCGGTGGTGACGCCGATCACGCCGGCGCCGAGGACGACCACCCTCATCAGTTGGATCCGCGCGCAGGCAGAGCGCTCATGATAAAACCCCTGCCGGTTTTCCCCGGAGGTGCGCAAGGCGATGTACGCGATGGACGAGGTGCTGGGCGGTTATGAAGCGCGCAAGGCGGAGCTGGATCGGAGCCAGAACCCGCTCGCCAAAGGGGTCGCCTGGATCGAGGGCAAGCTCTATCCCCTGGCCGAAGCGCGCATCCCGATCCTGGACCAGGGCTTCCTCCACTCCGACCTCACCTATGACGTTCCGGCTGTCTGGGACGGCCGCTTTTTCCGTCTGGACGACCACCTCGACCGGCTGGGCAGGAGCTGCGAGAAGATGCGGCTGCGCAGCCCCCTGGACCGCAAAGCCACCCGCGACACCCTGGTCGACATGGTCGCCAGGAGCGGCATCCGCGACGCCTTCGTCGAGCTCATCGTCACCCGCGGGCTGAAGTTCGTGAACCAGTACGAGAGCTTCGAGAACAGCCTCTACCTGATGGTCATGCCGTACGTGTGGGCGATGCCGCCCAAGATGCAGCGCACCGGCGGCTCGGCCATCGTCACCCGCACCGTGCGCCGCACCCCGCCCGGCGCCTTCGACCCGACCATCAAGAACCTGCAGTGGGGCGACCTGACGCGCGGCTGGCTCGAAGCCATGGACCGCGGCGCCGTCTATTCCTTCCTGCCGGACGGGGACGGTAACATCACCGAGGGCGGCGGCTACAACATCGTCGCGGTGAAGGACCGGGTGCTGCACACGCCCGCGCGCGGCGTGCTCGAAGGCGTGACCCGCAAGACGGTGCTCGAGCTGGCCGCGGCCAGGGGCCTGAAGACGGTGCTGGATTTCGTTCCCGTGGACCTGCTCTATCGGGCCGACGAGATCTTCATGACCACCACCGCCGGCGGCGTGATGCCGATCACCACGCTGGACGGCCAGGCCGTCGGCGGCGGCCAGGTCGGCCCGGTGACCCGCGATCTCTGGGAAGGCTACTGGGCGGCGCATTACGATCCGAAGCTGAGCTTCGCCATCGACTACGCGCCGGCGACCTTGGCGGCCTGAGGAGGCGCCGCCATGACCGTTCCCCTCCCCTTCCGCGAGCCGGCCCGGCCGCCGCGGCGCCTGCGGCCGCTTCGGGCCCTGCATCATTTCAACCGGCTGGTGGAGAACGGCGAGGCCCGCAGTCGGCGCGATGGGCGCCCCGTTTGCACGAACGTCCGGCTGCCACCCAGTGAGGTTAATGCGCGGTGAGGCCGGCCTTTACCTTATTCCAGGTCAGGACGCCTGCCGTCCCGCCGCGAGACAAAGCCAAAATGAACGGGCTGTTTGTCCTGACGGTCGAGGCCGGCGCATTCGGTCTGGCGGCGGTGATCGCGCTCGCCATCGGTCTGTCGCACCTGCTGTAGCATCCGGTCGCCGGCCGGCGCAGGCCATCGACCTGTGGGCGGTGATCGAAGACAGGTTCCGAACGCGCATTCGACGCAACCGTCGCCTGGCCGCGGCGCGCCCCGCAGGCCGGGGTCGCAGCGGGCCTGGCGGTCGCTGGCGGGCCCTTGGCATTGGCGATCTTCGAGCGCGCCTCGGCGTGGCGGAGCGCGACCATCGGGTGGTTCAGCCTCCGCAGGACCGGGAAATTGTGGGTTGTCGGTCCGAACGCAATCCCGGGCCCAACCCCTCCACCTCCCCGGATAGAGAGGCGGACATCTCTCTCCCGTCAAGCACGCGGGAGGGCGCCACCGACCGGCTCAGACGTTATTGGTCCTCACCCCGGAACAGACCTGAAAACCGCCGCGTCGCGCGTCTCGTCCGATGACGCCATCGCGTTACCCTGCGCTTGTTGGCGTTCCGTCGTCGGCGTAGACCGGCTTGGAGCGGGGGTGCGTAAACGTCGCTTGAAGGCGGTGGTGGATGGGTTCTGACGAAGCAGCTGGCCGCGTACGGCGTCTGAAGCGCGATTTCGAGAGCGCACAGCGACTTCAGGGGAGACGGTTCAAGGATATTCTCGACGCTGCGCCGGTTGCGGTCGCGGTTTCCGAGTTTCGGCCCGCAGAGCGGATCGTCTACGTCAACGATGAGTTCGAGCGTCTGACCGGCCAGGCTGCGAGCGACCTTATAGGTGGCCCGTGGGAACGCGTTCCCGGTCTCGCGACCGAGGGCGCCCACGAGAGTCTCGGGGCGAGCGCAGTCAAGATACGCGACTACCTTGGCTCGTTCGCCATCGATCGCGGCGGGGACACTGTCACTGTGGACGCGTGGTCGAGCACCATAGAAGACGCCGAAGGTCCCTTGTTTCGGTTGGTGGCCATCGTCGAGGTGGGCGCGTCGCCCGCTCTTGCGGCGCTCGAGCGGCAGGTCGAAGAAAAGGACCTGCAGCTCCGCGAACTGCAGCACCGCGTGAAAAATAATCTGCAGATGATCACCGCGCTCATCCGCGCCGAGGCCAAGGGCGTCCCTGATCGGACGACGGGGGAGGGGTTCGAACGTCTGGCCGGCCGCGTCGAGGCTCTCGGGGTTCTCTACCGCGCGCTCACCGAGTCAGAACAGGACGGTGCGGTGGACCTGGGCTTGTACCTGACTCAGGTCGCTTCCGCGGTGATGGCCGCGCACGGCGCCGAGGGTATCCATCTCGACCTCCAGGTCGACAGTTGGCCAGTCTCCATCGACGTGGCCATGCCGCTGGGGCTCGTGGTCAATGAGCTGATGACCAATTCGCTCAAGCACGCGTTTCGCGGCCAGGACGGCGGAACCTTGCGTCTGCACGCAACGCTGGGGCCTGAGCGCTGCACCGTCGCCGTCGCCGATGATGGCCGCGGCCTTCCTGAGGACTCGGTTTGGCCGACGCCCGGCAAGCTCTCCTCCCTCATCGTCCGCTCACTGCTCCAGAATGCCAAGGCGACGTTCGCTATCTGGTCGGAGCCCGGGCGCGGGACCTCCGTGACCTTTGAATTTCCGTCGTCCGAGGCCCGCATCTGAGCGACCGGGTCCAGCCCGCTGTTTCCGCCGAGCCTCCAAACTCGCTTCTGAACGCTCTGAACTCTAGGTCACCGACTCACGAGGCCGCAGCGCTCGGGTTCATGAGGAGGGCGATCGAGCGCCACGGCCGCGCCCGGGCGATCCTCACCGAGGCCCGGCTTCTTAGGGAGCAGCGTTCAGGCAGCTGGGCGCCAAGGCCGCCAGGCGCCGGTGCGCCGCTGGAAGAACAACCGCGCCGAGAACAGCGACCCCCCCTTCCGCCGCCGCGAGCGGGCCATGCGGCGCTGCGCCGCATGAAGACCCTGCAGAGGTTCGCCGCCGCACACGGCGCGGTCCACTGAGGCGTGGCGTCGCCGACTACGCTCCGCTCGACGTCTCGGAAAGCTCGTCGGTGACCACCTCGAAACGGACGAGGTCGGCCGGGCCAAAGGTGGTGGCGATGGCGGTGTCGGTGGCGTCGCGGCCGCGGGCCATCAGGATACGGCCGATCCGCGGCTGATGGTTGCGTGGGTCGAAGGCGTACCAAGATCCATCGAGCCAGGCCTCGAACCAGGCGCTGAAATCCATCGGCCCGACGGGCGGCACGCCGATGTCGCCGAGATAGCCGCTGCAGTACCGGGCTGGAATGTTCATGCAGCGACAGAAGGCGACGGCCAGATGGGCGAAGTCGCGGCAAACGCCGACCTTCTCCTGGAAAGTCTCGAAAGCGGTCCGGGTCTTGCGCGCGTGCGGATAGCCGAAGGTGATATTGTCGTGCACCCAGTCGACGATCGCCTGCGCTCGCGGCCAGCCGGGCTCGAAGCGCTCGAAGAGCGACCAGGCGGCGTCGCTCAGCAGTTCGGTCTCGCAGTAGCGGCTGCCGAGCAGGAAGACGACGGCGCCGTCGGGCAGTTCCTCGACCGGCGTCTGCGCCGCGCCCGGCGCCCGGCGATCGGGGAGGCCGGTGTCGCGGATCACGAAGTCGCTGGCGAGCGTCAGCGGCCCCGCTGGCGCGAGGAGGCGATGACAGATGTTGCCAAAGCCATCCCGGTACCGGGTCATCGGCAGGGCGGGGTCGCTCCTCAGGTCATCGGCGACTTCCAGGTCCGAGCGGCGCGAGGGGTGCACGCTCAGCATCAGCAACATCGGCGCGGGCCCCGGGCACTCAAAGGCGATCGTGAAACCGGCGCGAATGCGCATGCCCGGACCTTTAGGAACGCCAAGATCAGGCCGCGGCCGCCGCCCTGCGCTTCGGGCTGGTGGCGGCGATGCGGCCGTCCTCGCTGTCGACCGACACCTCTACATCCATGGAAAGGCAGTCGGAAGCGAAGCCCTTGAAGCTGCCGTGCAAGGGGACGGCCTGCCTGGGATCGCGGGCGATGGCGACGCGGATCAAATTGGTGTTGCCGACAATGCCGTTGGTGGGGTCGAACTCCACCCAGCCGCAGGCAGGCAGATAGACCCGCACCCAGGCGTGGGTGTGGCCGCTGCCGCCCTCTTCGGACGGCCGCTGGGTGTCCGATCGTCCAGGGGCGCGCGAAGGGGTGTGCACGTAGCCGGACACGAACCGCGCCGCCAGCCCGAGGCTGCGCACCGCCTCGATCATCAGCAGGGCGAAATCCCGGCAGCTTCCCTCCCTCAGCCGCAGCGTCTCGCTGGGCAGGCGCGCCTCGCCCTCGAGGCGCGAGCGGTAAGCGAACTCGGCGTGGATCGCGCCGGTCATCTCGGTCAACAGGCGCCGCACCGGGGTGCGGCCAAGCGGCCGGACGAAGCGCCGCGCCCAGCGCTCCAGCGCGCCCTCGGGATCGGGATAGAGGCGCTGCATCGAAAGCTGCAGGTCGGGCAGGTCGTCAGCGCCATAGGCGAAGGGCGCCGCGCCAAGTGAGGCCTCGACGTCGCCGTCCGAATCGAGGAATGCCGGGCTCGGGATGTGGTCGAGCCGCACCCGACTCTCGAAGTTCAGTTCGTCGGCGCGACCGCCGCCGAAGCTTGCGATGCCGACACAGTTTCCGAACACGTCCTGCACGTAGCGAAGCTGTACCGGGCGCGGCGTGATCACCACATCCGAGGACAGCACGCGTTGATCGTAGCTCTCCCGCGGCCGGAACATCATACGATGCTCGCCGAAGGCTACTGGACGTCGGTACCGATACCGAGTGAGATGCCGGATCGAAAGTATAGGCATTGAAACAGCTACTGCACGATTCGGCGGCGACGCGGAACACCCTTCTGACCGCCGCAGATCCGGCGCCGGTGCGTGCCGCTAACATGGGCGCCCGATCGCCCTTCCTGCTCGTCGCTGACCACGCCGGCCGTGTAATTCCGCGGGTCCTGGGAAACCTCGGCCTGCCCGAGCCGGAGCTCGAGCGGCACATCGCCTGGGATATCGGCGTCGAGCGCCTGGGCGCGCATCTGGCGCGGACGCTTGGCGCGCCCCTGATCGCCCAGGCCTATTCCCGACTGGTCATCGACTGCAACCGCGCGCCCGGATCGGCGCAGTCCATCCCTCTGGTCAGCGACGGGACGCTCATTCCGGGCAACCACGACATCCCGAACTGGCAGAGGCGGGTGCGGGCGGCGGAGATCTACGCGCCGTACCAGGCGGCGATCGGGGCCGAATTGGCGCGGCGCCTCTCAGACGGCCAGACGAGCGTGCTGGTGGCGCTGCACAGCTTCACGCCCGTCCTCGGCGATGCGCCGCGGCCGTGGCGCTACGGCGTGCTGCACCGCGATGACTCTCCGTTTTCGACGGCAATGCTGGCGCTCCTGTCCGCCCATCTGGGCGGAGGGGTCGGCGACAACCAGCCCTACGCCATGGACGCCACCGACAACACCGTGCCGCTGCACTCCGGCCAGGCGGTGGATTATCTGGAGCTGGAGGTGCGCCAGGATATTCTGGCCGACGACGCCGGACAGCGGGCGGTCGCAGGCCTGGTAGCCGGCTGCCTCCTCGGGGCGCATCGGTCGATCTTCGGCTGATCGGACGGGTTGGGGAGGGAACGGCCGGCGCCGCCTGCTCCATCCGGGAGAGGAGACGATCCCGAGTGCCTGGACTTTAGGCGCCAGGCGCCGTCAGGCCGGCGGGCGCCGCCAAGGGGGATGACTTGCCCACGGAGGCGCTTAAGACTGCAGTCGGGCAAGCTCGACTTCGAGCCGGTGGGAGGGGCGCGCTCGCGGTGCCGACGACCAGGAAGATCCGCGATCCGCCGCAGACGCGCGCGGCCTTCTATCGCCACGATCGCTCCTACGACGACATGTTCGATGCCAAGGGCTCGCTGCGTCCGCACTACGCGGCGCTCTACGAGCGCATGTCGACGCTCGGGGCGGAGGAGCTCGCCGACCTGCAGCGCACGCTCGAGCAGTCGTTCCTGCTTCAGGGCATCACTTTCACCGTGTACGGCGGCGCCGAAGCGACCGAGCGGATCTTCCCGACCGACCTTTTCCCCCGCATCGTTCCGGCCAAGGAGTGGGCCCACGTCGAGGCGGGCCTGACGCAACGCCTGCGGGCGCTCAACCTCTTTCTCGCTGATGTGTACGGCGACCAGAAGATCATCGCCGACGGCGTTGTCCCCCGCGACCTGATCCTGGGCGCGCCGTCGTACCGGCGCGAGATGCGCCGCGTCTTTGTGCCGCACGGCAGTTACGTAAACGTCAGCGGGGCCGACCTCATCCGCGACCCGCGCGGTGTGTTCTTCGTACTCGAGGACAACCTGCGCGTGCCCTCCGGCGTCTCGTACATGCTCGCCAATCGCGAGGCCGCCAAGCGCACTTTCCCCGAGACCTTCCGCGGCGCTCGGGTGCGGCCCGTCGAGCGCTATCCGGACCTGCTGCTCTCCACGCTCAACAGCCTGGCTCCGGAGTGGCGGCCCGATCCGCAGGTCGTGGTCCTCACGCCGGGCGTCTACAACGCCGCCTACTTCGAGCACGCCTACCTGGCGCGACTGATGGGCGTTCCCCTGGTCGAAGGGCGCGACCTCGTGGTTCACGACAACGTCGTCTACATGCGCACCACCACCGGGCTGCGGCAGGTCGACGTCATCTATCGCCGCGTCGACGACGACTTCATCGATCCGCTCACCTTCCGGCGCGATTCGGCCCTTGGCGCGGCCGGGCTCTTCAACGCCTACCGGGCCGGCAACGTCGCCATCGCCAATGCGCCCGGCGCCGGCGTCGCCGACGACAAGGCGGTGTATGCCTACGCGCCGGACATCATCCATTACTACCTGGGCGAGGACCCGATCCTGCCGAACGTCAAGACCTACCTGTGCCGGGAGGCGGCCGACCTCGACTACGTGCTCGGGCATCTCGACGAGCTGGTGGTCAAGGCCGTCGGCGCCTCGGGGGGCTACGGCATGCTCGTGGGGCCGCACGCCAGCGACGGCGAGCGCGACAAGTTCGCCGCTCAGCTGAAGGCCGATCCAGCCAACTACATCGCCCAGCCGACGATCCAGCTTTCCACCGCGCCTTGCCTGATCGATGGCGCCATCGAGCCGCGCCATGTCGATCTGCGGCCGTTCGTGCTCTCGGGGCGCACCATCACCGTCGTCCCCGGTGCTCTGACGCGGGTGGCCCTTCGCCAGGGATCCCTGGTGGTCAACTCCAGCCAGGGCGGCGGATCGAAGGATACCTGGGTGCTCTCGGCGAGCGCGTCGCGGCCATGATGCTCGCCCGCGTCGCCGACAGCCTCTACTGGCTCGGCCGCTACATCGAGCGCGCCGAGCACCACTGCCGCCTGGCCGATGTGATGCTGGCCGCGGTGCTGGACGGCAACGACGCCGCCGTCGGCCTGGCCCGCCGCGCCGCCGCCGCGCCCGAGGCGGGCGAGAACGCTGATCCATTCGTGTCGGCGCACGCACTGATCCTCGACGGCGCGGATCCGGGCTCGGTCATCAGCTCGCTGTCGCGGGCGCGCGAGAACGCCCGGCAGGTCCGCGACCAGATCACCACCGAGACCTGGGAGCGTCTCAACTCCCTCTATCTGCGCCTGCATTCCGCCAGCGCCGATCGGGCCTTCAACCGCAGCCCCGCGTCATTCCTCCACGGGGTCGTCGCCGACCTGCATCTGTTCAAGGGCGCCGTCGACGCCACCATGAGCCATGGCGAGGGTTGGCGCTTCCTGCTGCTGGGCATCTACCTCGAACGCGGGCAGCTGATCGCCCGGCTCCTGAAGGCCTGCTTCGATGAGGAGAGGGGCGCCGCCCTCGACGACCACATGACACAGATGGCGGTCCTGCGCATGGGCTGCGCCCTGGAGCCCTACCTGCGCGTGTACACCGCCGAGATCCAGCCGCGGCTCGTCCTGCAGTTCCTGCTGTTCGACCAGGAGTTCCCACGCTCGGTGCGGTTCTCGATCCGGGCCATGGAGGAGCAGCTGAGGAACCTCGGGCGGCCGGGCGCCCCCTCGGCGCAGCGCTCGTTGCCGGAGCGTCTGGCGGCCCGCCTGAGCGGCCGTCTGGAATTCGCCGATCTGGACGAGGCCTTCGCCCTGGCGCCCCTGCTCAACGCCGTCGTGCAGGAGTGCGCCGCCATCCACGACGCCGTCTACGAGACGTTCGTCCGCTACCCCTTGGAGCAGCGCCTGCCGGCGTAGGGTCATGCTGCTCGCGATCCGCCACCGCACCGAATACCGCTACGACGCCCCGGTCAGGGAAAGCGTCATGGAGCTGTGGGCCCAGCCGCGGCAATGCGTCCGCCAGCGGCTGCTGGACTTCGCCATCGAGCTGGAGCCTGCCGCGCAGCTGTTCTCGTACGCGGATTCCTTCGGCAACGCCGTCTACCATTTCGACGTCCCGCAACCGCACCGGCGACTCGTCATCCACGCCAGCGCCACGGTCGAGAGCGCAGCCGGCGCGCCGCTGCCGGAGCGGCTGGAGAAGGCCGAGTGGGCGCGGCTCGCCGCCGGCGCCGTCCTCGACCAGCACTTCGACTTCCTCCAGCCGCATGGGCTGGTCGCGCCGACGCGGGCGCTGCAGCAGTTCGTGCGCAGCCGCCAGCTCGAGGCGCTGCGCGCGGACGACCCGCTCACCGCAATCCGGACTCTGAGCAGCCGCCTGTACGAGGCCTTTGAATACGAACCGGGCGTCACCGAGGCCGACAGCCCGATCGACCACGCCCTGGAGTCGGGCCGGGGCGTCTGCCAGGACTTCGCCCACGTCATGATCGCCATCTGTCGCCCGTGGGGGCTGCCGGCGCGCTACGTCTCCGGCTACCTCTTCACCGATGCCGCGGGTGGCGACCGCTCCAACCCCGAGGCGACCCACGCCTGGGTCGAGGTGTTCCTGCCGAGCTTGGGATGGGTCGGCCTCGATCCGACCAACAACGCCGTCGCGGGGGAGCGTCACATCGCCGTCGCGACCGGCCGCGACTACGCCGACGTTCCGCCCTCGCGGGGCGTCTACAAAGGCCAGGCCGAGAGCGAGCTGGAGGTGCGCGTGAGCGTGCGCAAGGCGAGCGGCGGCGGGGTCGAAGTCGGCCGCGCCCTGCGGCTGGCTACTATCGGAAGCGGCCGCCGCCCGGCCCGGATCGCGCGATTGGGAGAGGCCTAAAGCCCTGACGGCGGCGCCTCCGGGCGTCAGCGCGACCGCCCTTCCTGCCGAGAGATCGCCTCGAGGTCGGCAATACTGAGATGCCGCCCGTTTCGGTCCGTTATCGTGACCGAGTAGCCCTCTGCGCGTCTCTTGCTCGCGACGGCCAGGGCATCCGCCGCGTGATCACGATGAACGGCAAAAGTCCCGATACCGCCGGGCTTAGCGTAGCTGATGGTGTACCGAACCATCGGTCTCAAGATAGCCGCGCATCTCGCCGCGGCCTACGGCCCTGGGGGCGTCGAGGCGAGAATTGCGCCGCGGCCAGCGTTCTTCGGGCCCAGCCGCGAGGCGGCGATCACCTATTCGAAGCTGGCAGCCATCCATCGCCGATCCGATGGAGAGAGCCCCCGACGCTGTACGCGCACCGGAGGCCCGCTGTTTGCGCGGACGCCAATCTTTGCCCACCCGAGGTCAATGCGCCGTGAGGCCCGCGTTTACCTTGCACCATATCAAGACGCCTTCCGTGCCGCCGCGGCACAAGGTCAGAATGAATGGCCTCATGGTCCTTACGGTCGAGGTCGCGATGCTCGCCCTTGGGGCGGTGACGGCCCTCGCCGTCAGTCTATCGCACTGGCTGTAGAGCAGGGGGATGGACCGCGCCGGCGTTTCCGACGAAGGCCGGGAGGATGGTCAAAGCCGTTCCGCAGGTCACGCGTGCACTCGGCCGACGCGGCTTCAGAGGCCTACGTCGCCCCGCAGTCTGTAGACAACGAACAATGCCATGGCGATGACGGCAATGATGAGGACGGCCCACATGAGCAAGCGTGCGGCGCGTGCCATCGCGGGGTCCGGTAACGCCCGGCCACAGTGGTGGCAGACAGACGCTCCGTGGATCACCTCGCCTCGACAATAGGGACACTGCATCGCGCTCGCCCGGACTGCGATGAGCGCGGCACTATGCGCCTTGCCCGAGCGAACTCGAAGTCGATTCGGGGGGCCCACGGATGAGTAGGGAGGTTCCGCGGATGCGCCTGAGCGTTCACTGGCGCGAAGGCCCCGGATGTCCTGATGGCGCGCGGGAACTTGGACTCGAATAGCTCACGGCCCGATCACCTTCAGGGCTCCGGGCGAGCCAGGCGCCCTCGGAGCGTGGCGGCCGGAACGGATCTACGGCGGGCTCGCGCCGCCCATCGCGGGATTCAGCTGACGGCGTCAATCGGCGTGGCGCGCCGTCGGCGCCGCAGAGCTGCGCCAGCGAGGCCGCCGCCGAGGATCAGGCTCGCCCAGGTCGCCGGCTCGGGGATCGCCGAGGCGGAGAATGCCACCCTGAAGTCGAGGCCGGTGTCGGTGTTGGCGAAGTCGATCTGCTCGCTCGAGGGCACGCCGCGCAGCGAGAGCGTATCGGCGCCGAACTCGAACGCCGCGGGCACGCCATGGCCGCGAAGCTCGTGGGCGAGGAAGTCGAGCACCAAATAGTCCGGCTCGCCGGCCGTCGGTTCGACCCCGGCGACATAGATTCCGTCGAGGCCGAAGTCGACGAAGGACGGGTTGCCTTGGCCGTCCATGCCGGTGGCGTCGAACCCGAGCCCGCCCATGCTGCCGCTGTAGCCGGGCGAGGGGGGCGGCAAGCCGGGCATCAGGCGGCCACCGTCGCCGAACTCGCGGGTGGGATTGGTCTTCTGCTTGAAGGCCGGGATCGCGGCCCTCCCACGTTGGGCGGGCTCCGTGAAGAGCCCCGTCACGGTGAGGAACGACTGCTCCATCTGCGTGGTGACCGGGTCGAAGCGGATGATCCGGCCAAAACGGTCCCGCACCGGCGTCCAGCCGGTGATCACGTCCACCTTCTTCACCGCGATCGTGGCCCGCCCGGCGCCGAGCTTGGCGTTGATGGCGTCAGCGACGGTCTTGGCCTTGCGGGCCGAGGCTTGTGAAAGGGTCTCGCCGGCCATGATCGCCGGCAGGTCATCGATGGTGATCTTCTCGAACGTCGGCTTGCCCCCGGCCACGGCGGGCGGCAGCGTCAGCGTGAACACCCAGGGGCTCTGCTTGGTCGCCGAGCCGCGTGGAACACCGACAGCGGCTTCCCAGTCGACCGTTTCCGCGTGAGCGCGCACGGGGATCAAGCTGGGGGCCGCCGCGCCCAGGCAGAGCGCCACTGCGCCGCCGGCGGCCAATCGGGCCAGACCCTTCCTCAAATCGCGGGACGCGCGCCGGTCGTATGCGTTCGCCATGTCAGCCTCCCGTTGGGTCGGCTGCCCGGTCGACGCCCCAAGCGGGCGCCGCGCCTAGCGCCGGGCCCGGGCGGACTGTGGCCACTTTCGGGGGCGATCGTCAACGAGCCGAATCTGTCACCGGCCCCAAACCCGACTTGGTCTCAGCCCATGCCTGTCCCGCATTCGGCCGGGGACCGTGCCGTCAACCGAGGCGAACCCTTGCAGGGTCTTGCGAAAGCGCTGCAAGCCCGCTCTCGCCGGCGGAACGGCAGGTGCGAGTTCTGGGCCCGATTGTTCAGCCGCAGAGCCGGAGTATATCAGCGGCGGGGCGAGCGGGCGGCCCTTGCGGCTGCGGTTGTAGTGACCCGAGCACAACCCTTTCGCGAGAAGCTTACGGCCGCAGCCTGGGACGGAACACTCGTGCATGCCGTCGAGCCTAGGGGCGGGCGGTCGACAAGACGTCCAACTGGCCCGCCATGCTGCAGCGTCGAGTTTGGTCGGCGGCGGGCCCTTGAGCCTGGCTGCCGGTGGGTCCAGAGCCGCCAAAGCCGTGCCGCTGCGCCCCCCAGCCCCAGCGGCACGGTCTCGGGCGTGAGGCTCCAGCCCTGTCGGCTCCGATCCGAGAGGGCCGTTTGCTGTCAATGAGCCCGTCCCCGCGGTTGCGTTTGAGAATCCGCAAGCGACCGGGTTTGCGCCGCTCCATCGACCGTTCCTGGCGGACCCTTCCGATTGGCGAACAATGGTCGTTAACTATCGCTCAGGGCGGTGAATATCTGGTTATCGGCGGCCTGGCCCGGCCTGGGAAATGGGCGGTTTGGACCCGCCGCGGCGTCAATTGGTTCTATCAGCGAGCCTGGGCGGCCCGGGGGAGGGCGCTTAACTTTCGAGGGGCGAGGATCAAGACGCGCTCAGTGCGGGCGCGCATCGTCTCCTTGTAGTGGCGGAACCTCGGCCGGTCTCGCCCGGGGTTCTCGCTGTCGAGGGCGGCTATGTGCCTGACGTATGGCGCTGTAAGGTCCGCGGTCTTCAGATCAAAACGGGGCGACGACCATGGACGATGAGGGCGAGGTCAGACGGACGGCGGCGATCGTCGCGGCTTACGTGGCGAACAATGCCACCTCGACCACCGACCTGCCGGCTCTCATCTCTGAGGTCCACAAGGCTCTGCGGACGGTCGTCGGAAAGGGCGCGCCAGAACCGGAGCCGCCCAAGGCGCCGGCGGTCCCCATTCGCCGCTCGATCCAGCCGGATCACATCGTCTGCCTGGAGGACGGCAGGAAGTTCAAGTCGCTGAGGCGTCATCTGCGCACGAAATACAATCTCAGCCCCGAGGCCTATCGCGCCAAGTGGGGCCTGCCGAGGGACTACCCGATGGTCGCGCCCAACTATGCCGAGGCGCGCTCCAAGATCGCCAAGGCCATGGGTCTTGGCCAGGGCGGGCGCAAACTGGTGACCGCGGCGCCGGCAGTCTCGAAGCCGGCTCGCAAGCGGGCGCCCAGAGCCAGGGCTCCAGCCGGCGCGTAAGGGTTCGGGGGCGGACTCCGGCGCGGCGATGACCTGCGGGGTTGGGGTGGCGAAGCCGGTCTGCCGAGAATCTACGCTAGCGCCACCCTGCCTGCAGCCAGCATTGGCTGGGTCATCGAAACGGCCCCGCCGCTGACCGCGAGCGGTCCGCTCGCCTTGCTGGCCAAGCCCGCCATGGCGTGGCTGAAGCTCGTGGCCGAGGGCGGATCGCCGATGATCAGCTGGCCGAAGAAGCTCGTCCCGGGAGCGCTGGTGGTGATCTTCAACTGCGCCTTCAGGTTGCGCTCCGACTACGCCCAGAAGATGCTGAAGCGGATCCCGCAGCGCCGCTACGGTGAGCTGAGCGACCTCGACGGGCCACTCCTGCTCTTGGCGTCCGATAGCTCGGCTTACATGACCGGCGCGATCATCGCCGTCGACGGCGGTCACCTCGCGAGCGTGCTGTAGCAACGCCCAGGCCGAAGAGCTGTTAGGCTAATCCGCGGGACTCCAGGTCGCTCTGTCAGGGCTCGTCCGATTTTCAGAATTTTACCCATTTTTACTGGCCGCCTCGGCCGGCGGGGCGAATGTGCCGGCGAGACAAGCGTCCCAGTTTGGCGGGGCTTTGTCAGAGCAAATGCACCGCTTGTACGCAGCCGCCAAGCGCTGGATTGTTCACACCTGGGGAATGCCCAAGAAAAAACCCCGGCCAACGCGTCAGCAAGGACGCGACGGGCCAGGGCTTCCATCTTCGGAACGGCCGGGCCATTGCGGTCACCCGCCGGCCGTCCCGA
>DASYYX010000059.1:0-100259 GCA_035946795.1 Caulobacteraceae bacterium | reverse complement strand
GAGGAACGCCCGCGGCTGTGCCGCGGGCTGGGCCGAGCGCGCAGCGCGAAGGATGTTGGAGGGGGTCAAACCGATTCAAGCCAAACGCAACCGGCTCTAGCCTTCACCGCGACGATACCTCGGACGCCGGCTTGTAAGGGGTTCGGACGAGGCGACCGACGTGGGCTCGGCTAATTTATCATGTTTATTCAGCGTGTTGACCGCCTCCGGCTGCCCGGCCAGGGGCGCTCGCGGGCTGCTCGAACCGGCTCGAACCGGCTCGAATCGGCTCGTTTCTGCTCATTTCTGCTCGTTTCGGCTCGTTTCGGCTCATCTCGGCTCGTTTCGGCTCGCTTCTGCTCGTTCCTGCTCGCTGGCGCACCGATTTGCAGCTCACGGTTGGGCGCGCATCGGCTGGCCCGGTTCCCGGGCGCCGAGAACAAGGAGAGGCCGGACATCCGCGGCAGCGGCGGATCGGCGGGGCAGGACATCGAGACTTCGGCGTTCGTCGCGGGCAACGGTGCAATTGCGTATTGCAACACGTGCGGCGTGTGATGTCAAGATGCAAAGTTCTACGCCGACCACTCGTCGCCTCCGGCCGGGAGGCTCCCGGCCGCAAGGGTCAGCGCATGGCGGCGACCAGCATCGCGTGAGTCGCGGGCCGAGCCCTGTCGAGGGCGAGCGTCTCGCCGGCAAGCGGCGCCCGATCGGTCATTGCCGCGCCGTGCTGGGCGAACAGGATCTGGGCCGCGGACGGCCCGAAGCTCACCAGCACCCCGCCAATCCCGTCGCTCACGGCCACCGCGGTGTCGCCCTGGTAGTTGCCGGAAATCTGGATGTGGGCGATGTGGGTTCCATCCGAGACGGTCAAGGTCCCGCCGGCGGACGTCCCGACAAAGGTCGCCTCGCCGGCGCTGACGAAAGCGACGTCGCGCAGGTCGAACTGACTGCCGCGCGCCGGCGCGAGGCCGCTGACGACGCCGGTGTAGGCGAGCGAATTGGTGAGTTCGAGCTTGCCGGCCACCCCGTCGAAGGTGACCGCCAACGACGACGCGCCCTTGAGGATCAGCGCGCCGCCGAGGATTTCCGTCTTCCCGGTTCCGGTGACCGTTCCCGCCTTCAGTTTCAGCTTCGCGCCGGAGACTTCCAGCGTGCCGTTGTTGACCAGGGCCGCCGGTTTGACCACGTCGCTGCCGCCGTCGGCGTTGACGACGCCGCCGCTCTTGATCTTCAGCGTCCCCCCAGAAAAGCTCCCGCTCTCCAGGGTGACATCGCCGGTAGCGCCGACCTTCAGATGGCCGGCGCCGCTGATTTGACCGCCGGCAAGGTCGAGAACGCCGTGAGCGAGGATCGATCCGGCGTTGGCGATTTGCTCGCCGATGTGCAGCGTACCGGCGCTTTCGACGGCGATGACGCCGCTGTTCGTCGACACCAAGTCGGGCGTCGAGCCCGCCTGGCCGATGCTGAAGCCGACGCCGGCGGCGATATCGAGCGCGGCGGTTGCGCTCGGGATCTGAAGGCTCAGGAAGGAGCCGTTCTTGTCGGCGGTGACGACATAGGCGCCCGCCGCCTTGATGATCACGTTGTTGCCGGCCGGGACGACGCCGGTGCTCCAGTTGCTCGCGGCGCTGTAACTTCCGCCGGGCGCTGCGACCGAGGGACCGGTCCAGGCGGCCTGGCTGTCGAAGCCCAGGGCGTCCATCAGCTGGATGTCGACGGCAGTGAGGCTGAGCGCGGTGGCGCTGGCCGTCTGGTCGAACGGGTCGTTGGGGGTGGTGTCGGCGAAGTCGGCCGGATCGGGGCTGGTGTTGAAGGTGGCCAGCGCGTGCGCGCCGTCGTCCAGGGAGAAGTAGGCCGGCGGGGCCGGCACGTTGGCGCCGTAGACGCGCACGCCCGGGCTGCCGAAGCGGAAGAAGTCGAACATGAACCCCGGCAGGCGCCCCATGGCGTGGGTCAGTTCATGCAGCGCCCCGGCGATGATCGAGTCGCCGCTCCAGCCGGTCCCGAAGCCGATCTGGCCGTCGGTCCCGGGGTCGTTGGCGTCCAGCTGCCCCAGGGCCTTGGCCGCCGCGGAGGGGACGAAGAACAGGCTCGCGCCGTCGAGGGTGGCGCCGGCCGGCAACGACGCCAGCGCCGCCGCCCCGACGGGGGAGACGTAGGTTGCGGCCAGGGCGGCGCGGATGTCGCTGTAGGCGACGCCCAGGCCCGAGCAGCCGCCCTCGGCGCTCATCGGATCGCCGATCGGCGTGCCGCCGATCTCGCCCCAGCCCACGGTGATGTTGACGGTGATCGGGGCGAAGAAGGTGTTGTCGAGGATCGTCGCCGCCGCCTGGACGTCGGTCTTGAACTCGGCCGGAGCGGAGCTGACGCTGGAATCCCAGATGAGGTTGATCTTCATCGCCGCCGCCCCCGACTTTTCAAGTCGCGTACCATCGCTCTTCGAGGGGGCGATGACAAGGCGATGCTCGCGAGGGGCGAACTGGCGCACCATGAGCGAAGGGATCGAGGCTTGAAGGGCTGGCGCGCTCGGAGCGATTCGAACGCCCGACCCCCAGATTCGTAGTCTGGTGCTCTATCCAGCTGAGCTACGAGCGCGCGCTGCCTTATTCGGCGAGGGGCGATACCTAAGGGCCGGGTGCGCCTGAAGCAAGCGCCTGGGCCGCAAGGGTCACGCGCCTCAGGACCGCGGCGCAGCGGCGACTGTCCCGCCGGCCCGGACCGCGCGCGCCGTCATCAAGTCGAGCTTCGGCTGCTCGAAGTGGGGCGTCGGCTCGGGGCCGGCGTCGCCGAAGACCATCACCGTCTGCGTCGCCGGGGTGAGGCTCGGCCAGCGCGGGCCCCCGGCGCTGTCGGGATTGCCGTTCTTGACGAACGCGGCCCAGTAGTCGGTGACGGCGGCGCTCAGCTTGCGGTCTTCGGGCGTGGCGGCCGGGAAGGGGTCGCCGGCGAAGACGCCAGGCTTGTCGGGGAGGTTGCCGAAGACGTAGCCGATCTCGCCGCCGTGCGGCACGCCGATGAGGCGCGCGCGCAACGCCGCCGGCAGATAGGCGAAATAGTAGACGAAGGCCTCGTGGCCGTCGGCGGCGACGCGTTCGGCGAGATAGCGGTCGGGCTCGATCACCGCGGCGTCGGTGAGGATGTCGGCGGCGGCGCGCCGGGGATGATCGGCGGCGTCGTAGAGGCTGGCCGCGGCGGCCTCGTCCGGGCCCAGGCGCTTCATCGCCGCCGCGGGATCAGCGGTGAGCTGCGGCAGCAGCGCCGCCTCCCAGCTGTTGCCGCCGACAAGGTAGGGGACCTTGGCCTCGGCGTGGCGGGCGAAGGCCTCGAACGGCTGCTGCGGGATCAGCCGGCCGTCGACGACCGGCCAGGGCCTGGCCGGGTCGAGCAGGCCCTTGGGGGGCTTGACCAGCGCCTCGGCCGGCAGGGCGCGCAGCGCCGCCGCGGCGGTCGGTCCATCGCCCTTGACCCCGACGCTGTCGGCGAAGCTCTCGCCGACGCGTTCCGCCTCGGCGAGGGTGGAGCCGGGCGAGCGGCCAAAGCCCGACTCGCTGATCGCGCCGACGAACAGGCCGCGCGCCGCCGGCGCGGCCATGAGGAAGTTGACGCTCATCGCCCCGGCGCTTTCGCCGGCGATGGTGACGCGCGCCGGATCGCCCCCGAAGGCGGCGATGTTGGCCTTCACCCACTTCAGCGCCGCGATCTGGTCCATGAGGCCGTAATCGGCGGTCGGGCCGCCGCGCGCCTCGGCGGTCAGGGCCGGGTGGGCGAAAAAGCCGAAGCGCCCGAGGCGGTAGTTGATGGTCACCAGGACGATGCCGCGGCGGACGAAATTCGACCCGTCGTAGAAGGCGCTCGCGCCGGTTCCCCAGACGAAGGCGCCGCCGTGGATCCACACCATCACCGGCGCCCGGCGGGCCCCGGCCGGGGCCCAGATGTTCAGCGTCAGGCAGTCCTCGCTGACGCTGAGCGCCTCGGCCCACGACGGCTTCGACTGCATGCAGGCGGGGCCGAAGGTGGTGGCCTCGCGAACGCCCCGCCAGCGCGGCGGCGGGGCCGGCGGGCGCCAGCGCAGCGGCCCAACCGGCGAAGCGGCGTAGGGGATGTCCTTGAAAACGGCGACGCCGTTGTCGACCGTCCCTTCCAGGGCGCCCTGGGCGATGGTCACCCGCGCCGGCGCCGCCTGCGCCCACCCGGCCACGGCGGCCAGGACGAGCCCTATAAAAATGCTCTTCATTCCCCTGTCCTAGGAGCGAACGGCCAAGCCGCCAAGATTGAACCGCAGAGATCGCAGAGTTGGCGCGGAGGACGCGGAGAACCTGATCGGCGCCGCAGGCGAATTCATCGCTCTGATTGCCGTTCGATTGCGCGCTGCGCGCGCCTTATGCGCCCGGCCTCACTGCGCCTTCTCTGCGATCTCTGCGGTAAAATGGGGCGACAGGATCGGCGCAAGCGATCGCGGTCTCACTCGGCTAGGTAGTCGCGCAGGCCCTCGACCAGGTGGTCGAAGAGAAGGCGCATGCGGCGGGTGGACTTCAGGTCCTCGTGCATGACCACGTACATCGGGATCGACAGCTGCAGCGCGTCATGGAGGATGGGGACGAGGTTCGGGTCGCGCGCCGCCAGCGGCGCCTGGCAGGCGCACACGCCCAGGCCCGAGCGCATGGCGGCGAGCTGGCCCAGCTCGCTGTCGCTGCGGAAGGCGAAGAAGCCGCGGTCGACAGGTATGCCGACGTGCTTGCCCAGGTCCCCCGGGATCGGTTGCCGGTCGTAGCCGATGAAGGTGTGGCCGGGGAGATCCTCGACGGTGCGCGGCTCGCCGCGGCGCTGCAGATAGCTGCGGTGGGCGTAGAGGCGCAGCGGCACATCGCCGATGCGGCGCGCCACCAGCGCATCCTGACTTGGCGCGGCCATGCGCACGGCGATGTCGGCATCGCGGCGCAGCAGATCCTCCAGGCGATTGGAGAGCACGAGCTCGATCTCGACCTCGCGCCAGCGGTCGGTGAAATCGGCCAGGATCGGCGGCAGCACTTCGGCGCCGACGATGTCGCTGGCGGTGATGCGCACCGCTCCCTTGACCTCGCCGGCTGCGCCCGAGGCGGTGCGCGCCAGGGCGGCGGCGGCGCTGGCCATGGCTTCGGCCTCGCCCTGCAGAGACAGCGCCGTCTCGGTGGGTTTGAAGCCCGCCGGCGAACGGGTGAAGAGGGCCGCCCCGAGCCCCTGCTCCAGGGCCTCGATATGCCGGCCGACCGTGGGCTGGGCGATGCCGAGGGCGCGCGCCGCCGCCGACAGGCTGCCCGCTTTCAGCACCGCCAGGAAGGATCGCCACAGATCCCAGTCCGGTTCCTGAGCCATGCGTAATCGTATAGCGACTGCACGGTCTTAGGCAATTTACGAATAGGCCGGCCGGGTCCACCTTCCCGTCCATCGCAACGGGCCTGCGGGCCCAAAGACAAGGGAAGACAGCCATGACCACCGCCGCCATCATCCGCACCGTCGACAAGTTCGCCATGAGCCTCCTTGGCGCGCTCACCCTGATCGGTCTGCCGATCGTCGCCGCCGGCTTGGCGCTGGGCGCCCTCTAAGCCGCCCCAAACCAGTCGTTCGAAGGAGAGTAGAGAGAGATGGACCAGCCCCGCGTCAGGACCTGCCTGATCATCGGCGCCACCGGCGGCTTCGGCGGCAACGCCGCCGCCGCCCTGGCAAGGCGCGGCTGGAAGGTGAAGGACCTGGCCCGCGATCCCGCCACGGCCCGGGCCAAGGCCCCGGCGGCGCCGGTCGAGTTCATCGCCGGCGACGCCATGGTGCGCGAGGACGTCATCGCCGCCGCGACCGGGGCGGACCTCATCGTCCACGCCGCCAACCCTCCGGGCTACCGCAACTGGGCCGGGACGGTGCTGCCGATGATCGAGAACACCATCACCGCAGCCAGGCTGAGCGGGGCGCGCATCGTCCTGCCGGGCAACGTCTACAACTACGCCCCGGGCGCCGGCGCGGCGATCGCCGAAGACGCGGCCCAGGCGCCGGCGACCCGCAAGGGCGCCATCCGCGTCGCCATGGAAAGGGCGCTGGAGCAGGCTTCGCACCAGGGCGTGAAGTCGCTGATCCTGCGCGCCGGCGATTTCTACGGCCCAGGCCAGCCCTTCGGCCTGTTCTCCTGGCTGCTGGTCCGCTCGGGCGGCCGGCCGCTGGCGCTGATGCGGCCAGGTCCCGCCGACGTGCGCCATGCCTTCGCCTACCTGCCGGATCTCGCCGAGACCCTGGCGCGGCTTGCCGAGCGCGAGGCCGAGCTGCCGGTCTTCGCCCGCTTCCATTTCGCCGGCGACTTCGTCACCCCGGCGCAGCTGGCCGCCGCCGTCCGCGGCGCGCTCTCGAGGCCGCGGCTGCCGGTGGTCCCCTTCCCGTGGCCGCTGGTGCGGGTCGGGGGCCTCGCCGACGAGACACTGCGCGAGCTTTGGGAGATGCGCTACCTGTGGCGAACCGAGATCGGCCTTGACGGATCGCGCCTCGCGGCCTTTGTCGGCGAGGTTCCGGCGACCCCCCTCGAGGCGGCGGTGGGCGCAGCGCTCGCCGATCTGCCGAAGGACAGGGCCGCTTCCGCTTCGCGCTCGAGAGAGGCTCCGTGGAATACGTCCGACTTGGCTCGACCGGCCTGAAGGTCTCCCGTCTGTGCCTGGGGTGCATGACCTACGGCAGCAAGAAGTGGCGCCCCTGGGTGCTGGAGGAGGAGGAGGCGCTGCCCTTCTTCCGCGCCGCGGTCGAGAAGGGGATCAACTTCTTCGACACCGCCGATGTCTACTCCCAGGGCGAGAGCGAGCGCATCACCGGCAAGGCGCTGAAGGAGTTCGCCCGCCGCCATGAGGTCATCATCGCCACCAAGGTGAACGGGCCGATGGGCGCGGATCCGAACAACCGCGGGCTGTCGCGCAAGCACATCCTGGACGCCATCGACCGGTCGCTGAGCCGCCTGGGGGTCGAGTATGTCGACCTCTACCAGATCCACCGCTTCGACTACGAAACCCCGATCGAGGAGACGTGCGAGGCGCTGGACGATGTCGTGCGCGCCGGCAAGGCCCGCTACATCGGCGCCTCGTCGATGTACGCTTGGCAGTTCATGAAGATGCTGAGCGTGCAGAAGGCCGCCGGCTGGCGGCGGTTCGTCTCGATGCAGCCGCAGCTCAACCTCGTCTACCGGGAGGAGGAGCGGGAGATGCTGCCGCTGTGCCGCGACCAGGGGATCGGGGTCATTCCGTGGTCGCCGCTGGCGCGCGGCTTCCTGGCGGGCGGCCGCGGCGAGCCAGGCGAGGGCAATACCGAGCGCGCCCGCACCGACGAGTTCGCGCCGCGTCTCTACTACCGAGAGCCCGACCACAAGGTGGTGGAGGCCGTCGACGAGGTCGCCAAGGCGCGCGGGGTCTCGAACATGCAGGTGGCGCTGGCCTGGGTGCTGCGCCAGCCGGGGGTCACTGCGCCGATCGTAGGGACCTCCAAGGCGCACCACCTCGACGACGCCGTCGGGGCGCTGGACCTGAAGCTCACGGACGAGGAGGTGAAGGCGCTGGAGGCGCCGTACCGGCCCAAGAGAGTCCTCGACCATGCATGATGTGGCGAGCGCGCCTTCGACCTCGGCGCGGTTCACCAAGGCCCACGTCGAGACCTGGCGGCGCGACGGCGGGCTCGTCATCGAGCGCTTCTTCACGCCCGGCGAGGTCGCGGCGGTGGTCGCCGACTTCGAAACCGTGTTCGGGTCCGGGGCAGAGGACTCGGAGGTCCTGGATCGGAAGCTCGAAGGCCAGGTCGGCCGCTTCCACCCGGCGCAGTTCAAGGACATTCAGCCGGTGCCGATCGAGTGCTCGAGCGCGCTCAACCTCATTGGCGTGCATCCGCAGATCATCCGCTTCGCCCAGGCGGCGCTACGGACCGAGGATGTCCACTGCTACCAGTGCCAAGCCTGGGCCAAGTTCACCGGCGAGGCCGACTACGACCAGCCCTTCCACTGCGATTTCGCCAACCACACGCTGACGGTTCCTTCCGAGGACGTGGCCGCCAACTCGATCACCATCCTCTGCTACTTCACCGACGTCACCGAGGCGCACGGGCCGGCCCACTACGTCGCCCGCCCCGACGGCGCCAAGGTCGGCGGCCCCGAAGCCTCGCTGTCGCGGGACCCGGAGGAACAGGCGCGCCTGCAGCAGGGGCTGCTGGCGCACGAACGCTCCAGCGCCGCGCCCGCGGGCAGCATCTTCCCCTACGCCATCGACGTCTTTCATCGCGGCACCAACCTCAGCGCGCCGGGCGGGCGGCGCTATGCGCTGATGACCTGCTTCAAGCGCGCCGGCGACGAAGCCATCGCCTTCACGGCCTGGGCCTTCCACCACACCAAGCCGTGGGCGCGGATCTTCGACCACGCCAGCCCCGAACAGTTGGCCTGCTTCGGCGTGCAGCGGCCGGGACATCGCTTCTGGACCCAGACGACCCTGGCCCGCTCCCAGGCGCGCTACCCGAACTGGGACCTCACGCCCTATCGCGAGGCGCTTTCCTGCCGGTGAACTCCGGTCCCGTCCGCATCGGCCTCCTGGGCGCGGGCGCGATGGGCGCGGTCCATGCGGACTGCTGGAGCCGGATCGAAGGGGTCGAGCTCGCCGGCGTTTTCTCCCGCGACCTCGGCCGCGCCCGGCGCCTGGCCGAGACCGCCGGCGTCCGCCCGGTCGCACAAGCCGCCGAACTCATCTCCGACCCGGCCATCGACGCCATCGACGTCTGCCTGCCGAGCGCGGCGCACGCGGGGTTCGTCGTCCCCGCCCTGGAGGCCGGCAAGCACGTCTTCTGCGAAACGCCGCTGGCGGTTTCCATGGACGATGCGGTGGCCATGCGCGCGGCGGCGCGCCGCTCGGGCAAGCTGCTGCAGGTCGGCCTGCTGATGCGTTCGGTGGGGTCGAACGCGGCGCTGAAGGCCGCCGTCGACAGCGGCGTTCACGGGCGCCTGGTCGGCCTGACGGCCTGGCGGCTGGGTTCGTACCTGCGGCCCGCCTCCGGCGATCACAAGGCGCACTATTCCGACCCGGCCCTGGAGCTGATGACGTTCGATTTCGACCTGGCGAACTGGCTCATGGGCCCGCCGCGGCGTCTGTTCGCCGCCGGCCAGGGCGAGGTCGCCGCGGTGCTCGATTACGGCGAGGGGCGCTCGGCGACCATCCTGGCGAGCGGCGCCATGCCGGCGGGCCGGCCGTTCGGCGTCGGCCTTCGCGCCCTTTTCGAGGGGGCGGTGTTCGAGCAGTCCGCGTCCTTCGAGGGCGCGGGTCCGCCGAAGGCCAGCTTCACCTTGGCCACCGACCAGGCAGCGCCGCAGCCCGCGGCCGCCGCCGATCCCGATCCTTACGAAGCCGAGCTGGGGCGCTTCGCCGATTGCCTCCGCGGTCGGGCCGATCCGGCGCTGCTGGACGTGGACCGCGCCATCGAGGCGCTGAGGCTGTCGCTGGCGGCGCGGCGCTCCCTGGCCCAAGGGCGGCCAGTCGAGATCAGCTGACGGGCGCGCTCTGCGCCTGGGCGGCGGCTTGCTCCGCCGCCATCCTCGCCCGGCCCAGGCGTCGGCGCCGGGCGATGTACCAGAACATCCAGGCGAAGAGGGCGCCGGTGGTCCCGTAGCCGATGATCGGGGCCACCAGCAGGTAGGTCTTGATCGAAACGGCGAAGACGAGGACGCAAGCCACGGCCGTGTGGGCGAGCAGGCCGAAGCCCCACACCAGGGTCAACACCATCATCGTGTGACGGACGTGGACGTTGTCCTTCATGGACTCGAGCTCCGCCAGCTGGCCGTGCTGGCCCTGACGCAGCATCGTCGCTCGGGCCAGCTCGTAGATGAGCGGCTTGCCGATCGCGGCGGACCCCAGGAAGACGAGCGCGATCACCCCGCCCACGAGCGCCTCGCGCAGCTGCAGGAACTTGGGGCCGCCGCCGCCGATGAAAGCCAGCAAGCCCAGGGCGATGCCGGCCAGGACGATCATGGAAAGGGCGTCCACCCGCCGATGGCGGGCGAACTCGACGAGGCTCCAGACGATCGGCGCGGCCGAAGAGGCCATCAGCCCCTTGGCGTCGCCGATGTGCTTGTGGGTCAGGCTGAAGATCGCGAACGGCAGCAGGAAGTTGAAACCGACTTCGAGCGCCGTTCGCCCGCCGTGCTCGCGCAGCCAGGTCCGGACGCGTTCGGAAGCGGGGGTTGGCTCGGCGACGGTCATGGCCGGCAATTAAGGCTTCGGACCTTGGCTTCCAACCGGCCGCTCCTCAGAAAAGCACCCTGGGATTCATGATCCGCCTGGGATCCAGCGCGGCGCGCAGCGCGCGCTGGGCGGCGACCTCGGCGGCGCTCTTGTAACGCAGGGCGTCGGCCGTCTTCATCGTCCCAAGGCCGTGCTCGGCGCTGATCGACCCGCCCAAGGAAACGGCGAGGTCCTCGACGATGCGCGCGGCCGCATCGCGGCCCGCCTCGTGCCTGGCCGGATCCCCGCCTTCCGGCGCCAGCACGTCGAAGTGGATATTACCGTCGCCGACGTGGCCGAAGGCGTCGGTGCGCACCGGCCCGAAGCGCGCGGCCAGCGCCGCTGTCGCCTTGTCGATGAACTCGGCGATCCGGGAGACGGGCGTGGCGATGTCGTGCTTCCACGCCGGACCTTCGCTCTTCTGGGCCGAGGACTGGCCCTCGCGCAGGGACCAGAAATCGCCCCGCTCGCGCTCGCTCTGGGCGATGGCCGCGTCGCTCACCAGCTCCGTCTCGAGCGCCTGTTCGAGCAGGCGCTCCAGCGCCGCTTCGGCGGCTCCGGCCTCGGTCGAAGCGAGCTCGATCAGAACCAGCCAAGGCGGATCGCTGGTCAGCGGCGCACGCACCCCCGGCAGGTGAGCGAGCGCCAACTGGACGCCCAGGCGGCAGATCAGCTCGAATGCCTCGACCATGTCGCCCGCATCCTCGCGGGCCCGCTCCAGGAGGGCGACGGCGTCGGCGGGGGTGGCGAGGCCGGCGATGGCGACAGCGCGCGAGGCCAGCTTGGGGAAGAGCTTGAGGGCCGCTGCGGTGACAAGGCCCAAGGTGCCCTCGGCCCCGATGAAGAGCTGCTTGAGGTCGTAACCGGTGTTGTCCTTGCGCAGGCGCTTGAGGCCGGCGAACACCTCGCCGTTGGGGAGCACCGCCTCGAGGCCGAGGACGAGCGAGCGCATCGTCCCATAGCGCAGCACCGCCGTGCCCCCGGCGTTGGTGGAGACGGTCCCGCCGATGGTGGCCGAGCCTGCCGAGGCGAGGTCCAGGGGGAAGCGCCGACCGGCCTTCTCCGCCGCCTCGTGCGCCGCCGCCAGGGTCGCCCCGGCCTCGATCACCAGGACATCGTCGGCGAGGTCGACATCGCGCACCGCGTTCATGCGCTCGGTAGAGAGCAGGATCTCCCCCTCAGGGATCTGGCCGCCGACAAGGCCGGTGTTGCCGCCCTGCGGGGTGATCGCCACGCCGGCCTGGGCGCAGATGCGGACCACCGCCGCGGCCTGGTCCGTCGTCTTTGGCAGCGCCAGCAGCGGCGTCGTCCCGCGCCAGCGGTCGCGCCATTCGGCGAGCTTGGGGGCCAGACGGTCGGGATCACAGCTCCAGCCGCCCTCACCCAGCGCCGTCTTCAGGGCGTCGAGAACAGCGGCAGTAGGGGGTGGGATCAAGGGCGCGCCTTTCGCCGCCGGCGGCTCGGTGTTATATACGATGGTATATACAGGTCTACGATGGCCATACTGATCAAGAACCCCCAAGCTGAGAAGCGCCTGCGCGAACTTGCAGCGCTCAGGGGCGAGAGCCTCACCAGAACCGTCGAGCGCCTCGCCGAAGAAGGACTCGCCGAAGAGGCTCGCAAGCGCCGCCGGCCCACGGTGGCGGAAATGAAAGCGGCCACGGAGGTCTTCCGGCGGAAGGTCGGACTCGATCAGCCGCACCCGCCGATCACGAAGGCCGATTTCGACGCCCTTTGGGAGATTCCCGGCTTGGCTGAGGACGGGGAAACGTGATCGCGGTCGACTCGTCGGCCGTCGTCGCCATCGCCCAAATGGAAGCGGAAGCCGATGCCTTCCTCGACATGTTGTCGAGGGAGGAGGCGAGAATGGCCGGCGTGAACTACGTCGAAGCCGGCATTGTTCTCATTGGCCGCGGCCGAATGGAATCGGCGGCGGACTACGCGCTCTGGCTTTCGGCCCACGGCATTACGATCGTCGCCGACGAGAGTCTGCACGCGCCCGCCCTTGCCGCGTATCTCTCCTATGGTCGGGGCTTCCACCGGGCGCGCCTGAACCTGGCGGACTGTTTCGCCTACGCCCTTGCCAGCGTTCTGAATGCTCCTCTGCTCTACAAAGGAGCGGATTTCTCTCTCACCGACATTCGCCCTGCCTACCGCGCGGTCTGACCGGCGGCGCGGCGCAGGCGATCGTTGATCGCCTCGCCAAGGCCGGTTTCCGGGATCGGGGCGACAGCGATCGCCATGGGCGAGACGGCGTCGGCGGCGCGCAGAAAGGCGAAGAAGTTCGCCGCCGCCTCGACGAGGTCGCCGGAGGGGCTGAGGTTGAACACCGTTTCGCCCGCCAGCGCCGGGCCGAAGGCGAGGAAAACCTCCCCCGGCCGAGGCTCCGAAGCATCCAGTCGCAGCGGCGCGCCGGGCGCATAGTGGCGGGTCAGCGTTCCGGGCGAGCGGTGGGCGTCGGTTTCGCCAGCCGCCAGCGGGCCGATGACGGCCTCGAGCTCGCTCCGGGTCACCGCTCCGGGCCGCAGCAGCCGGGCCTGGGTTCCCATGAGGCTGATCACCGTCGATTCCAGACCGACGACACAGGGGCCGCCGTCGAGGCTCGCGGACGCCGCGCCGCCGGTCTCCTCGATGGCGTGCGCCAGGGTGGTCGGGCTCGGCCGGCCCGAGCGGTTGGCCGAAGGGGCGACGAGCGGCCGGCCGAAGCGCTCCAGCACCGCCTGGGCGAGCGGGTGCGCCGGGGCGCGCACGGCGACGCTGTCCAACCCGGCGCGCGCGAGGTCGCATACCGCCGCCCGATCGATCACCGGGGCGACGAAGGTGAGCGGCCCAGGCCAGAAGCGCGCCGCCAGGGCCCCGGCGCGCGCGTCGAGCCGCGCAATCCTGGCCGCTGCGGCAAATCCGGTCACGTGCGCGATCAGGGGATTGAACCTGGGCCGGCCCTTGGCCTCGAAGATCCGGGCGACGGCGGCGGCGTTGGCGGCGTCGGCCGCCAGGCCATAGACGGTCTCGGTGGGCAGGATCACCAGGCCGCCGGCCTCGAGGGCGGCGAGCGCGCGGGCGATCGGATCGGCAGTCACCCTCGGTCCTTCTGAATGCCGACGCTGCGCGCCTGCATGGCCGCGCCTCGACCGGCGGCGGATTTGCGTTTGCGAACTTCGGACTCGGAACACTAGATAGGCTGTCCGCGAGGGGAAATCGCATGACCTACAAGCCGCCGGTCCGCGACCTCCTGTTCTCGCTGGAGACGGCGGCGGAATTCCCGCGGCTGGCGCCCTATTTCCCCAGCGCCGACCAAGAAACGCTCGCTGCAGTGCTGGAAGGCGCCGGATCGCTGGCCGCCGACGTGCTCGCGCCGCTCAACCGGCCCGGCGACATCGCCGGCGCGCGTTTCGAGAACGGACGCGTGCGCGCCCCCGAGGGTTTCGCCGCCGCCTACCGCCAGTTCGCCGCCGGCGGCTGGAACGGACTGTCGGCGGATCCGGCGTTTGGCGGCCAGGGCCTGCCCAAGGCGATCGAGGCGGCGGTGTTCGAAATGCTGCAGGCGGCCAACATGGCCTTCGGCCTGTGCCCGATGCTGACGCTGGCCGCCATCGACGCCCTGGGCGCCCACGGGACCGACGAGCAGAAGGCGCGCTATCTGCCCAAGCTGATCTCCGGGGAATGGACCGGGACGATGAACCTGACCGAACCGCAGGCCGGTTCGGATCTGGGCGCCATCGCCACCCGCGCCGAGCCCGACGCCGCCGGCGGCTTCCGGCTCAACGGCCAGAAGATCTTCATCACCTGGGGCGACCACGACCTGGCCGACAACATCGTCCACCTGGTGCTGGCGCGCCTTCCCGACGCCCCGCCCGGCTCGCGCGGCCTGTCGCTGTTCGTGGTTCCGGCCCGGCGCATCGGACCCGACGGCGCGCCAGGCGAGGCCAACGGCGTGCGTCCGGCCAGCATCGAGCACAAGCTTGGCATCCACGCTTCGCCAACCTGTGTCATGCTCTACGAGGATGCCGTCGGCGAGCTCGTCGGCGCGCCCAACCAGGGCCTTGCGGCGATGTTCGTGATGATGAACGCCGCCCGGCTGCAGGTCGGCGTCCAGGGCGTCGCCATCGCCGAACGGGCCTTCCAGCAAGCCCTCGCCTTCGCTCTCGAGCGCCGGCAGGGCCGTTCGGCCTGGACCGGGGCGCTGCCGAGCCGGATCTTCGATCACCCCGACGTGCGCCGCAGCCTGATGCTGATGAAGGCCAGGATCGAGGCCGCGCGCGGCCTCTGCCTCGCCACCGCCGTGGCCGCCGATCTGGCGCGTCTGGCCGGAAATCCGGTGGACCGGGACGCCGCCCGGTTCCGGGAGGAGCTGCTCACCCCGATCGCCAAGGCCTGGTCCACCGACATGGCCGTGGAAGTGGCCTCGAGCGCCCTGCAGGTCCACGGCGGCATGGGCTTCATCGAGGAGACCGGCGCCGCGCAGCACTATCGCGACGCCCGCATCCTGCCGATCTACGAAGGCGCCAACGGCATTCAGGCGATCGACCTGATGGGCCGCAAGCTGGCGCTGGGCAAGGGCCAGGCGGTGCGCGAGCTGGTGGCGGACATCTTTCCCACGGCGGCGGCGCTGAAGAGCGCCGACGATGGCTGGCTGCACGCCATCGGCGCGCACCTGGAGTCCGGCCTGGCCGCGGTCCAGGCGGCGACCGGCTGGCTGATCGAGCGCCGAGGGCACGCCCAGCCGGACGCGCTCGCCGGCGCTACGCCCTACCTGGAGCTGCTGGGCGATGTCGTCGGCGGCTGGATGCTGGGCAAGCAGGCCCTGGCGGCCTCGAGCCGGCTGACCTCGGGCGCCGGTCCGGCGGATTTCTTCCGCGCCCGCATCGGGCTGGCGCGCGTCTTCGCCGAGCAGGTGCTGAGCCAGTCGGGAGGGCTGGCCCAGGCGGTGACCCAGGGCGCGGTCGACCTTTTCCGCGCCACCCCGGAGGCGCTGGGGGCGTAACGCCGGACAGGCGCCCCAAGGAGAGTCAGCTTAAGCCCTCATTATCCCTAAGCCGTTGTTAGCCTTGAGTTTTAACAACGGCGCAATCGGCGCGGCCGCAGATTGACCGGCGAGCGGCGAACCTTAAGCGAATGGTCCGGCCGTCTCGGGGGGCAGCTCCGATGGTGCGTACCGGAACTCTCATCAGCCTCGGCGCCTCGGTGATCCTGGGCCTGGCCGCGCTGCTGATCGCCAGATTCTGGATGCCGCAGTCGACGCACGCCGTTTCGGCCTCGTCGGGCGCCGCCGCATCGCAGGTCCCGGTGGTCGTCGCCAGAGGGCCGATCGCCTACGGCGCGAAGCTGCAGGCCGGCGCCCTGACCGTGGTCGACTATCCCGCCGGATCCGCGCCGCAGGGGGCTTTCAGCACCATCCAGCAGGTGATCGACCAGCCCGGGGGCGCCCCGATCGCGCTCGTTCCCATGGCTTCCCGCGAACCGGTTCTGCCGACCAAGCTCTCGGGCGCCGGCGCCAAGCCGACCGTGGCGGCGGTGATCGCGCCCGGCATGCGCGCCTTCACCGTCGGGGTCAGCGATGTCACCGGCGCCGGTGGCCACATCCTGCCGGGCGACCGGGTCGACGTGGTGCTGACCTATGACCTGAATACGCTGGCCGGCGCCGGACCGGGGGGCAAGCGCCTCGTTTCCACCGTGGTGCTCCAGGACGTCCGCGTGCTGGGGATCGACCTCAACGCGGACCCCAACTCCACCCAGGCGCAGGTCGCCCACACGGCCACCCTCGAGGTGACGGTGGAAGACGCCCAGAAGCTGGCGCTGGCGGCGCAGGCGGGGACGCTGTCGCTGGCGCTGCGGCGCACCGGCGGCGCCCAGATCGACCCGGTGCAGGCGATCACCGTCGCCGCCCTGGGGCCGGGGGCGCCCGCTGGGGGCGTCCGGCATTTCGGTCCGCGGCGGCCGCGCATCTTGCTGCCGCCGGGGCCGGCGCCGAGGGTCGGGCGTTCGGTGATCATCGTGGAGGGCGATACCGCCGCCGCCGCCCTGGTGCCATCGGAAAGGGGCGGCGCATGAGACCCCATCCCCTGCGGCGTCGTCGCCGCCTGTTCAAGCGGGCGCGCCACGGCGGACCCGTCGGGCTGCTGCCGCTGGCCCTGCTGAGCGCGCTCGCCTGCGGCCTGCCGGTCCGCGCCCAGATCATCGACGATGTGGGCCAGGCCCGCGAGATCACCGTCGCCAAGGACAAGTCCGCCGCCTTCCACCTCGACTATCCCGCCGGCGAGATCGTCGTCGCCCAGCCGGACACCCTGGCGCTCGTGGCCACCACCGACCAGAGCTTCTACGTCCGGGGCAAGCAGATCGGCGTCACCAACCTGCTCATCTACGACGAGGCGCATCGCCTGGCGCAGGTGGTCGACGTGCGCGTCGGCTACGACATCGAAGACCTGCAGGCGGACCTCGCGGCCGCCCTCCCGGGCGAGCACATCCAGGCGCGCGACTTCGCCGGCGGGGTGCTGCTGACGGGCGAGGTGTCCACCAGCGCCGTGGCCCATCAGGCCGAGGACATCGCCGAGCGCTACGCCCCCAAGAACGTCCAGTCCGACCTCAAGGTGCGTCAGGCGCAGCAGGTGATGGTCGAGGTGCGCATGATGGAGGTGACGCGCGACGCCCTCACCGATCTCGGCCTCAACATCGGCGCCCACAACAACTCCCACTTCACCTTCCAGAGCGGCAGCCCGTTGCCGGACGGGGTGACCCCGCAAACGACGCTCGGCCTCACCTCGACCATCGGCTCGGCCACCATCACCGCCGACCTGCAGGCGCTTGAGCAGAAGGGCTCGGTGCACACGCTCGCCAAGCCGAACCTGGTGGCGATGTCGGGTGAGGAGGCGAGCTTCCTGGCGGGCGGCGAATTCCCCTTCCCGGTGCCCAACGGCCTGACCGGCACCACCATCGACTTCCGCGAGTTCGGCATTCGCCTGAACGTCACCCCGACGGTGGAGGACTCGGGCGAGATCCGTCTCAAGGTGGCGCCGGAAGTGAGCCAGCTCGACCAGGCCAACGGCATCAGCCTCAACGGCGTCCAGGTGCCGGGCATCGACACCACCAAGGCCGAGACCTCGGTCGAGCTGCGCGACGGTCAGAGCTTCGCCATCGCCGGGCTGTTCTCCAAGGAGACGGCGCGCCACGTCGGCCAGATCCCGGGGATGGGCGACATTCCGATCCTGGGGGCTCTGTTCAAGTCCAGCGGCTGGAAGCGCAACGAAACCGAGCTCGTTATCATCGTCACCCCGCGGCTGGTGGCGCCGACCGACGACATCAAGACCCTGCCAGATCCGCTGCGCGGGGTCGACGACCCGAGCCCCATCGACCTCATCCTGGAGAACGAGGGCATTTCGGGGCCTAAGCAGGCCTCCACGGACGCCAACCATGGCGGCTGAGCCGGGCGGCGAGGGGGCTCGCCTCGGCAGGGCCCTTGCCCTGGGCGAACGCCTGGGGGTCATCGCGCGCGCGGCCCTGAGCGGCACTGCGCTCGAGGTGGCGCCTGCACGGACGCCGCTGCCGCCGCTGGGCGGCTTCGACCTCGTCCTCGTGGACGGCGAGGCCGTCGACCCGGCGGCGCTGGCGGCATCGCTGTCGAGCCTCGGCGGCAACGGCCCCGCGGTGCTGCTGGCGGCCGCACACCTGCCCTCGGCGGTGATCAAGGCGGCGATGGCGCTTGCCGCCTGCGAGGTCATCGAGCCGCCCTTCGGCGCCGCCGAGCTCGCCGCCGCCGTCGATCGCCTGAGCCGGCGAGCGCCGACGACAGCGCCCGCAGCCGCGGAGCCGCGCGCCGGTCTGTGCTGGAGCGTCACCGGCGCGGTGGGCGGATGCGGGGCCACCACCCTGGCCGTCGAGATCGCCGCCAGTCTCGCCCGCGGCGGCCAGTCCGGACGGGTCGCCCTGGTGGACCTGAACCTCTCCGGCGGCGCGGCGGCGGCCTACCTGGGGGTCGCCGCCAACATGAACCTCGCCGACGAAAGCCTCGATCCGGAGCGCATCGACGGCTCGCTCCTGGACGCCTTCGCCGCGAAGGCCGCCTGCGGCGTTTTCCTGCTGGCGCCGCCGCGCGACCCCAAGGCGTTCGTGCGCGTCGCCCCGGCCACGGTGCTGAGGGTTCTCGACGCCGCCTGTCAGGCCTACGGCGCCGTGGTCATCGACCTGCCGCGACGCCTGGAGCCATGGACACCGGATGTCCTGGCCGGCGCCGACGAGGCGCTGGTGGTCTCCGAGCTAACCGTGCCGGCGCTGATCGCGGCGCGAGAACTGGCCGACGAGATCGAGGCCGAGCTGCAGCCCCGCCGGGTGCGCATCATCCTCAATCGCCTGTCGACGCGGATGTTCGGCCTGGCGCCTTCGATGGGCGAGGCCGAAAAGGCGCTGCAGCGCAAGGCCGAAGCCGCCGTCACCTCGGACTGGGAGGCGGCCGCGGCCTGCGCCAATCTCGGCGGCGCCATCGGCCAGCTGCGGCCGCGCTCGAAGATCGTGCGCGATGTCGACGCCCTGGCCGAGCGGCTGCTGTCGCGCCGCGACACGCCCCTCGCCGGCAGGGCCGCGGCATGAGCCGCTTCGCCTTCCGCCGCGCCGTCCCGGAGGCCGCCCCGCCCCTCGAACCGATCACCGAGCCGGCGGCGCCCGAGCCGGCGCCCCCGCCGCCCCCCAGCGACAGCTTCCTCGACACCCGCCTCAAGCTGCACGGCTGGCTCATCGACGAGATCGACCTCTCCAAGTTCGACAAGCTCGAACAGGCGGAGATGCGCCGACAGGTTCGCACCCTGGTCGGCGATTTCGCGCGCGCCGAACGCCTGGTGCTCAACACCGCCGAGCTCGACCGCCTCGGGGCCGAGGTGTTCGACGAGATGGTGGGCCTGGGGCCGATCGAGCCGCTGCTGAAAGACGACAGCGTCGCCGACATCCTCATCAACGGTCCCTTCCAGGTCTATGTCGAGCGCCGCGGCGAGCTGGAGACGACGCCGGTCCGCTTCCGCGACAACGACCACTTGCTGCGCATCATCGGCCGCATCGTCGCCACGGTCGGGCGGCGCATCGACGAGAGCCAGCCGATGGTGGACGCGCGCCTCGCCGACGGCAGCCGCGTCAATGCCGCCATCGCCCCGGTCGCCATCGACGGCGCGGCGGTGTCGATCCGCAAGTTCTCCAAGAAGCCGTTCGATCTGGGGCGCCTCGTCGAGTTCGGCGCCATGCCGGCCTGTGTCGCCGAGTTCCTCGAAGGGGCGGTGTTCGCCCGCGTCTCCACCGTCATCAGCGGCGGCACCGGTTCGGGCAAGACCACCCTGCTCAACGCCCTCTCCGCCGCCATCAGCTCCAAGGAGCGGCTGATCACCATCGAGGACGCCGCCGAGCTGCAGCTGCAGCAGCCGCACGTGGTGCGCATGGAGACCCGGCCGCCGAATATCGAGGGCAAGGGCGAGATCCGTCAGCGCGAGCTCGTCAAGAACGCCCTGCGGATGCGTCCCGATCGCGTCATCCTCGGCGAAGTCCGCGGCGAGGAGGCGTTCGACATGCTGCAGGCCATGAACACCGGCCACGAAGGCTCGATGGCCACCATCCACGCCAACAGCCCACGCGACGCCATCACCCGCCTCGAGCAGATGGTGGCCATGAGCGGCATGTCGCTGACCCAGGATTCCATCCGCGGCCAGATCGCTTCGGCCGTCGGCCTGATCGTTCAGGTGATGCGCCTCTCCGATGGCAAGCGCCGCCTCGTCAGCGTTTCCGAGATCACCGGCATGGAGGGGCAGGTGGTGCAGATGCAGGAAATCTTCGCCTTTCATCGCCTGGCCACCGAGGCGGACGGGACGGTTCGGGGCGAATTCCGGGCCACCGGGCTGAGGCCCAAGTGCCTCGACGAGATGATCCGCCGCGGCCGGCGCTACGACACCGAGCACTTCGACCCGGCGCGGGCCCTGGCGTGAGAGCCGCCGGCATGCGGCGCGGTAACCCCCCACCCTCCCATTGCTTCGCAATGGGCCCCTTCCTCTCCCTCCGGGAGAGGAGAAGAGAGCCGCGCCGCCCGCCTCACACCTCGCCCATAGGGAGACGGGGGCGCCTGCGATGCGAAGCATCGTGGGAGGGTGAGGGGTTGTGCTCCCGGACGATGAGCGCGCGATCGGCGGCGCGTGCGTGATGCTCCCCCTCTCCCTCATCGTCGATCCGCGCGCGGCCTTTCTGGTCCTGCTGTTCGCCGCCGTGTTCGCCTTCGGGCAATGCGTGTGGGGGCTGGCCGCCGCCGGTCGCCATCGGCGCGCCATCAACAAGCGCCTCACCGTCGCCTCGCGCACCAACTCGCTGGCCGAACTGGTGGTGGAGCTGCGCAAGCAGCGTGGACTGGACGCCAGCGGCGAGCGCATCATCGGCTGGGCCGCCCTGTCCGACCTGCTGGGGCGCTCGGGCGTTCCGTTCGCGCCTCGGCGCTGGGCCGTCATCGGCGTCGCCGCCATGGTCGCCCTGGCGATCCTCGTCGTCGTCGTCACCCATAACCTGTTGATCGCGCTCGCCGCCGCCCCGGCGGCGGTGGTTCTCGCCGCCTTCGGCTACTTGAACTTCCGAGCCGGACAGCGCGCCAAGCTGATCGCGGTTCAGCTGCCGGCGGCGCTGGAGGTCATCGTCCGCAGCCTCGAAGCCGGGCACCCGGTGCCGACCGCGGTTGCGCTCGTCGGGCGCGAGCTTCCCGATCCCCTCGGCTCGGAGTTCGGCATGGCCGCCGACGAAATCGCCTACGGCGCCACCCTGGAGCAGGCGGTGGCGCGCATCGCCGACCGCTGCCGCCACCCGGACATCGACCTTTTCGCCGCCACCATCCGTCTGCAGGAGCGCTCGGGGGGCAATCTCACCGGCCTGCTGAAGACGGTGGCCCGCACCGTGCGCGAGCGACTCAAGATGCGCCTGAAGATCAAGGCCGCATCGTCGGAGGGGCGGGCGAGCGCCTATGTGCTCACCGCCGCGCCGATCTGCGTCTTCTTGATGTTGCAGGTGATGAGCCCGCACTTCTACGGCGATGTCATCGGCGAGCGCCCGGTGCAGGTCGGCCTCACCGTGATGGGGGTGTGGATGCTCATCGGCAACTTCATCATGCGCCGCATGATCGACATGCGGATCTAGGGGCGAGCGGGCGGTGCTGCAGACCCTGATCACCTGGGCGGCTCTGGGCCTCATCGCCGTGGGCTTCGGCGGCGGCGGCTTCGTCCTCATCCGCCAGGCGACGACGGCGGCGCGCCGGCGCGCACGCCTGGCCGGCGAGGCTGGCGAGGGTGTCGCCGCCCTCGGCACGGGCCTGCCCGGAGCCGCCGACATCGCCCGTGGCGTCCGCCGCCTGGGCGACCGCATGGCGATCACCGATCCTTCCAAGCTCTCCGCCCTGCGCCTGCGCCTGATGCAGGCCGGCTACTTCAATCGCGAGGCCGCGGCGATGTACCTGGGGGCCCGCGCGGCCGCTTTGATCGCCGCCATCGTGGCCACGGTGCTGGTGCTGCCGTTCGCCCTGTCGGGGGCCGGAGGCATGGGCGCGGTCATGGCGGCCGCCCTGTTCGCGGCCGCGGCACTGCTCGGCCCCGACTATGTCGTCAAGCGCCGCCGGGCCCGGCTCGAGCGCGAATATCGCGAAGGCTTCCCGGACCTGCTGGACCTGCTGGTCGCCTCGGTGGAGGCGGGGCTGAGCCTGGACGCGGCGGTGAGCCGGGTCGCCGACGAGCTGACGCGCCGCTACCCGCACCTGGCGATGCACGTGAAGTTCCTGACCCTGGAGCTGCGCGCCGGCCGCGCCCGCCGCGACGCCTGGGCGGCGCTGGCCGACCGCCTGGGCCTGGACGAGGCGCGCTCGCTGGCGACGATGCTGCGTCAGGCCGAGGAGATGGGGACGAGCCTGGGCGAAACCCTCGCCATCTTCTCCGACGAAATGCGGTCCAAGCGCATGCTGCGGGCCGAGGAGAAGGCCATGGCCCTCCCGGCCAAGCTGATGATTCCGCTGATCCTTTTCATCTTCCCGTGCCTGCTGGGCGTGCTCATGCTCCCGGCCGCCTTCAAGATCGCCAAGACGCTGCTCAATCACTAGCCCGCCGCGCCGGCGCCGCACGGACGCGCACAGGGCCCCTCCCGTTGGACCAGGAGGGGCCCTTCGCGTTCGGCGCGCCTTTGGAGCCAGGCCAGGTCCCTAAAGAGCGCGCCGCCCGTTCACCGGGCCGTCAGGCCGCCTGCACCTCGATCTTCTTGGCGCTTGCGACCTTCGGGGCCGGGATGGTCACCTTCAGCACGCCCTTGGCGAGGGTCGCCTGGATGTCGGCTGGCTTCACGCCGGCCGGCAGGTCGATCGAGCGTGTGAAGGCGCCATAGCCACGCTCGACGAAGTGGTACTTCTTGTCCTTCTTTTCGCTGTCGAACTTCTTCTCGCCGCTGACGGTGAGCACGCCACCCTCGACAGCCACGTTGACGTCCTTCTCCTCCATTCCCGGAACTTCGATGGTGAGTTCGAAGCCGTCCTTGGTCTGGGCCAGGTCCATACGGGCGCCGGCCTCGTTGAAGGTCTGCCCCGAGAAGCTGGGCCAGCCGCCGTAGAAGGCGGGGGTGAAGTCATCGAACAGGCGGTCGATTTCGCGCTGCAGCGAGCCGAACATGTGGGCGAACGGCCGTTGCGCCGCCGCCGTCCCGTACTTGACCGGGATCTGGGCTGGCATCGTCATCCTTTTCCTCCGTTGGCCGGCTGATCCGGCCTTGCGAAGCAATTGTGGCAGAATGTCGCAGGTCCGCCTTGATCTGGCGCAAGGACTAATGCGCGAGGACCAGGTGAGGCCCGTCGGCAGCCTTCAGGAAGGCGTGGGTCGCGCCGCCGAAGATCGC
Source organism: Caulobacteraceae bacterium (assembly GCA_035946795.1). Taxonomy (GTDB): domain Bacteria; phylum Pseudomonadota; class Alphaproteobacteria; order Caulobacterales; family Caulobacteraceae; genus Acaudatibacter. The sequence goes on along the minus strand of DASYYX010000059.1, from coordinate 77,157 downwards.
CTCGCCGAAGCGGTTGTGGCGATAGGCGCCGGAGACCAGCAAGGCCACGTCGGCCCGCGCCGCCGCCTCCAAGAGCGCCGCCCCGATCCTGGCGTCGTCGACCGCGGCCACCGAGACCGGCCCCAGGCCGTGGGCCTCCAGATAGTCGACCGCCCGCGCCGGGTCGGCCTTCTCTCCGGGACTGCAGTGGAGGCCGTGCGCGTCCTGCAGCACCAAGATCTCGCTGGCGTCCCGGAGGAGCGGCAGGGCGGCGCGGATGGCGCGCCCGGCCTCCAGGCCGCCGTCCCAGGCGACCGCCGCCGGCTTGCCGACGAAGGAGCCACGGCTGCGCGCCACCATCACCGGCGTCTTGGCCTCGATGAGGATGGGCGCCAGCGGGCCGCCGAAGATGCCGTCGGCGCTCACCGCGCCCTGGGGCAGGATCGCCAGATCGGCGAGCGGCAGCTCGCGCATCAGCGCCAGCCAGGCGCTGTCGGCGCCGGCGGCGACGCGCATCCGCGATCGCGCTTCGCCCGGGACGCCGAGCCCGTGCGCCTGGGCCTGCCGCGCGGTCAACGTCTCCACCTCGCGCCGGGTCTGGGCCTGGCCCTGGTCGATCGCCCGCCACACCTGGGCCGCGGCCGGGGCCCGCGCCAGGGCGGCCGAGTATCCGGCGGCGGTCAGGCTGTCGAAAGCGTTCACCACCGTCACCGTGCCGCCGTGGCGCGCGCTGATCTCGCAGGCGAGGGCGATCGCCGTCTCGTCGTCGTGGCCGCCGATGGGCGCGGCCAGGAGCGAAAGCGGCGCGGCCGCCGGCTTGGCCGGCGCTGCAGAACGGGACCTTTCCATGGTCATGGCAAGATCATCGGGCATCGGAAGTTCCCCTTGAAGTGACGCCCAATCCAATGTCGCAGGCGGAGGGTCGCCGCCTTGATCCGCCTCAAGGCCGGCGAACGCTTCGCGGAACACAAGCGCTCATGGGTGCATCGGCTCGCGCACGACTTGGCCGCAGTCGCCGCGACGACGGCGCCGAGGCGGCCGCCTTCCTTGCCGAGGTGCGCGCCTTTCTCGGCTCGGCCTTGACCCGGGAACTGCGCGAAGCCGGCCGCAACACCGTCGGCGTCCACTCCGAAATCGGCGCCTGCCGCGTCTGGCACCGAAGACTCTACGAGCGCGGCTGGATCGCGCCCGCCTGGCCCAAGGCCTTCGGCGGAACCGGCTGGACGCCGCGCCAGCGCTTCCTGTTCGAACGCGAGTGCGCCAGGTGGGACGCGCCGGTGCTGTTCGCCGGCGGCCTGCGCAGCCTCGGCCCGCTGCTGATCGAGATGGGGACGCCCGCGCAGCGGCGACGTTACCTGGCCGCCATCCTCTCCGGCGATGACCTTTGGTGCCAGGGATTTTCGGAGCCGGGCGCGGGCTCGGATCTGGCCGCCGTGTCGACGCGCGCCGTACTGCGGGACGGCTGCTACGAGCTCACCGGCGCCAAGATCTGGACCACCGGCGCCCATCTCGCCAATCGCATGTTCGCCCTGGTGCGCACCGCCGACGGCGGGCGCAAGCAGGAGGGCCTCACCTTCCTCCTCGTCGACATGGCCAGCCCCGGTCTCACGGTCTCGCCGATCCTGGACTTGGCCGGCCGGCATGAGTTCAACCAGGTCTTCTTCGATGGCGTCCGGGTTCCCGTGGCCAACCGCGTCGGCGAGGAGGGCGCGGGCTGGGCCGTGGCCAAGCGGCTGATGCAGCTCGCCCGATCCAACAACACCCCCGCAGCCCTGGTCCGCCGGGCGCTGCGGCGGGCCGAGGCCGCGCTGCGCGCCGCGCCGGTGGGCGATCCTGCGGTTCGCGCGCGCCTGGCGAGCCTTGCGGTCGAGCTGGATGCGTTCGAGGCCATGGAGCTCGCCAGCATCGGCGGCCCGGAGCGCGCGCCGATGCTGAAGCTGGTCGGCAGCGAGCTGCACCAGCGCCTGGTCGAGCTCGAAATGGAAATCGCCGGCCCGGCCAGTCTCGAGGCCGGGGGGCTTTCGATGGCGCGGCACTTTTCGGTGCGCGCCGCCAGCATCTACTCCGGCTCCAGCGAGACCCAGCGCAATGTGCTGGCGCGCGAGCTGCTGCGGGCATGAGATGCTTGCCGGCCAAGACCAGGGGCGCCATGGGGCACCCAAGCGCGCGATGGCCGGCTTCGGTATCAAAGCATTGGATTCGTCTAGCTGGCCCGATTTCGCCCGGCTGGTGGAACGGCACAATGGCGTGTGGGGCGGATGCTGGTGCCTGGCGTTTCACTCCGAGGGCGTCGGCAAGGGCCGGGGGGCCGCGCAGAACAGGTCGTTGAAGGAGCAACGGGTCCGGGACGGACGCGCGCACGCCGCCCTCGTCTACGAGGAGGGGGCCTGCGTCGGCTGGTGTCAGTTCGGGTCCGTGGAGGAACCGCCTCGCGTCAAGAGCTTGCGCGCTTATGAGAAGGGGCTGACCAAGCTGCCCGATTGGCGCATCACCTGCTTTTTCATCGACCGGCGGCGCCGCGGCCAGGGCGTAGCGTCGGCACTTCCGCCACAACCCGCGACCGCAAATCCACCGAACGCGCCCCGCTCATGTCCGCCTCCCGAATCAGAGACGGTCATCGATTCACATCCGACCCTTCGCTTGAATCCCCCCGACGATCACATTCGATTCATCGGCGCCGGGAAACGCTCTAGGCGGACGCGGCCGGCCGCGGAGCCTCGAGAGGCGGCGCCATATCCTCCGGGAATGGGCTCTGGCGCGCCGGCGAGGGGTTCATCGCAATCCCTGGTAGTACTCCGCCAGGCGGGCGCGCTCGTCGGGCGTCAACCGCTGGGCGATGTCGCGCATGCGCCGATAGACGTCGTTGTGGCGATCGCCGGAGGCGAAGGCGTCGAGCTGGCGTTGCAGATACGCCTGCTGCTGGCCCCAGAGGACGGGAGCTTCGGGCGCCCCGCCGACGCCGCGGGCATGGCAGGCCTCGCACGGCGGGATGCGGCGGCTCGGATCGCCGCGGTGCGCAAGCCGGGCCATCTCCGGGTCGGGCACTTCGTACCGGGCCCCGAGGACCGCGTTGCGCGTATAGTGGGCGTAGTAGGCCGCGACCTCGGCCAACTGGTCTTCGGTGAGGCCCTGGGCCACGGGCGACATCATCGGGTTGACCCTGGCGCCCGAGCGGAAGTCCGAGAGCTGCTTGAAGATCGCCTCGGCCGACTGCCCGGAGAGATGTGGGTAGAGGGGGCTGGGCGAGACGCCCTGGTCGCCGTGGCAGGCCGAGCACAGGCTGACCGACAGGGCCGCCCCCGGGCGCGGATCGGCGGCCGCCAGCACCGCCAGGGTCTTGGGGGTCCAGCGCACTTGGCTCACCGGGGCGGCGACGGCGCTCACCGGCGGTTGCGGCTGGGCGGGCGTGCCCGGCTTGACGCCCATGGCGCGGCAGATGGCGGTCCAGGGGTCGATGCCGGCGTTCGGCGCCTGCAGGACCGGCAGGATGAAGAGCCCGAAGCCGATCGAAAACAGCGACACTGCCGCGACGATCGCGCCAGCCACGAACGACCAACGCTCGCGCCTGTAGAAGGGCTCGGCCATGTCAGCCGCCCCCGAACGAGTGGACGAGCGCCTGAGGACTGGCGCCGATGAAGAACTGAGCGATCGGGAAGCCGTAGGCGACCAGCATCAGGAAGGCGACGAGGCCGTTCCACAGCGCAAATCCGTTCAGCGCCGCCGGAACCTTGACCACCGGGTGGACCGGGAGGGCGAAGGCGTAGGCCGGAGGATTTGCGAGACGGGGTTGGTCGCGCCGCGGCAGCAGGTTGATGATGAAAAGCCAGGCGCTCGTCAGCAGGATGACGCCGCCCACGAGCGAAACGATCACCCACGGACCCCACGGGGCGATCCTGGGGTCGCTGTAGTCGAACGCGGCCACCCGCCGCCACTGCCCTTCAAGGCCGAGGTAGTGCCAGGGCAGGGCCATCACCAACATGCCGATCGCCCACAGCCACAGCTGCAGGCGCTGCGAGCGCACGCTCGGAGCGGCGCGGCCGGTGAGCGTCGGCCAGATCTCGTAGGCGATGGCGAAGTACATGATCACCACCGTGCCGCCGAAGATCAGATGGAAGTGCGCCGTCACCCACGAGGTGTTGTGGACCATGGCGTTCATGCCGTAGCTCATGTTGATCAAGCCGCCGAAGCCGCCGAACCACAGCATGAAGAAGGCGAGGCCGGTCGCCAGCACCATCGGCCGGTCCCAGGGAAGCGCCCCGATCCAGCCGAAGAGGCCCTTGCCGCCGCGCATCCGCCCGGCGATCTCCATCGAGGCGCCGATGGTGAACACCGTCAGCAGCGTCGGCACGACCACCAGGGCGGTGAGCGCCACCTGCACGAACTTGAAGCCGGTGGACTGTTCCGGGTCCATGAGCAGGTGGTGCATGCCAACCGGCAGGCTGTAGACCAGGAAAAGCGCGAAGCTGAAGCGCCCCATGGTGTCGCTGTAGAGCCGCCCGCCGGCCGCCCGCGGCGCCATGGTATAGAAGGCGACGTAGGCCGGAAGCAGCCAGAAATAGACGATGGGGTGCAGGGTCCAGGCGAACAGCGTCCGGGCCAGGCCGACGTCGATGGTGCGGGTGAGCCCGAGTGTCGCGGGCAGGATCTGGAAGAGGATCTCGAGCGTCACCCCGACGGTGGTCCACAGCCACATGATGGCGTTCACCGTGGCGCCGTACATGGCCAGCGGCACCGGCGCGCCGGGATGGTCGCGCTTGAAGCGGCCGACCGCGATAATCATCTGCGCCACCCAGATCCAGGAGGCCGCCACCACCAGGACAAGGCCGAGGTAGAACCACACCGTGGCCGTCATCGGCGGGTAGAAGGTGTAGAGAACGCTGGCGTGGCCGCTGGCGATGGCGCCGATGGTCAAAGCCACCCCCACGATCGCCGTCCAGAAGCCCGTCCACGCCCACCGGCGCGAGGGGATCTCGCGACCGAGCGCGGCCTCGGCGGTGAAGTAGCCGAAGCCCATGATGAAGAAGGTCGTCAGCACGTAGGCCATGGAGACGCCATGGGCCGTGACCGACTGGTAGTAGCGCATCGGCACGTCCTGGGGCGCCGCCAGGGGACTGCGCACCCACATCTGCCACACGCCCAGGATCGTGGCGGTGGCGAAGACCAGAAACGCCACCCACAGATGGGCCAAAACCAGACGTCTATTTTGCGGCACAGGCGACCCTCCCGTCCGGGCCCGGGCGGAATTGGTCCGGCGGCACCACCCGGACCGTGCCGATCATTTCGCTATGCCCCAGGCCGCAGAACTCGTGACACGGCATCAGAAGATCGCCGGTGCGACGAAAGACCGTGTGCACCTGCGAGACGTAGCCCGGCACCACCATGGTGTTGACGTTGGTGCCGCCCACCAGCACGCCGTGGATGACGTCGGGACTGGCGAAGCGCAGCGTCACCGGCCGGTCCGCCGGCAGTTCGACGCACCGCGGCACGAAGGCGAACTGGGTGGCGACGATTCGCGCTGTCACTTGGCCGTTGGCCTCGACCTTGGTTCCGAGGTCGGCCTCGGTGAACTCGGCCGAAAGGTGCAGGGCCTGGGGGTTGATGCGCTCGATGTTGCTGGGCGGATTGATGTGCATGGCGACCGCCGCGAAGATGATCGCCACCATGATGACCGAGATCGCCACGGCCACGATCGCGGTCCAGCGGAATTCGGCGATCGCGATCTCTCTTTCGGGGTCGCGCTCGAGGCTCATCAGCCGACCGTCCCGCGCGGCAGGAAGACGAAGAGATAGATCGCCAGCCAGGCGAGGATCAGCAGCCCCGTGGTGATCCCGGCGAGCGCCAGGGCGCCGCGCGGAACCTCACGCAGCACCTCCTCGGGCACGGCCTCGGGCTCGTTCTCGACTTCGCTCACGCCTGGAATCGCCCTCCCGCAAGCGCCCCAAAGACCCGGGCCGAGCGCCTGGCGCCTTGATCCAGCTCAAGGCGCTGAAGCAGGGATAATGCCGCTCGCGGCCGAGGTCTAGCTTGCTATGAGCGTCGGCGTCTGGGCGGAACTGGGCGCCGTCCATGGCGCGCCCGCCTGCATCACCAGGAGGTCGAAGTCGCCGGCCGCCAGCCGTGAGGCGAGGCCATTGGTCGCGGCCAAGACATGCGCCGGCGATTCCACCGCGACCCGATGTCGCGCCAGGTGATCGATCAGCGCGTCCTTGGTCTCCCAGCTTTCCTGGCCGACGAGGGCGAGTTCCACCCGCATGTTCGTGGACGCCAGCAGCGGGATGGCGTCGTGGATGGCGCGCACCGCGCCCGGGCCGCCGCTCCACACCAGCAGCGCCCGCCGGCTGGGGCCGAAGCTCGTGGTCTCGTCCGGCACCACCAGAACGGGCACGCCGGCGCGCGCCGCCACCGCTCGCGCCAGCTCTCCGGGCGGGGCGCCGCGATCGCCGTCGCCCAGGATGAGGAGATCGGAGAAGCGGGCGGCCCGGGCCAGGGCCTCCACGAGTTCTCCCTCTTCGGCTACGAAGCGGGCCGGCGTCAGCCGCTCGTGCGCGGCGCCGGCGAAAAGCGTCCCGGCGACCGCGCGTTCACGGCCGCCTGCCCGACCGGGCGCGGCGACGTGGACGGCGGTGAGGCGCGCCCGCTGCCGTTCGGCCAGGTCGAAGGCGTAGGCCAGACGCAGCTCGCCCGCCGAGGTCCCCTGCACATGAACGGTGATGTCCCTGATCATCGCCTCCAGAACTCAATGGCTGAAGAGCACGTAGCAGTCGCGGCGGTCGGCAAGGTGCTGGGTGACGCCGCCGAACACCCATTCGCCCAGCCGGCTGTGGCCGTAGGCGCCGGCGACCAGGAGGTCGGCGCCGAAGGCTCGCGCCTCCTTTTCGATCTGGCCCGAGGTCTCGTGCTCGTGGCAGGTCATGGCCTTGGCGCGCGCCTTGACGGCGTGGCGCTCGAGGGCCTGGACGACGCTCGCCACCCGGGTCTCGGCGTTGGCCAGATCCTCTCGCCCGCCCACCTCCAGCACCAGCACGTCTTCGGCCTTCTTTAGGAAAGGCATAGCGTCGCTCATCGCCCGGCGGGCTTCGCGGGTGTCCTTCCAGGCGAGCAGCACGCGCCTGGCCTCGAGCGGCGCGGCGACTTGGGGAACCATCAGCACCGGGCGGCCGCTGGCGAGCGCCAGGTCGGTCGGGGCCGCGTCCCGATAGGGATCGTTGCGGTTATCGGGCCCGTAGCCGGCCACGACCAGGTCGGCGGCGCGCGAGGCGCGGGCGAGCGCCTGGACGGGCATGTCCAGGCCCTCCTCCCAGATCGCCTCGACCCCGGCGCCGGCCGTCGCCTTGGCGAAGGTGTCCTTGGCGGCCTTGATGTTGTTCTGGGCGATATCGCGCAGGGCGTTGAACCACTCCGCCTCCATCGCGACCATGCCGTTGTCGAAGATCAGCGGGCGCATGCTCTCCACGCCCACGCCGATGAGCGTGGCCCCGAAGCTGCGGGCGAGGCCCAGGGCGCATTCGAGGCGAGCCTCCGCCGGGGGCTCGTTCTGCACCTGGACCATGATGGTCGCGTAACCCATGTCTCCTCGCCTTCGGCCGAACCGGGAAAAGCTCACGTTCCTTTACGGAACTCGGCGGTCTGGTGGAATTCGGGACCATCCCATAGGGGCTTCTACGGAGCCAGAGCTCCGCCTAGGCCCAGAGCCCTCGCGCGCCGCCGGCGATGATCTCGAAGGCGACGACGGCGATCGGCGGAACCCGGAACATCAGCAGGGCGAAACCGGCCGCCGCCAGGACAAGATCCAGACGTCCGAGGACGGCGCTCGTCCACACCGGGTCGTACAGCGCTCCCGCCAGCACGCCGACGACGGCGGCGTTTGCCCCGCGCATGGCGGCGCGGGCCAAAGGGCGGGTGCGCAGCGCGCCCCAGAAGGGCAGGGCGGCGACCAGGGCCAGCAGGCCCGGAACGAATATGGCGGCGAGCGCCATGGCCGCGCCCGCGATCCCGCTGGCCGGGCCGTTCATTGCCGCGCCCAGGAAGGCGGCGAAGGTGAACAGCGGCCCCGGCATGGCCTGGGCGGCGCCGTAGCCGGCCAGGAACATCTGGCTGGAGACCCAGCCAGGATCGACCACCGCCGCCTTCAGGAGGGGCAGGACGACGTGACCGCCGCCGAACACCAGGGCGCCGGAGCGGTAGAAGGCCTCGACGCGGGTGAGGATCGCCGAGCCGGTGACCGCCGCCGCGGCCGGAAGCCCGATCAGCAAGCCAAGGTAGAGCGCCAGCGCCGTCAGGCCGGCGCGGCCCGACACCCGCCAGCGGCTGGACGCCGGCGCCACGCCCTCTGCCCCGCGGCACAGGGCCAGGCCCGCGGCTGCGCCCAGCCCGATCGCCGCCAGCTGGGCCAGACGCGGCGGCCCGAGGCTCGCCAGGGCCAGGGCGGCGATGGCGATGCCGGCGCGGCGGGCGTCCGGCGCCAGGGTCCGGGCCATCCCGAGCACCGCCTGGGCCACCACCGCCGCCGCCACCAGCTTGAGGCCATGGATCGCGCCCGCGGCGACCGGCCCCTTGAAGGCGGCGGCGGTGAGCGCGAAGGCGGTCATCAGGATGGCCGAGGGCAGGGTGAATCCGGTCCAGGCCGCCGCCGCTCCCAGGGCGCCGGCGCGCTGCAGCCCAAGAGCGAAGCCGACCTGGCTCGAGGCGGGTCCCGGCAGGAACTGGGCCAGCGCCACCAGGTCGGCGTAGGCCGTTTCGGAAAGCCATTTCCGACGCTCGACGAATTCGCGCCGGAAGTAGCCGATGTGGGCGATCGGGCCGCCGAAGGCCGACAGCCCGAGCTTCAGGAAGGCCAGCAGCACCTCGCCCGGCGAGCCCTGCGGCGGCGCCGGTTCGTGCGGCTGGGGACTCGCGGCTTTCTCCATCGCCGAGCGGCCGTTATCAGGACTGGAGACCAAGGCGGAATCTTTCGGGCATGCCGGCGGCGCGCGGCCAAGGCTATCTGGCGGGTCTTACCCGCGGCACCGTCTTCCTCGCCCTGTCGAGTTTCTTCGGCGACATCTCGACCGAGATGTTTTACCCGGTGCTGCCGATCTTCCTCACCCAGGCCCTGAAGGCCGGCGGCGGGGTCGTCGGCCTTGTCGAAGGGGTCGCCGGCGCCACCTCCAATCTCGCCCAGGGATTTTCCGGGCCGCTGTCGGATCGCCTGGGACGGCGCAAACCCGTCGCCTTGGCGGGCTATGCCTTGGCGGCGCTTTCCAAGCCGCTCATCGGGCTTTCCGGCGCCTGGCCGGGCGTGCTCGGGGCCCGCTTCCTGGACCGGCTCGGGAGCGGGGTGCGTTCGGCGCCGCGCGACGCTCTGGTCGCCGCCTCCGCCGCCCCGGCCTTCCGCGGCCGCGCCTTCGGCCTCGAGGGCGCGGGCGACAATGCCGGCGCCTTCCTGGGGCCGGTGATCGCCGCCGGCCTCCTCGGCCTGGCCGGCATCGCCGTCCGCTCGATCTTCTTCCTCGCCATCATCCCCGGTCTGCTCGCCTTCGCCATGGTCCTGCCGGTGCAGGAGCGCCGCGGCCGCGACCGGGCCCGGAACAAGGCGCGCTTCAGTCTTCGCCGGCTGCCTGGCCCCTACTTCCGCTATCTCGTCGCCAGCGCCGTCTTCGGCCTGGGCAATTCCGCCAACGCCTTCCTCATCCTGCGGGTGAAGCGCCTGGGGGCGACGCTGACCGAAACGATCCTGATCTACGCCGCCTTCAACCTGGTGGCGGCGCTGGTTTCCTACCCGGCGGGCTCGCTCTCGGACCGGTTCGGGCGCCGCACCTTGGCCCTGGCCGCCACGCTGATCGCCTTCTTCGCCTATCTGGGGCTGGGCCTCACCGGCAAGATCGCCGCCGTCGCCGGCTTCTTCCTGCTCTACGGCGTCTTCCAGGGGGTGTTCCGCGCCGCCGGCAAGGCGCTCGCCGCCGATCTCGCGCCCGACGAGGCGCACGCCAGCGCCCTGGGCTAGTACGGGGCCGTGGTCGGCCTTTCGGGTTTGGCCGCCTCGGTCATCGCCGGCCAGCTCTGGGACCGGGTCGGCGCATCGGCGGTGTTCTTCTGGGGCGCCGCCCTCTCCGTGGCCGGGGCGGCGGCGCTGGCAGTCCTGGTTCCGGTGAAAAGGGAGGCGCGCGCAAGATGATGGACCGTCGAAACCTGATCGAGCTCGGCGCCGCCGCGGCGCTCGGGGCCTGCGCCCGTCGGGAACAGCCCGCGCGCGCCGACTACGTGATCCGGATCGAGCCGGCGAGGATCGAGCTTGCGCCCGGGGTCGAGGTTGCGACCACCACCTACAACGGGGCCTTTCCAGGTCCGCTGCTGCGTCTCGACGAGGGCCGGCCGGTGACGGTGGACATCGCCAACCGCACCGCGCGCCCCGAGCAGCTGCACTGGCACGGGCAGAAGGTCCCGGTCGCCGTCGACGGCGCCGCCGAGGAGGGCGCGCCCTACATTCCCGCCCACGGCGCGCGCCGCATCCGCTTCATCCCCGGCCCGGCAGGCTTCCGCTTCTATCACACCCATGTGCGCGCCGGCGCCGACCTCGACCTCGGGCTCTACGGCGGCGAGGCCGGCCCGGTCTGGATCGCCCCGCGCAGCGAGCCCGGACGCTACGACCGCGAGGTTTTCCTGACCCTCAAGGAGTTCGGCCCGACCTTGAGCCGCGGCGGCGACATGGCCCAGGATTTCCTGCGTCCGGCCAGCGAAGACCCGGCCCTGAGGTCCGCCGGCGAGAGCGCCATGTCTGCTTCGCTGGCCAAGGGCATGCCGCACGGATACGAGGTCGGCTACCGCTGGTTCACCGTCAACGGCCGCATTCTGGGTCACGGCGAGCCGGTGCGCGTCAGGGCCGGCGAGCGTGTCCTCTTCCATGTGCTCAACGCCAGCGCCACCGAGATCCGCAGCCTGGCGCTGCCCGGCCATCGCTTCGAGGTGGTGGCGCTGGACGGCAATCCGGTCCCGAACCCGGCCCTTGTCGACGCTCTGTGGATCGGCACGGCCGAGCGCGTCGATGCGGTGGTGGAGATGAACCAGCCCGGCGTCTGGGTCCTCGGCGACCTCGATGAGGGCGACCGGGGCAATGGCATGGGGATCGTCGTCGAATACGCCGGCGCGGCCGGCGCGCCGCAGTGGCGCGCGCCAAAGGCCAAGCCCGCGTGGGACTATCGCTGGTTCGCCCGGACCGGCGCGAGCGCGCCGCCGGACCACGTCTTCGACATGACCTTCGCCAAGGCGAACGCCGCCGACGACGGCTTCAACCGCTGGACCATCAACGGCGTGGCCTTCGACGAGGCGCGCATGCGCCCTGTCCTGACGCTGAGAGAAGGGGCGCGGTATCGCCTGCGGATGCGCAACGCCAGCGACGACATCCACCCGGTCCACCTGCACCGGCACAGCTTCGAGCTGACGAACCTCGATGGATCGCCGACAGCAGGCGTTCTCAAGGATGTGGCCATGCTCGGCGGCTACCAGACGATGGCGGTGGATTTCGTCGCCGACGACCCGGGCATGACCCTCTTCCACTGCCATCAGCAGTTGCACATGGATTTCGGCTTCATGGCCCTGTTCGCCTACGCCTGACGCGCCGGCGCGGCGCGCCGCCGGGCGACGGTTACGTAGACCTCCTTAGGGGATCGACACGAATTTCGGCGCCCTCTTGCCCTGGCTAAGCATGACCCTGCTTCCACTCGAGGGAGTCAGGCCATGTCTCTTGCCCACGATTACGTTCTGGATCGCGCCCCCCGCACCCGCCCAGCGCCGGCGGTCTTCAGCCTCGTCGGTGCGGTCCGCAGCTACGGGCGCGATCAGGAGATCTTCGGCGAAGGCGAAAGCGCCGACTTCGTCTACACCGTGCTCTCGGGGGCGGTGCGCTGCTTCCGCATTCTCGGCGACGGCCGGCGGCAGATCTCCGGCTTTTATCTGCCGAGTGACATCTTCGGCCTGGAGACCGGCTGCACCCACCACGTGACCGCCGAGGCGATCGGCCGCACCACGGCGCGTGTTTCGCGCTGGACGGCCTTGGCCGACGCAGAAGACGGCGAGCATCGGCTTTGCCGAACGTTGGCCGCCGAACTCCGCCGCGCCCAGGACCACATCATCACCCTGGGACGGCGCGGGGCCACGGAGCGCGTCGGAGCCTTCCTCATCGATCTGGCCGAACGGATCGGCGAGGCCGAAACCGTGGAGCTGCCGATGACCCGGCAGGATGTCGCCGACTACCTCGGCCTCACCATCGAGACGGTGTCGCGCACGCTGACGCACCTGCGCGAGGAAGGCTTCATCCGCCTGCGCGGCCTGCGCGACATCGAACTGAAGCGTCGCGGGGCTCTGGCGCAATTGACGGAGTAGCACCCTCTCCGGGCTCGCTCTCGCGGGCGTAGAGACCGCCCTCTCCCGTAGCTAACGCCGGCTGCGGAAGACCAAGTAGGCGCCCTAAGCGAAGGCGAGAATGCCGACCATCTCGAGCACGAGCGCCCCGGGGGATGCCGGCCGCGTAGATCAGGCGCATTTTCAGGTCGCGAGCCAGAGACTCGTAGATAAAGTCGCCCACAAGGGCCGCGCCGCCGGTAGCGCAGAACGCTTCCAACAGTCGGTTCCGCCACATTTTCCAGCCTCGTGGCTTCGCGTCCGAGCTTCGGCGGACCCTCCCCGTCAGCGCGGCCGTTGCATTGTGACCTGCGGCAAACCGCAAGCCTGTGGCAGTACAACTCGAGGTTGGGGCGCGGCGGACGGCCGCTGCTCAGCGGGGTGAGCCGGGCCGCCAGTCCGGCGGGAAGTCCGCGACCAGACGCTCGTCCCGCCACACCCTCCGCGTCGTCGTGCGCGAATGAGCCGTGACGGACGGCTACGACCGATCCTTTCTCGTCTTCCAACTCGATGCGGTAGGGCGACATCCCAACACTCGCCTTTTCGAGGATCGCTATTCAGCCTGGGCCGGAAAGAGCACAGCCAGCAGGGCCAGGACCGCACCGACGAGCGCCAGCCATGAAGAGTGCTCACGCCTGCCCCGAAGAGGGATGGCATCTGGATCCTCCATCGCGACACACGACGTGAGGAAAGCGCCTTGGCGGACCGTGGCGCATTGATCTGACGCAAGCTCTCGACCGACCGTCGGGCGTCTCGCCGCAGGCATGACAGCCGGTTTTGCCTCTCTCATGCACGCTCGCGCGTGGCGCGAACATCAGAAGTCGATCTCGCGTCTGAGGCGAACATGAGAATCGATCTCACTGATTTCACATAAAAATCGCGAATATCGGCGTGATTTGAGCTTGATTCAGAAAGAGCTGGGCCGTAGGTGAACCAAGTTCAGTGGCTCGCAGCCAACTGGGAGGGTCCCATGTCGAAGCGTCTTTGCTTGTCGCTCATCGCCGCCGCCTCGGCAGCCTTGCTCGCCGCCGGGCCGGCCTCGGCCACGGGCTTCGCCAACGGCGATATCTTCGCCTCGATCGGCGGCGGCCAGGTGCAGGTCTACAGCCCGACCGGAACGCCGCTGATGCTGCTGAACACCGGCGTCGGCGGCTACACCACCGGCTCGACCACGGACAAGGCCGGCAACTTCTACGTCACCAACTTCTCGGCCGGGTCGGTCACCGAGTTCGACAAGAACGGCGCCCTCGTGGGCACCTTCGCTTCCGGCTACACCAATCCGGAGTCGATCCTCTTCAACAAGGCCCAGACCGCCTTCGTCGGCGACGCCGGGCAGAACCACATCCACCAGGTCGGCGGCGCCGACATCACGGTCCAGATCCAGGACCGCGGCACCGACTGGATCGACCTGGCCTCGAACCAGACCACCTTCTACTACACCTCCGAGGGCACGACGGTTTTCCGCTACGATCTCGTGGGCGGTCAGCTATCGCCCTTCGCCACCGGCCTGCCAGGATCGACCGCCTACGAGCTGAGGATCCTGCCCGACGGCAACGTCCTGGTGGCCGACACCAACTTCGACGTGCAGCTCAACACCAGCGGCCAGGTGATCGACACCTACAACTTCAGCGACAGTGGCATGTTCTCGCTGAACCTGACGCCGGACGGCAAGGACTTCTGGACCGGAAGCTTCTCGACCGGAAACCTCTATGAGGTCGACCTCGCTACCGGCTCGGTGATCCAGACCATCCACACCGGCTCGGGTTCGCTCTACGGCGTCTCCGTCTACGGCGAGCAGACCCAGGGCGGCGGCGGCCACAGCGGCGTGCCTGAACCGGGGACCTGGGCCCTCTTGCTGATGGGCGCCGGTCTTGTCGGCGGCGCGATGAGGAGTCGCCGCGCGCTCGCCACGGCCTAGGCGCCGAGCAACATCTTCGCATCGGAGCCGCCGCACTTGCGAGGTGCGGCGCCTTTGCGTCGGCGTCCACGGACTCGGTCCCAGCGGGGCGGCCACGGCGGCGGCGGCCCTGACTTGATGCTCGTCAACTGAGATTGAGGCGCGACTGGCGATCGCTTCGCGGCGCCAGAGGCGGAGTTGCGCCGGCTCAAACCCGAGCCGGCGCAGCTGTGCTCTGTTCAGGGGCGACATCACCGCCCTGGAGTTCCCGTTGATGCGCCCTTGGCCGCCAGTTCCGCGATCAGGCCGGGCGCGCTGGCGGCCGGCGTGGCGATCACCGCCAGGTCCGGCGGCGTCGGCAATTCCACCACCGAGCGGTAGGCCAGGGTCGAGCGCACGAAGCCGGCGTGCGGATTGACCGGCATCACCGGCCCTTCGAAGCCGCTTTCCAGCAGGTTGCGCGCCAGCCAGCACCGCGCCCACCGAGCCTGGGCGCTCGCTGGCGCCCACGAGCGCGACGACGCGCGGTGAAAACAGGGCGTCGAGGTTGCGGGTGTTAATGTGGGCGCCGCGTCCAGCGGCCGAGGCTCGCTTACTTAGTGGCTCAGCAACAGGTGCTGCTCGGCGTGGGCGAGGAGATTGCGGGTGAAGCCGCCGAACGCCCATTCGCCCAGGCGACTGTGGCCATAGCAGCCCATGACGATGAGGTCGGCGCCGAAACTCGCGGCGGCCGCCCTCAAGGCCGCCGCGTCGCTGTGCGGCTGTTGGACGAGCTTGGCGCTCGCCTTGACGCCGTGGCGGCGCAGCGCCTCGGCGACTTGCTCGAGCCCCTCGCCGGCGGACTCGGCCTCGTCGGCGGCGCAGATCCCGGTGACCTGGACCGCTTCGGCTTCTTTCAGGAAAGGGAGGGCGTCGGCGCTCGCGCGGCGCGCCTCGCGCGTGTCCTTCCACGCGACCACCACCCTTTTGGCCGTCAGCGCCGCTCCTTTGTCGGGCGCGACCAGGACCGGCCGGCCCGAGAGCATCGCCAGCTCGGCGGCGTCGGCGCTGGAATAGCGATCGAAGCGGCGTTCGGAGCCGCCGGCGACGATCAGGTCCGCCGCCCGGGAGGCGGCCGCCATCTCGTAGGCCGGCATGCCGAAGCCTCGCACCCAGGCGGTGTCGGCCGGCGGCAGGCCGCCGACCTCGCGGTCGAAGGTGTCGCGGGCCGCTTGCAGGCGCTTGTCGATGGCCCCGCCCATGGCCGCCGCCCAATCGGCTTCGCGGCCGTAGTAGCCGGCGGTCAGTGTCAGCGGCGGCGCCATCTCGCTGGCGAGCCCGATCAGGCGGGCGTGAAAGCGCTTGGCCAGGGTTAAGGCGCAGGCCAGGCGAGGCGCGGCCTCGCCGTCCGGCTGGACCTGAGTCAGGATCGAAACATAGCTCATCGAGCCGTCTCCTTGCGCGGATGAAGGCTGCGGCAGGCCTTATCCGCCGCGCCGAGGCGGCGCCATCCGGGGCGAATACCTAAGGGCTTCTCCGGCGCCGGTCTGCCGCCCACAGCCTGCCGCTGTCGCCAGCAAACCACCGAAAACTTAGAAGTCACGTAAGCGCGCCTTGGGCGCGCGAGCAACCACCGATCACACGGATGAACACGCATAGGGTGGGCGCGCTCCACGCGAAGCGCATCCGTGCAATCGGTGGCATCCGTGGCCAATCCTTCTCACTGGGTGGCCGCGGTTTCGTAACTTCGGTGTTTTCCGTGGTCTGGCGCCGGGTCGCCGTTTGATCCGGATCAAGGCGATCGGCCCAAAGCCTGCGCTGGATGCTGTTTGGCGCGCCGCGTTGCCCCCCATCTTCCGCGTCGCGCCGCAACTTGCGGGCGCTCCGAACCAACCCGGAGCGCCCGCCCCTGTCTTCGGCTGCCGGCGGCGGGGCGGAGGGCTCCGTAGTTCCCTTAGGGAGTGGACACGAATTTCAGCGCCGGCCCGGCGGCGGTAGCTCTCGCCCGCACAATTGGGAGCCTTGCCATGCCCGCGATCCCGGCCGTTCAGCTCGTCTTTCTGTTCATCGCCATCGCTGCGTTCGTGACCTTCGGCATCATCCTCTTCGCCGTCTCGATCTACGCCTGGGGACACGAGCCCCGGCCGGTCGCTGAATCGGTGAGAAAAGTCGCGCGCGCCAAGCGTCTCGAAACGGTCTAGGCGCCGGCAACGTCCTCGGCGATGGCCGAAGTCGTCATCCACTCGCGCCTTCTCAGTCCCTACGGCTGGACGTCGCAGCTCGTCGCGGCCGAAAAGGGGATCGACTACCGCGTCGCCGAGGCGGTTCCCGCCTCGCCCGAGCATCGCGCCCTGCACCCCTTCGCCAAGGTCCCGGTCCTCGAGCACGGCGAGGTCGTCATCTTTGAGACCCTCGCCATCTGCCACTACCTCGACCGTCGCTTTCCCGGCCCCGCCCTGCAGCCGGTGGACTGCCTTGGCCAGGCCCGGATGCTTTCGTGGATCAGCGCCTACAACGCCTACGTCTTTCCGCCGCTCAACCTGTTGGTGAAGGAGCGCTACGCAGCGTCTTTTCGCGGCGAGGAGCCGGACGCGGAGGCGATCGCGAACCTGACGGCGGCGCTCGATCTGCCGATGGCGACCATCGAGACCGCGCTCGAGCGCCATTCCTTCCTCGTCGGCGAACACTTCACTCTGGCCGACGCCTTTCTGCTGCCGATGCTGCACATCGCCGCCTTTGGCCCCGAGTTTTCGGAGGCGCTGGCCGCGCGCCCCGCCGCCCGGGCCTGGCTCGGGCGCGTGCGTGCTCGGCCAAGCTTCGCGGCGACCAATCCTCTGCCGGCGTGCCCCGCGCCCCAGGCGGCGTAGCTGTCCCTCGCATCCGGCGCGCTTTCGCGCTTTGGACAAGGCAGCTTTCGATCGCTAGGCGTGGCGCATGGTCCGCATCGCCCTGGCGCTCATCGCGTTCCTCTTCGCCCTTCCGGCGGCCGCAGCCGATGTCGGTTTCGCCAGGATCGCCGTCCCGGACCCTCTCGGGGAAACCCTTGCAGGGGCCGTCTGGTATCCGACCGAGGCTGCCGCTGCGCCGCACGCCCTGAACGGCCTCTGGCAAGACGTGGCCGAAGGCGCGCCTGTCGCCGGGTGGCGACTGCCCCTCGTCATCATCTCGCACGGCTCGGGGGGCTGGTATGGCGGTCACCTCGACACCGCCCTCGCTCTGGCGCGCGCCGGCTTTGTCGTCGCGGCGGTCACCCACAAGGGTGATGACTACGCCGATCAGAGCCACACGGTGGAGATCGACCGCCGCCCGGTCCAGGCCGAGGCGCTCATCCAGTTCATGCTGAACGCCTGGCCGGAACACGCCCGCATCGATCCCGGGCGCGTCGGCGCTTTCGGCTTTTCCGCCGGCGGCTTCACCGTCCTGGTGCTTGCCGGCGGCGTTCCGGACCTTTCCAAGGTCAACGCGCACGCGGCCGCCCACCCGACCTGGTTCGACTCGGGCATCGTGCGCGCCGCCCCGCCGGCCGCCCTGGCGCGCACTCTGGCGGTGAAGGACTGGCCGCACGATGCGCACATCAAGGCCATCGTCGTCGCCGCGCCGGCGCTGGGTTACACCTTCGGCAAGGCAGGCCTGGCCGACATCCGGGCGCCGGTGCAGTTGTGGAAGGCCCAGGACGACCAGATCCTGGCCGCGCCCGACTACGCCGACGCCGTCCGCGCCGACCTTCCGAGGCCGCCGGAGTTCCACGTCGTGGAGGACGCCGGCCACTACGACTTCCTCACGCCTTGCGACGCCGATCTGGCCAAGCGTGTGCCGGAGATTTGCGTCTCGAGGCCGGGCTTCGACCGCGCCGCCTTCCACCGCAGCTTCGACGCCGCGGTGGTGCGCTTCTTCGCCGCGACGCTGAAGTGAGCGCCGGCGTCCAACCGGCGATGGAACCTCGGCCGACGGAGCTGAAGCTCGGCGCCTTGCTTCTCAGGCTCCTCCTCGGGGCGCTCTTCATCGCCCACCTCTATTGGAAGTTCTTCCTGCTTCCGGGCGGCTTGCAGGCCTGGTGGCAGGGCATTCTGAAGAGCGGCTACCCGCCCTTCGCGCCCGCCTATGTGCTTTCGGCGGAGTTCGCCGGGGCCCTGCTGCTGATCCCGGGCGTGCTGTCGCGGTGCGTCGCCCTCTACGCCATGCCGATGATGCTTGGCGCAGCGCAGTTCTGGCTGGTTCGCAAGGGCTTCTACTTCACCAAGTCGGGCGCGGAGCTGCCCCTGGTCTGGTTCGCGCTTCTGGGCCTTCAGGTCGTCCTCGGCGACGGTTCCTACGCCCTGGTCCCCTCGCCCGATTGGTGGTTCCTGAAAGGGAGGTCGCGGCTCCCGGCTCGCGCCAGCTGACCGCTGGCGCCCTGGTTGGCCTCACACCGCCGCACCCAGGCGCCTGAGCGCCGGCAGAATGAACTCCGACCCGGTCTGGAGGGTGTCGAGCCAACCTTTCAGCGAGGCCAGCTCTTCGAACCTTGCCAGCGCAGCCTTGCCCTCCTCGATCCGGCCGAGACTCGAAAGCGCCAGCGCCAGTCCCAGCGGCGCAGAGGGAAAATCGGGGCTGAGCGCCATGGCCTCTTTGAGCCAGGGAATGGCCTCCTCGAACCTCTGCAGCCCGACCAGCGCTGTTCCAATACCCCCCAGTTCTATGCTCCGGTCCGGAGCGCGCGGGTTCAGGCGCAGCGCGTGCCGGTAGCGTTCGAGGGCTTGCTCGAACTCGCCGCAGCCCAAGCTGGCGTGGCCGGCGAACGCCGAACACAGGAATGAGCCGGGATTGAGCGCCAGCGCTCGGTCGGCCATTGGCAGGGAGGAGCCACGGTCGCCCCCGAGCACCGATATGGCGAAGGCGACTTGGGCGAGCGCCAGGGCGTCGTCGGCATTCGCCTGCACGGCGCGGCGGATAGCCTCGCGGCCCTGGCGGACCGTCCGCTGAGGATCGTCGGTCCAGCCGTAAAGTTGAAGAGTCGCATGTAACGCCGCGACCAGGCCCCAAGCCGTGGCGAACGTCGGGTCGCGGGCGACCGCCTGCCCGGCGAGGACGACGGAGGCCAGATAGCCAGCCTTGTCGAACACACGATATTGCTGCTGCGCCCGCAGGAAGAGGTCGTAGGCGCCGAGGTCCTCGGTGGGGCGGGCGGCGCCTCTGCGCAGGTCGGCGGCCTGGATGGCCGGCTCGATCCGCGCCGCCACCGCGTTGGCGACCTCGTCCTGAAGGGCGAAGATATCCTCCAGGGTTCCCTCGAAGCGCTCGGACCAGATGCGCGCCCCGGCCTCCGCCTCGACGAGGTCGGCGCCGATACGCACGCGCGGGCCGGAGCGGCGCACCGAGCCCTCGAGTAGGTAGCGGACGCCCAGCTCGCGGCCGATCTTCCTGAAATCGCGCTCACGCTCGCGGTAGCTCAGGCTCGAGCGGCTGGCGATGACGAACAGCGTCGAATGGCGGGTCAGGGCGTTCACGATCTCCTCGACCATGCCGTCGGCGAAATAGTCCCCCTCGACCGCGCCGCTGGGATCGGCGAACGGCAGCACCGCGATGGAAGGTTCATCGGGCAGCGACGGCGCGGCGGGACCAGGCTCGCTCGCTCGCGGCGCCGGCGCCGCCGCTTCGCCCGTCAGGTCCGCGACGCTCTCCAGCGTCTTGCGCCAGCCCGGATGGGTCGTTTCGCCACTCCAGCCCGTCAGGTCGGCGCATTGGATCTGGTCGAACGGCATCGGCAGGCGCGCGCCGTCGACCCTTACCTGCACAATCTTGGCCTCTTCGCGCGCCCGCTCGGCCTCGGCGCGGACCCAGTGCGATCGCGTCGCCTCGGCCGACCAGACGACCACGACCGCCTTGGCCGCCTTCAGCCGCTCCTCGATCACGTCGGCGTAGGCCCGGTGCGCCGGCAGCTCGTCGTCGCGCCAGACGCCGTAGCCGAGCGCGCGCAATGCCTCACCGATCCGGTGCGCCTGCGCCTCGGTAGACCGGCCGTAGCTGATGAAGACTTCGGCCATGCCCTGCGGATCCTCACGCCTCGCCGGCCAGGGCGAGGGCTTCTCTGAAGTAGGCCAGGTGATCGGGTCGCCGGAACATGAACTCGGCGTAGGAGGCAAGATCGACCCCCTCCGCAGTGCAGGCCTTCAGCGATTTGCGGGCGCCCTCTATGTCTCCCTTGACCGCTAGGCAGGCGCCCGAGATCACCAGCGCCGGTGAGTAGTGCGGCGCGAGGCTGGCGGCCTCCTTCGCCAGCGCCAACGCCTCGTCGAGACGGCGCTGCGAAAAGCGGGCGACGCCGATCCAGGCCAGGCGGGTGGCTGGCAGGAGCGACCCGGCATCAAGACGAAGCGAGGTCTGCAGCTGGTCGACCCCCCTTTCGAGATCTCCAGCGACGACGCGGGCATAGCCGCTGTGGAACCAGGCCTGTTGCGATCCGGGATTGAGCCCTCGAGCTCGGTCGGCCAGAGTGATGGCGATGTCGATGTCGGCATGGGCGAGGACCATGGCGTCGGCGACCGTGCCCAGGACGAACGAAACGTCGGGCGCGGCGCTCACGGCGCGGTCGCCGAATTGCTTTGAGAGCCCCTGATGCCGCTCCCTAATCCGGGCGGAAATACTGTAAGCCCCATGCACCCATGCCAAGCCCGCGAGGGCCGGAGCGAACGCCGGGTCAAGAGCGACAGCCTGGTCCCACAGCTTTTCGGCGGCGGCGATGTTTTCTGCGGTGAAAGTGAAGAGCAGGGCGAGCGCCCTCATATGGAGATCGTACGCCCGCAGGCTGGTCGGCGACGCCCGGCTGGAGCGGGCGATCTCGGTGGCCAGGAGTTTGGGCTCGATCGCGCCGGCGACCGACATCGCAACCCTGTCCTGCAGGGCGAAGACATCCTCCAGGGTGTCCTCGAAACGGTCCGCCCACATCTGGTGGCCGTCATGGGTGTCGCTGAGCTTGACGGCAATGCGGACCCGCGCGGCGCCTCGCCGCACGCTGCCATCGACCAGGTAGCGGACGCCGAGAAGGCGGCCGGCCCCCTGCGGGCTGATGTTTCTGCCCCTAAGGGCCCGGCTGACCCCCGAATCCAGGACAAGGAAGCTTTTGGAGCGCGCGAGTCCTGCGACGATCTCCTCGTCCATGCCGTCGGCAAAGTAATCCTGGTCGGGGTCGCCGGAGAGATTCGCGAAAGGCAGCACGGCCACCGAGGGCAAGTCGGACGGCGGCGCGGTCGGTGGGCGCGTAGGGGCCGGCGGCTCGGTAGCCTCGCGAACGCTCCCGCCCGCGAGCTCCGCGACGCTGGCGACGATCTTGCGCCAGCCCGCAGCGTCTTGATCCCCCGCCCAGCCCTTCAAGTCAGCGCATTGAATCTGGTTGAACGGCATCGGCGGGGTCGCGCCGTCTATGGTCAGCTGCACCAAGGTGCCGGCTTCGCGCGCTGCGTCCGCCTCGGCGCGCACCCAGTGCGACCTCGCCGCTTCCGCCGACCAGATCACCACCACCGCCTTGGCGCCTTCAGCCGCTCCTCGATGACCTCGGAATAGGCCCGGTGCGCCGGCAGCTCGTCGTCGCGCCAGACGCCGTAGCCCAGCGCCCGTAGCGCCTCGGTGATCCTGCCGGCCGCCGCTTCGGTCGAGCGGGCGTAGGAGATGAAGATTTCGGCCATGCGTCCCGACCTTCGCCGGGGCGACCCTAGCGATGGGCGAACAATGGTAGCAAGGAAAAGCTACAACGGATCAGATGCTCGAGCTTTCGGCGCGCACGGCCCTTTGCGGATTTCCCGAAGATCAGTTGTTGGGGCATAAGCTTCGCCCCTAAGGTTAAGCTTCGTTCGGGCCCGGAAGCTCGCATGGACAGGGCGCATCTTACGGTATTCGTCGCCGTCATGATGGCGACCGGGCCCGCCGCCGGTTGCCTGAGATCGTCAGGCCCTGCGGCCGCGACGGCCGTTCGCGCCGACCAAGCCGCTTTCGTTGCGCAGTTCAACGCCCACGATCCGATCGCAACGAACAGTCACGTCGTCGACGAAGGGTTCGTCGCAATGGTCCACGGCGCGCGGAACGTTGTTGGGAAGGCGGCGGACTTGGCGGACGGACGACAGCTGCTCGCCGACCCGAACGCCCATCTCGCTCTCTCCAACGAGGTTATCGACGTCGCCGCATCTGGCGACTGGGCCGTTGACCGTTCGACATACGCCATCACGTTCACCGACCCTAAGACGCGAGCGCCGGCCACAGAGGTTGGCAATATGGTCACCGGCTACAAGCGTCAGTCTGACGGGGCGTGGAAGATGAGGTGGCAGATCCTCAGCGACACGCCGCGACAACCTTGAAACGTCCAACTCCGGTGTCGCGGCCGATAAGACATCGGCGCCGGCCTTGGCCAGGCCTTCGCGGATCCGGTAGGCTTGATCTCGGGTTCCACGGAACAGCCGCTCAAACACCGGCGTGGACGCCTCGTTCCAGTACTTCCTGGCCGACCACGACGTGATCACGGTCAATGGGCGCTGGGTCCACGAGGACGAGACGTTCAACGCGTCCTTTCCCCTTGGCCTTTCGACCAACCGCAGCGACAGCATGGACGAGCTGCGCGGGCAGGTCTCCTCCTATTGGAGCGACAAGATCGGTCTGACCGTCGCGCCCTTCGACATCGCCGGCAGCGCCGACAGCCTGCTCTATTCGCGCGCTGCGTCAGCCTCGGCGCGCACCCAGTGCGACCTCGCCGCTTCCGCCGACCAGATCACCACCACCGCCTTGGCCGCTTTCAGCCGCTCCTCGATGACCTCGGAATAGGCCCGGTGCGCCGGCAGCTCGTCGTCGCGCCACACGCCATAGCCCAGCGCCCGTAGCGCCTCGGTGATCCTGCCGGCCGCCGCTTCGGTCGAGCGGGCGTAGGAGATGAAGATTTCGGCCATGCGTCCCGACCTTCGCCGGGGCGACCCTACCGATGGGCGAACAATGGTAGCAAGGAAAAGCTCTCAGAATGACGTGGGCTCACCCCTGCGCGACCCACGTGAAAGGGTGCAGCAGGCGGCGCATCCGCTCCTCATGAGCGGGCCGCCGGCCCAGCGGCGACCGGACGCACCCCAGGCGGTCCATCGACAGGACGGGTTTGGGCGGCATCGGCACGGGGGCGCGCTTGCTCGCGGCGTCGAGCCCGCTAAAGCGCGTGAGGCGCGTCGGGATCCCCGGGTACGCTCGGCGCGCCTGTGGCGGCGCTGTCGAGGGGACTGCCGCGCAGTCCGCCCCAGATCCCGAACGCGATCAGCCACGCCAGGGTCAGCCCGGCCCCGAGCTGCAGGTTCATCGGACCTCCCGGCTCGGTGAACCCGCTCTTGCCGAAGTTCCCCTCAACCGTGTCGCCGCCCCTGGGCCGGCAAGCAATGGTAACACACCAATGTCACCCAAGTCGGCGGTCCTGCGCCGCTGTGGGAGGAGGAGGGCGCCATGCGGATCGACGGCGCATGGAGCGACGCCCCGGCCGGCGCGGCAAGGCAAGGCTATCCGGACTCCGGGCCGCTGTCGCTCAGCCGGGGATCAGCATGGCCAGGGCGGCGGCGCCCATGATCGCGGTTCCAATCCAGCCGAGGGCCTTGAGGGAGGGGCTGGCGGTGTACTTGCCCATGACCGAAGTCTTCGACGCCAGGACGACGATCACCGCCATCAGCGGCACGGCGACAACGCCGTTGATGACGGCGCTCCAGAAGAGCGCCTTCATAGGATCGATGGGCGAGTATTGGATGACGAGGGCCACGAGCACGCTGAAGGCGAGGACGCCGTAGAAGCCACGCGCATCCTTGGCCTTGAGCTCCAGGCCCTCGCGCCAGCCCATGGCTTCGGAAAGCCCGTACGCCGCCGACCCGGCCAGCACCGGCACGCCGATCAAGCCGACGCCCAGGATGCCCACGGCGAACAGCAGATAGGCGAAGTCGCCGGCCAGTGGCCGCAAAGCCCGCGCCGCCTGCGCTGCGGTCTGGATGTCGGTGATCCCCGAGACGTGCAGGGTGACCGCCGTCGCCAGAATGATGAAGAAGGCGGTGACGTCGGAGTAGAACATGCCGCCCCAGGTGTCCCACTTGATGCGGCGCAGCTCCCGCCCGGCGGCGAGCTGGTCCACGGTCAGCGCCGCGCCGTGGCGAGCATGCATGTCCTCGACTTCCTCGGACGCCTGCCAGAAGAACAGATACGGGCTGATGGTCGTGCCGAAGACGCCGGTGATGACCGTGGCCGCGCTCGCGTCGAGTTTGAACTTCGGCAGGACCGTGCGCACGGCAACCTCGCGCCAGGGGACGTGCACGGTGAAGAGCACCAGGAAATAGGCGAGCAGCGAGAGCGTCAGCCATTTCAGGTAGGCGACGTAGCGGTGGTAGGGCACGAAGATCTGCAGGCCGAGCGACAGAATGACCAGCACGACCGTGGCGATGTGCCGGTTGATTCCGGTCACCAGCTCGGAGACCTCGCCCATGGCGGCGACATCGGCGGCGATGTTGAGGGTGTTGGCGATGAGGAGCAGCACCACGACACCGCGCAGCACGGCCGGCGGGAAGGCCGTCTTGATATTGGCCGCCAGCCCTCTGCCCGTGACCCTGCCGATGCGGGCGCAGATCGACTGGATCGCCGCCATCAGCGGAAAAGCCAGCGGCATCGTCCACAGCATGTCGAAGCCGAACTGCGCGCCCGCCTGGGAATAGGTGGCGATGCCGGAGGGGTCGTCGTCGGCGACGCCGGTGATCAGTCCCGGGCCGATGCGCGCCAGCGGATGCTCGCTGAGGCGCCGCCAGGCCGCGGCGAAAGCGCCGGTCGCCGGTCGCGTATCTTTGGCCAAAGAAGGTCGTTCCGGGTTAGGACCGTGACAGGCGGGACCGCCATGGGTGCGCATGATTCCGGGCCGGAGTCTTGATCGGACGGCTTGGCCCCAGCCGCCAAGGCGATGATTGACGCTCGCCAAGGTTGCCGTGATGCTCGCCGTCTTCGTGGCGTGAACCGGGGCGAGACTTAACGGCCATGTCCGCCAACGCGCGCACCCTGGCGGCGCGGGTCTCTTCCGCCTGGCGGGCATTCCGCGCCGGCGATGACGAACTCGATCGATTGCGGGAGCGGGAGGCGCGCCTCCAGTCGGTGCTGGCGACGGTGCCCGACGCCATGATCATCATCGACGAGGCGGGGACCATGCAGTCCTTCAGCGCCGCCGCCGAGCGCCTCTTCGGCTGGACCGAAGCCGAGGCCGTCGGGCGCAACGTCAGCCTGCTGATGCCCGGGCCCTATCGTGACGAGCACGACGGCTATCTCGACCGCTACCTTGCCACCAATGATCCGCACATCATCGGCATCGGCCGCGTGGTCGTGGGCGAGCGACGGGACGGCTCGACCTTTCCCATCCACCTGTCGGTCGGGGAAGGCCGGATCGACGACCGCCGCTTCTTCGTCGGCTTCATCCGCGATCTCACCGAGCGCGAACGCTCGGCCGCCAGGGTTCAGGACCTGCAGTCGGAGCTGGCGCACGTCTCCCGGTTGACGGCCATGGGCGAGATCGCCTCGGCCCTGGCGCACGAGCTCAACCAGCCGCTCTCGGCTGTCACCAACTATCTGCGCGGATCGCGCCGCCTGGTGGAGAAGGACGATCCGGCGGATCGGGCGCGTCTGGCCGAGGCGCTCGGCAAGGCGGGCGAAGCGGCGCTGCGCGCCGGCGATGTGATCAGGCGCCTGCGCGATTTCATGGCGCGCAGCGACCCCGAGCGGCGGATCGAAAGCGTCGCCAAGCTGATCGAGGACGCCAGCGCCCTGGCGCTGGTCGGGACCCGCGATATGCGCGTCCGCGCCCGCATGCGCTTCGATCGCGACGCCGACGCCGTACTCGCCGATCGGGTGCAGATTCAGCAGGTGGCGGTGAACCTGATGCGCAACGCCGTCGACGCCATGGAGGCGACCGAGCGGCGCGAGCTGCAGGTCACCAGCCGCGCGCTGGACGGGGACTTCACCGTGGTCACGGTTTCGGATACCGGCCCGGGATTCGAGGAGGAAGTGCGTGCGCGCCTGTTCGAGCCTTTCATGACCACCAAGAAGACCGGCATGGGCGTTGGCCTCTCGATCTGCCGCACCATCGTCGAGGCCCACGGCGGAACCATCTGGGCGGAGACCAACGCCGACGGCGGAGCGAGCTTTTCGTTCACGCTTCCTCGGGCCGGAAGCGGCGAGGAGACGTCCGTTTCCCTGGAAGGGGCGGCGCGGCCATGAGCGAACCAACCGTCCATGTCATCGACGACGACGCCGACGTGCGCGCCTCGCTCGCCTTCCTCCTGGAGACGGCCGACACGCCGGTGCAGACCTACGAATCGGCCGCCGCCTTTCTCGACATCGCCCCCGAGGCCAGCGGCTGCGTGGTCACCGACGTGCGCATGCCCGGCATGACCGGGCTCGAGCTCGTCGAGCAACTGAAGGCCCGCGGCATCGAGCTGCCGGTGATCGTGATCACCGGACACGGCGATATCGCCCTGGCGGTCGAGGCGATGAAGGCCGGGGTCGTCGATTTCCTCGAAAAGCCCTTCGACGACGAAGCGTTGCTCGGCGCCATCCGCTCGGCCCTGGTCGCGCGCGCCGAGGAGGATCGGCGCGACGCCCAGAAGTCCGAGATCCGGCAGAAGATGGAGGCCCTTTCGCCGCGTGAGCGCCAGGTTCTCGACGGTCTGGTGGCGGGCAAGGCCAACAAGGTCATGGCCAACGAACTCGACATCAGTCCGCGCACCATCGAGATCTACCGCGCCCACGTCATGACCAAGATGCAGGCCAGGAGCCTGTCTGAGCTGGTGCGCATGGCGCTGGCCGCCGGCGCAGGCTGAATCAGCGCGCCGTCTCGGGCCGCTGGCGCTACGACCCCGTTTCCCTCGAGCGGGAGGGAGAACCGGAACCCGTTTCAACCGGCTCCGGCCTAAGGGGAAACCCTTAGGTGTTCGACCCGAATTTCCCGCTCCGTCAGGAACCGTAGGATGGCGACGCTTTCCAACGATCTCTTTCGACTGGAGTTAACCATGACCTGCGTGATTTCCCGCCGTGATCTGCTGGGCCGCGGGGCCTTGATCGGCGGTCTCGGCTTGGCCGCGGCTGCTGCCCTCAGCACCCCCGCCGCCGCCAAGATGCCGCCCGCCGCGGTGCAATATCGCGCCAAGCCCAACGGTGCGGCCGACTGCAGCAACTGCACCCTGTTCCAGCAGCCGGACGCCTGCAAGGTGGTCTCCGGCACGATCAGCCCGAAGGGTTGGTGCAGCCTTTGGACCCGCAAAGCCTAGCCATTCGGCAGGATCACAGTTCCTCTAAGGAAAGGAGAGGGGGCAATGAACGGCTTGGGGGGGCGCGCCCTTGGGCGCCGACTGTGCGGCTCGGTCGCGCTGGCGGCTTCGGCTCTGGCCCTTTCGGCCGGCTCGGCCGGGGCCGTTCCGGCCTTCGCCGCCCAGACCGGTCAGGCCTGCAACGCCTGCCACATCGGGGGCTTTGGCCCGGAGCTGACGCCGTTCGGCCGCAACTTCAAGGCCGGCGGCTACACCCTGCGCGTGACCAAGTGGAACGTGCCGCTCTCGGCCATGGCGGTGGCCTCCTATGTGCACACCCAGAAGGATCAGGCCGGCGGCGCCGCGCCCGGCTATTCGGCCAACGACAACGTCACCCTGGACCAGGCGAGCGTCTTCGTCGCCGGCAACATCGGCTCCCACTTCGGCGCCTTCATCCAGACCACCTATGACGGCGTCGCCAAGGCTTTCCATTGGGACAACACCGACATCCGCGCGGTCACTACGACTTCGGTGAAGGGGAACAGCGTCATCCTGGGGGCGAGCCTCAACAACGCCCCGGCGGTGGAGGATCCGTTCAACACCCTGGTAGCCTGGGGCTTTCCGTACACCAGCTCGAGCCTCGCGCCCGGGGCGCCCGCCGCGCCGATCATCGGCGCCTACGCCCAGGAGGCGATCGGCCTTACCGGCTACGCCTGGATCAACAGCTCGATCTACCTCGAGGCCGGCGGCTATCAGAGCCCCGGGATCAACTTCCTGCGCCGCGGCGGCGTCGATCCTTTCAGTCCCGGCGACATCAGCGGCACTGCGCCCTACGCCCGCATCGCCTTCCAAAAGGTGATGGGCGACAAGAACTTCGAGGTCGGCGCCTTCGGCTTCTGGGCCGATCTCTATCCCGGCCGCGATCGCAGCGCCGGGGCCACCGACCACTATGCCGACACCGGCGTGGACGCCTCGTTCCAGTACTTCCTGGCCGACCACGACGTGATCACGGTCAATGGGCGCTGGGTCCACGAGGACGAGACGTTCAACGCGTCCTTCCCCCTTGGCCTGTCGACCAACCGCAACGACAGCATGGACGAGCTGCGGGGACAGGTCTCCTACTATTGGCGCGACAAGATTGGTCTGACGGTCGCGCCCTTCTACATCACCGGCAGCGCCGACAGCCTGCTCTATGGAAGCAGGACGGGGAAGCCCGACACCACCGGCGTCTTCCTGCAGCTCGACGGCACGCCCTGGGGGGCCAGCAACTCGCCCCTCGGACGTCGCTTCAACCTGCGGTTGGGCTTGCAGTACGTGATCTACAACCGCTTCGCCGGTTCTTCCCACAACTACGACGGCGCCGGGGCCAACGCCTCCGACAACAACACCCTGCGCGCCTTCGCCTGGGTCGCCTTCTGACCGGCTGAGATCCCTTGACATATATTGCGTATTGCAATAGATGTCGGCCATCGCGGCTGCGGCTGTGAGGACGTCTAGGTTATTTGGGCGCCTGGGTCTTTGACATCGTGAATAGACTGGCCCAAGGACCAGCCGGAGGCGGGCGCCCACCGCTCACGCGAGCGATCGAGGGCGACTGCAGCCTGCGCGGCGGCTTGTCAGACCGTTAAGTACGGTGATTTACGGCGGGAGGACGTCGGACTCTCCCTGCACGGTCGCCCGGTGGACGACTCGTCGCTCGCGCGCAATCGAGCACAGCGAGCCGACCTGAGCTTTTCGGCAGCCGATGTGAGCCGAAACGAGCTGCAAGCGCGCAGATTTGAGCCGATTTGAGCCGATTTGAGCCGATTTGAGCTTCACGCGAGCATGGATCCGCCAGCCGTAACATATTGAGAATACCCGGGAATGGTCGGGGGCGGTCCCTGGGTTTCTTCAGGACGGGCCCCAAAAGCGAGCCGACGACGAGATTCCGGGGGCGGCTCTGGCCAAGACCTTCGGCCCGACGCGCCTACGCGTCCAGCTCGGGGTAATGGCGGAAGATCCCCTGCTCGTTGAATGGAATGCGGCGCTCCGAGGCCAGATAGGCCGCCAGTCGCGGGCGCTGGCGCACCCGGTCGCGCACCGCCATGACCTTGGGCCAGGCGCCGCGGCGAGCGGTCATGGCGGACGGAAAGGCGTATTCCAGCCCCTCGACGATCTGAAAGAGGCCAAGGTCGGCATAGCTGGCCTCGCCCGCAAGCCACTCGCCGCCGGAGGCGCCGAGCACGCGCTCGAAGTAGCCCAGGAAATTCGGCAGCCGCTCGCTGCGGAATTCGGCCGCCCGGCGCAACGCCTCGCTCTTCTGGTCCTCGTAATAGAGGCTCGATCCGACCGGGTGGTGGGTGTCGTGGGCCTCTTCGACGAGGTCGGCGATGGTGAGGGAGAGTTGATGCACGAAGAGGCGGCCGGCGTCGTCGGCGGGCGCAAGTCCGAGGCGCGGTCCAAGGTGAAAGAGGATGTTGGCGGTCTGGGCGATCAGCGCCTCGCCGTCGGCGATGAAAGGCGGGGCGAATGGCGGCCGCGCCAGGCTCTGGTCGCGCAGGATCGCCATCATCGGCCGCACGCCCTCGGCGCGCGCCACGTCTACGTAAGGCTCGCCGGCGTCCTCGAGGGCCAGACGCACGAACTCGCCGCGGCCCTGGATCTCGGGCCAGTAGTAGAGCCGGATCGGGGCCACCTGCGCTAACCTCGCGCCGCAGCCTTGATGGCGTCGATGGCGGCCATGTTGGCGACGGCGTCGACCCCGCCCACCAGCGGCTCGGCCCGGCCGGCGAGCACCTCGGCAAGATGGGCGAGTTGCGCTTCATAGGTCGTCGGACCGTCGGTCGGATGTTCCGTCGTCATTCCGTCCACGGTGGTGGTGAAACGGCAGCCGATCTGGGGGGCGAGGAAGTTGACGATGTCGAGGCGGCCGTTGTCGCCCTCGACCCACAGCCAGGCGGAGGGCCGCTCCGGCGTCATCGAACAGGCGATCTCGGCGGTGACCCCGCTCGGGAAGACGAGGCTCGCCCGCGTCTCGGCGTCGACGCCCTCTTCCCACACGGCGCTGGCGCTCTGGATCGTCGGCTCCTCGCCGATGAGGCTGCGCACGGCGTGCAGCGGATAGCAGCCGAGGTCCATGATGGCCCCGCCGCCCAGGTCGGCGCGCCAGCGCAACTCCTCGGCCGAGCGCGGGATCGGCGCATGGAACTCGGCCGCCGCCCGCTGCGGCTTGCCGATCGCGCCTTCGCGCACCAGGCGCACGGCCTGACGCATGACATTGTGCAGGCGGTAGTGGAACGCCTCCAGCAAGGTGAGCCCCTTGGCCTTGGCGCCCTCGACCATCGTCCGCGCCTCGCCGGCGTCGCGGGCGAAGGGCTTTTCGCACAACACCGCCTTGCCCGCTTCCAGCGCCGCCAGGGTCCACTCGGCGTGGCCGGCCGGCGGCAGGCCGTTGTAGACGACATCGACATCGTCGCGTTCGACCAGGGCCCGGTAGTCGGCGGCGACAGCGGCGATGCCGTGCGTCTGGGCGTAACGCTGGGCGCGCGCCGGATCGCGCGCGGCCACCGCGGTGATGATGAAGTCGTCGCGCTTGCCGACCGGGCCGACGACCGCCGTCGGCGCGATCTTGGAAGCTCCCAGGAGACCGATCCGCACCTTGGCCATGGCTGATCCTTCCTGTTCGGTAGGCCTTGCGGTCTAGCCCCGATGGCAACCTCCGGGCTAGAGCGCTGCTCGTGAGCGACGGCCGGCTGGACCTCAGAGACCGAGACGGTCTTTTCGCCGCGTTGGAAGCCGAGCGCTTCGACGTGGCGGTGATCGGCGGCGGCATCACCGGCGCTGGCGTGGCGCGCGAGGCGGCCCTGAGGGGTCTGAGCGTCGCCCTTGTGGAGGCGCGCGACTTTGCTTCCGGAACCTCCAGTCGCTCCTCGAAGCTGATCCACGGCGGCCTGCGCTACCTGGCGCAAGGCGACCTTGGTCTGGTGCGCGAAGCCGCCTCCGAGCGAAAGGTGGTCGAGGCGATCGCCCCGCACCTGGCCCGCGAGACCCCCTTCGTGATCCCGGCCCGGACCGCCGCCGGCATTGCGCGCCTGCGCGCCGGCCTGTGGACGTTCGAGAAGCTCGGCGGCGTTCCCAAGCGCCGGCGCCACCAGCTCTGGTCGCGGGAGGAGCTGAAGGCGCGCGAGCCGGCGGTGCGCGCCGAGGGCCTCGCCGGCGCGGTCGTCTACCCCGAGTTCGTCACCGACGACGCCCGCTTGACGCTCGCCAACATCCGCAGCGCCGCGGCGGCCGGCGCGGTGGTCGCCAACTACGCCCCGGTCGAGGCCATCGTGGCCGAGAACGGCCGCGCCGCCGGTCTCGCGGTGGCCGAGGGCCTGTCCGGCGCCCCTTGGCGTCATGCGCACGTGCGGGCGCGCGTCATCGTCAACGCCGCCGGCGCCTGGGCCGACACCGTGCGCGCCCTTGAGGATCCCGCGGCCGCGCCCAAGCTGGAGCTGACCCGCGGCATCCATCTGGTGCTGCCGCGCACGCGGCTGCCGATCAGTCGGACCATCGTCATGACGGCCGCCGATGGTCGCGGCGTCTTCGCCGTGCCGCGCGGACCGATGGCCTATGTCGGCACCACCGACACCTTCTTCGAGGCGCCCGAGCCCTGGCCGCCGATCCTGGAGGCCGACGTCGACTACCTGCTCGCCGCCCTTGGCCGCACCTTCGAGGCGCCGCCGATCGGCCGCGTCGACATCACCTCCGCCTGGTCGGGGCTCCGGCCGCTGGTGGGGCAGCCGGGCAAGGGCCCCTCGGAGATCTCGCGCCGCGATGAGCTGATGACCGGCCCGGCCGGCGTACTGACGATCGCCGGGGGGAAGCTCACGGCCTTTCGCCGCATGGCCGAGCGCGTCGTCGACGCCGTGGAGACGGCGCTGGGGCGCCCTCCGGGTCGCTCGAAGACCGCCAGTGAACCGCTCGTCGGCAGTGACGTCGATCTGGCCGCGGCGCTCAAGGCGGTTGCGGCGTGCGGGGTGGGGGATGGCGCCGCCGAGCGGCTCGTCGACCTCTATGGCTCGGAGGCGGAGACGGTCGCCGCCGCAGGGGGCGGACCGGCGGCCGAGGCGACGCACGCCGTTCTGGCCGAGGGAGCGCTGAGGCTGGAGGACTGGTGGACGCGGCGCAGCGCCCGCGCCTGGTTCGACCCCGACGCCGGGCTCTCGGCGCTTGCCGAGGCGGGGGGCGCCATGGCGCCGCTGCTCGGCTGGAGTCCCGACCGCGTCGCCGCCGAGATCGGCCAGTGCCGCGCGCGTCGCCAAGCCGACATGGCCGCGCTCGGGACGACGGAAGCGGCGAGCGCGTGAACGCCATCGCCGAAGACCTCGCCACGGCCCTCGGCGCAGCCAAGGTCGCCACCGACGCCGAAGCCCTGCAGGCGCGCCGGCACGACTACTGGGCCCTGAGCCACATCCGCGATCTGGCCGGGGCAGGGGCCCCGCGCCCTGCGTGCATCGTCCGGCCGGCCGGCGCGGCCGATGTCGCCGAGGTCCTGAGGATCGCCCGGGAGCGTGGTGTCCCGGTGATTCCCTTCGGCCTCGGCAGCGGCGTCGTGGGCGGCATCGTCGCCTCGCCCGAAGCCGTAGTGCTGGATCTCGGTTCCGTGGCGGCCGTCCGCTGGATCGACGAGGACAACTTGCTGGCGTGCTTCGAAGCCGGCATCCGCGGCGCCGACGCCGAGGATGCGGTCGCGGCGCGCGGACTCACCATCGGCCATTGGCCGCAATCGGTGGCGCTCTCCAGCGTCGGCGGCTGGGCGGCGACGCGGGCTTCGGGACAGTTTTCCACCGGCTACGGCAACATCGAGGACATCGTCCAGGCCATCGAGGCGGTGTTGCCCAGCGGCGAAGTGGTGACCCTCGGCAAGGGCGCGCGCGCCTCGGCCGGCCCGGATCTGCGCGCCCTGTTCCTGGGAAGCGAAGGCACGCTCGGTGTCATCACCGCGGTCACGCTGTCGCTGCGCCGCGCGCCCGAGGCGCGGAGCTTGGCGGCCTTCGCCGCCGCCGACATGGACGCCGGGTTCGCTTTCCAGCGGCGGCTGATCCAGGCCGGCTGGCGCCCGCCGGTCGTCCGCCAGTACGATGCGCGCGAGAGCCGCCGTCATGGCGGCGACTCCGGCGCCAGTCTCCTGCTGCTGGTGCACGAAGGTCCCGCAGCGCTCGTCCAGGCGCAGGCGCCGGCGGTGGCCGAGCTCGCCGCCGATAGTGGCCTGGAGGCCCGCGACGGCGCCCTCGTCGAGACCTGGCTGGCGCACCGCAACGACGTTCCGCCCTGGGAAGCGATCCTGTCGCGCCACATCGTCGCCGACACAGTCGAGGTCTCGGCGGGTTGGACCGACATCGGCAAGATCTATCGCGACGCGGTCGCCAGCCTCTCGGAGGCGCCCGGCTGCCTCGTCGCTTCGGCGCACAGTTCGCACGCCTATAGGAGCGGCCTCAATCTCTACTTCACCTTCGCCTTCCAGACGGAGGGACCGGCAGCCATGGAACGCGTCTACCTCGACGCCTGGCGGCGCATCATGGAGGCGACCATCGCCCATGGCGGCGGCGTCTCGCACCACCATGGCATCGGCCGTGTCCGCCGGCCGTGGCTCGAGGCCGAGCTCGGCGCCGGCGGCCTCGCCCTGCTTCGCAGGATCAAGGCCGCCCTCGATCCCGATGGGATCATGAACCCGGGCGTGTTGCTTCCTTAAGGCCATGGCCGAGCGGCTGCTCGCCCTGGATGTCGGCACCACGGCCGTGAAGGCGGCCTTGTTCGAGCCCGACGGGCGGCTCCTGGGCCTGACGCGCGCGCGCCTTTCGACGCGGACGCCGGCGCCGGGTCT
Organism: Caulobacteraceae bacterium; assembly: GCA_035946795.1. GTDB lineage: Bacteria > Pseudomonadota > Alphaproteobacteria > Caulobacterales > Caulobacteraceae > Acaudatibacter. Next base: position 42,824 of record DASYYX010000059.1, on the reverse strand, counting down.
GGCCGAGCAGGACGCGCACGGCGTGTGGTGCGCCGCGCGTCGCCTCGTTCGCCAACTGCTCGCCCAGACCGGGCGCCCCGCTGGCGACATCGCCGCCCTTGGGCTCGCCACCCAGCGCGCCAGCCTCGTTGTCTGGGACAAGGAGAGCGGCAGGCCGCTCGCGCCCATGGCGTTGTGGAGCGACCTGCGCGGCGCCGGGCGGGCCGCGGAGCTCGGCGCCCAGGGCTTCTTTGTCGTCCCGCAGCATGCGGCCGCCAAGCTGGAGATGGTGTTGGCGACGATCCCCGACGCCAAGCGGCTGATGGCCGCGGACCGGCTGGCGATCGGCGGCATCGACTCCTTCCTGATCTGGAAGCTGAGCGGCGGGGCGGCGCATGTCACCGATCGCAGCCAGGCCTGGCCGAGCGGCTGGCTCGACCTCTTCGCCTTGGACTGGAACCGCGCCCTCATCGCCGCCCAGGGACTGCCCGAGGCGGTGCTGCCGCGCCTTGTCGACACCTTCGGCGACATCGCCACCGTTGATCCGGCCCATCTCGGCGCGCCGATCCCGATTTCCGCCACCATCGCCGACCAGCAGGCGGCCTTTGTCGCCCATGAGGCGCCCGCCAAGATCACCTTCGGGACGGCGGCGGCGGTCGACGCCGGCGCGAGTGACACGCCGACCCTCGCCAGCGCCGCCCTGCCGCCTTTCATCGTCGCCTCGGCCGGGGGCCGAACGCGCTACTGCATCGAAGGGATGGTGATCAGCGCCGGCGCCGCGCTCGACTGGCTGGCGCGCGCCCTGGCCCTGGGCTCCGCGTCCCGCGTCTCGGCGCTCGCCGCCGGCGTTCCCGACGCCGCTGGCGCAGCCTTCCTGCCGGCGCTACAGGGCCTGGGCGCGCGCGCCCCCGATCCCAGCCGCCGCGGCGCGCTGGCTGGCCTCAGCCCCGGCGTGGCCCGCTCGCACCTGGCGCGCGCGGGCCTGGAAGGGGTCGCTTTCCGCGTCCGCGACATCGTCGAGGCGCTGGCGGCCGCGACCGGGCCGATCGCGACGATCGGCGCCGACGGCGGCCTCGCCGCCAGCGAGACCTTTCTGCAGATCCAAGCCGATGTGCTCGCCCGCCCGGTGCGCCGTCACGCCCTGGTGGAAGCGACCGCGGCCGGCGCGGCGCTGCTCGCCGGCCGCGCCGCCGGCGTCCTTAGCGAAGCCGACGCCAGTCCTTTCCGGCGCTACGATCGAACCTTCGAGCCACACATTTCCGCCGACGAAGCGGCCGCGCGCTACGACCGCTGGCGGGCGCTTGTCTTTCCCTAGAGTCGTTCGACGCCGATCTCGGCCAGTTTGCTGCGCAGGTCGCGGCGGGCGGCGTCTGCCAGGGGCTCCAGCGGCGGGCGCGGCGCGCGCCAAGCGCCGTCGCGGTGGATTACGCCCACCATTGCCTTGGTGGCGGCGATCATCGGCCCGGCGCGCTCGATCGCGGCGCGGGCCGCTGCGACCTTGGCCTGCTCGGCCGCGCCATCGCCGCACTTCCAGGCTTCGAACAGCCGCCGCGCCGGGCCCGGCTGGACATTGGTGGTGGCCGAGATGCAGCCGGCGCCCCCGGCGCGCCAGGCCTCCAGCAGCTGCGACTCCGAGCCCACGAACACCTCGAGCCGGGGAAACCGGCGCAGGATCTCGGCGGTGTTGGCGAAATCGCCGGCGCTGTCCTTGTAGCCGGCGATGAGTTCGCCGTGCGCGGCCAGAAGGTCGCCGACGAGATCGGGACCGATCGGCACGCCCGACGCCTGAGGGATGTGGTAGAGCCAGATGCGCGGCGCGCCCGCGCCGCAAGCCTCGATCACCTCCGAGAACCAAGTCGAAACGCCCGAGCGGCTGACGCCCTTGTAGAAGTACGGCGGCACCACGAGGGCGCCGGCGCAGCCGAGCCCGGCGGCGTGGATCATCAGTTCGGCGGTTTCGGCGACCGAGCAGCAGCCGGCGCCGACCAGGACCCGCCGTGGCTCGACGCCGTCGGCGATCAGGCGCTCGAGTGTCTGTTTGCGTTCGGAGAGGGCCAGCGAGGCCGCCTCACCAGTGGTGCCGAAGAGCACCAAGCCATCGCACCCGGCCCCCAGCAGCCAGGTCGCATGCGCCGCCAGACGCCGGTGATCGACCGCGAGCTCCTCTCCGAAAAAGGGCGTGGTGATGGCGGCGTTGATGCGGGCGAACGGCTCGGGGGGCATGGCTCCGTTGGACCTTGCGACGGCAAGCGACTCTGTATCGGCAAAGCCGCTAGTGTTCGCAATCATGCCTGCCGATCGCCGGGTCCTTCTGTTTGCCTGCTTCGGTGTTCCCGAAGCGCCCTGGCGCGAGGCCCTGCACGCCGCACTTCCCGACCTCGAGCTGCGTTTCTGGCCGGTCGTCGGCGCTGTGCAAGAGGTCGATTATGCGCTGGCATGGGACCCGCCCGCGGGGTTCTTCACCGCATTCGACAACCTGCGCGCCATCTTCTCCCTGAGCGCCGGCGTCGAGCGGCTCCTGGCGGATCCCAACCTGCCGCTCGTTCCGGTGGTGCGAATGGTGGATCCTGGGCTCGCAGCGGGGATGGTCGAATTCGTTGTCATGCAGGTGCTGCATTACCATCGGCGCATGCCGGAATATCGCGCCCAACAGCGGCGCGCGCTCTGGCGCCCTCTGGAAGCGCCGTTGGCGGCGGATCGGCAGTTCGGGATCATGGGCCTGGGGAACTCGGGCTGGCCTGCGCTCAGGCGCTGGCGAGGTTGGGCTTTGCGGTTCGCGGTTGGGCGCGCACAAGAAAGGTCATCCCGGGCGCCCAGGTGTTTGCCGGGCCGGAGGGCCTCGAGCCATTCCTGTCGGCGACGGAGCTCCTGGTGTGCCTGCTGCCGCTGACGCCGCAAACACGTGGCATCCTGAACAGTCGGACCTTGGCTCAACTGCCGGCGGGCGCCTGGCTGATCAACGTCGCCCGCGGCGGGCATCCTGTGGAAGCTGATCGCGGCGCTCGAGTCGGGACGCTTGGCGGGCGCGACGCTAGACGTGTTCGAAACCGAGCCCCTGCCGCCTGGGCATCGCTTCTGGCGCAACCCGCGCATAACCGTGGCGCCGCACATCTCGGCCATCACGCAGCCGAGAACGGCGGCTGAGACCATCGCCGAGAACATTGCCCTTGATGTGGCGGGCAAGCCCGTGACGCACATCGTCGAGCGCGCAGTGGGGTACTGAGCCCCGGCCCCGCCCGAGCTTATGGTCGGCTGAGAGTCTGGGAGAGCCTCTTGTTCACCTTACGCGCCGACGAAGTGCCTCCCGATGGGTCGCCGCCGTGCTACTGGCTGTTGGCGGCCCGTTTCACCTTGGCGCCGGCGTTCTGGAGCTCGGCACCGGCCTGGTTGGCGGCGCCCTGGACGGCGGTGGCGGCCTGACTGCCGGCGCTCTTGACCGCCGTATTGGCCGCCGTCGCCAGGTTGTTGGCCGCGGCGCTGGTCTGAGCGGCAGCCGCATTCAGCTCGTTGCCGGCGTTGGCGACGTTCGGATTGTTCGTCTTTGAGCACGCGGCCACGGTGGCGGCCGCCATGAGAAGGAAGATCGCGCGCAAAGTCTGGGGCCTCCTTCCTGATCCTTGGCCGGAGGCGGTCAGCTTCCGAGCCGCTTGGGGCTCTTATGGCATGAACGCGGTTACGGCTGAATGAGGACGTATGGCGAACGCGCCTTTAATCGTGGAACGCGCCGTGAGGTTTCAGGCCGAAAGCCGGCCGACGACATTCTCCAGCAGGCGGCTGAGGGGGCCGTCGAAGGCGGTCCCGTTCCACAAGGAGCCGCAGAAGGTGATCGCGGCCGCGGAGAAGACCGCGCCGCCGCCATCGGTTTCGAAGAAGGTCATGTCGGCGCGCACCAGCGAGTCCAGCGGTTCACCGCTGAGGGCGTAATCGGCCGACTCCAGGTCTTCCGGCACGGGAGAGAAGCCGGCCGGCACGCCCTCCGATCGGGCGACGACGACAGCCGAGGCCGGCGTTCCCAAGGCCTTGTCGGCCCGGTCCAGCTCGAACCCGGCCGCGCCGCCGGCGCAGAGGCCGTTATCGCCCAGAATGTCGGCTTCGACGCCATCGAACATCCACGCCAGCGCCGGATCGCGCGAGGCCCCGGTGCGCCGGAAACAGCCAGCGGCGTACGGCCCTTGTGATGAGAAGCCGACGCCGACGAGCTGCTGGGGCGGGCGGCCGTTGCGCAGCCACAGGCCGCCTAGGCCGCCGTCGAAGGCGTGGTGATACTCTCCAGGCTCCGCGGCCCAGGTGCGCACGCCGCTCTCGGCCCGGCGCACCTCCAGCGCCCAGCCCGCGAGATTGCGGGCGATCCGCCAGTAGAAGCCGTTGCCGCCCAGGTAGGCGAGCCGGCCGCCGCCGCGCACGTGCGCCTGCAGTGCGTCCAGGGTTCGGCTGGTGTGGTATTCCGGGTGGGTGCCGGTCAGCACCAGCCGGTACGGGGAGATGAGGTCTGCCCCTTCGCCGTCCAGGTCCTCGTCGGTAACGACGTCGAAAGCGATCGCCTTCGCCTCCAGCCAGGCGAGAATGTGTGAGTCGGCGGGATAGTGCCGCAACCCCGAGCCGGCCTTCTCGTCGAAGGTGATGTAGCCGGGCCGCATGGTGAGGAGCGGCCGCAGGCGCGAGCTGTAGGCGATGCCGGCGCCGTCGGCGTGGTGATTGTAGGTGGCCCGGCCGTACAGCGGCCAGTCGTCGGCGTTGTGCGGGTAGGCGCCCCAGGCGCGGATCTTCCTCCGAAACGCGTCGTCGGTCGCCTCGCGGGCGTGGTTGCCGTAGGCCTGATAGGTGAAGGTCGGGGCCAGGAAGACGAGCCGCGGGTGCGCCTTGGCGCGCCGCTCCGGCAGCACGTAGAACGGGACCCAGTCCTCGCCGTCGCCGCAGGTGAGGCGCAGTCCGTAGGCGCCGCTCTTCAAGCCGCGGGGGACCTCGAAGACGAAATCCGTCACCCAGCCGCAGTCGCCCAGATCATCGTCGTGGAACTTGATCGCACCGTAGCCGGCAGGGGCCTGCGGCCACCCTGCGTCGGCGTTCTCCCAACGCGCGCCCTTCACCGCCCGGGTGGGCAGGTTGAACAATGTCCCAGCGCGCGCCTTGGGGCCGACCGGCGCCAAGTCCTGAGTCCTGATGCCCTGGGAGAAGTCCCAGGCCGCCTCAGGCCCAAGCTCCCTCAAGGTCGCCAGTGGTTCGGGCCAAGTGTCGCGGAAAGCTGTCAGGACGGCCGGATCTTCGATCTTCCCCGTGAAACTCGGCGCAGCGAGAGCGCCCCGCGCGAACGAGATGGTCCCACGGCTCGGAATGACAACTTCTCCGGAAGCCTCAGCGAACGCTTCGAGAGCCGGCTGGTACTGATAACAGGGCGCGGCCAAACCCACCCCGAGGCGGCCGGTCGCGGGATCTAGGCTCGCCCACACCCGGCTCCAGCGCCGCAGCGGCGCCGGAACATCCGTCCTCGTCTCGAGGATCTGGCCGCCGCACTCCAGGCGAGCGGCTACGCCCTGTGGCGTCAGGCTCAGCGTCAAACGCGCGGCGTCGCCGGCGTGGCAGAGCACAGCGCGTTCATCCGCGAGAGTCGGCCAGATGAGCGCCGCCCAGGTGTGCGGGCCAGCTCCGAGAGCGGGGCCGGTCGCTTCGCCCCATGAGCCCAGGCCGATCTCCTGAGCGCGACCGTCGAAGGCATGGTCGAACACCGCCGAAAGGTTTTCGAACTGCATGCCGGGTCCGGCGGGGTTGGCGTCGCCGCAGATGAGACGCTCGAGCCGGGCGCGGCAACGGCCCGGCCTTGCCACAGAGACGCGGACCTCGATGCGCTCACCGGGTCTCGCCGAGAGCCGGTCCAGGTAGGCCGCGATCGGCAGCGCCTTCAACGCCTCGGCCATGGCCTTGGGTTAGGCGCCGAGGCCGCTCAGCAAGACGTATTTGATCTCGAGGTACTCATCGATGCCATACTTGGAGCCCTCCCGTCCCAGGCCCGACTGCTTGACGCCGCCGAACGGCGCGACCTCGGTCGAAAGGATGCCGTCGTTGACGGCCACCATGCCGTACTCGAGCGCCTCGGCGACGCGAAAGACCCGGCCAAGGTCGCGGGCGTAGAAGTAGGCGGCGAGCCCGAATTCGGTGTCGTTGGCGAGCCGGACGGCGTCGGCTTCGGTTTCAAAGCGGGTGAGCGTCGCCACCGGGCCGAAGATCTCCTCGCGGGCGATGGCCATGTCCGGCGTCACCCCGGTGATCACCGTCGGCTCGAAATAGGAGCCGCCCAGGGCGTGGCGATGACCGCCCAGCTCCACCTTGGCGCCTTTCGCCTCGGCCTCGGCGATCAGGCGCTCGACCTTGTCCACCGCCGCCGCATTGATGAGCGGTCCCTGGGCGACACCCGCCTCCAGGCCGTTGCCGACCTTCATGGCGGCGGCGCGCTTTTTCAGCTCGGCGGCGAAGGCGTCGTGGACGCCAGCCTGAACCAGAAAGCGGTTCGCGCACACGCAGGTCTGGCCCATGTTGCGGTATTTGGACGCCATCGCGCCTTCGGCCGCGGCGGCAAGGGCGGCGTCGTCGAACACGATGAAGGGCGCGTTGCCGCCCAGCTCCAGCGACACCTTCTTCACTGTGGTCGCGCACTGGGCCATGAGCAGACGGCCGACCTCGGTCGAGCCGGTGAAGGAGAATTTCGCGACCTTCGGGTTCGAGGTGAGCTCAGCCCCGAGCTCGCGCGCCCGGCGCGAGGGAACGACATTGAAGACGCCGGCCGGGACGCCGGCGCGTTCCGCCAGCTCGGCGATGGCGAGCGCCGAGAGCGGCGTCTCCTGCGCCGGCTTGACCACGAAGGTGCAACCGGCCGCCAGCGCCGGCGCCGCCTTGCGGGTGATCATGGCGTTGGGGAAGTTCCACGGCGTGATGGCGGTGACCACGCCCGTCGGCTGCTTGATCACGATGATGCGCGAGCCAGCCTTGAAGGTCGGGATCACGTCTCCGTAGACGCGCTTGGCCTCCTCGGCGAACCACTCGATGAAGCTGGCGCCGTAGGCGACCTCGCCGCGCGTCTCGGCCAGGGGCTTGCCCTGCTCGGCGGTCATCAGCCGGGCCAGATCCTCCTGGTTCTCCATCATCAGGTCGCGCCAGCGCCGCATGACTGCGGCGCGGTCCTTGGCGGTGCGCGCCCGCCATTGCGGCAGCGCCTTCGCCGCCGCCTCGACCGCCCGCACCGCATCGGCGCGCTCGCAATCGGCGATCTCGACGATGGTCTCGGCAGTGGCGGGATTGGTGACGGCGAAACGGCGGCCGGCGGCCGCTTCGCTCCAGGCGCCGTCGATGAAGGCGCGGTCCTTGAGGAGGGCCGGATCGCTGAGCTGGAAGATCGGTTTGCCGACGTCGTTCATGGCCGCCTCGTTAGCAGGAAGAAGCCGCCGCCGTCGCCTGCCGTTCGGCCGGGAACCGCCGCTCCAGCCAGGGAGGCAGGGTCTGGGGCAAGCCGTCCAGAGGGCCGGACGAGAGCAGCAGGATCACCTCTTGGCCGGTCAGCGTGCGGCCCAGCGCCGCGATCGCCTCCTCGGCGTTTTCGATCAGTCGCGCCTGAACGCCGGCGGCTGTCGTTCGCTCGAGAATCTCCGTTCCGGACGCCTGGCCGGCGTCGGCGCCATGGCCGGGCGGCGGCAGCAGCATCACCTCGTCGACGCCGGCGAACACGGTGTCGTACCAGGGAAGGCCGGCCCTGCGCCGCCAGGAAAAGGCGTGCGGCTCGAACACCACGACCGCCCGCCGGCGGGGGAAATGGGCCAGCACCGCCTCGATGGCCGAACGCGCCTTCTCGTACGAGGAGCCGAAGCCTTCATAGAGCGGAATGCGCGCCGCCGGCGCCTTCCGGTCCAGCCGCCGCTCGAGCCCGCGGAACGAGGCGACGCCGCGCCGCAGCGCCTCGGCATCGGCCAAGCCCCCCTCCAGCAGCACCGCGGCGGCGCCGACGATGTTGTCGATGTTGTGCGCGCCGATGAGGCCGGTCTCGAGCCTCATCTTTTCGCCCGCGGGGGTGAGGAGATCGAAGGCGCTGCGTTCGCCGATGACGAGGTTCTCGGCGGAATAGCCGGGGCCTGGCGCGCGGCCGTACCAGACCACGTTTCGTCCCGCGGTGATCCGCGCCAGCGCCGGATAGCCGCGGGCGCAGAAGAGCGGCGCCTGAGGCGGGAGCCGCCCGATCAGGGTTTCGAAAGCCGCCTCGTAGCTCTCCACGGTCGGGAAGACGTTCAGGTGGTCGTGCACGATCGAGGTGACGACGAGCTGCGAGGCCTCGTAGAGCAGGAACTTTGGGCGCCTGTCCTCGGTCGAGATCACATACTCGTCACCCTCGATGAGGAACTCGGCCTCGCGCCCCCAGTAACCGGTCATCGGAAGGTCCAGAGGCACGGCGCCGACGAACCAGCCAGGATCGTGGCCGGCGGCGCGCATCAGATGCGCCATCAGCGCCGTCAAAGTCGATTTGCCGAAACTCCCGGTCACCACCATGTTGCGGCGCTGCGCCGTGTGCCGGCCGAGGAATTCTGGAAAGCTGCTCCTGGCGATCCCCCGGCGCACCAGTTCCCGAAGTTCGGGATTGTCGGCGAGGTTCAGCTTGGCGCTGGAACCCACGATCGCCTCGTCGATGTGCGCCGGCAGCAGAGCCGGGTCGAAGCCGTCCCGCCAGGATATCCCGAGCCGGTCCAGATAGGTGCTCACCGGTGGAAAGACGCTTTCGTCCGAACCGCTGACCGCGTGTCCCTCGGAAACGAGCACCGAGGCCAGGGCGCTCATGCCGGCGCCGCCGATGCCGAGAAAGTAGTAGCGCACGCGTCAGGTCACCTGTCCGGGGCGCCGCGGCGGGGTCTCGCGCCAACTCTCGTCCGCCATCACCTCGGCCAGGGTGTCGACCGCCCGCCAGACGTCCTCGAAGGAGAGATACAGGGGCGTCAGGCCGAAGCGAAGCACGTCGGGATCGCGGAAGTCGCCGATGACGCCGCGGGCAATCAGCGCCTGCATGATGGCGAAGCCATGCTGGTGACGGAAAGCGATGTGGCTGCCGCGCTCGGCCGCCGCCTGCGGGCTGATGAGCGCAAAGCCGGCGCCCGCCAGCCGCGCCCCGACGAGGTCGGCGAAGAGATCAAAGAGGGCCGCGGACTTGGCTTCGATCGCTTCGATATCGGGCTCCAACGCCAACTCGACCCCCGCCTCCAGGGCCGCCAGGCCCAGGATCGGCGGCGTGCCGGTGAGCCAGCGGCCAACGCCGTCTGCCGGGCGGTAGCGCGGCTCGAAGGCGAAAGGCTGGGCGTGCCCCATCCATCCGGAGAGGGGGTTGGCGAGCGCTTCCTGGCGGCTCTCGGCGACGAAGACGAAGGCCGGCGCGCCTGGACCGCCGTTGAGGAACTTGTAGCCGCAGCCGACCGCCAGATCCGCTCCGCAACCGTTCAGGTCGACGCGCACGGCCCCGACGCTGTGACTGAGGTCCCACATCGCCAGTGCGCCCGCGGCGTGCGCCGCGGCGGTGAGCGCGGCCATGTCGTGGCGCTGGGCCGTCTTGTAGTGGACGTGACTCAGCAGCAGCACCGCGACTTCATCGCTGAGGGCCTCGGCGAGATGCTGGCGCGGCACGCTGACCGCGCGGGCTCCTGGGATGAGCCGTGCGACGCCTTCGGCGACATAGCCGTCGGTGGGAAAATCGTCCGGCTCGGTGAGGATCAAGCGCCGCCCGCTCGAGGTCACGGCGGCGGCCAGCAACTTGAAGAGGTTGACCGAAGTCGAGTCGGCGACCACCACCTCGCTTGGCTTCGCTCCGATCAGCGGCGCGATCTTGCCGCCGATCCGGCGCGGGGCGTCGATCCACCCGGCGTCGTTCCAGCTGCGGATCAGGCCTTCGCCCCACTCGCTTGTGACCACGCGCTGCACGACGCCGGCCGCGGCCTTCGGGCTCGGCCCCAGCGAGTTGCCGTCCAGGTAGATGAAGCCGGCGGGAAGCTCGAACCGATCTCTAAATGCGCGCAGCGGATCGGCCGCATCCAGCCGCCGGAGCGCCCCGATATGGATCATGGCGCAACTATCGCTACATCCCTCCGATGACCACCATCTCCGTTCTCGACCTTTCGCCGATCGTGCAGGGAAGCGACGCTGGGTCGGCGCTCGCCAACAGCCTCGACTTGGCGCGTCTGGCCGAACGCCTCGGCTATCGCCGCTTCTGGATGGCCGAGCACCACAACATGGCTGGCATCGCCAGCGCCGCCACGGCGGTGGCGCTGGCCCACGTCGGCGCGGGCACGAAGACGATCCGCATCGGGGCCGGCGGCATCATGCTTCCCAATCACGCGCCGCTGATGGTGGCCGAGCAGTTCGGCACCCTGGCCGCGCTTTATCCGGGGCGCATCGACCTGGGGCTCGGTCGCGCGCCGGGAACCGATCCGCGCACCGCCTTCGCCCTGCGTCGCAACTTGGCTTCTCGGCCCGAGGACTTTCCCCGCGACGTCGTCGAGCTGCTTCATTATTTCGAGCCCGCTCGGGAGGACCAGGCGGTCCGCGCCGTGCCGGGCGAGGGCGCCGACCTCGAGGTCTGGATCCTCGGCTCCAGCACGTTCGGGGCGCAGCTCGCGGCGATGCTCGGCCTGCCCTACGCCTTCGCCTCGCACTTCGCCCCGGCCGAGCTCGACGCCGCCCTGGCCATCTATCGCCGGACCTTCCAGCCTTCGGCGCGCCTGGCCAGGCCTCACGTCATGGCGGGCCTGACGGTGATCGCCGCCGAGAGCGAGACGCGCGCCCGCCTGCTGTTCACGTCATTGCAACAGGGTTTCGTGGCGCTGCGCGCCGGCCGCCCCGGTCCTCTGCCGCCGCCGCTCGAAGGGTACGGCGAGCGTCTCGAGCCGGCGGCGCGCGCCATGATGGGTCAGGCGCTGTCCTGCGCGGTGATCGGCGATCCGGCGCAAGTGGAGGCTGGGCTTGCGGCCTTCGTCGAACGCACCGGCGCCGATGAGCTCATCGTCACCAGTTCCATCTTCGACCATCGCGCGCGGCTGGAATCTTTCGAGATCACCGCCAGCGCGCAGGCCGGCCTGGCCCGTCCCGCGCTTGACCGCCCGACCGATCCGGCCGATGTGCCTGCTCCTCCTCGGCCCACCGGCGCAGGGGAGGTGGCCCACAGCGGCGCCGCCGAAGTGGGAGAGGGGGCGAGGAGCGCCTAGTCCTGATCGGGAGTCCACCCCATGAGCCTCGTCCGCATCGCAATCGAGGGGCCGATCGCGCGCCTGACGCTGGCTGACCCGGCTCGCGCCAATGTCCTCTCGCGCGCCATGATGACCGCCCTCTCCGAGGCGCTGGCGGAGGCCAACGCCTCGCCCGATACCCGCGCCGTCGTCCTCGCGGCCGAGGGACGGATCTTCTGCGCCGGGCATGACCTCTCCGAGCTGCTCGCCATCGAAGGCGAGCCAGAGGGGCTTGCCCTGTTCGGCCAGTGCAGCGAGCTGATGACATCGATTGTACGCTCGCCGCGGCCGGTCATCGCCCAGGTCCAGGGCGCAGCCGTAGCTGCGGGCTGTCAGCTCGTGGCCAGCTGCGATCTGGCATTCGCCTCCGAAGGGGCGAGGTTCGCGGTTTCCGGCATCGATCTTGGGCTCTTCTGCTCGACCCCTTCAGTGGCCGTCTCGCGCGCCATTGGCCGGAAGGCGGCGATGGAGATGTTGCTCACCGGCCGTTTCATCGACGCCACCGAAGCCCAGCGGCTGGGCCTCATCAACCGCGCTGTGCCGGCGGCGGATCTCGAGCGCACCGTCGCCGAGAGCGCCCGAACAATCGCGGCCAAGGCGGCCGAGGCGATCGCGCTCGGCAAGGAGCTATTCAATCGCCAGCTCGGCCTGGATCTGACGGCCGCCTACGGCGCCGCCGGCGAGGCGATGGCGAAGAACCTGGCGCTGGCCTGCGCCCAGGCCGGGATCAAGGGCTTCCTCGAGCGCCGGGGCGCGGCGTGAGCGAGCCCAGGTGGGCGTATCGCCACGGCCTTCATGACCTCGGTGGCGGCGTATTCGCCTGGCTGCAGCCGGACGGCGGTTGGGGCTGGTCGAACGCCGGCCTCGTGGTCGACGGCGAGGCCTCCCTTCTCGTTGACACCCTATTCGACGCCAAGCTGACGGCCGAGATGCTGGCCGCGATGGAAGACGCCGCCGGGGTGGCGGCGGCCGACATCGACGTTCTCGTCAACACCCACGCCAACGGCGACCACACTTTCGGCAATGGCCTAGCGCCGGGCGCACGCATCATCGCCTCGGCATCGAGCGCCGAGGAGATGGAAGAGCAGTCGCCGCAGCGGTTGGCGAGCCTGATGCGCCGGGCTGACGAGTTCGGCGAGGCCGGCGAATACCTGCGCCGTATCTTCGCCCCCTTCGATTTCGAAGGCGCCGCGCCCAAGGCGCCTACGGAGACCTTCGACGGCCGCAAACAGGTCAACGTCGGCGACAAGCGCGTCGACCTCTACGAAGTCGGGCCGGCCCACACCCGAGGCGATGTCATCGTCCATTCGCCGAGCGACGGCGTCGTCTTCACCGGCGACATCCTTTTCATCGAGGGCACGCCGATCATGTGGACCGGGCCGGTCGGCAACTGGCTGAAGGCCTGCGATTTCATCTGCGAACTCGCTCCGCAGGCGGTGGTGCCGGGGCACGGGCCGATCACGGATCTTTCGGGCGTCCGCGCGGTCGCGGACTATCTGGCCTACATCGACCGCGAGGCGCGCCAGCGCTTCGATGCCGGCCTCTCGGTCCGCGACGCCGCCTTCGACATCGCGCTCGGCGATTTCGCCAACTGGGGCGACGCCGAGCGGCTCGCCGTCAATGTGCAGACCCTTTATCGGGAGTATGGCGCGGAGCCGGTCGACGACGGCGGCCCCTTCCAGCTGATGGCGGAACTGGCCAGACGAGGGCCGCGGCGGTGACACCGCTGTCGGTCAAGGCCGGTGCGGCGGCGGTCGTGCTCGTCGCGCTCTCGCCGACGGCCCGCTCCCAGCCCCAGACCTGCGAGGGAACGCCCGGCAACGATCGCATTGTCATCGACGTCACCGGCGTGCGGGCCGCCAAGGGCGACATGACGGCCACGCTGTACGGCGACGACAAGAGCAGGTTCCTGGTCAAAGACGGGGCCCTGAAGGTCTGGCGGGTAGCCGCGGCCGCGCCTGTCACGCAGATGTGCATCTACGTCAAAGGGCCGGGAACGTACGCCGTGGCCGTCTACCAGGACGTCGATCGTAACGGCCAATGGGATCATGCCTCACTCTTCCGCATCGAGCCGTTCGGGTTCTCGAGGAATCCTACGATCCTGTTCAGCGCGCCATCGTTCGAGCAGGTCAGGTTCGCGGCCGCAGCGGGAACGACGACGATCACCGTCCGCTTGAATCACCGGTGATGGGCTAGAGCGCGCGCAATGGCGGGAGTCACGGTCTGGAGAAGCCTGGGTGCGGCTGCGAACATCGTCAGCTCGACCCGCCGCCCCTTGCTGGCGCACGTAGTGGTCACCCGATTCTGCAATCTCGACTGCGCCTATTGCAGCGAGTTCGACAAGGTCTCCAAGCCGGTCGCCCTTCCGCTGCTGCTGACGCGGATCGAGGCCCTGGCGAGCCTGGGCACACAGATCGTCACCCTCACCGGTGGCGAGCCGCTCACCCATCCGGGGCTGGAAGAGGTGATCCGGAGGATCCGCGCGCACGGCATGGTCGCCACCGTAATCACCAATGGCTTTCTGTTGAGCGCCAGGCGCATTCAGGCGCTGAACGCCGCCGGCCTGCACGAGCTACAGATTTCGATTGACGGGGTGAAACCCGACGCCGTCTCCCTGAAGACGCTGAAGTCACTGCGCCCGAAGCTGGCCCGCCTCGCCCGGCTCGCGCGCTTTCACGTCAACATCAACTCGGTCCTCGGAATCTCCGAGGAGCGCACGCGCGACGCGCTCGAAGTCGGCCGGGCGGCCAGAGCCCTCGGCTTTTCCCACACCGTGGGCGTGCTGCACGACGATCGCGGACATCTCGAGCCGCTCTCGGATACACAGAAGGCGGTCTACCGTGAGCTGATGGCTTCAGGCTCCTGGGCGCACCGCCTCAACTACCTGATGTTCCAGAAGAACCTGATGGAGGGGAAGCCGAACAACTGGCGCTGCCGCGCCGGCGCCCGCTACCTCTACATCTGCGAAGATGGCTTGGTGCACTATTGCTCTCAGCAGAGGGGCGACCCGGGGATTCCGCTGGAGCGCTATGGGGCGGCAGAGATCGACGCCGCCTATCACACGGCCAAGGCCTGCGCCCCCTACTGCACTGTCAGCTGCGTGCATCAGGCGAGCTTTCTTGACGCCTGGCGCTCGCCCCAGCGCCCGCCGCCGCCATCGACAAGGAGCGTCCTGTCGCCTGCCCCAGCGACCGCCTAGGGCGATCTCAGTCGAATCCTTCGGCCGGGAGCGGCCCTTCCGCCTCAAGACGCCGCGACCGCGCGCCTCGGGCGGTCCTCGCCGGACCCGACCCCGGCCAATCGGCGACGCCGCGGGGGGCGTTTCGCGCCAGTTGCGCCACCAGCCCGCAGATGCGCAAGAACAGCTCCGACCCCCAGGCGACGGGCGCCGCCGGCCGGGCTTGGGCCGACCGGCTGATGTCCAGGACGGGCCGCAGCACTGCGCGCTCGAATTCGCCGATCGCGCCGGCGTCGGTGACAATGGCGACGAACTCCTCCTCGGCCGCGTGGCTGACGAAGTCGAAGTTCGAGGATCCGACGACGAGGGCCTGACCGTCGACCAGCATGGCCTTGCAATGGCTCATGCCGTCGGTCAGCGACAGGTCGAAGCCGTCGCGTTCGGCCGCCGCGAAGAGGGCGCGCATGACCGTTGGCTTGTTGTTGGCCTCCGGGGTGATGAGATGCACGCGCACTCCGCGGGCGCGCGCCTTCTTGAGCGCGGTGCTGAAAGGAAAGGTGAGATAGGGCGTCAGCACCGTCACCGTCTGGCAGGCGTTCTCGATCAGCGAGAAGACGGCTGCGAACCCAACGACGTTCGTCCGGCCGTCGAGCGCGTGCAGCTTCAAGCCCGGAAACTCGCGACGCTGGGCGCGCGGTCGGCCGGCCCAGGTGGCGTCGAAGTCGGCGGCCAGGAAATCTGCTTCCGCCGCGCCTTCGATGCGCAACATGAAATCGCGCCAGGCAAAGTTGTGGTCAGCGAAATTGATGCCGCCGATATAGGCGACGTCGTCGGCGACGATCAGCTTCTTGTGGTTGCGGGCGATAAAGCGAAGCGGTCGGCCGTCGATGGGGTTGGTGCGCCTGACGCGGACGCCCAGCGTCACCAGCCTGGCGAACATCGCCCGGGTCTCGTGACCTTCGCGTTGCAGCTCACGATCGAGCAGGGCCGCAAGGCTCAGGCGCCAGCGGTCGTTCACGCACACCCGTGTGTAATCGTCCACGAGCACGCGCCGGTCAGCAGCCCCACTCGCCACGATCGACGTCGCCATCGCCTGCCCGGCGGCGTCGCCCTCGAAAGTCATCGCCTGGGCCAGGGCTCGGCGCTTGGCGCTGCGCAGATCGCGATCGACGCGCGCCCAGAAGGCCGGGGCGCCCATGAGCCATTCGAATCGGCAGTGGGCCCCGCCCTGGGTCACCGGCGCACCTTTCGCCTCAACATTGCCCGCTGGCGCGAACCACGGCTAGAACGACAAGCGGCTTACAGGATCGGGCGGGCGGGAGATAGCATGAACGAACCGGTGCGCGTCATGCTGCTGCTGTCGTCCCTGCACGGCGGCGGCGCCGAGCGCGTGGCCGTTCATCTCCTCAATCGTTGCGACAAGGCCCTGATCGATGTCCGCATGGGTCTGCTTCGCAAGGCTGGCCCGTTCCTGGAAGACGCCGACGACCACAGCCGTATCCACGTCTCCCCCGTCGGCCAGGATTTCCTCGCCTTCGAGGGCCACAACTCGAGCTTCTACCGACCCCAGCGGCTGATCGCCGGGGCCGTGCTGGCTCCGGCCAACGTGTCCAGCATGATCCGCGCCCACCGGCCGCAGGTGGTGATGAGCTTCCTCAAGGGCATGAGCGTGCTGACCTATTTCGTGCTCAAAGGGCTGGGAGCGCAGCGGCCGAAATGGATCGCGCGGGAGGGCAACAATACCGACGCGGTGATCGACGACGAGATCGCCAACCCGGCCGGCCGGGCGCTGATCAAGACGCTGACCCGGCGCTGTTATCGCGCCGCCGACTGTTTCCTGGCCAACTCGCACGAAATGGCGAACGGCCTGCGCCACGCCCTCGATTTGGACCCATCGCGAGTTCGCGTGATCCACAATCCGATCGATCTGAGCGAGGTGCAGCGACGGTCGCGCGAGCCGCTGCCGACTTCCCAGCAGCGGCCGTTCATCGTCACCGCCGGCCGGCTCGAATACCAGAAAGGGCACGACGTGCTCCTGCGGGCGTTTGCCGCCAGCCCCGCGGCCCGCGAGTTCGATCTCGTCATCCTGGGCCGCGGAACCCTGGAGGCCGACCTGCGCCGCCAAGCCGCCGAGCTCGGTGTCGGCGAGCGGGTGCGCTTTCTCGGATTCACCCCCAATCCCTGGGCATGGTTCGCCAGGGCTCGCCTGTTCGTGCTGTCGTCAAGGTGGGAAGGCTTTCCCAGCGTCGTGGCGGAGGCCATGGCGTGCGGCGCGCCGGCCCTGGTGACCGCGTGTGACTACGGTCCCGCCGAAGTGGTCCAGCACGGCAGAAGCGGCATCGTTGTTCCGCCCGAAGACGCCCTCGCTTTCGCCGAGGCCATGGACGGGCTGCTGCGAGATCCCGAAAACGCCGCGCGCCTGGCCGCAGCGGGAACCCACCGGGCGCGCAGTTTCGGCATTGGCGAGATGGTGGACGCCTACAGTCGTCTCTTCGTCGAGCAGGCGCAGCCGACGGCCTTGGCCGCCCTCGGAGGCTAAACGCTCAGGCGTTCGGCTTCGCCGTGGGCCACGGCGTCATCGATGTCCAGCCAGAAGCGGTCGCCGATGTCGAAGGCATGCGCCAGCCCGGCGCTGGCCAGCCGCTGCATGCCCGCCGATATCGATCCCTCGCCCCCCGACTCATGGTCGGCGCGGATGGAGTCGATCAGGGCTCGCGAGGCCAGGAAGACACCGGTGTCGACGGCGTTGTAGGGCGTAAGGCCCTTGCCGATGGCGCGGATCGCGCCGCCACCGTCGGTGCGCACGCGGGTGACGTCATCGGGGTCGATGAGCGGACTCTTCAGGCGCCTGTCGATCGCCAGCACGACGCCATCCGGATCGCCGCCGCCGGCGATCATGTCGGTCAGGATCGAAGGATCGAAGAGATGGTCGGCCATCAGCAGCACAAATTGTTCGCCAAGTTGCGCCTCGGCCGCCACGACCGACAGACCATTCGCCAACCGGAACTCGGGGTTGCGGACGCACGTGACGGCGACGCCGCGACGCGCCGCCAGACCTGCAAGGAAATTCTCGACGCGGCCGCCCTCGTATCCAGTGACGACCACGAAATCTGTGAGCCCGGCGGCCTGAGCGTTGACGATCACGCGTTCGATCAGTGGTACGCCCTTGATCGGCGCCAGCGGCTTGGATGGGGCGACGTCCCGGAATCTCGTCCCCTGGCCGGCGGCGACGATCAGGCACTTGAGCGGTCCGCGCGCGCTCGAGGCCGGGTGAATGAAGCGCTCGGTCATCCGCTGCGCTTCGTCGTCGGTGAACTGATGCGGCGGGTGCTTGCAGAAGAACGCCGAGGGTCCCACGAGCGCTCCTGATTGCCCGCGCTCCAGCGCCAGTTTGCAGCAGCGGACCGCATCGATGACCACGCCCGCTGAATTGGGCGAGTCCTCCACTGAAAGCCGCACCTCGATGTTCATCGGCACGGCGCCGAAGAGCGCGCCTTCGAGGCGCAGGAAGCAGAGCTTGTTGTCGTTGAGCCAGGGCACATAATCGCTCGGCCCAACGTGGATGTTTTCGTCGGCGAGGCGTTCGGCGAGCACCGCCTGCACCGCCTCGGTTTTCGAGATCTTCTTCGAGGTCAGGCGGCCCCGATCCATCATATTCAGGAAGTCGGTGTTGCCCCCGGTGTTGAGTTGATAGGTGCGGTCCAGCCGGACGCCGCGCTGCCGCATCAGGTTGCTCAAGGTCCGGTGCACGATCGTGGCCCCGAACTGAGCCTTGATATCGTCGCCAACGATCGGCAGCCGGGCGTTCTTGAACCGTTGCTCCCACTCCGGATCGGAAGCGATGAACACCGGCATGCAGTTGACGACGCCGACCCCCGCATCGAGGGCGCACTGCATGTAGAACTTCACCGCCTCCTCGGATCCGACCGGCAGGAAGTTCACCAGCACATCGACCCGCGCTTCCTTCAGGGCGCCGACGATCTCGTCCGCCGTGGGCTGGGGCGCCTGGGCGATGCGGAAGCTGCGATCGCTCGGCACGGAGGCCATGTGCTCGGCGACGCCGTCTAGCACGACGCCCATGCGCACCACGATCCCGGACGCGGCCGGCCGGGCGAAGACGGCGGTGCAGTTGGGCTTGGCGAAGATCGCGTCCGACAGGTCGGCCCCGACTTTGCGTTCGTCGACATCAAAGGCGGCCGCGAACTCCAGGTCCGTCGGCTCGTAGCCGCCCAGATCCCAGTGCATCAGCCCGACCGTGTTGTCGTTCGCCTGGCGATAATAGGTGACACCCTGCACCAGCGAGCTGGCGCAATTGCCGACGCCCACGATCGCCACCCGGATCTTGGCCATGAACTCTCCCTACCCGCTGAGCGACAAGACGCGCCTTGGAATCGACGCGCCACGGCCTTGGGCGATCGATTTTGAAAACGGCCGCCTAGCCCGCTAGAGGCTAGCTCTGCAACACTATTGTCACAAGCCGCGCGGCGGCGCGCCGCGACGTGGGGAGCCTCAGGTGGTCGCTGTGCAAGCGGTCGACGCCCAAGCAAACGGTGCGCCGGGCCGCCCGGCCGAGATCGAGGATCCGACCAACCTTGCCCTGGTGCATCCGCTGGCGCGAGCGCTGGCGCGAGCTCTGATCGGAACACCCGTCACCCCCAACCAGGTCTCGGCGGCAAGCGTAATCCCTGCGGCCGCTGCCGCGGCCGCCTATGTCGCCCTTCCCTGGCCCTTCGGAGCCTTAGGCGGCCTCGCCTGCCAATACATCTGGCACGTACTGGACGGCGCCGACGGGGAGCTGGCGCGCCGGACCGGCCGCGCCTCGCCGATCGGGGAACTGGTGGATGGCGTGTGCGACCACCTGAGCCAGGGTCTGCTCTATCTCGCCTTCGGTTGGGTTGCGGCGCGGCAGATCGGCCCTCTGGCTTGGCTCGCTGTCGTCGCCGCGGCCGGGTCCCATTTCGTCCAGTCGAACGCGTATGAGACGTGGCGCAAATCCTACCGCCGCGCCGTCTATGGCGCGACGTGGATGCGGCAGAACCTGCAGGCGTTGGCGGTCGCCGGCCCGCTACAGGCGCTGATCGGGCGGATATACGTGGCTGTTTCCAGCGGGTTCGGAGGCGGCGAGGAGGAACTCGAGCGCACCGTGGGCCTGGCTGCCGACCCGGCCGAATCGCGCGTCCGCTATCGACGCGCTTTTGCGGCCCAGGTGCGCGCCGGGTGCGTCCTGGACTCGAACACGCGCACGCTGGCGACCTTCGCGGCCATGCTCGCCGGGAGTCCCCTCTGGTACCTCGGCTTCGAGGCCCTGGCCCTCAATGCCGTGCTCGCGGGCCTGCTGATCTGGCGATCGCGCCTGCGAAGACGATTCGACCTCGAGACGCGCGCCTGAGCCCGGCCGCCCCGATCAAGCCGCCTTGGCGGTGAACTGCAGCTCCGCCAAGCGGGCATAGAGGCCGCCGCGAGCCAGAAGTTCGGTGTGGCGGCCCTCCTCGACCACCCGGCCGGCATCCATGACCACGATGCGGTCGGCTTCCAGGACCGTCGCCAGCCGGTGGGCGATGACCAGGGTCGTGCGTCCGGCCATGGCTTCGTGCAGCGCCTGTTGGACGAGGCGCTCGTTTTCGGCGTCGAGGGCGCTGGTCGCTTCGTCGAGCAGCAGGATCGGCGAAGCCCGCAGCAACGCTCGCGCGATCGCCAGCCTCTGCCGCTGGCCCCCGGACAGGGTCTTGGCCCGTTCGCCCACCGGGGTGTCGAAGCCGAGGGGCAGCAGCGACAGGAAACCCTCGGCCTGGGCCGCCAGGGCCGCGTCCCGGATCTGTTCGGGCGTGGCCCCCTCGCGCCCGAAGGCGATGTTCTCCGCCGCCGAACCGGAGAACAGCGGCGTATCCTGGGCCACCAGCGCCATGCGCTCACGAACCTGCCGCGGATCGGCTGCCTTGAGATCGACCCCGTCGACCCGAACGATGCCGGAGTCCGGATCGTAGAACCGCAGCAGCAGCCGAAGGACGGTGCTTTTTCCTGCGCCCGACGGCCCAACCAGCGCCACTCTCTCCCCGGGTCGAACTCTGAGGGAGAAGCCGGCGAGAGCCGGCGGCCCCGTGCGGCCGGGATAGGAGAAGCGCACGTTTTCGAAGGCGACCTCGCCACGGGGCGGCTTGGGCAAGGGGCGGGGGCGCTTTGGGGAGCAGATCGTGGGCGTCGTGTCCATCATTTGAGCGACGCGCGCGGCTGCTCCAGACGCCTTCTGAATCTCGCCCCAAACCTCCGAAAGCTCGCGCACGGCGTTGGCGGCGAACAGCGCCAGAAAGAGCAATTGCAGCAGAGTGCCGCCGGTCATCCGGGGCGCTCCCGTGGCGGTGCGCTGGACGAATACGGCCAAGGCGCATTCGAATAACAGGATCAGCAGACCGGCAAAGACCAGGGTGATCATGACTGCCGACATGAGCCCGCGGGCGCGCAACTGGGCCAGGGACGCGTCGAAGGCGCTCTCGATGAAGCGGTCGAAGCGGCGGGCGATGGCGTCTTCGCGCCCGAACGCCTGGACGGTTTCAACCGCCTCGAGGCCCTCGCCGGCGCAGCCCATCGCTTCGGCGAACCGATCCTGGGCCCTGACCGACAGGCGCTGCACGCGCTTGCCCAGGAGAAAGAGCGGCGTGAGCAAGACCGGCAGCATCATCAGCACCAGCAGAGTGAAATTCGGGCTGAAGATGACGATCATGGTCAGAGCGCCGGTCAGGACGAGGAGGTTGCGCAGGGCGGCCGGCGCGACCGCCCCGACGGTCCTCTCGACGATGGTCATGTCGGTGGTCATTCGCGACAGGACCTCGCCGGTCCGAAGCCGGAGGAAGTGGGCGAGATCGAGCGCCAGCACGTGTCTGAAAACATGCTTGCGCAGGTCCGCCACCACGCGCTCGCCGAGCTTCTGCACGAAGTAGATTCGCAGCCCTGTGGTGGCGGCGAAAAGAACCGCGCCGGCGGCCATGAACAGGAAGGCCCGCTCGAGCATCTTGAAGCTGTGCAGCTCGAAACGGTCGATGACCTGGCGGAGCCCGAAGGTAAGGGCGAGCATCGAAGTCGTCGAAATCGTGATGAACAGGACCCCGAAGAAGAGATCCCACAGATGACGCGCGACGAAAGGCGCCAGCCGCGTCAGCGGCCGAAGATCACGCCGACGCTCGCGTCCCCAGGCCTGCGCGTGGAAAGCCTCTTGCATCAACGCGCCCAGGCTCGGGCGGCCGGAAATCCGGAGGTCCGCGGCGCCCGCTTCCAGCTCGCTCATCGCCTCTCCGCCTTGCAGCCCGCTCGACTTCCGCGCCGCCGATCGACTATCAGCCCCTTGCAAGCTTGGGGATAATGACGCCCAAGCGGGGCGCGTGTCACCATCAAGGCCAGTTTGAGTCGCTTCGCCAAGAGATCCGGTTTGCGAACATCGACGCTCACCCCGACCCCAACTGCGCCGGAGAGGCGTACGCGCCAGGGCGACTTCACGACCATCTGCGAGGCCCTGGATTTCGCCGCCGGGCAGCCTACCGGGATCAACATCTACTCCGTTCGCGGCGAGTTGACCGAGGCCTTGCCCTATGCGCGGTTGCGCGAGGAGGCGGTCGCGCTGGCTCGCCGGATGGTCGCCGCGGGATTTGAACATGGCGATCGCATCGGCCTTGCGGCCGACAGCGACGGCGAATTCCTGAGGGCGTTCTTCGCCTGCCAATACGCCGGGCTCACGCCGGCGCCATTGCCTCTGCCTGCGCCTTTCGGCGGCAAGGACGCCTATCTGGAGCACCTGCGCCGGCTTCTCCGTTCGGCGCGCGCCGCCGCGGCGCTGGCGCCCGCAGCACTGGCGCCGTGGTTCCGCGAGGCCGGCGAGGAACTGGCGCTTTCGTTCGCAGGCGGATTGGAAGAGCTTCCTGATCGGGGCGCGTCGACACTGCGCGACCCGGATCCAGGCGGGCTCTGCTATCTGCAGTTCTCGTCCGGAAGCACGCGCTTCCCTCTGGGTGTTGCGGTCACCCAGAAGGCGCTGATGGCGAACATCCGCGCCATCGGCGCTGACGGACTCGGCGTTTCCAGCACCGACCGGGCGGTCTCCTGGCTGCCGCTCTATCACGACATGGGTCTTGTCGGCATGTTGCTGACGGCCCTGGCTTTCCAGGTGTCGCTCGACCTTGCCTCCACCAGCGCTTTCGTGCGCCGGCCGACGCTGTGGCTCGACCTCATCTCTTCCAACGGCGGGACCATCTCCTATGCGCCGACGTTCGGCTACGAGCTGGCGGCGCGGCGGGCCGGGGCGCTCGCCGACTCGCTCGAGCTTTCGACATGGAGGATCGCCGGTCTGGGAGGCGAGATGATCCGGCCGGACGCCTTGCGCCGCTTCACCGAGGCGTTCTCGTCGTTCGGCTTCGACGACCGCGCCTTCGTCGCCAGCTATGGCATGGCTGAGGCGACCTTGGCGCTCACCTTAAGTCCCCTCGGGCAGGGCCTGCGCACGGATGTGGTCGATCTCGAACGCCTGGAGCGGGACCAATGCGCCGCGCCACCCGCGCGCGCCAACGCCCGCATCCGCGAGTTCGCGCTCTGCGGCCGGCCGCTGCCCGGGCATCGGCTCGAGGTTCGGGATGGCGCTGGCGCCCCTGTGGGAGAGCGCCGGGTCGGGCGCATCTTCGCCGCGGGACCGAGCCTGATGCAGGCCTATTTCGACGAACCGGACCAGAGCGCCAAGGTGCTCTCGCCTGAGGGTTGGCTGGACACCGGCGACCTCGGATATCGCGTCAACGATCAGATCGTCATCACCGGGCGGGCGAAGGATCTGATGATCATCAATGGCCGCAATATCTGGCCCCAGGATCTCGAATGGACGGCGGAGAAGGAGATCGCCGGGATCCGCAGCGGCGATGTCGCGGTGTTCTCGGTTCAGAAGGGCGAGGAGGAAAGTGTCGTCGCCCTGGTGCAATGCCGGAGCTCGGAGGCCGCTGCGCGCGAAGCGATCCGCGCCCAGGTCGCCAACCTGATCAGGATGCGGCACGGCCTGGAAGCCGAGGTGACCTTGGCGCCTCCCCATAGTCTGCCGCAGACCTCGTCCGGCAAATTGAGCCGCTCCCGCGCCAAAACGCTCTTCCTCGCCGGCGCATTCGGCTGAGGGGCGAACAGGACGCCCGCTGGCCGGTTTTTCATGAGCCCCGGCTGTGGGCCATTGTTAACCCCAGGCGTGCGTAGTTGAAGCTATCGTCGCAAACCTGTTACGGTGTCTTGGGGCTTCCGCCGCGAAGCGACACAGCGGATGCGTTGCATGCGGGACAATCACAAATTGGTGTTAGTAGATGGGGGCTTGAGCGATTCCGCGCCATCGATCCAGGATGAGGTCGCGGCGATATTCGCTGAGGTTCTCGGGCGTCCCGTCCAGATCAACGGAAACACCGATATTGTCGAGGATCTCGGCATGGATTCGCTAGCTGTCATGAATTTTGTCATGGCGATCGAGGATCATTATGATATCTCAATCCCTCTGGATCGGATCACTCAGGTTCAGACGGTGGCGGATCTGATCCATGCGGTTTCGGAAGCGCGCAGAGGGGGCTGAGCTTCATGTCCATCCTCGCCAAGCACGCGCACTACAAGGCCGCCTATGACGCCCTCAAGGATCGCGGCGTTGACCCGGCCAACGTGCGTTTCGACCACGTCCTGTCGCCGACCGAAGGCGTGCTCAACGGACGCCGGACGATTTTGCTGGGGACCAACAACTACCTGGGCCTGACGTTCGACCCTGAGTGCATCGAGCGGGCCGTCGAAGCGACGCGCAGCCAAGGGACGGGCACTACCGGATCGCGCGTCGCCAACGGGACCTACGAGGGTCACGCCAAGCTGGAGCAGGCGCTCGCCGATTTCTACGGCCGCCGGCACGCCATGGTGTTCTCCACCGGCTACCAGGCGAACCTCGGGGTGCTCTCCGCCCTGGTGGGCCGGGGCGACCATCTGCTTCTCGACGCCGACAGCCACGCCAGCATCTACGACGGCTCCAGGCTCGGCGGGGCCGAAGTGATCCGCTTCCGCCACAACAGCCCCGAGGACCTTCACAAGAGGCTCAAGCGCCTCGCCGGCTCTCCGGGCGAACGCCTGATCGTCGTCGAGGGGATCTATTCGATGATCGGCGACACCGCGCCGTTGCGCGAGATCGCCGCAATCAAGCGCGAAACCGGCGCCTACCTGCTCGTCGACGAAGCCCATTCGCTGGGCGTGCTCGGCGCGACCGGCCGCGGCCTCGCCGAAGCCGCCGGTGTCGAAGCCGACATCGACTTCATAGTCGGCACATTTTCGAAATCGCTGGGCAGCGTCGGCGGCTTCTGCGTGTCGGACAACGCCGATTTCGAAATCCTGCGCGTGGTGAGCCGGCCCTACATGTTCACCGCCTCGCTGCCGCCGGGGATCATCGCCTCGACATTGGAGGCGCTGGCCAAGATTCGCGCCGAACCGCGCCTTCGGACCGTGCTGATGCGCAACGCCCATCGGCTTTATGACGGGCTGAACGCCATGGGCTTCCAGACCGGCCCGGAAGCCAATCCCATTGTCGCCGTGGCCATGCCGGACGAGGAGACCGCCGTCACCTTCTGGAAGATGCTCCTGGATGCCGGTCTCTATCTCAATCTGGCGGTGCCCCCGGCCACCCCTACCAACGT
The DNA here is from genome assembly GCA_035946795.1 of Caulobacteraceae bacterium. GTDB lineage: Bacteria > Pseudomonadota > Alphaproteobacteria > Caulobacterales > Caulobacteraceae > Acaudatibacter. Next base: position 17,757 of record DASYYX010000059.1, on the reverse strand, counting down.
CAGACTGCTGCGCACCAGCGTCAGCGCCGCTCACACCGACGACCAGATCGACACGGCGCTTGCCATATTCGCCGATGTCGGGCGTCAGCTCGGGTTCCTTTCCGCCGATCGACGCCGCGCTGGAGCCGTCATCTAACTTGAGTGCCTAATGGCGTCGGCTGTCGCCGCTCCCTTCAAGCTTCGCTGGCGGCCGTCGATCCTCGACGGCTATCTGCTTCGGCAGCTGGCGATGCCGGCTCTGGCAGTGCTCGGCGTCACCTTGGTCGCCTTCCTGCTCGAGCAGACGCTGCGGCTGATCAACGAACTTTCCTCGAACGGCGCCCGCCTTGGCTATCTCTTCGGCCTGATCACCGATCTCGTCCCGTACCAGCTGGGCCTTGCGCTCCCGGCCTCGTTCTTCGTGGCGATGTTCATCGTCATCGCCCGCCTGGACGAGGAAAGCGAAATCGGCGCGCTGCTGGCCGGCGGAGTGTCGTTCGAGCGCCTGGTCGCGCCGCTGTTCGCCGTCGGCGTCGCCCTGGGCCTGTTCAGCCTTGTCCTGCTCGGGTGGCTGCAGCCGTACAGCCGATACGGCTACCGGGCGGTGCTGAACGCCGCCACCGACGCTGGTTGGACGGCCCAGCTCAATCCGGAAGTCTTCATGAGCGCCGGGCCGGACTTCACCATCACCGCCGACAACGCCGACGCCACCGGCCGCTCGCTCGCCGGTGTGTTCATCCGCCGCAAGACCAAGGACGGTGAGGCCATCGTCACGGCCACCCGCGGCACGCTGGCCCTGCTGCCCGACGGCAAGACCACGGAGCTGGACCTTCGCGGCGGCTTGCTGCTGGTCGACGGGCCTAAGGGCTCCCCCCGTCTTCTTCGCTTCGGCGATTTTTCCGACCAGGAGGTGCTGGGTGGCGGCAAGTCCCTGGCTCCGCGCGGCGGCGACGAGCAGGAACTCACGCTCACTGAGTTGGCGCAGGAGATGCGCCGGCCCGATGCGCTCATACCCAAACGGGTCCTGGCGGCCGAGTTCTACTCCAGGATCGTGCGATCTCTGGCGATTCCGTTCTTGCCCCTGCTGGCTCTCCCCCTGGCGCTCGCCGCCAAGCGCGGCCGCCGCGCGCCCGGGATGATCTTCGGGGCGGTGGCCCTGGTGGCCTTCCACCACGCCGTGACCATGGGAAAGAGCTTCGCCGCCGCGGGAACGGTCGACCCGCTCCTCATGGAAGGCGCCATCTTCGTCGTCATGGCGGCGCTGACCTTCTGGATCTTCTTCTCCAGCCGTCGACGTCCGGGCGAGACACCGATCTCCGGCTTCTTCGCCCGGGTCGAGTCGATGTTCGACAAGCGGACGCGAGCGCCGCCGACGGCGATGCGCAAGAGCGGGGGGCTCAGCCTCTCGGCTTATCTGACCAGAATGATGTTGGTGCGAACGGCGGCGGCGGCGGCGGCGCTGCTCGGCTTGCTTCAGCTCATCGACCTGCTCGAGCGCACCAGCGACATTCTGGCCCGCGGCGGTGTCCTGCAGATCTTTCGCTTCATGGCGCTGCGGCTGCCGTTCATGTTCCAGCAGGCAGCGCCGTTCGCCGTCCTGGCTGGCGCGATCTTCGCCTTCAGTCAGCTGGCCAGGAACAGCGAACTCGTGGTCATGCGCATAACCGGACTGTCACTGTGGCAGATATTCAAACGGACGCTGCCCGTTGCCCTGAGTTTCGCGGTCCTGGACATGGTGGTCGCCGACCAGGTGACGCCGCGCGCCGAACAGGCCCTGGCGAGCTGGTGGGTGGCGAGCGCGCCGGGCGCCAAGCAGGCGCCGGCGCCCCGCTGGTTCCGGATCGGCGACGACATCGTCGTGGTCCGTTCGGCCAGTCCGTCGGGCGACACGCTCAGCGGGGTTTCCGTGTACGAACGGGACCACAGCAAGGCCTTGACGCGACGCATCCAGGCCGCCTCTGCGACCAAAGAGGCGAATGGCTGGCGCCTGCATGATGTGACGATCACCGACCTCGATCAGGCTCGGGCGCAGGCGACGACGGCGGGCGCGATGGACTGGCGCACGCCTCTCCAGGCCAATGATGTCGCCCGGCTGTTCTCCAGCGCCTATGAAATCACCTCAGGCGCCGCCCTGCGGTCTCTGTTCGGCAAGGGTCCGGTGAACAAGAGCCCGAGCGAATTCAAGACGCGCCTCTACCGCACCGTCGCCGAGGGGTTCGCCCCCATCATCATGCTGCTGCTGGCCCTGCCCACCGCGCTCGGCCATGCGCGCAGCAACCGCACCGCTCCGGTAATCTTCGGCCTCGGCTGCGGGCTTCTCTATCTCGTCGTCGACGGCCTGCTGACCGCGATGGGGCAGACCGGAACCCTGCCGCCCTTCGCCGCCGCCTGGGGGGCGCCGATCGGCTTTGCCGCAGGCGCCGTGAGCATACTGCTATACGCCGAGGGATGACGTCGTCGCTGGACATCGTGCCGGTCACTGATGACCGGGAGCTGGAGCGCTTCATCCGGGCGCCCATGCGCCTGATGGCGGATGACCCGAAGTATGTCGCCCCGCTGCTGTTCGAGCGCCGCGAGGCCTTGTCCCCCAAGCACAACCCATTCTTCGAGCACGCCGACTGCCAGTTCTGGCTCGCGCGCCGCGGCGGCGTCGACGTCGGCCGGATCAGCGCCCAGATCGACCAGCTGGCGCCCGCCGATGGCGCCGCGCCGACGGGCCACTTCGGCATGATCTGCGCCGAGGACGATCCCGAGACCTTCGCAGCCCTCTTCGATGTCGCCGAGCGCTGGCTCGAGGCGCGCGGCAAGACCCGAGCGATGGGCCCCTTCAACCTCTCCATCAACGAAGAGGTTGGCCTCCTGGTCGAGGGCTTCGACACCCCGCCCATGTTCATGATGGGCCATGACCCGCCGTACGCGGCGGCTCGCATCCAGCAGCTGGGTTACGCCAAGGCCAAGGATGTGTACGCCTACGTCTCCGGCGTGACCGACGTCAGCGCCGCCGTCCGCGCCCGGCTCGATCGCCCGCCGCCGCGCGGCATCGTGCTGCGGCCGGTGCGCATGAACCACTTCGGCGAAGACGTGCGCGCCTTGGTGGAGATTCTCAACGACGCCTGGTCGGAGAACTGGGGCTGGACTCCGGTGACAGAAGCCGAGACCCGACATTTGGCCGAATCCCTGCGCCTCATCCTCAACCCGCGCCTGGTGTGGTTTGCTGAGATCGATGGGGAGATCGCCGGCTTCGGCGTACTCCTGCCTGACCTGAACACCGCCATCGCCGATCTCGGCGGGCGGCTGCTGCCGCTCGGCTGGCTCAAGCTGCTATGGCGCCTGAAAGTCACTGGCGTGAGGCGGGGCCGCATTCCCTTGATGGGTGTCAGGCGCAAGTTCGGGCGCGACCGGCGTGGCGCCCTGGCCCCGTTCCTGATCATCGACGCCATCCGTCGCGAGGCCCTGAAGGCAGGGTTCCGCGAGGCCGAATATTCGTGGATCCTGGAGGACAACGCGCCGATGCGGCACATTCTGGAAAGCTGCGGAGCGCGCATCTACAAGACCTATCGGATCTACGAAAAGAGCCTCTCCGGCAGAGCCGGCGCCTGAGCAGTCAGATCTTGCGCCTGGCACGACGCGGACGATCTAAGCTGGTTCCTGCTCGAGCCGACCGAGGTATTGTGAAGAGCCTTTCTCCGACGCCTGCCGCAGCTTCGCCCACTTCTGCGGCCCTCGAGTCGGTGGAAGCGGCGATCGCGGGGCTGGCGGGGGTCGGCTACATCGCCTCGCGCCGCATCGCCACCGCGCTCTACATGGCTACGCAGCTCGAAAAGCCGGTGCTCGTCGAAGGCTTGGCCGGGGTCGGCAAGACCGAGCTGGCGCTCGCCTCGGCCGCCATGCTGCGCCTGCCGCTCATTCGGCTGCAGTGTTACGAGGGCCTCGACGAGTCGCGGGCCCTCTACGAGTGGAAGTACGGCAAGCAGCTACTGTACACCCAGATCCTGAAGGACCACATGGGCCGCCAGCTCGCCGACGCGCCCGACCTGGGTTCGGCGCTGCAGCGGCTTCGCGGAACCGGCGACCTGTTCTTTTCCGAGGCTTTCCTCGAGCCCAGGCCGTTGCTAGCCGCTCTCCGCGCCAAGGGTGGGGCGGTGTTGCTGGTCGACGAAGTCGACAAGGCCGACGAGGCGTTCGAGGCCTTCCTTCTCGAGATCCTCTCCGCCTTTCAGGTCTCGATACCGGAGATCGGAGTCGTCAGGGCGGAGACCGCGCCGGTGGTGTTCCTGACCTCGAACAACACGCGTGACCTGGGCGATGCTCTCAAGCGCCGTTGTCTGCATCTCCACATTCCGCTTCCCGACCTCGAACTGGAGGGCCGGATCGTCGCCAGCCGGGTGCCGGACGTGGAGGATGGGCTGCGGCGACGCCTGGTCGCTTTCGTCCATTCCCTGCGCGAGCTCGACTTACGCAAGCCGCCGTCGATCTCCGAGACGGTCGACTGGGCTCGCGCGCTGGTGCTGCTCAACGCCCGCGTCCTCGAGCCGGACCTGGTCCGCGACACCTTGAACCTGCTGCTCAAATTCGAGCAGGACGTGAACGCTGCGGAGCCACGCATTCGCGAGCTTCTTGCCGCCTCGGGATCGTGAGGCGTGCCGGCGGCGACGGGCCTGGAAGACTTTCTCTCGGCGTTGCGCGCCAACGACGTCGAGATCTCGCCGGCCGAGGCCATCGACGCCCACCGCGCCGCCCTCGCCGTCGGCTTCGCCGATCGGAGGCTGCTGAAGGACGCGCTGTGCGCCACGCTGGCCAAGAGCGTCGCTGACGAACGCCGCTTCGACCTCACCTTCGACCGCTTCTTTCGCCGGGCGCCGATCGGCGGCCACGCGGCGGAGGGGCAAGTTGGCCCCTTCGACCTCGAGGCGGCGCTGCTCGCGGACGACGGTCCGGGAATCGCGGCGGCAATGGAATCGGCCGCCACCGAAGCCGGCGTTTCCGACATTCGCCTGGGCGCCCAGCGCAGCCTGCTGACGCGCCGCCTGCTCGACCTGATGGGGATGCGCGCCCTCGAGGCCAGGCTCGAGGCTCTGCGACGGGGCGAGGCCGGCGAGCAGGCCCTCGCTGACAGACTGGCGAAGAGCCGGCGGGATCTTTTCGAGGCCGCTTCCCGGTACGTCGGGGCCCAGGCGGAGGTGTTCACACCCGAGACCGGGCGGCGGCTGCGCGAGCAGATATTGGCGCGACAGAAACTGACGGCGATAGCGCCGGAGGATCGGCAGGCGATGCTGGCGCTGGTCCGCCGCCTCGCACGCCGCCTCGCCAAGCGCTACGTCCGCCGCCGCCGCCGGCGCAAGCAGGGTCGGCTCGACGTGCGCGCCACCATCCGCAGGAGCATGGGGTTCCAGGGAACCCCGTTTGAAGTGGTGTGGAGGCGACGCACCATCGAACGACCGAAGATCGTGGCCATTTGCGACGTGTCACGGTCGGTCGCAGACGCGGCCGCCTTCCTGTTGCTGTTCCTGTATTGCCTGCGCGAGGCGGTGGAGCGCTTCGACGCCTTCGCCTTTTCCGACCGCCTGGTGAGCGTCGACGATCTGCTGGCCGAGAAGAGTATCGACGAGGCCATCAGTCTCGTCCTGCGCCGTATCGGCTTTCGACCGACCGACTATGGGCGCGCTCTCGCGGACTTCTTCGCGCTGCACGAGGCCAGAGTCGACCGGCGGACCACCGTGATCATCCTCGGCGACGGGCGTTCGAATTTCGCCGATCCCAGGCTGGACCTGGCGCGCCGTCTCAGCGAACGCGCCCGCGCCGTGGTGTGGCTCAATCCCGAGCCGGAGCCCTACTGGGGCCAGGGAGATTCGCGGATGAACGACTACCGGCGCTTTTGTCATCTCGCCCGGACGTGCAACTCCCTCGCCCAGCTCGACTCGATCATCGATCGCGTTCTTGCCGCCCATATGCCGAGCTGAGCGCTGTTGGTCTTTTGGGCGCCGCCTTGCTATGGCTCCTCCGGCGCCCCGGGCGTCGCAGGACAATAGGCATACATGGCGAGCCAGGATGAGGAGCTGTTCGATCTGATCGCTCAGGAGGCGCTCATCGATCGGGGAAAGCTCACTCGCGAGGCGACCCTTGCCGATCTCGGGCTCGATTCGGTCGACATCGTCACCGTGGTTTTCGCCGTGGAGGAACGATACCAGGTCGAAGTCCCGCAGGACGCCTTCGACGGCGTCACCGACCTAGGCGGCTTCGTCGACACGCTCGGAACTTTGATCGCCCCCAAGATCGCCTGAAGCCGTGCCCCGTTTCCAGCGGCGCATCGTCGTCACCGGCATGGGCGCGATATCGGCGCTCGGCCTTTCCGCGCCGGCGACTTTCGAAGCGTCGCTAGAGGGGCGAGGCGGCATTCTCGACCACGAATTCGATCCGGGGCCCAACGGGCCGGCGCCAGTCACGATGCCGTGCGCGCTGGCGCCGGGAGATGTCGTCGCCGCCACCGAGGAGGCGCTCGGGCGCCGCATCGGCGGCTCGGTCGATCTCTTTTCCCTGTTCGCCCTCAAGGCCGCCCGTGAGGCGCTGGACCAGGCGGGGCTCGTCGTCGATGGCGATCTGGGCGATCGGGCGGCGGTGGTGCTAGGGCACGGGTTCGCCGGCATCCACTCGCTCGAGACTGCCTACGAGCGCTTCTTCGGCCAGCGCACCTTCAAGGTGCATCCGATGACGGTTCCCAGGGTGATGGTGAGCGCCCCGGCCAGCGCGGTCGCGATGGAATTCGGCATCCGCGGACCGGTGTTCGCCACCTCCAGCGCCTGCGCCTCTTCGGGCCACGCCATCGCCCAGGGGGCGGCGCTCATCGACTCGGACCAGGCCGAGGTCGCTGTTGTCGGAGGCGCCGAGGCGATCGCCACGCCGGCCTGCCTCCGGGCGTGGCAGGCGCTGGGCGCGATCAGCGCCGCGCCCTGTCGCCCCTTCTCCTCCGGCCGGGACGGCATGACAGTGGGCGAGGGCGGCGGCGCCATGGTCCTGGAGACGCTCGAACACGCCCGCGCCCGGGGCGCGCGGCCGATCGCCGAATTGGCGGGGACGGGCATGTCGTCCGATGCCTTCCATTGGACCCAGCCCAGTCTCGAAGGCGCTTGCGCCGCCATGCGGGGGGCGCTCGAGGGTGCGGACGTCGTGGACGAGTCCGAACTGCTGATCTCCGCCCACGGGACCGGCACGCCGCTGAACGACAAGAACGAAGCCGCGGCGCTGCGCGCCATCTTCGGCGAGCGCTTTCGCGATCATCCCGTGATCGCCACCAAGAGCGCTCACGGCCACCTGATCGGCGCGGCCAGCGTCGTGCAGGGTGTAATCGGGATCCTGGCGCTCGAGGCGAGGACTGCGCCGCCGGTCCTCAACTATCTGGGGCCTGATCCGGACTGCGACCTCGAGTTGGTGCTCGGGGCCGCCCGCCCCATCGGCGCGGATGTGCTGCTGCTGAACGCCTTCGCCTTCGGCGGGCTCAACTGCTCGCTGGTCTTCCGGCGCTGGACGTGAGCTGCCCCGCTTGAGGCCCGTAGCCCCGGCCCTCGAGCCGTGGCTGGCCCGCTGGCGCCTGCAGCCCGACGGCGAAGCCTTCGTCACCGAATGGGGCTCGCGGCTCGCGCCGGTGTTGTTCCGGGGCAAGCCGGCGATGCTCAAGCTGGCCGCCCATCCGGAGGAGCAGCGCAGCGCCCGGGTGATGGAGTGGTGGGAGGGCGACGGCGCGGCGGCGGTCTACGCCCGCCAAGGGCCGGCCCTGCTGCTGGAAAGGGCGACGGGCAGACGCTCGCTGGCGCAGATGAGCGCTCGGGGCGGTGACGACGAAGCCATCCGCATACTTTGCGGAGCGGTCCGGCGGCTGCATCGTCCACGCCCGACACCCGCGCCGCGCACCGTCGTTCGGCTCGAGCGCTGGTTCCGCGCCCTGCGCCAGGAAGCGCCCCGGCGCGGCGGCGTCCTTCTCCGGTCTCTCGAGGCCTGGCGGGCGCTGGCGGCCTCGCCGGCCGAGACCGTCGTCCTCCACGGAGATATCCATCACGACAACGTGCTCGACTTCGGAGCGCGCGGCTGGCTCGCCATCGATCCCAAGGGGATCGTGGGCGACCGCGGCTACGACTACGCCAACATGCTGTGCAATCCGTCGCTCGGTGAAGCCGGCAAGTGGCTCGCCGAGGTCGGCACGGCGGCCAGGCTCAGCTCGCGTCTTCACGTGGTGACGGCCAAAAGCGGGCTGGAGCGCCGCCGCGTGCTCTTGTGGCTGCTCGCCTACACCGGCCTCTCCGCCTCCTGGACCTTGCAGGAGGGCGATGACGCCGGCCGCGCCCTGCGCATGGCCGCCCTGGCGGAGGAGGCGCTCGACGCCTGATCGTCAGGCGAAGCCGCCCTCGGGGATTTCGCCATCGGCGGTGGCCACGAGGCGCTTGGGGACCAGCAGCAGCGCCGGCAGGATCAAGGCGTACACCACGGTGATGGCGATGACATCGACGACGAAGCCGCCGGCGTGCTGGTAGAGGTTGGTTCCGAGCACGTCGCCGAAGCGCGAGGCGATCCAATAGAGGGCCCCCTGCAGCATCATCATGGTGCCCTGCATCCCCGGCGGCGCGCTGCGGATAATGAGGTCGATGTAGGCGGCGCTGGCGACGCCGCCGGCAAGGCCCATGAAGGCCGCGCCATAGAACGAGCCTCGCACGGAATGGATGAAGGCCAGCGGGACCATCTGCGGCACCGCCACGACCGTTCCCCAGAAGAGCAGGGTGCGGAGCTTGTAGCGCTGGCAGAGGAGCCCGAAGACGAAGAAGGTGGGCACAAACGAGATGGCGAAGATGGCGTTCCACAGCCCCCAGTCGGAGTCTTTCGCGTGCAAGGTGTTCTGCAGGTAGAACTGCAGCGGCGTTACCGAGCCCGGGGCGAAGTTCCACATCGTCCAGATCAGCAGCGCCGGATAGACCGGCCAGTGGCGCGCGAACCGGCCCCAGTTGATGGTCAGAACGCCGCCGGAGCGGCGCTCGGAATGGACATTGTCGAACACCACGCGCGGGCGCCAGGCGCCGTAGAGCGCCACCGCCAGCAGAACGAGGGCGCCGATGAGGAAAAGTACGCGCAGAGCCTCCGCTGGCGTCATCTTCTCCATCTCGTTGCTGAGGTAGCCGCCCAGCACAAAGGCCAGCACCCCCGGAACCGTGGCCACGATGTTCCACACCGCGCTCACCTGGCCGCTCATCACGTGCTGCTGTCCGATCGCCGCGGCCAGGCCGTCGCGCGCCGAAAGGACGAACAGAAAGCCGCAGGTGAGCATCACCACCGCCGCGAGCAGGGCGGTCCGATCGAGCGGCAGGAAGGCGGCGAAGACGTAGAGCGCCGCCGTGGCCACGCCGAAGAGCATGAAGAAGCCGCGGTCGCCCAGACCGAACGGGTTGAACCGGTCTCGGGCGAAGCCGAACAGGAACGACACATAGAGGGGTATGGCGGTGATCAGCCTGAAGCCCGCGACCCCAGTGGCGCTGAGGTGCAGCCGGTTCTTCAGATAGAAGCTGATCGGAATGTCGATCAGGCCGTAGTAGGGCCCGCCAAGGCCGATGAGCATCACCAGCACGCTGAGGTAGAGCAGGATGCGAGTTCGGGTCGAAGCCGAAAGCGGCGTCGGCGCAGCGCCGGGCAGGGCGTCGGCTTCGGTGGTGATCATGCGCGCCCTTCCGGCTTAGAGAATCGGCGCCCAGTCACCAGGCCCGCCGCTCTCGTTCCCGCCTCACCCTGGCTTGTCAAGGGGCGGGCGCCGGGCGCCCGGCGACGTCTTCCCGCCAAAAACTCGCCTCCAGATTGTATCGTATTGGCGTTTTTTTGCGCTTGGTTTATGGACCTTTACGAAGGCTTCCAGGGGCTGGCGCGGGCGAGTTGTCCGTGTGACCCGGGCGACTAGAGGGGATACTTCGATGAACGCCGCCATACGCATTGCGAAGACGCTCGGCATCGCCGCAGCGATCGCGACCACCGCCGTCGGCGCCGCTTCGGCGAGGACGGTCTTCCTGGGCAATCTCAACTCCGGCCAGGCGCTGACCATTCCGACCTTGGTGCTCACCCAGGGCAAGAACTACAATTTCACCTTTGACCTGCTGCCGACGTCTACCGTGCTCTCGCAACTGCAGGCATCGCTGCTGACCAAGTCGGGCTCGACGGCCGAGCCGATCCAGTTCGCCCTCTACAGCGGCACACCCGGAGGTACGCACACGCTCATCGATACCTCGGCCTTCGTGGTCGGGCCGACGCTGACCGACAACCTGACCCCGGGCAACTACTACATCAAGATCACCGACATCGCCGTGAACCATGAGCAGAGCAGTGGTGCGGTCACGGCTACGACTGTTCCCGAGCCTGCCAGCTGGGCGATGCTGATCGCCGGGTTCGGCCTGGCGGGCTACGCCCTGCGCCGCCGGCGCACGGTCCTCGCCTCCGCCTGAACGATTCACGAAGCCTTCCGGGAAGCGCCGCCGGTTCCGCCGGCGGCGCTTTTCTTTTGGCGCGGGTGACGGGCGCGGCCAGACCGTCCGCGACGATGGCCCATGCCCGGGTTTGAAGTGCGGCCGCCTTGCAGTCATATCATCGGCTGGACATGACCGGATCCGCCGCCGCGGCGCGCTGATGCGCATTCTCCTGGCGACCGACGCCTGGGCCCCGCAGGTGAACGGTGTGGTCCGCACCCTCACCCGCGTCGTGACCGAACTGCGCGACCTCGGCGATACTATCGAGGTCATCAGCCCGGACCAGTTCGCCACCGTGCCTTTGCCCACCTACCCGGAGATCCGGCTGGCGTTGGGCGCCTACGAGAGGGTGCAGGATCGCTTCAAGGCGTTCGAGCCGGAAGCCATCCACATCGCCACCGAAGGGCCGATCGGGCTGGCGGCCAGACGCATCTGCCTGGAATGGAAGCTGCCGTTCACCACCAGCTATCACACCAAGTTTCCGGAATACGTGTCGGCGCGCCTGCCGGTCCCTTTGGCTGCGGGCTACGCCTACATGCGCTGGTTCCACCGACCTTCGGGACGTTTGATGGTGGCCACGCCTTCGATGGCGAAGGAGCTGGAGCGGCACGGCTTCCGCAACATCTCCCTGTGGTCGAAGGGGCTGGACACCGATCTCTTTCGCCCCAGAAGCCACAACGAGCCGCGTGTCTTCGAGGATCTCGAGGGCCCGATCTGGCTCTACGTCGGCCGGATCGCGCCGGAGAAGAACCTCGAGGCCTTCCTCGGCTTGGATCTTCCCGGAACCAAGGTGCTGGTGGGCGACGGTCCTCAGCGCCTCGAGCTGGCGGCCAGGTTTCCGGCGGCCCGCTTCCTAGGCCCAAAATTCGAGCACGACCTCGCCGCCTGCTACGCCGACGCCGACGTCTTCGTCTTTCCCTCGCTCACCGACACCTTCGGGCTGGTGATCCTCGAGGCCTGGGGCGCCGGCACGCCGGTGGCGGCTTTCCCCGCGCCCGGGCCGATCGACCTCATTCCGGGATCGGGCGCCGGGGTCCTGGCCGAAACGACCACCACCGGGCTAAAGGACGCCTGCCTGGCGGCGTTGAAACTCGATCGGGACCAAGTGCGGCGCTGGGCGCTCCAGTACAGCTGGCGCACCTGCGCCGAGGAGTTCCAGCGGTTTCTGCAGCCCTATCCGGAACCCGAGAAGAGCCGCTTCTGGCGGCGCCTGCGGCGCCTGGCGCGCCTGCGCCGGCGTGAAAAGACCGCCGGCGCCGGTCCCTGAGACAAGGCGGCGTTCAGGCGGCCTGCGGCGCCGGCATACCGCCGTCGATCTCGTTGGCGCGGATGGCCGCCGGGCGGCTGCTGACGCGCTGCCAGTAGCGCTCGAAGGCGGGCCGCTTGTCGATGCCCCCGAACATCATGCCGTAGCCGATCTGGGAGCCGAAGTAGACATCGGCGGCGGTGAAGCGCTCGCCGGCGACGTAGGAACTCTTCGCCACGGCCGCCTCGGCCACGTCCAGCACGGCGGCGGCATTGCGATAGCCGACCATGCGTTCCTGTTCCGGCGTTACGGTGACCCCCAGTCGCTTGTCGGTCATCGCCGCTTCGATCGGTCCGGCGGCGAAGAACAGCCAGCGGAAGTAGGCGCCGCGGGCATGGTCGCCCATCGGAGGCGCCAGGCCGGCCTCGGGGAAGGCGTCGGCGAGGTAGGCGCAGATGGCGGCGCACTCGGTGACGACGACCTCGCGATGGCGGAGGCTGGGCACCTTGGCCATGGGATTGATGGCGAGATAGGCGGCCGATTTCATGTTGTCGTAGTCGATGATCTCGGTCCGATAGGGCGCCCCGACTTCCTCCAGCATCCAGCGGACGATGCGTCCGCGCGACATCGGGTTGGTGTAGAAGACGAGTTCGTCGGGCATGGGTTCCTCCTCAGGCCGGCGCAACCTACAGCAGCGACGGCGGGGTTCAAGAACAAAAAGGGTACGATCCGCGAATGGAGATCATCGACTTCGAATGCGACACGCCGACGAAAGAGGCGGTCGAGGACACCATCCGGCTGATCAAGGCCGGCCGCGGCTTCGACAAGGAAGGCTACGTCACCATGATGGGGCGCGGCTGGGCCCGGGCGCTGGGCTTGACCCCGGCCGAGTTCGAGGCGGCCAAGAAGGCCGAAGGGCTCACCTCCCTGGCGCTGAAGCTGTGCGACCGGCACATGCAGCGGGCGATGAGCCACGCCGAGGTGATCGTCATGCTCGATGGGGCGGGGGTTTCGCGGGCCTGCGTCGGCAACGCCGGCCGCCGAGCGAGCAACGAGGATGTCGCCGCGCTGGCGGCCGAGCACCCCGATCGCCTGATCCCCTGGTTCCGCATCTGGGGGGAGACCGGCGAGGCCGGCGTCGAGGAACTGGAGCGCGGCGTCAAGGAGCTGGGCTGCCGAGGCTTCGAGATCGCCTCCTATCGCGAGCGCCGTCGCATCGATGACCCGGTCTATCGGCCGTTCCTGGCCAAGTGCGTCGAGCTCGGCATTCCGGCGCGGATCACCACCGGGGTGCACCTGCTCTCCGACCGGCCGCACGATCTGGCCCATCCGGCTCAGCTCGACACCCTCGCCATCGCCTTTCCGGAACTGAAGATCGTCGCCGGACTTTCGGGCTGGCCGTGGGTGTCGGAGCTGGTGGCCATCGCCATGCGTCACCCGAACATCTTCGTCGACTTCGCCTGCCGGCGCGTCAAACAGCTGCTCGCGCCAGGATCGGGATACGAGCCGCTCGTCTATTATGGCGCGCGCACGCTGCAGGACCGGATCCTGTTCGCCAGCGGCTGGGGAACGCTCGGCGTCGCCCTCAAGCAGCTGGTGGAGGAGACGCAGGCGCTGCCGCTGAGCGACGAGGTGCGGACCAAGTGGATGGGCGCGAACGCCGCGCGCGTCCTCGGGATCGACTGACAGGCCGGTCAGGGCTGGCGAAAGGGCGAGTCTTTGTCCACAATGCCGGCTCACCAAATCCAGACGACGTGATGACCGATCCCTCCGGCGCGGCCGCTTCCGCGTCGCCAGACCTCAACGCCTCGAAGTCGGCCGAGGCGCGAGTCGACTTCAAGGCGATGCCGCGCGTCCTGCAGCGCATCGTCGGCGCCGCCCTGGCCGAAGCGCCAGCGCGCGTGGCGGTGGCGATCGGCGCTTCCCTGGGCTCGGCGGCCGCGAGCCTCACCCTGCCGAAGCTGTTCGGCCATGCCGTCAACGAGGCCGAACGCCTGTTGCGCGCGGCCTCGGGTGGCGCCGGGTACGCCAGCGCCCTGGCCCGGGCGGCGACAGCCCACCAGGCCCGCGACGCCCTCATCGTCAGCGCCGGCCTGGTCATGCTCGCCAGCGTGGTGCGCGGCCTGATGGCGATGACCGCCAGCTACCACTCGGAGTGGGTGAGCCAGAAGGTCGCCTATCGCTATCGGCTAGACTACTTCGCCCAGCTCCAGCGCCTGTCCTTCGGCTTCCACGACCGAATCCACTCGGGCGACCTCATCACCCGCGGCATGATCGACCTCGAGGGCGCCCGCACCTTCATCCAGAACGGGATGATGTATTCGGTCACATTGGTGCTGATGCTCGGCATCGCCGTCGGCCTGATGGTGACCACCGATGCATCGCTGGCCGCGATCAGCCTGGCCTTCGTTCCCGTCGCCGCCTTCGCCCTGGGCCGCATGGGGTACCTGCTGCGGATCACCTGGATGCACGTGCAGCGGCTGATGAGCGCGCTCACCCTGGTCATGGAGGAGAGCCTCCAGGGCATGCGGGTGGTGCGCGCCTTCGCCGCCAAGCCTTTCGAGCTCTCCAAGTTCGACGAGGCCGCCAACGCCGCCCTGGGCTGGTCCTACGAGCGCATCGTGGTGCGCCTGCGCGGCGTCTCGGCCATGCAGCTCTCGTTCTACGGCTCCATGGGGGCGCTGCTCTGGGTCGGCGGTCACCGCGTCGCCGCGGGAACCATGAGCGCCGGGCGGCTTACCGAATTCGTCACCTACATGGTGCTGCTGCAGTCCCCGATCCGGCAGATCGCCTGGATGGTCGCCTCGGCGGCCCGCGCCACCACCTGCGGCGGGCGCCTGTTCGAGATCCTGGATCTGAAACCGGCAATCTCCGATCGGGCAGGCGCCCGCGAGCTCGATCCCGGCGACGGCGTCTTGCGCTTCGAGCACGTCGACTTCGCCTACGGAGCGGGCGCCCCGCCCATCATCCAGGACATCAGCTTCGAGGTGCGGCCCGGCCAGACCCTCGGCATCGTCGGGCCGCCAGGCGCCGGCAAGTCGACCATCGCCCACTTGATCCCCCGCTTCTACGATGTCGGCGCCGGACGCATCACCATCGGTGGAACTGACATCCGTGAGGTGACGCTCGCCTCGCTGCGCGCCCACGTCGGCCTGGTGCAGCAGGAATCGTTTCTCTTCGACGCCACGGTGACCAACAACGTCGCCTACGCCGACCCGTGGGCCGAGGACTGGCGGATCGAGGACGCCGCGCGAACCGCCCAGATCCACGACTACGTCGCCAGCCTGCCGGCCGCCTACGAGACGCGGGTGGGCGAGCGCGGGGTGGCCCTCTCCGGCGGTCAGCGGCAGCGGATGAGCATCGCCCGCGGCGTCGTCCCCGGACCTGGGGTGATGATCTTCGACGACTCCACCGCGGCCATCGACGCGGTCACCGAAAAGCGGGTGCGCGACGCCCTCGAGGAGGCCACTGCCGCCAAGGCGACCATCATCATCGCCCACCGCCTATCGTCGCTGATGCACGCCGACGAGATCCTGGTGCTCGAGGAGGGCCGGATCGTCGAGCGCGGCACGCACGAGCAGCTGCTGGCGCTGGGGGGCGAGTATGCCGATCTCTTCGCCCTGCAGACGCGCGCCGAGCAGGGCTACTCGATCGCCGAGACGCAGATGCGCCGCAAGCTGAGCGAGGCCCAACCATGAGCGCGGGCCAGGTCGCCGCCGGCGAAGCGCCATCCTCGCGCCGTCGCCCGCGCGCCAGCCTGGGCGCCCCGGACGCGGAGGAGATCTTCGCCGGCTTCGACACCCGCATCCTGCGGCGTTTCTTCGGCTACGTCAGGCCGCACCGGCTGCTGTTGCTGCTCGCCCAGGCGGCGGTGCTGGTCAACGCCGGCACGACCGTCGCCATCCCACCGATCATCGGCGCCATCACCGACGCCGGAGCAGTAGCCCACGACGTGCGCCGGCTGGACCGGCTGCTCGTCATCTTCGCCGGGGTGGTGCTCGCCGGCATGGCGGCGACATTCGTCGACAGCTGGGCGACCTCGCGCCTGGCGCAACGGGTGATCTTCGATGTGCGCCGGTCCATGTTCGCCCACCTCCAAGACGTGGCCCTGAGCTTTCTGGACAAGACCCACGTCGGCCGGATCATGGCCCGGCTGCAAGGCGACGTGAACGCCCTGCAGGAGTTCCTGGAAAGCTCCACCGGCGCGGCCGGCGACTTCGCCACCCTCTTCGGCTTCACCGCCGTCCTGCTGTGGCTCGACTGGAAGCTTGCCCTGGTCACGCTGGCGACCATTCCGGCCCTGATCGCCGTGCGCGCGGTCTGGCTGCCGTTTTCGAAGCGCACCTTCCGCATGGCCCGCGACGCCTCCTCGATCGCCAACGGGGCGCTGGCCGAGAACATCAACGGCGTGCGCACCGTCCAGGAGACGCGCCGCGAGCCGATGAACTTCGAGCTCTACGAGACCAAGGCCCGCGCCAACTTCGAGGCGGCGGTGAAGGCGTCGTGGCTGTCGTCGATCATGACGCCCACGGTCGACATTCTCACCGGCATCGCCTTCGCCTCGGTGATCGTGGTCGGCGGCGAGGAGGTGCTCGGGGGCAAGCTCGAAGTCGGCTTGCTGGTCACTTTCATCCTCTCGGTGCAGCGGTTCTTCGACCCGGTCCGACTGCTGTCGATGCAGTACACCGTGATGCAGCGCGCCATGGCCGCCGGCTACCGCATCTTCGAGGTGCTGGACGTGCCGGTCACCATCGCCGATCCGCTCGAAGCCCGCTCGCTGGAGGGCGCGCCTCCGACCCTGGAGCTGGAGCACGTGACCTTCGGTTACGACCCGGGTCGGCCGATCCTGCACGACGTTTCCCTCCAGATCGAGCCGCGGCAGGTGGTGGCGCTGGTCGGCCCGACCGGCTCGGGCAAGACCTCGATCACCTCGCTGGCGCACCGCTTCTACGAGACCCAGCAAGGCGTGGTGCGCGTGGGCGGCGTCGACGTGCGCGAGGTCAGCCTGGAATCCCTCGGCCGCATGGTCGGCATGGTGTTGCAGGAGCCTTTCCTGTTCTCCGGCACCATCGAGGAGAACATCCGCTACCGCACCGACGCCACGCGGGCCGAAGTGATCGCCGCGGCCAAGGCGGTGAGCGCCCACGACTTCATCGTCCGCCTCCCCGAGGGCTATAACACCCAGCTGGGCCAACGCGGCCGCAACGTCTCGGTGGGCCAGCGGCAGCTGATCGCCTTCGCCCGGGCGCTGGTGGCGGACCCGAAGATCCTCATCCTCGACGAGGCCACCGCCAACATCGACAGCTTCACCGAACAGGCGATCCAGAAGGCGCTGAAGGTGCTGTTCGCCGGGCGCACCTGCCTGGTCATCGCCCACCGCCTGGCGACGGTGCGCGACGCCGACCGCATCATCGTGCTGAACCGCGGCCGCATCGTCGAGCAAGGAACGCATGCGGCTCTTGTTGCCGCCGGCGGCCTCTACGCCCGCCTCTACGCCTCCAGCCACGGCTCTTTCGACGACCTTCCCGGCGAAGGCGACGAACGGGCCGACCGCGAGCTGGCGTCGACCTGACCACCGTAAATCACCGTATTTTACGGTCTAATCGCTTCGAATGCGGCTGGCGCAGAGTGGCGCGCGGTGGCGCGCAAGCGGCGGGATCCGGCGCATTTCGACTTCCTCGGGCGACGCTTCGGGGTGGCGCGGGGTGGCGCAAACCGGCGCGGAGTGGCGCGCAAGCGGCGCGAGGTGGCGCTAGGCCGGCCGGTTCCCGTTTTTTGCGCTCCGAAGATTGCGATCCACGCGCCCGGGATGTCTTTTCCAAATGCAATCCGTCGGTTAGGTGCATGGTCGGCGAGGTTCCAGACGAGGCGCAACGGGAACTTTCGGGAACCAACGGCAACGTTCGGCCGGCTGGATTTAGACAAAGGACCGGTTGTCAAAACCGCTCCGCGATCCGGCAACAGCACCGACGGCTTGGAGGTCGGATATCGCAGCATTTATAGGCCGTTACAGCGATCGGCGCCCATGAGCAGCCTGCTCAAACG
>DASYYX010000058.1:0-23394 GCA_035946795.1 Caulobacteraceae bacterium | reverse complement strand
CGCTTCTCGGGGGCGGTGGAGGGGGCCGCCTTCACCTGGCGCGGCGGCTCAGGGCTTCTCGAAGCGGTAGACGACCTGGTCGGTATGGCCGCGGATCGACGGATCGAAAATCGCGATGGTGTGCGGATCGGCCGGATTGCGCAGCACATCGCTCTGACCGTCGAATTTGAAGCCGACCGACTCGACCTCTTGGCGGATGGCCGCCGGATCGATGCGGTGCAGCTTGTCGGCGGTCTCGGGGACGGGCGAGCCGGGAAGGGCGACGTGGTCGATGATGAGCAGGGTCCCGCCCGGCTTCAGCGCCGCGAACCACTGCCGGTCCAGGCCCACGACGTCGAGCTTCAGCTGCGGCAGGTGCAGGTCGTGGTAGTTGTCGGACGTCCAGACGAGGTCGAGCGGGGGCAGGCCGGCCATGTCCGTCGGCCCGATGACGACGACGCTGACGTTGCCGTAGGCCGGATCGGCGGCGATGGCGGCGGCCGCGGGCTCGGCGAACGGCGACTTCGGGTCCGGCACGAGGGCCCAGACGTGGCCGGTCGGACCCACGATCTTGCTGAAGATGCGGGTGAAGTAACCGGTCCCAGGCAACAGCTCGACCACCTTGTCGCCGCTCTTGACGCCGGAAAAGGCCACCACCTCGGCGGGCTTGCGGGCGCCGTCGCGGGCGCGGTCCTCGGCCGGCCGGTGCGCGTCGGCCACGGCCGCGGCGACGCTCGCCGGGACCGGCTGGGCCGAGGCGCCGAAGCCGGCGACGAGGATGGCGGCGGCCAGCGCCGCCAGAAGGCTGCGGTTCACGGGGTGTCCCTCCCTTGTTTTCTCAGAACCCTTCGAAGAGCTGGGTCGAGAGATAGCGCTCGGCGAAGCTCGGGATGATGGTGACGATGAGCTTGCCGGCCATTTCCGGCCGGGCGGCCACGTCGAAGGCGGCCACCAGCGCCGCTCCCGAGGAGATGCCCACCGGCACGCCCTCGACGGCGGCGCACTTCTTGGCCATGTCGAAGGAGTCCTCGTTCGAGACCTGGACGATGTCGTCGATGACGCCGCGGTCCAGGATCGCCGGCACGAAGCCGCCGCCGATGCCCTGGATCTTGTGCGGACCGGGCTGGCCGCCGGACAGCACCGGCGAGGCCGAGGGCTCGACCGCGATCATCATGACGCTCGGCTTGCGGGCCTTCAGCACCTGGCCGACGCCGGTGATGGTGCCCCCGGTGCCCACGCCCGAGACCACCGCGTCCACCGCCCCGGCGGTGTCGTTCCAGATCTCCTCGGCGGTGGAGACGCGGTGCACCAGCGGGTTGGCCGGGTTTTCGAACTGTTGCGGCATCACCGAGTCGGGGATCTCGTCGAGCAGCTCGCGGGCCCGCGCCACCGCCCCCATCATCCCCTTTTCGGCCGGTGTCAGCTCCAGGCGCGCGCCCAGGATGTGCAGCATCTTGCGCCGCTCCAGGCTCATGCTGTCGGGCATGACGAGGATGATCTTCAGCCCCTTGGCGGCGGCGACGAAGGCGAGCGCAATGCCGGTATTGCCGCTGGTGGGCTCGATGATGGTGGTCTTCGGCCCGATCTGGCCCTTGGCCTCCATCGCCTCGATCATCGAGGCGCCGATGCGGTCCTTGACCGAAGCCAGCGGGTTGAAGAACTCGAGCTTGGCGACGACCTCGCCGCGCGGCTGGTAGAGGGCGCTCAGCCGCGGCAGCCGGATGATGGGGGTGTCGCCGATGGTGTCGACGATCGAATCGAAGATGCGGCCACGGCCGGCGCGGCGGTAGCGGGCGGCGTCGTAGGCGACTTTCCGGTCCATGGCGGTCCTTCGGGACTTTTCGCGTGTCGCCCGCCTCTTACGCCGCGGCCGCGCCGAAAGGAACGTGAGCGTCCGCCAGCGGCCACGCCGGCGCCCCGCGATCCAGCCTTTCACTCTACGGCGCGCGCTTGGTTCGCGCCCCGCGTGGGCCTCCCTGGCGCGGCGATTCCTGAAACCACGGAAGACACGCAAAACACAGAATGTCGGGTCACCGACCCAGCCAATGAGCGGCCTTTGACAATTCTGCTCCGGCGTCGGGCGACGCCCTTCTTCGCTTCCGTGCCCCTCCGTGTTTTCCGTGGCCCCTCTGCGCCTCCGCTTGAAACAACTGTTCGATTGAAGACTTGACGAGCCGCGGCCTCGGAGCGGCAAAATGCGCCGTCTCGGCGGTCAGGAACGAAGCGATGGATTTTGATCTCGTCATCCGCGGCGGCGTGGTCGTGGACGGAACCGGCGCTGAGCGGCGCGATGCCGACGTCGGCGTCGCCGACGGCCGGATCGCGGCGGTCGGGCGGGACCTCGGCCGCGGCGCCGAGGAGATCGACGCCAAGGACAGGATCGTCGCCCCCGGCTTCGTCGACATCCACACCCACTATGACGGCCAGGCCACCTGGGCCAGCCGCATGAACCCCTCGTCCCTGCACGGCGTCACCACCGTGGTCATGGGCAACTGCGGCGTGGGCTTCGCCCCTTGCCGGGCCGACGATCACGACCGCCTGATCAAGCTGATGGAGGGGGTCGAGGACATCCCCTTCCCGGTGCTCGCCGAGGGTCTGCCGTGGAACTGGGAGAGCTACCCCGACTACCTCGACGCCCTCTCGGCCCGCGCCTTCGACGTCGACATCGCCAGCCAGCTGCCGCACGCGGCGGTGCGCGTCTTCGTCATGGGCGAGCGCGGGTCCGAGCGCGAGCCGGCCACCTCCCGGGACATCGAGGCCATGGGCGTCATCGCCGAGCGCGCCGCCGCCGCCGGGGCGCTGGGCTTTTCCACCTCCCGCACCCTCAACCACCGCACCAGCGAGGGCAAGCCGACGCCGACGCTCACCGCCGGCGAGGACGAGCTCACCGGCATCGCCCTGGGCTTGAAGCGCGCCGGCGCCGGGGTGCTGCAGGTGGTCTCCGACTTCGCCGACGAGGAGATCGAGTTCGCCATGCTGCGCCGCATCGTCGAGCGCTCCGGTCGGCCGCTGTCGTTCACCCTGGTGCAGAGCCCGATCAAGCCGCAGTCTTACAAACTCTTGTTGTCGGCCCTCGAGGATGCCGTCGCCGCCGGCCTGCCGATGAAGGCGCAGGTGGCGCCCCGGCCGGTGGGCGTGCTGCTGGGCCTGGAGCTGACGGTCAATCCGTTCACCCACTATGGTCCGTACAAGGAAATCGCGCGCCTTCCTCTCGCCGAGCGCGTCGAGCGCCTGCGCGATCCGGCCTTCCGTGAGCGCCTCTTCGCCGGCGCGCCGCAGGGCGGGGTGCGCGGCGCCGGCGCCTCCTGGGCGCGCATGCACCTGATGGATCCGCAGCGCCCCGACTACGAGCCCGGGCCGGAAACCACGGTGGCGGCGACAGCCCAGGCGCGCGGCCGCGAGCCGGCGGAAGTCGCCCTCGACCACATGCTCGAGCGCGGCGGCCGCGGCATGCTCTACGTGCCCTTCCTCAACTACGCCGAGGGCACCCTCGACCCGGCGCTGGCGATGCTCGTCCACCCCCACACCGTGCCCGGCCTTTCCGACGGCGGCGCGCACGTGGGCATGATCTGCGACGGCAGCTTCCCCACCACCCTGGTCACCCATTGGACCCGCGACCGCGCCAGGGGCGGCCGGCTGGCCCTGGAAGAGGCGATCCGCATGCAGACGCGCGACACCGCGCTCACCGTGGGCCTCGCCGACCGCGGCGTCATCGCGCCCGGCTACCGGGCCGATCTCAACCTCATCGACTACGACCGCCTGGCGGCCCATTCCCCTACGGTGGTCTACGACCTCCCCTCCGGCGGCCGGCGCCTGGAGCAGAAGGCGAGCGGCTACGCCGCCACCATCGTCGCCGGCGCTCTCACCTATCGCGACGGCGAGCCGACCGGGAACCTCCCCGGCCGCCTTGTCCGCGGGGCCCAGCCGGCGCCGGCGATTTCCTGAAGAGACCGCAAAAATGCCGCGTCTCCTGGAAACGCAATGCGAGTGGCGCGCCGGCGATGTCGCCGACCCGGCGGCCTGGACCGAGCGTCTCTCCAAGGACGAGATCGGCGAGATCGAGGCTGCCATGGCGCACGCCCGCGCCCGCTCCGCCGACTTCCTCGACATCGGCAGGGACGACTTCCCTCTGCCGACCCTCGCCCCTCGCCTGAAAACGATCGAGCGCGAGCTGATCGAGGGGCGCGGCTTTACCCTGCTGCGCGGCCTGCCCCGGCAGTGGTGGAGCAACGACGACATGTGCCTGGCCTACTGGGGCATCGGCGCGCACCTGGGCCGGCCGTGGCCGCAGAACCACCACGGCCACCTGCTCGGCGATGTCACCGACCAGGGCAAGGTCCCGGGCGATCCGACCGCGCGCGGCAACGAGCTTGGCGGCATTGGCCTCGAGTTCCACTGCGACGGCGCCGACCTCGTCGGCCTGATGTGCCTGCAGACCGGCGCGAGCGGCGGCCTCTCGGCGGTCGCCAATTCGGTCGCCCTGCACAACGACATGGTGCGCGAGCGGCCGGACCTGGCCGAGGAGCTCTACAAGCCCCAGCCCTACGACATGCGCGGCGAGCAGGCGCCGGGTGAGCGCGGCTGGTACCAGGTCCCGGTGTTCACCGAGCACGGCGGCCGCCTGTTCGTGCGCCTGATCGCCGGCTACATCCTGGCCTCCCAGCGGCATGCCGACGCCCCGCGGCTGACGCAGAAGGCGCGCGAGGGCCTCGCCTGGCTCGCCGAGCGCTCGGCGAGCGGCGCTTACAGCGTCGTCATGGACTTCCAGCCCGGCGACATGCAGTTCATCAACAACTACCACGTGCTGCACGGACGCACGCCGTACACGGACGATCGCGCCGACGGCCGGGTGCGCCATCTCAAGCGCCTGTGGCTGGAAACCGACACGCTCACCGAGCGTCCCAGCTATTTCCGCAACAACCTCTCCGGCCACTGGGCCGTGAACAAAACCATCAGCCGCCTCGACGCGGTGAGCTAGCTCGCCTGGCTGGGGAGGGTAGGGTGTGTGCGCTCTCCTCCCCCCTCGTGGGGGAGGTGGCCGGGCGAACGCCCGGCCGGAGGGGGAAAGGCCACGCCTGCGGCGTCGTGGGGTTGTCTTTCCCCACCCCGCTCGCGCTGGCGCGTGGGCCAAGGCGCCGGCCTTGCCTTGCCGCCGTTCACGGGTCTAGCTGAGCCCCAAACTCCCCAGAGAAAGCCGCCCGATGGACGACACCGGTCCCATCCTCACCCACCGCGAAGTTCCGGCAAAGCGGCTCGCACCCCCCTCCACCGTGAGCCCCGAGCTGCGCCAGTCGATGTCGATGCTGGCGGCCGCCCCCTCGCTTACGGAAGCCCAGGCGCCGCGCACCGTCGCCGAGTGGAAGGCCTTCATCGCCCAAGCCGACGCCCAGACCCTGGCGGCCGCCCCGGTAATCGCCGCGCGCTTTCCCCATGCCGTCGTCCGCCGCGAGATTGCCGGCGTCACCGTGCGCGAGATCACCCCGGCAAGCCTCGATCCGGCGAAAGCCGGCCGGCTTCTGGTGCACCTTCACGGCGGCGGCTACGCCTTGAACTCAGGGGAAGCCAGCACGACCGAGGCCGTGCTCGGCGCACACTACACCGGGATCAAGGCGATCTCGGTCGACTACCGCACCCCGCCCGACCACCCCTTCCCGGCCGCCGTCGACGACGCCGTCGCGGTCTGGCGCGCGCTCATCGCCGATCATGCCCCCGCCTCCATGGCGGCGTTCGGAACCTCGGCGGGCGGCGGCCTCACCCTGGCGATGACGCTGAAGCTGAGAGGCTTGGGCCTGCCGCTTCCGGGCGCCCTTGGCTGCGGCACCCCCTGGACCGATCTCACCGGCGCCAGCGACAGCTACCAGGTCAACGCCGGGGTGGACGGCGTCTTCACGCGCTATGACGACTTTGGGCGCGCCCTGGCGGCGATCTACGCCGGATCGACGCCGCTCACCGATCCGCTGATTTCGCCCGTCTATGGCGACTTCGCCGGCTTCCCGCCGACGATCTTCATCACCGGCACGCGCGACATCCTCATCAGCGACACCGTGCGCACGTATCGCGCCATGCGCGCCGCCGGGGTCGAGGCGCGGCTGGAGGTGCACGAGGCCATGAGCCACGGCGAGTACATCTTCGCCTTCAACGCCCCGGAATCCGCCGTCGCCTTCGGCGACCTTGCGGACTTCTTCGCCGCCCACCTCAGGGGCTGAAGTCGAATGGCGCCCGCGCCTGCACCGGCTGGCCGTGGGCCGTGGCGAGATAGGCCTCGCGCCAAGCTAAGAACCAGGCGGCCAGAGCGTCGGCGCCGGCGGCGCCCTTCTCCTGGGCCAGGGTCTCCAGTGCCGCGAGCCAGGCCTCCCAATAGGCGCCCTGCGGCTCGGCGGCGCGGCGCGCGCCCAGGGCGGCGCTCCATTCACTCCAGGAAAAGAGGCCCTGCCGGTTGAGCTCGACGGCCAGGGCGAAGGCCTTGGCCTGCCACGGCTCCTCGAACGGCGCCTCGGGGGTCTCAGGCGGGCTCGAGGTAGCTCTCCCACAGATCCAAGCGCACCTCGTGGTCGCCCTCGCCCCACAGCTCGCGGGCCGGGAACGACACCGTATAGAGGCGCTGCGGGGCCTCGCCGCCGCCGTGGGCGTTGGAGTCGGGAAAGACGTGCGCCCCGTGGTCGGCCTCGATCCGCCCCTGGCGGCCGCGCACATAGCGCGGCAGGCGGGTGTGCCCGTGCGGGTGGATGTTGCGGGCGCGCACGCTCTGGCCGGGCGCGAACCGCGGCGGCGCGCCCGTCTGGCGCTGGTACGAACCGCTCGTCCCCAGCGCGATCGGAACGAGTTCGGCGGTCAGCGGCGGCGCCCCGCGCTCGCCGGAGGCGGCCTTGCCGGTCGCCATCTCTTCCCGGCTCGCCAGGCCCGAGGCGGCGATGAGGTCAGTCAGGCGGATGAGCCAGCGCTCGTAATAACCGGTCGACAGGTACTCGGCCGGCGGCAGGCGCTCGAGGTCGTGGCGCCAGGAATCGAGGCTGCCCAGCTGGTGCGCGGCCATGGCGATCCGCAGGCCCAGCACCCGCGCTTCCCAGGGCGCGTGAAACACCGGCTCGTCCGGCTCCGGCAGGACCGGGCCGAAGCCATCCATGCCGCCCATGTCGTGGACGCCGTCCATCAGGCGCGCGCCGGCGCCAGCGCCAAACCCGCCCCGATCATCGAATCGCGGGTGACCAGGGCGGTGAGCGCCGCTTCGTCCAGGCCTTCGGTCCCGACCGGCCGCTGCGGGATGACCAGGTAGCGGACCTCGGAGGTCGAATCCCACACCCGGATGGCGACCTCGTCGGCGAGGGTGACGCCGAATTCGGCGAGGACCGCCCGCGGCTCGCGCACCGCGCGGGCGCGATAGGCGAACGACTTGTACCAGACCGGCGGCAGGCCCAGCACCGGCCAGGGGTAGCAGGAGCACAGGGTGCAGACGACGAGGTTGTGGACCATGGCGGTGTTTTCGACCGCGACCATGTGCTCGCCCTGGCGCCCGGTGAAGCCGAACTCGGCGATGGCCGCGGTGGCGTCGGCCAAGAGCCGGGCGCGGTAGTCCGGATCGGCCCAGGCGCGGGCGACCACTCTCGCGCCGTTGTGCGGGCCCACGCGCGTCTCATAGGTCTCGATGATGGCGTCCAGCGCCGCCGGATCGACGAGGCCCTTGGCGACCAGCACCGATTCCAGCGCCTGGGTGCGCAGGGCCACGTCCGCCGGCGGCGCCTGGCCGTGGTCGTGCGCGTGGTGATGCTGGGCGCTCATCCCCGCACTATAGCGCTGCCATTCGTCGGCGACAGCGTAACCCCTCACCCTCCCGCGCCGTTTCACGTCGCGGGCACCTCCCTCTCCCTACGGGCTCCCTACGGGAGAGGTGTGAAAAAGGGCGCGCTCCGCATATTCTTTTCCTCTCCCACAGGGACAGGAAGGGGCCCTGCTCCTCCACCGCGAAAGCGGGGGAGGGGGACCGCGCGGGCAACGCCCGCGTGGTGGAGGGGGGTGCGAAGCGATGGGAAGGTGAGGGGTTACGATCTCAGCGCTGCCGCGCCTTGCGGGCGGCGTAGCGGGCGTCGCGGCGGGCCTTCTGCTCGGCCTTGGTGAGCTGCTTGCGCAGCTTGCGCTCGGCGCGCTTGGCCTCCAGCACCGCCTCCTCGGCGTTGGCCTGCTGTTGCCGCTGCGCCTCCTTGTCGGCGGCCCGGCGCGCCCGCACCGCCTCCAGCTCCTGCGCCCGCAACTCGGCGCGGCTCTTGAACTCCGCCGCCTGGACGGTGGGCTTGGGCTTGAACTTCTCCAGCAGGGCCTTCTTGGCCGCCGCCTGGGCGCTCAGGCGTTCTTCGTAGCCGGTCTTGAGCTTGTCCTTCACGCGTTCACTTCGGTTTTCGCTCGAAGGTCCGCCTCAAAGCCGAATTTCGCGGGAGAGGCAATCCTCCTCGGCGCCCGGATGCGGTCGTCCTATTGGGCCGTTGGATGGATGAGCGCCTGCGGCGCTCGACCGTTCTTTCGATAGACTAGGAAATCAGAGTCCAGGGTCAGCACGGCATGGCGGTCGTTGATCTCGGCCATGCGAACGATGCAAGCGTCGGCGAGCGACATCGGCCTGTCGCCGTATTTTGCGAGCAGGGCGCGGACTGGGGCGATGTGCTGAGAGACCTGGAAGTCAATTTCCAGCGCCCCCGTATCGAGCAGTCCCATGAGAGCATCCTGCGCGCTCGGGTAGCGCCGCAGCAGATGCATCGCCTCGGCGAGCACGGCCTCACAGACCAACAACGGCGCCTCGAGCTCCTCGAAGCGCTCGCTAGTCCAGGCGTGGAACCTCTCCGATCGATCGAGAAATGCGACCAGGGGTCCGGTATCGACGATGGCTGCAGTCACGTCCCGCCGAAGCTGGCCAGATGCGCGGGATTGGAAGCCAGGTCCGGAACCCCGGAATCAATGATTCCGCGTGCGCCTCGGGCGACATCGCCAAGCCGGCGGGCGCGCGGCGCCTCGGACGTCAGGACCAATCGCAAACCTTGCTCGATCAGGTCACGAACGCGGCCTCCGCTGAGCGCCGCATGCGCCTTCGCTCGGCGGTACAAGGCGTCAGGAATTTCCACCGTGGTCTTCATCAGCGCCCATATAAGAATAAAACCGTCTTTATGGAACCCTCGCTGCTCCTTGTAAAAAGGGGCGCCGCCTACTCGCCGAAGAGGGCGCCGGCTTCGAGCGGCGCCAGGCGGATGAGGCGGCTGTCGGCGACCGCCGCCTGGCGGTGCTTCACATGCTCGCGGTACTCCGGATCGGTGACCATCTCCAGGAAGGCCGCGGCGCTGGGATATTCGGCGATGAAGGCGAGGTCCCATCTTTCCTCGGGCGGGCCGGTTACCACGACCTCGGGTCTGCCGGCCCACACCTGACGTGCGCCCACGCGCGCGAAGATCGGGCCGCTGGTGCGCCCATAGGCGCGATAGGCCTCCAGGCCACTGATGGCCTTGCCGTGGTCCGGATGACCCGCCGGATAGTCGGCCCGCTCCTTCAGCCGGATCAGGTTGAGCATGTGGATCGGCGTGTCGCGCCGCAGCGCCTTGAAGGCGTCGAACTGTGGCCGCGTAGGATCGACCGACCCCTGAGCGGGCTGCGTGGTCACGGCGCCGGTCTCAGGCCTTGGCGCCTTGCGCGACTTGCTTGGCCAGCTCCGACTGGATCGTCGCCGCCCGGCCGATGAAGGCCTCGCGGGTGTTCTCGCGCGGGAAGGGCTCGTCGGGAACCGGAACGCCCAGGAAGGCGCACAGGCGCTCCCAGCCCTCGCCCGACTCGTAGACGAGCAGCCTCTCGGGGGCGATGGCCCGCTCGACCTCCTCGGAGTGGCGGCGGAAGTAGCCGACCATGGTCTCGCGATTGTGGATGTCGCCGCCGATGGAGCGGCGGATGGGCTCGAAGAAGGCCGCCATCTGCGGCGGCGGATTGTCGGCGATGGAGCCGGGCGCGAGGATGGTCGCCTGGGTGGAGTCGAACCAGGCGTCCGGGTCGCGCACTGTGTGGAGCACCTTGGCGTTCGGATAATAGTCGGCGAGCTCGCGC
The DNA here is from genome assembly GCA_035946795.1 of Caulobacteraceae bacterium. GTDB lineage: Bacteria > Pseudomonadota > Alphaproteobacteria > Caulobacterales > Caulobacteraceae > Acaudatibacter. Next base: position 13,344 of record DASYYX010000058.1, on the reverse strand, counting down.
CAATAGGCGGCCCCCGGATAGTCCACCATCGATCGATAGCCGCTGAAGACCGCCTCCCAGTCGGGTCTCCCCTGGCCGGCGGCGATCCACAGGGACACGGTCTCGGGATGGGCGAACACCTCCGCCATGTGATGGCAGGGGCCGAAGCCCAGCTTCTCGAGCGCCAGCTTCATCGAATAGGTGCCGGTCCGGCCGAGGCCTGAGCCGACGATCTCGAGCGCCATCACCCCCTCCTTCAAATGAGCGGCGGACTTAAGACCCTCGGCGGAAGCTCCGCAACTACTCCTCCTCCGCGTGCGGGGGAGGAGGACCGCTCGGCGCAGCCGAGCGGTGGAGAGGGGAGCCCTGCCCCTGCTCGCCTGCTTCCTCGAGCGCGGGCGGCGCCAAAACCCGGAAGGCGCGGGGGCGGAAGCGAACCTCGACCCCGCGGCCGAAGCGGAAATACTCGCCGTCCAGCATGGCCGAGATCGGCTCGCGCGCCCACACGCGGGCCCTGACGCACGGCCGCACCGTGACATCGGGGTCGTCGCGCCAGTCGCCGATGAGGTTCTTGACCGCCAGTCGCGCGGCGGCGCGCAGATCGGAGATCTCGATCACCGCCGTCTCCAGGGCCGCCTCCACATCCGCGGCGCGCGAGACCGTCGGCGAGATGAAGCCGATGGCCAGGCCACGGCCGATCTGCTCGCCGTCGAATACATAGGCCAGGCGACCACGGAAGGCGCGGCGGAAGGCGATCGCCGCGTGCCGTTGGGCGCGGCCGAAGCGGCGGGCGCGAAAGGCCTCGCGCGCCCGCGCCCACAGGGCTGGCGAGCCGAGCACCGCCCGGCAGTAGAAGGCGCGGCCGTCGACTTCGCCGCCGGAGACCCAACGCGCCTCGCCGGCCGCCAGCGCCGTGGAGAGGGCCTCGCGCCAGGGCCTGGCGCCATACAGGCCATGGTCGAGCTTGTTCATGGTGCCGCCCGACAACGGCGCGATCAGCGGCCCGGCGGGGCCGCACATCTCCGCCACCAGGCGGGTGGTGCCATCGCCGCCGAGCACGACCACGACGTCGGGGCGCCCGTCGATGGCCGAGCGCACCGTAGTCTCGAACCTGCCCGGGGCGAGTTCGCTCACCTCGTAGTCGAGGCCGAACTCGTCCAGGAGCGAAGCCAGCTCCGCCGACGCTCCGGGGGCGACGCCCCCCGAGGCCGGGTTGACGATGCCGTGAGCGCGCCGGATCGGCGCCGGCCCGGTCCACGCCCCCGTCTCCTCTGGGAGACGATCGATGCCTTGCAGCAGCACGCTGGCTTGAACGCCAAGCTTGCCGGCGTGGTTTCGCCCCGCAACCCGGGTCCGGCCGGTCACGTTCCTCTGAAGACCATGGGCGACTGCGACAACCCCGGCCCGCGCAAGCGGAAGCGGCTGCTGGCCAAGTTCAGCGGCGTCGCGCTGATCGGCTTCGGCGTGAGCGCCCTGGTGCTGCACCTGGGGCTCGAGGCCGGCCTCAGGCCATGGAGCGCCCGGCTGATCGCGCTGGTGTGCGCCATGAACACCACCTTCGTGATCAACGGCCGTTTCGTCTTCTGCGCCCTCAGCCGGCAGCGCTTCCTGGCCCAATGGGCCGCCTATGTGGCCAACAGCGCCTTCGGCAACCTCTGCAACTACTGGGTCTTCGTGGGCCTGGAAGCGAGCCACAGGCCGGTCATCGGCAACCCGTACATCGCGCTGTTCGCCGGCTCGATGGTGGCCTGGGCGATCAACTTTACCGGCGCGCGGTTTCTGGTCTTCGGCGGCCTGGCGCGCCGGTTGCTGGGGCGTTGCGCCGGTCTTTTCAGCCGGCGGCCTCGCTCTGACGCCCGGGGACCAGCCGAACCTGTATCGTTTCGCCGGTGACCGCCCGGGTGGTGAAGGCGGTTTCGGAGGTCGGGATCGCGGTGCAATAGCTGAAGACCCAGCGGTGGAAGCAGACCTTGTGGCCTTTCACCGACCAGCGGCCGTGGTGGACGTCGTGCCGGCGGCCCATGGAGGTGTAGGTGCCGTCCGGGTTCATCCACAGCTCGGCGGTGCGGCCGTCCGGATAGGTGGAGACGATGGTGCTGGTGAACGCTTTCTGCAGCGCCGGCGGCGAGTCCGCCGCGCCCAGGAGGACCAGCGCCGCGACGAGACCAAGGACCCGAAACATCGATCTTGCCTCTTGAAACGTTGGCGTCCGGGGAAAAACGCGCCGGGCTCAGGTTCGTGCCGTCCTCATCCCCACGAGGCCTCCGCCTCCTTCAGCTTCAGGTGCTCGCGATGGCTGGTGAGCACCGCCTCGAACACCGCCAGCAGTCGGCGCGCCGCCACGGTGTCGTGGCCGTCCCTTTCCAGGTCCGCCGTCAGCCGTTTCTGGGCGGCCACGCGACGCTCCGATTCGGCCACCTGCCGGCGCGCCTGTTCGACCGTGTCCTCGTGCATGAAAGCCCGCGTCCCCCCGGCAGGCAAAGCACTGCCCTCCCGCACATGAACGGCGGCCGAACGGCCTGCCCGCATGGTCCCACTCACCTGACGAGCGGCATCAGGCCGAAGGCGACCTGTCCGGTAAGGCCCAAGGCGCCCGCCGGCGTGAGATAGGCGGCGAAGTGTGCTGCTGGTGTGCGGTCAAAGAGCACCATCGACATGGCCAACTCCGCGGCCATCAGAAGCGCGAACGCCACCGCGCCCATGGCCGGGCGCTCGGGCCCGCGGATGGCGAAACGGCGGGTCAGCCAGCCGCAGCCGAGCCAGGCGATGAAGAGCATGACCGGAAGCTCGAGGAGGACGGCCCCCACCTCCCCCAGCCTCGGCGCGGTCACCAGGACCCGGAAGGCGCCCAGGGCAAACCCGGCGGCGAACACCAGCGCGAAATAGAGCGCCCCGGCTCGCAGGCTCCGCACCGCTGCGGTCACCGCGGCGCGCTAGCGGCGCCCTCATTCATCGCGCAACGTTCGTGTCGATGCGCACCGGCTGGCGCGGCGGGTGGGAGCGGCTCTGCATCTCGCGCACCAGCAGCGCCAGCGCCAGGACGGCCGCGACGACGAAGAGAAGCCATCGGGAAGCGGGCGGGCGCTCTCCTGGGATCATGCGCGGCTCCGGCCTTTTGCGGCCCGCGAGTATGCGGCGGGCCCTGTCTCCTGGCCAGCGACGCCTAAAATCCGCTCGTCCCGTGCGAGCCAGCGTTCAGCCGGCGAGACACGGGACCCAGGCAAAAGCCGGAAACCCGCGCCGACACGCCGAGCCTTGCCTAGGCCCCGGCTTTCGCCGGAGTGAGCGGGAGTTTGGCCGCCTCAGCTCCAGCCGCCGCTTCCGCCGCAACCTTCCGCCGGATCCATTCGGTCAGCATCATCCGTGGGCGGCCGAGCGCGTTGTGCGCCGTCCCGTGCAGGATCGCCGGATGCATGACGATGACATCGCCCGGGGCGCCGGTCATCTCCTCGAGCCGGACGAAGTGGCCGCCGGCCTCGGCTTCGACCTCCATCAACTTGCGCAGCTCCTCGCTCCGCCTGCTGAGCAACCGCGCGAAATACGGGTGGTCGGCTTTCAGCCGATCGCGGACATAGGCCGAACGCACCGGCGTCCCGTGCGCGCGTTCGATGTCGATCGCCAGCAGGTGCGAGCCGGCGACCATGAGCGTCCCGCCGCCGTTCGCCGGCGCCGGCTCCAGGAAGGTGAACACCCTCAGGATCGGCAGCGGGCTCAAGGCCTCGCCGCCGATGTCCAGGTGCCAGGGCGGCCGCGTCAGGGTCGGCGCGGCGGTCGGGAAGGTGACGAGCGGAAATCCCCACACCCGGGGCGCGTCCCAGGTCCCTTTGCCGAGCAAGGCGTCGGCCAGGTCGAAAAGCTCGGGCGAGCCCAGCGCCTTGAAGGCCCCCGAGCCCTTCAGGGCCTGGAACTGGGCCGGGCTGACCACCTTCCAGGTTTCCGGCTGATCGCGGCAGGCGCCGAACCGGCGCCCCAGGTCACTCCACAGCGCCGCGGCCATCTCTTCGATGTCGGCCAGGGGATAGAAGCCCGGCAGGCGCAGCACGCCGCCGCGATCGAAGGCCGCGCGCTGCTCGGCGGTGAGGGCGAACGTCGCAGACATGAAGCCCGTTCTACTCCAGCTTTGGCAACCGGAGGCGCCGGCCGCTACCGGCTCGGCGCGCAAGCCTGCAGCCGGGGAACATAGCGCAGCAGGCGAAAGCCCGAGCCCGTCCAGGCGAAGTATCTGATCCCGTCGCCAGCCTCGTCCTCGTGCGGCGCGCCGACGACGATGAGCAGCCGGCTGTCCAGCCTGAACCGCGCCGGCCGAAGATCCGCGGCGCCAGGGTCGGCGGCGGCGAGGCTTTCGTCGAGATCGCGAATGCGCGGATCGAAGGTGACCCGTCCCACCGCGGGTCGACGATCGCCATGTCGGCGCACGAAGAGCCGCAGCCCCAGATGACCACGGCGTAGTGGCCCGCGAAGTTCGGCCCGGCGGCGGCGCCCTGGCGCAAATTGGTGCGAAACGCGCGCGCTTCAGGGGTCTCGAGCCGCACCCGGGCTGGCCTTGCCGCCGCCGCGGCGACGGGCGCCGGAAAGTCCTCGAAAAGGAGCGGGTGCGAGACCTTGTCGAGGCGTGCGAGGCAGTCGGGCTCGGCGGGCGCCCCCGCATCGGCCGCCGGGGCGGGCGGCGACGGCGCGAAGATGAGAGCCGCGACCAGGATCAAGGCCCGCATGTCCAATCCCTGCCCATCCCGCGCGCCCAGGGGGGGCGACCGGTGACTCGCCTGTAAGGCGAAGGCGTCTGCGCATACAATCGCCCATGCGCCGCGCCCCGATCGTCCTTTGCGCCTTCGGTCTTGTGGTCTTCTCACCCGAGCGGGCGAGCGCCGCGCAGGCCTGCGCCTGGATCGTCGAGGTGGTCGAGGACGACGGCTCTCACATGTTCAAGCTCGACCTCAGCGTCGATGCCCCCGCATCGGTGGCGGTGCGCTTTAGGGGGCCGGGCTTCACCTCCGCCTCCATGGGCGGGGAGATGATCGACCTCGAGCCGGGCGAGCCGCAGGAAGTCGACGGCGAAGGTTTCGAGGTGAGCACCGGCGATGCGCTCGGCTTCGAGGCGCAACTCTACGACCGGCCCATGGCGTCCCTGGAAGAGATGAACAGCCCGACCGGCAAGCTGCTGGCGGCGTTCGCCTTCCACCGCACCGTGGGCGTGGCGGAAAGCGCGCCCCCGCCCGATCTCGCCGTCAAGCAGTGCAAGCCGCTGGGCTGAAGGCGGCGGGCTGAGGCCGCCCTATTTCGGCGGCCATCCCAGGCCGGCGAGGATTTCTGACATTTGCATCTTGACAACTCACCCGAAATAATATTGCATGTAGCAACTGTTTGAGCCGATCTTCCCCGGAGGATCTGCCAAACATCAAACGCACAATGCAATCAGAAGGAAGCGTCACCCCATGTCCTTGGAGCCTTCGTCGACGGTCGACGGGCAGCGCCAATCCGAGCGCCACGGCGCGCCAGATCCGGCCGCTTCCGAGCCGATCCAGACCGAATCGTGCGGGAACGTGTCGCCAAGCGCCAATGCGCGCCCCTCCGCGCCACTCTGCGCCACGGCTCGTACCGAGGGAGAACAACGCAAGTCATTGGAAAAGCGACCGATTTCCGACGAGGAGTTGGCGCGGTCGGCGTTCCCGCTGGAAAACGAGCGGCGTGAGGCCTTCGCCCAGGCCGTCGCCCGCGGCATGAGCTGCGCCCGCGCCGCCGAGAAAGCCGGCTTCGGCTTCCACCGTCATGGGGCCCGCTTGGCCCGCGCCCGTGACGTCGCCGCCCGCATCGGCGCCATCCGCGCCAGTCTCGCCGGTGGCGGCTCGCGCGAACTCGGCCCTCTGATCGACCGGCTCCTCGGCATCTTCGTCGCCGGCGTCACCCTAAACAATGCTGCGGCCCTCGTCGCCGCCCGCAGCGCTCTGGTCGAAGCCGCCCGGCTCAAGCAGCTCCTGCCGTTTGCGCCCGGCGAGGGGCCGCCGGCGGCTGCGCCGGCCCCCACCGGCGAGCCCTTTCATTGGACCGACAAAGAGATGTCCGACGAGGAGTGGAACGCCCACTTCGGTCCCGAGGCCCCCGGCGGCAAGATCGACTACAATCCTGGAGAGAGCCAATGACCGCCCGTCAGGCCGATGCCGCAGGCGACCCGGTCCGAAACACCATCGGCGAAGGGCGAGGCGCCGGGGCCTCGAGGCAAGGCGCGCAGCGATGGGTCCCCCAGTGGGGGCCGCAGACCGCCTTTGTTTGCTCGAAAGTCTTCGAGGTCTGCTACGGCGGCGCCCGGGGTGGCGGCAAGACCGACGCCGCCCTGGGCGATTTCGCCCGGCACGCCCGCCTCTTCGGTCCCGGCGCCCGCGGCCTGATGGTCCGCCGCACCCGCGTCGCCCTCAATCCCACCATCGAGCGGGCGCGGCGGATCTTCCGCGCCGAGGGGGCCAGATGGGTCGGCGAGCGCAACAGCTTCCTGTGGCCGTCCGGCGCCATCCTCTACTGCCGCTACCTCGACAACGACGCCGACGCCGACGCCTACCAGGGCCATGAATACACCCGCGTCTACATCGAGGAGATGACCCAGTTCCCCTCCCCCTCACCGATCGACAAGCTCAAGGCCACCCTGCGCTCGCCGGCCGGCGTCCCCTGCGGCCTGCGCGCCACCTGCAATCCCGGCGGCGCCGGCCACAGTTGGGTCAAGGCCCGCTACATCGACTCCGGCCCCTGGGTGGTCACCCCCGAGACCTTCATCAATCCTTTCGACGGCTCGAAGCTGCAGCTCGACCGGATCTTCATCCCCGCCCGGCTCGAAGACAATCCGGCCCTCGAAAAGCGCGATCCGCAGTATGTCGCCCGCTTGCAGCAGTGCGGCTCGCAGACCCTGGTCAAGGCCTGGCTGGAGGGCGACTGGAACGTCACCGAGGGCGCCTTCTTCGATGCCTGGTCGAGCCGCAAGAACATCCTCGAGCCGTTCGACATCCCCGCCCCCTGGAAGCGCTTCCGCTCCTTCGACTGGGGCTTCGCCACCCCCTTCTCGGTCGGCTGGTGGGCGGTCGTCCAGGAGGACCACCGCCTTCGGGAGGACCTCGTCATCCCCAAGGGCGCCATGATCCGCTATCGCGAATGGTACGGCAAAGGGGCGCGCCACAACGAGGGCCTGCGCCTCAACGCCGAGGAGGTGGCCATCGGCATCCTCGAGCGCGAGCGGCGCGAGGGCCATGAGCAGATCGATTACGGCGTGGCCGATCCCTCCATCTTCCGGCACGAAAGCGGGCCCTCGATAGCCGAGCGCATGGGGAGGGTCGGGGTGCGCTTTGGCCCCGCCGACAATACCCGCGTCGGCAAGGAGGGCGCCTTGAGCGGCTGGGACGCGATGCGCGCGCGCATCGCCGGCGATGGCGTGACCCCGATGCTGTTCGTCTTCTCCACCTGCCGCGATTTCATCCGCACCGTGCCGGTGATGCAGCACGATCCGAACCGGCCCGAGGACATGGACACCGATGGCGAAGACCACATCGCCGACGAGACCCGCTACGCCTGCGTCTCGCGGCCACGCACGGCCGTGCTGATCGATCCGGTGGCCCGCTCGCGCCAGGCCCACCGTCTGTGGCGCATACAATGGGGCGGCGATACCGGCCGCTACCACTGGCCCAACGAATGGAAGACGCTGTGATCCTCCCCCGCGTGCGGGGGAGGGGACCGCGACGGCGCAGCCGTCGTGGGGGAGGCGGGTCGGCGCGGGACCTCGGTCTTGACCCCCCTCCACCGTCCAAGCCTCGCTACGCTCGCCTTGGCCGGTCCCCCTCCCCCACGCTGACGCGTGGTGGAGGAGCGCAAGAACCTGTGCTCACAGCCAACCGGCAAAGCCGCCTTCAGCGCCGCACATCTGTGTCCGTCCGCGGATCAACGGCGCTCTTGTTGCAGCGCGGCATGGGCCATGGTATGGCCGGCGCGGCTCGCGGCCAGGGGCGCTCTTGCAGCTCATAGAAGCGCGGCGCCGCGGGTCTTGAGCTCAAATCCTCATTCTGGCGCTTCGACCCGCTGTTGGGCTCCAAGGTCCACACCCGGCGGGGGCGCCAGTGACAAGGGCGAGTTAAGGAAGTGGCCGACGAGAGCAGCCGGAGCGATGTCGCGGCCCGCTACGCCCAGGCTCTCTTCGAGCTCGCGGCCGACCAGGAGGCGCTCGGCCCCGTCGAGGCGGACCTGAAGGCTCTCGAGACGCTGGCGCGGGAGAGCGCCGACCTCCGCCTGCTGCTGCGCTCGCCCAAGTTCGACGCCGCCGAGCAGGCGCGCGCGCTTGCCGCCCTCTCCGAGCGCGCCGGCTTCGCCGCGCTGACGCGCAAGTTTCTGGGGCTGCTGGCGGCCAACCGGCGGCTATCCGCCCTTGGCGCCATCACCGCCGAATTCCGCCGCCTGGCGGCCGCCCGCCGCGGGCTCGTCGCCGCCGAGGTCACGACCGCCGCCCCCATGAGTCCGGCCCAGCACGAGCGCCTGTCGAGCGCCCTTGCCGCGGCGCTCGGCAAGGCGCCGCAGATCGAGGTCAAGGTCGATCCGGCCATCCTCGGCGGCCTGAAGGTGAAGATCGGCTCGCGCCTCTATGACGCGTCGCTGAAAGCCAAGCTCGATTCGATGAAGTTCGCCCTCGCCCGGGCCTGAGAAGAGACCCATGGACATCCGCCCCTCCGAAATCTCCGCCATCCTCAAAGCCCAGATCGAGAACTTCGGCGTCGAGGCCGAGGTCAGCGACGTCGGCCAGGTCCTTTCGGTAGGCGACGGCATCGCCCGCGTCTTCGGCCTGGACGAGGTCGAGGCCGGCGAGATGGTCGAGTTCCCCTCGGCCGGGGTCAAGGGCATGGCCCTCAACCTGGAGCGCGACAACGTCGGCGTGGTCATCTTCGGCTCCGATGCCCAAATCGCCGAGGGCGACGAAGTCCGGCGCTTGGGCGAGATCGTCGACGTCCCGGTAGGCAAGGGGCTGCTGGGCCGGGTCGTCAATCCGCTGGGCGAGCCCATCGACGGCAAGGGCCCGCTGGCCGGGGTCAGCGAAAAGCGCCGGGTCGACGTCAAGGCCCCCGGCATCATCCCCCGGCAATCGGTGAACGAGCCGATGTACACCGGCCTCAAGTGCGTCGATTCCCTGACCGCCATCGGCCGCGGTCAGCGCGAGCTCATCATCGGCGACCGCCAGACCGGCAAGACGGCGCTCGCCATCGACACCATCCTCAACCAGAAGCAGGTCAACGCCTCGGACGACGACAAGGCCAAGCTCTACTGCATCTACGTGGCCATCGGTCAGAAGCGCTCGACGGTGGCGCAGATCGTCAAGACCCTCGAGGACCGCGGCGCGCTCGACTACACCATCGTCGTCTCGGCCACGGCCAGCGAGCCGGCGCCGCTGCAGTACCTGGCGCCCTTCTCCGGCTGCGCCATGGGCGAGTGGTTCCGCGACAACGGCCAGCATGCGCTCATCATCTATGACGATCTTTCCAAGCAGGCCGTCGCCTACCGCCAGATGAGCCTGCTGCTGCGCCGCCCGCCCGGGCGCGAGGCCTATCCGGGCGACGTCTTCTACCTGCACTCGCGCCTGCTCGAGCGCGCCGCCAAGCTGAACGCCGACTTCGGCGGCGGCTCGCTGACGGCCCTGCCGATCATCGAGACCCAGGCCAACGACGTGTCGGCCTACATCCCCACCAACGTCATCTCGATCACCGACGGCCAGATCTTCCTGGAGACCGACCTCTTCTACCAGGGCATCCGTCCGGCCATGAACGTCGGCATTTCGGTGAGCCGGGTCGGCGGCAACGCCCAGATCAAGGCCATGAAGCAGGCCGCCGGCCCCTTGAAAGGCGAGCTTGCCCAGTACCGGGAAATGGCCGCCTTCGCCAAGTTCGGCTCGGACCTCGACATCGCCACCCAGCGGCTCCTGGCCCGCGGCGAGCGGCTCACCGAGCTTCTGAAGCAGCCGCAGTATGCGCCCCTGCAGGTCGAGGAACAGGTGAGCGTGCTCTGGGCCGGCACCCGCGGCTACCTCGACCCGATCGCGGTCGCCGACGTCGGCCGCTTCGAGCGCGAGCTGCTGGCGCGCCTGCACGCCCAACATGCCGATCTCCTGTCCAGGATCCGCGACGGCAAGGCGATCACGCCCGAGATCGAGGCGGAGATGACCGCGGCCCTCGACGCCTTCGCCAAGTCCTTCGCGTGACGATGCAGCCTTCAGCGCTGACCCCCCTCCACCACTCCGGCTTCGCCGTCGTGGTCGCCCTCCCCCACGCTGACGCGTGGTGGAGAAGCAAGAGTTCATCGCTCCTCCACCGCGAAGCGGGGGAGGGGGACCATCCGAGCGCGCAGCGCGAAGGATGGTGGAGGGGGGTCGCGCCCTAAGCCATGGCCTCGCTCAAGGAGCTGCGCAATCGCATCGCCAGTCTGGGGGCGACGCAGAAGATCACCAAGGCCATGCAGATGGTGGCCGCGGCCAAGCTCCGCCGCTCCCAGGACGCCGCCCAGAACGCCCGCCCCTATGCGCAGCGCATGGCCGCGGTGATCGCCAACCTCGCCGCCGGCGTCAGCGCCGAGAGCGCCCCGCCGTTGCTGGTCGGTCACGGCCGGCGGGCGAAAGAGCTCGTCATCGTCGCCACCGCCGACCGGGGTCTTGCCGGCGGCTTCAACTCGGCCATCGTGCGCGCCGCCCGCGAGTACATCGGCGCCGCCATCGGCCAAGGCGTCGACATCGCCATCCTGCCTGTGGGCCGCAAGGCCCGGGACCAGCTGCGCCGGGGTCTCGGCGAGCGCTTCATCGGCTTCATCGAAGCTGGTGGGGCCCCAAAGTTGGAGACAGCTCAGGAAATCGCGGCGGTGGCGCTCCAGCGCTTCGAGGCCGGCGAGGCCGACACCGTCACCCTGTTCTTTTCCCGCTTCCGCTCCATCGTCAGCCAGATCCCCACCGCCCGCCGCCTCATCCCCGCCGAGATCCCCGAGGGCGCCGGCCCGATCGATCTCAAAGGCGCGGTCTACGAGTACGAGCCGGACGAGGGCGCGATCCTCAGCACCCTGCTGCCGCGCAACATCACCACCCAGATCTTCGCCGCCCTGCTGGAGAACCAGGCCGGTTTCTTCGCTGCCCAGATGGCGGCCATGGACAACGCCACCCGCAACGCCGGCGAGCTCATCGCGGCGCTGACCCTGCAGAAGAATCGCACCCGCCAGGCGCAGATCACCAAGGAGTTGATCGAGATCATCTCCGGCGCCGAGGCATTATAGGTAACCTCAATTCCCGACGAGCAGACGATGACGATGACCGACACCGCCGCACCCGCCAAATCGCGCGCCAAAGCCAAGCCGAAGCCCACGCCCGCCCCGGCCCCCGAGGTCACCAAGGGTGTGGCCAGCGGCCGCGTCGCCCAGGTGATCGGCGCGGTCGTCGACGTCAGGTTCGACGGCCACCTGCCGGCCATCCTGAACGCCCTGGAGACCACCAACACCGATCAGAGGACTGGCGAGCCGATCCGGCTGGTGCTCGAGGTCGCCCAGCACCTGGGCGAGAACACCGTGCGCGCCATCGCCATGGACGCCACCGAGGGCCTGGTGCGTGGCCAGGACGTGGTCGACACCGGCGGCCCGATCACGGTTCCGGTCGGTCCGGGGACCCTGGGGCGGATCATGAACGTCATCGGCGAGCCGGTGGACGGGGCCGGCCCGATCCCGGCGGCGGCGCGCATGCCCATCCACCGCGACGCCCCGTCCTTCACCGAGCAGTCGACCCAGGCCGAGATGCTGGTGACCGGGATGAAGGTGGTCGACCTTCTGTGCCCCTACACCAAGGGTGGGAAGATCGGCCTCTTCGGCGGCGCCGGCGTCGGCAAGACCGTCACCATGCAGGAGCTGATCAACAACATCGCCCTGAAATACGGCGGCTATTCGGTCCTGGCGGGCGTCGGCGAGCGCAGCCGCGAGGGTAACGACATGTACCACGAGATGATCGACTCGAAGGTCAATGTCGACCCGCGCGAGCACGGCGGTTCGACCGAAGGCTCGCGCTGCGCCCTCGTCTACGGCCAGATGAACGAGCCGCCGGGCGCCCGCGCCCGCGTCGGCCTCACCGGCCTCGTCCAGGCCGAGTACTTCCGCGACGTCGAGGGCAAGGACGTCCTGCTCTTCATCGACAACATCTTCCGCTTCACCCAGGCCGGCTCGGAGATGTCGGCGCTGCTGGGCCGTATCCCCTCGGCGGTCGGCTATCAGCCGACGCTGGCCACCGACATGGGCGCGCTGCAGGAGCGCATCACCTCCACCAACCGCGGCTCGATCACCTCGGTGCAGGCGATCTTCGTCCCGGCCGACGACCTCACCGATCCGGCTCCGGCGACCTCGTTCGCCCACCTGGACGCCACCACGGTGCTGTCGCGCGACATTTTCGCCCAGGCGATCTTCCCGGCCATCGATCCGCTGGATTCGACCTCGCGCATCCTCGACCCGCTGGTGATCGGCGACGAGCACTACCAGGTCGCCCGGCGCGTCCAGGAGATCCTCCAGCAATACAAGGCGCTGAAGGACATCATTGCGATCCTGGGCATGGACGAGCTGTCCGAGGAGGACAAGATCACCGTCGCTCGGGCGCGCAAGATCAGCCGCTTCCTGTCGCAGCCGATGCATGTGGCCGAGGCCTTCACCAATCTTCCCGGCGTCTTCGTGCCCCTGGAAGAGACCATCGCCTCGTTCAAGGCGGTGTGCGAGGGCGAGTACGACCACCTCCCGGAGGCCGCCTTCTACATGGTCGGCGGCATCCAGGAGGCCGTCGCCAAGGCCGAGAAGATGGCGGCCGAGGCGTGAGGTGGCGGTGACGGACAAGCTTCACTTCGCCCTGGTCTCGCCGGAGCGCGAGCTCTTCAGCGGCGAGGTCGATCAGGTGGACGCCCCGGGCGCCGAGGGCGACTTCGGCGTCCTGGCGGGCCACGCGCCCTTCATGACGACGCTGAAGGAGGGCCGCATCAAGGTCCACCTGGGCGATGACACCCGTGTCTTCGAGGTTCGCGGCGGCTTCGCCGACGTCACCCCGGCGGGGCTGACGATTCTGGCCGAACACGCCGAGGAGGCGGTCGCTTAACAAGACCGCTTGCTGGAGGGGCGGTTCAACCCGGACCGACTCTGTTCTAGGAGTGCCGTTTGCTTGCCAAGGGGATTTGAAGCATGCGCCTTGCTGTCGGCCTGACCGCACTTGCCTGGCCAGCGCTGGCCATGAGCCAGACCAGCCCGGCGCCGCCGGCCGCGCCCCCGGCCCAGGCCGCTCCCCAAACATCCCAGCCCCCAGCGCCGGCTGCCGCTCCCAGTCCTGCGCCTGCGCCCGCGCCGCCCGCAACC
>DASYYX010000057.1:0-95652 GCA_035946795.1 Caulobacteraceae bacterium | reverse complement strand
AGCGGCGACCGCATGTGAGGTTGTGCGGACCAGGCGTCCGCTCTCCAACCCGGCTCAGACTGGATCGATCACAGCAGCTGGAAACAATCATGGACCCGACACGCCACCCCCCTTGACCCGCAAAACCCCATGTGAGGGGGGAGCGCCGCCCTCCCCTTTTCTCCTCCCGTCATCCTTGGGTCCGCCGGAGGCGGATCCCGAGGACCCATGAACACCGGCGGCGATCGCGTTCATGGGTCCTCGGGATCGTCCCCGACTCGAGGCCGGGACCGCCCGGGGATGACGATTGAGGGGATGGCCGGGACGAAACGCGCCCGCCCGGTCGTTCCTCTCCCGGGCGGCGTCTTCGGCCGCCCGATCAAAGGATGAGCGCAATGACCAGGATCTTCCTCGCGGCCGCGGCGTTCGCGGCGCTTGCCGCCGGCTCGGCCCAGGCCCAGCTGCTCGGCGGCGGCCTCGGCGGCGGTCTCACCGGCGGCATGGGCGGCGCCCTCTCCGGCCCGCTCGGCGGCGCCAGCGGGACCCTCGGCGGCGCCCTCTCGGGCTCGGCCCGCGGCGGTTTCGATGCGCCCAACCCCAGCGACACCCTGGGTCCTGTCACCGACACGGCGCGCACCACCGCCGGCCGGGCGACCCACAAGGCCCAGCATGTCACACGCCGCGCCTACGACATGGGGACCACGACGGCCAATAGCACGGTCGCGACCGGCGAGCAGGCCGGAAGCTCGGCCCTCAACACGGCCAACTCCACCACCAATCGCGCCGTCAATACCGCCGGCGGCGTGGCTTCCCGCGCGCCCTCGGCGTTGAACCGTGCGGCCAACGCCTCGGTGTCGACATCCGCGGCGGGGGCCGGTTCGGCTTCGGCCGCCACGCCTTCGGCGCAGTCTTCGTCCGGCGCCAACGGCTCGGCCTCGGCCCAGGCCTCGCGCCGTGGCGCCCGCGTCTCGGGCCGCGGTTCCGGCTCGACGGCCGGCCGCACGCAAATGCCGTAGCGCGCAAGCGCAGCTAGGCTGGGAACGGGCCGCGCCCTCGGCGCGGCCCGTTTTTCCTTCTTGACGACTATTGCGCATTGCAATAGACGGGCGCTATCGCGGCTGCGGCTGTGAGGGCGCTAACGCGCCTGGGTCTTTGACATCGTGAAGAACACATCCTCCTCCTGAGGGAGGAAGGGGCCCGTTCCGAAGGAACGGGAAGGTGGGGGTTTACGCCGCCTGGAGTCTGATCAGACGGGGACGCGATACCCTCCTGCGCCGGGCCGCGCCGGGCCCGGCCGGTCGGGCCAGGGATAAGTATCATGTCCCCAGCCGCCAGTCGGACGCTGGCGTGCGGAAGCGTGCGAGAGTCTTGCCGAAACGTGCCGGGCCGTGCCGTAGCGCGCCGATAGGTGCGGCGGCGTGCGGAAACGTGCAGGAACGTGCGAAAACGTGCCGAAGTTGGTTAAAGCGTGTTGTCAGGTACCGGCCGCAAGTCTCTATATTATAAGATGGAGCTTGAGCGCCGACCGGAAGTGGCTCGAGCGACCGCCTTTCCTTCACGTCATCCCCGGGGCGGCCTTCAGGCCGATCCGGGGGACCCATGAACATTGAATTCCGCCGGTGTTCATGGGTCCTCGGGATGCCGCTGACGCGGCCCCCGGGGATGACGGCAGGAGTTGAGGAGTGCGCTCCGCTTGCCTCAGGCGCCCTCGAACCAATCGAATCGGCCCCTGGACATCTCAACGCCTCGGCGGGAACGTGGAGAGGCGATGCCAGCTCCCTATGACCCAGCCAAGGCCGCCGAGATCATCGAGGCGCGCCGAACTCGAAGGCGCGCTGCTGCCGGTGCTGCGGGCGCTGGCGGACGAATTCGCCTGGATCCGGGACGAGGCGGCGGCGCTCGCCCCTACGGACACAAGCCAGCCAGTGGCCGGTCTGAGCATTCGCGATGCCGGTCTGAGCATTTTCGACGCCGGTCTGAGCTTTTTTGCTGCCGATTTGAGCCGAAATGAGCCGCTTTGAGCGGGTCTGAGCATGCTCGCGCTTCTAGCGACCCGGGAGCGCCAGGCGATAGCATTTTGAAAATCCTCGGCAATGGGCGGCGTCGCCTGTCAGAGACGCTGCCAAAAGGGTGCAAGAACGAGCCAAAACATCACGGGCGCGCCTGTCGCGCGGATGGCGATCGGCACTGGCGGCGGCCCGCCCCTTGGCGCTAGCCTTCGGCTCGTGAACCGCCCCTTCGACCCCGCCAGGGCCGCCGAGATCATCGAGGCGCACGCCCACCTCGAAGGCGCCCTGCTGCCGGTGCTGCGGGCGCTGGCGGACGAATTTGGTTGGATCCCGGACGAGGCCGCCGCGCTGGCCGCCGAGCAGCTGAACCTCTCGCGTGCGGAGGTCCACGGCGCGGTCACCTTCTACCACGACTTCCGCCGTGAGCCGCCGGGCCGGCATGTCTTGAGGCTCTGCCGCGCCGAGGCCTGCCAGGCGCGCGGCGGCCGTGAGGTCGAAGCGCAGGCGAAGGCGGCGCTCGGGCTCGATTTCGGCGACACCAGCGCCGACGGGGCGATCACGCTCGAAGCGGCCTACTGCCTGGGCCTCTGCGCCAGCGGCCCGGCGGCGATGTTCGACGGCCGTCCGATGGCGGGGCTCACCGGCGATCGGTTGGAGCAGCTCATCGCATCGAGCCGAGACGCGACGAACCCCCTTTCTTCCCCCTCAGGGGGAAGTCCGGCCGGAGGCCGGGACGGGGGCCTCACGCGCGTCTTCGTCCCCAAGGACGCGGCGGCGCGGGCCGTCGGCGCCGACGAGGTCGCGGCGGCGCTGGAAGAAGCGGCGCGCACGGCCGGCCGGCCCATCGAAATCGTGCGCACCGGCTCGCGCGGCCTCTTCCGCCTCGAGACCCTGGTCGAGGTGGAGACGCCTGAGGGCCGGATCGGCTACGGGCCCGTCCGCCCGGAGGACGTCCCGGGGCTGATCGAAGCCGGCATGCTGGACGGCGGCGAGCATCCTCTGCGCATCGGCCGGCCCGAGGCCCTGCCCTTCTTCGCCCGCCAGCAGCGGCTGACTTTCGCCCGCTGCGGCGTCGTCGATCCCAAGTCGCTGGACGACTACCGCGCCCACGGCGGCCTCGCCGGCCTGGAGGCGGCCCGGCGGATTTCGCGCGAGGAGATCGTCACCGCCATCCAGGCCTCCCGCCTGCGCGGCCGCGGCGGCGCCGGCTTCCCGGCCGGGATCAAGTGGGACGCGGTGCGGCGTGCGGAAGGGAAGCGCAAGTTCGTCGTCGTCAACGCCGACGAGGGGGACTCGGGGACGTTCGCCGACCGCATGCTGATGGAGGGCGATCCCTTCGGGCTGATCGAGGGCATGCTCATCGCCGCCCTCGCCGTCGGCGCGAACAAGGGCTTCGTCTACATCCGCTCCGAGTACCCTGACGCCGTGGCCGCCATGACCGCCGCCGTCGAGGTCGCGCGCGAGAGCGGCCTGCTGGCCGACTTCCCCATCGAGATCAGGATCGGCGCTGGCGCCTACGTCTGCGGCGAAGAGACGGCGATGCTGGAGAGCCTCGAGGGCCGGCGCGGACAGGTGCGCGCCAAGCCGCCGCTGCCGGCGCACGCCGGCCTCTTCGGTGAGCCGACCCTGATCCACAACGTCCTCACCCTCGCCGCGGCCCCGACCATCCTCGCCGAAGGCGCCGGCGACTACGCGGATCTGGGGTTCGGGCGCTCCCGCGGGACCATCACGGTTCAGCTGGCCGGCGATGTCAGGAACGGCGGCCTCTTCGAGACCCCGTTCGGGATTACCCTCGGCGAGCTGGTGAACGACATCGGCGGCGGGACCCAGAGTGGGCGGCCGGTGCGCGCCGTCCAGGTCGGCGGGCCGCTGGGCGCCTACTTCCCGCCGAGCCTCTTCGACACCCCGTTCGACTACGAGGCCTTCCTGGCGCGCGATGGCCTCATCGGCCACGCCGGGGTGGTGGTGTTTGCCGAGGGTGTCGACATGGCCCGGCAGGCGCGCTTCGCCTTCGAGTTCTGCGCCGCCGAGAGCTGCGGCAAGTGCACCCCGTGCCGCATCGGCGCTGTGCGCGGGGCCGAGGCCATCGACGCCATCCTTCAGGGTCCGGCGCCGGAGGCCAGCCTCGAACTGGTCAAGGATCTGTGCGAGACTATGAAGTATGGCTCGCTGTGCGCGCTCGGCGGCCTCACGCCTCTGCCGGTGCTGAGCGCCCTGAAGCACTTTCCCGAGGATTTCGCGCGGGTGAGGTCACGCACGTGAACGGAATCCATCCTCCCTCCCCTCGATGGGGAGGGTGGCCGGACGAAAGTCCGGCCGGGTGGGGTGACCGGGCGGCGAGCCCCCACCCCGCTCGCGCTTGCGCGCGAGTCGACCCTCCCCACACTGGCGTGGGGGAGGGAGGACAAGCATGACCTCCACCGTCATCGATTACGGCACGCCGGCGGCCAAGAGCGCGCAGACCGTGACCTTGACGATCGACGGCCGCCCCGTGACCGCGCCGGCCGGGACCTCGATCCTGCGGGCGGCGATGGAAGTCGGCGCCGCCATCCCCAAGCTCTGCGCCACCGACTCCCTCGAACCCTTCGGCTCGTGCCGCCTGTGCCTGGTGGAAATCGAGGGCCGCCCGGGAACGCCGGCGGCCTGCACCACGCCGATCGCCGAAGGCATGGCGGTGAAGACCCAGACGCCGCTGCTGAAGAAGCTCCGGCGCGGGGTCATGGAGCTCTACATCTCCGACCACCCGCTCGATTGCCTCACCTGCCCCGCCAACGGCGATTGTGAGCTGGAGGACATGGCCGGCGCGGTGGGCCTGCGCGAGGTCCGCTACGGCTACGAAGGAGCGAACCACCTTGCCGCGGCCAAGGACGAGTCGAACCCGTACTTCGCCTTCGATCCGGCCAAGTGCATCGTGTGCTCGCGCTGCGTGCGCGCCTGCGACGAGACCCAGGCGACCTTCGCCCTCACCATCGCCGCGCGCGGCTTCGGCTCCGCCGTCAGCGCCAGCCAGGGCGAGCCCTTCCTCACCTCCGAGTGCGTCTCCTGCGGCGCGTGCGTCACCGCCTGCCCCACCGCAGCGCTGACGGAAAAGTCGGTAATCGAGATCGGCCAACCGGAGCGGGCGGTGGTGACGACCTGCGGCTACTGCGGCGTCGGCTGCGCCTTCGAGGCGCACCTACGGGGTGAGGAAGTCGTCCGCATGGTCCCGTGGAAGCCGGCCAAGGCCAACCACGGCCATTCCTGCGTCAAGGGCCGCTTCGCCTGGGGATACGCCCAGCACAGGGACCGGATCCTCCAGCCCATGGTCCGCGCCTCCATCGACGAAGCTTGGCGCGAGGTCTCCTGGGAGGAGGCGATCGGCCACGCCGCCGCCGAGTTCCGCCGCATCCAGGCCAAGTACGGGCGGGACGCCGTGGGCGGGATCACCTCCTCGCGCTGCACCAACGAGGAGACCTTCCTGGTGCAGAAGCTGGTCCGCGTCGGCTTCGGCAACAACAACGTCGACACCTGCGCCCGGGTCTGCCACTCGCCCACCGGCTACGGCCTGAAGACGACTTTCGGGACCTCGGCCGGCACCCAGGACTTTGATTCCGTCGAGGCCGCCAACGTGATCCTCGTCATCGGCGCCAACCCGACCGACGGCCATCCGGTGTTCGCCTCGCGGATGAAGCGGCGGCTTCGGCAAGGGGCAAAGCTCATCGTCATTGATCCGCGCCGGATCGATCTGGTGCGCTCCCCGCACGTCAAGGCCGAGCACTTCCTGCAGATCCGCCCCGGAACCAATGTCGCGGTGCTGACGGCGATGGCGCACGTCATCGTCACCGAGGGCCTCGTCGACCAGGCGTTCGTGCGCGCACGCTGCGAGACCGACGCCTTCGAGCATTGGGCCGAGTTCGTCGCGCGGCCGGAGAATTCGCCGGAGGCCTTGGAAGCCGCCTGTGGCGCCAAGGCGGCCGAGGTCCGCGCCGCGGCGCGGCTCTACGCCAGCGGCGGCAACGCCGCCATCTACTATGGCCTCGGCGTCACCGAGCACGGCCAGGGGACGACCGGCGTCATGGCGCTCGCCAACCTTGCCATGGCGACCGGGAACCTCGGCAAGCCCGGCGTTGGGGTCAATCCGCTGCGCGGGCAGAACAACGTCCAGGGCTCGTGCGACATGGGCTCTTTCCCGCACGAGCTTTCCGGCTACCGGCACATCTCCGATCCGGCGCTTCGGGCCAGCTTCGAGGCGGCCTGGGGGACGGCCCTCGACCCCGAGCCCGGCCTGCGCATCCCCAACATGCTCGACGCCGCCTGCGAGGGCGCCTTCAAGGGCCTCTACATCCAGGGCGAGGACATCCTGCAGTCCGACCCCAACACCCATCACGTCGCCGCCGGCCTGAGGGCCATGGAATGCGTCGTGGTCCATGATCTTTTCCTCAACGAAACTGCGGCTTACGCGCACGTCTTCCTGCCCGGCTCGACCTTCCTGGAAAAGGACGGGACGTTCACCAACGCCGAGCGGCGCATCCAGTTGGTGCGCAAGGTGATCGAGCCTCGGAACGGGTATGAGGACTGGCAGGTGACGCAGCTGCTGGCGAACGCCCTTGGCTATCCGATGAACTACGCCCACCCCTCGGAGATCATGGACGAAATCGCGGCGCTGACCCCCACCTTCGCCGGCGTGAGCTTCGACAAGCTCGATCGGCTGGCCTCGATCCAGTGGCCGTGCAACGACGCCGCCCCCGAAGGCACCCCGGTGATGCACGAAGGCGTCTTCGTGCGCGGCAAGGGCCGGTTCGTGATCACCGAGTACGTCGCCACCGACGAGAAAGTCGGGCCCCGTTATCCCCTGCTGCTCACCACCGGACGGATCCTCACCCAGTACAACGTCGGCGCGCAGACCCGGCGCACCGCCAACGTCATCTGGCACGATGAGGATCTGCTGGAGATCCATCCGCACGACGCCGAGGAACGCGGCATCGCCGACGGCGACCTCGTCAAGCTCGCCAGCCGCGCGGGAGAAACCACTTTGCGCGCCCAGGTCACCGACAGGGTGGCGCCCGGCGTCGTCTACACCACCTTCCACCACCCCGACACGCAGGCCAACGTGGTCACCACCGAGTACTCCGACTGGGCCACCAACTGTCCCGAGTACAAGGTGACCGCGGTCCAGGTCTCGCCGGCCAACGGCCCCACCCAATGGCAGGAGCGCTACGAGGCCATGGAGGCGCGGCGACGCCGGGTGGCGAAGCTGGAGCCGGCCGAGTGAGCCTCGCCGAGGGCGAGGCCAAGCTCGCCTACATGGCCAATCAGATCGCCCGCTATTTCGAGGCCCAGCCCGAGGACGCCGCGGCCGCCACCGAAGATCACCTGAGGAAGTTCTGGACCCCGGCCATGCGGAGCCGGATCGTCGAGCGCGCCAATGCGCTGGACCTCTCGCCCGTGGCCAGGGCCGCGGTCACCCGCCTCGCCCAGGCCCAGCCGGCGAAGTGAGCCCGCGCGCCGCCCTCGTGGCCGCGCCCCGGCGGCTGTGGCGGGCGGGGGCTTTCGACCCCGGTGAGCGGACCCTCCCCGAGGAAGTCCCGATCGCCCTCGTCCACGACGCCACGGCCACGGCGGTGATGATGGCGACTCCCACCGACCTGCAGGACTTCGCCTACGGCTTCTCCCTCACCGAGGGCCTGATCGAGACCCCGGGACAGGCGCGCGGCTTCGAGACGGTCGAGAGCGAGGCCGGCATCGAGCTGCGCCTGTGGCTGGACGCGCCCCGCTCGGCGACGCTGGCGGCGCGGCGGCGACGCATCGCTGGTCCGACCGGCTGCGGCCTTTGCGGCATCGACAGCCTGGGGGAGGCCCTGCGGCCGCCCCGGCGTGTCGCGGAGGGCGGCGCCATCTCGGCGGCGCAGATCGCCAAGGCTCTGGAACAACTGGCCGCGCGCCAGAGCCTGGGCGTAGCGACGCGGGCGGTCCACGCCGCCGGCTTCTGGACAGCGCAAAACGGCGTGAGCCTGGTGCGCGAGGACGTCGGCCGCCACAACGCCCTCGACAAGCTCGCCGGGGCGCTGGCGCTGGCGGGCGTGCACGCCGCAGCGGGCGCGGTGGTTCTCACCAGCCGCGTGTCGATCGAGATGGTGCAGAAGACGGCCGCCATCGGCGCGCCGATCCTGATCGCCGTCTCCGCCCCCACCGCCCTCGCCGTGCGGACGGCCGAGGAAGCGGGCGTCACCCTCGTCGCCGTGGCTCGCGCCGATGGCTTCGAGGTGTTCACCCGGCCTGAGCGGGTGATCGACTGATCGTCTGGGGCCGACCAACACCAGTTGACATCAACGCATCACATCCGAGATGATCTGATGTGCGAACCACCCTGACCCTCGATGACGACGTCGCCGCCGAGCTGGAGAAGGTGCAACGCTTCCGTAACGCCAGCTTTAGGTCAGTAGTGAATGACGCGCTGCGCCAGGGGCTAAAGGAGCTCGGCCGCTCCCGGAGTAAACGGCGGATGCAGTTTCGCACGCGGGTCTTCTCGGTCGGCTCAGTCCATGCGACGGACCTCGACAATATCGCCGAGGCGCTCGGCGTCGCTGAGGGCGATGATTTCGCTTGATCCTCGTCGACGCCAACCTCCTCCTTTACGCCAGCATCGAAGATTTCCCGCAGCACCGGACCGCGCTGCGTTGGCTCGACGAGCGGCTGAACGGAATAGCCAGAGTCGGCTTGGCGTGGGGGACGCTGACAGCATTTCTTAGGCTGATCACCAACCGGAGAATCTTCGAGAGGCCGTTGGGAATGGGCGAAGCCTGGGAGCAAGTGAAGGCTTGGCTTGCTTGCGATACGGTTTGGACGCCGACGCCGACGGACCGGCATGCCCAGGTTCTCGAAGGCATGCTCGGGATTCCCGGTGTCCGGGGTGATCTAGTACCCGACGCGCACTTGGCCGCGCTGGCCCTCGAGCACGGTCTCGAGCTCTGCTCGACCGACAGCGATTTCGCCCGCTTCCCGGGCCTCCGGTGGACCAATCCGCTGGCGTGACCCGACGTCGGGTCGGCGGCCTCGTGCTGGCCGGCGGACGATCGCGCCGGTTCACCGGTGACAAGGCGTCCGCAGTGCTCGGCGGGCGAACCTTGCTGGAGATCGCCTTGTCCACCCTGGACGCGATTGCCGCCGAGACGGCGGTGGCGGCGCGGCGCGACTCCGCAGCCGGGCGGCTGGCGGCTCGGCTCGGAAGCGACGTTCTGGAGGATTCGCCCTCTCACCCAGCGGGGCCCCTCGCCGGCGCGGCCGCCGGCCTCGCGTGGGCCCGGCGCCGAGGTTTCGACTGGCTCGCCACCCTGCCTTGCGATGTTCCCCTGGTGACGCCGGCGGTGTTCGAGCGGCTGCTCGCGGAAGCCGCAGGCGCCGGCGGCGCCTATGCGGCCAGCGCCGACGGTTCGCACGCCCTCATCTCCATGTGGAGGGTCGACAAGGCAGAGGGACTTCGACGCCGTCTGGAGGCCGGCGAACACCCGGCGGTCCGTGAGGCGTTGGCCCAGGCCGGGGCGCGGGCGGTGATGTTCGCCGACACCGGCCTCTTCCGCAACATCAATACCCGGGCCGAACTAGCCGCGGTGGAAGAGGTTTTCGCCTGTTCGGCCGTTAGGCCGGCCGCTGCGCCACGGTGAACAGAACCCCGGGCGCGGCTGGCTTGGGCGCGCCGGGCGGCGGGATCGCGTGCGACACCGGCTGCAGGGTCTCGAGGTAGGCGGCGATGTCGCGCGCATCATCCTTGCTGAGATGGGCGAAGTCCTGCCAGGGCATGGCCGGCGCCAGGATTCTTCCGCTTGGTATGACGCCGGTGGTGATGGCGGTGACGATCTGGTCTTCGGTCCAGTTCCCCAGTCCCGTGGCCTTGTCGGGGGTGAGGTTGGGCGGCGTGAATACCCCGATCCCAGTCATTTCGAACTCGATGTCGGATCCGCCGAGATAGCGGCTCATATCGGGCTTGGGCGTGAAGCCGCCCGGTGTGTGACAGTCCGAGCAGCCCATCACCGTGACCAGGTATTTGCCGCGGGCGACCTGGGCCTGATGGTTCTGTCCGCAGGCGCCAAGCGCCAGCGCGGCAAGCGCAACCGCGCCTCGTAAACGCATCTTTTGCATGGATTCTTCCCCTCCCGCCGGGATGATAGCCTCACGGCGAGGCTTGGGCGAGCCCTCGACGCTGGGCCAGCGCGGCCTGGATTTCGGCGTGAACCCGCCGCGTGATGCGGTAGCGGCCGATGAGCCAGATCGGCACGGCGTAGAACAGTGGCACGAGGATGCCGACGATGAAGCCCAGCCGGTTCACGGTGGCGTGGGCGACATGAGCGGGATCGGCGTGCGCCGGCAGGTTGACGAGCTTCAGCACCAGGCCGCCGAACACGATTCCCAGGCCCGAGATCGCCTTGATGGACAGGAAGATCGCGGCCCAGAACATGCCTTCCTGGCGAAGGCCCGTCTGCAGCTCGTGCTGGTCGAGGATGTCCCCGATCACCGAGGCGCCGATGACGCCTTGGACGACGAGCATCGCCGAGCCGACGGCGGCGTTGAGGATGAGGATCGCCAGCAGCGCGGGAGAGCCGTTGGGCGGCAGGGCGCCGGCGAAGCGCAGGGCCACTACGCCCATCCCCTGGGCCAGGCTCACCCATGAGGTCAGCAGCAGCGCGTCGCGCTTTTCCCAGCGGCGCTGGATCGCGGCGATCAACGGGAAGGCGGCGGCCGCGCCTACCGCCACCAGGGCGAACCACTGGAGGGCTGCGGTGTCGAGCCCCCAGAAGAAGGTGTTCATGTAGATGTCGATGTTGGCGGTCACCCCGCCGATGGCCGACGCCATCAGGACGATGACGAAGATCAGGGCGAACTGGCGGTTCGAGAGCGCCTCGACGAGCTCGCGCGTGGGCCGGGTCCAGGAGAAGGGCGTCGTCATCGTGGGCTGGCGCAGGTACGGGATCTGGCGACGCGTGAAGAAGGTCGTCGCCAGGCCGGCGATGGTCATCATGGCGCCGACGCACGCGGCCATCGCCGGGTAATGACTGGCATCCAGCTGGCCGATCGGATGGGCGCGCGTAGCCGGCATGAGGACGCCGAAGACGAAGAACGGCGTGAACACCGCCGAGGCCCAGCCGACGGCGTAGCGATAACTCATGATCGAAGTGCGCTCGTCGTAATCGTCCGACAGCTCGGCGGAAATGGCGGCCCAGGGGACGAAGAACAGCGAGCAAGCGGCCCGCGTCAGCAGGACCGTGAGGGTCAGCCAAGCGAAGAGGCCGGGGCTCGACAGGCCTGCCGGGGGCGCGAACACGGCGAAGGTGAGAAAGCCCAGGGGCAGGGCCCCGGCGAACATGAGCGGATGGCGCCGGCCCCAGCGGCTCTTCAGGTGATCGGAGATCGAGGCGATCAGCGGGTCGATGAAGGCGTCGGCGAAGATCGCCACCCCCAGAGCCGCCGAGACGAGCAGGGCGTCCACGCCCAGGAGTTGATTGTAGTAGAGCAGGACGAAGGTGTTGAACGCCCAGTTCATCACCGTGTCCGGAACCGCTCCGATTCCCTGGGCGAGCTTGACGCGGAAGCCGAGTGGGCTCTCCCGCTCCAGCCGCTCGTAGGTCGGCGTCACCGCGCCGACTGGGCGCGTATGCTTCGGCACGAAGTTCTTCAGGCCTGCAGGCGCGCGCGCGCTTCGTCGGCGAGTTTCAGGCCCCACTGGATGCTCAGGCGAAGCGCATCCAGGTCGATGTCCTCGACACCCTTCTTACCCTCGCGATAGCGCGCGTAGACGCCGTGGATGATGCAAGCGGATTTCCAGCGGTTGAAGCAGACGTAGTAGTCGAGATTGGAAAGGTCGCGGCCGGTGCGATCGGCGTAGCGCCGCGCCAGCTCCGAGCGCGCCGGGAAGCCGGGGGCGGAAGTGGAATTGCGCCCCCGGGGCGAAGCCGCCTCGCCCGGCTCGTGCCACTGGTTGAGGGCGTAGGCGAGGTCGGCGAGCGGATCGCCGAGGGTGGAGATTTCCCAGTCGAGGATGGCGGCCACCTTGCCGTCGGCGCCGGCCAGGCAGTTGTGCACCCCATAGTCTCCATGGACGACGCGCGCCGGGCCCTGGTCCGGAGCGTTGGCGAGCAGGAATCGCTGCAGCTCGTGGGCGCGGGGATCGTCGAATTCGGCCGGTCCGGCCGAGGCCAGCCAGGACTTGTACCAGGTGGACAGTTGCCGGCCGACATAGTTCTCGCGCTTGCCCAGTTCGCCCAGGCCCACCTCGTCCGGATCCAAGGCGTGAAGTTCGGCCAGGACATCGATGAAGTCGTAGGCCAGGCCGCGGCGGAGCGGCTCGGGCAGCCAGCGACGGACATCCTCTAAGCCGTACAGGGCGTGGCCCTCCACGAACCCCATGACGTAGAAGCGCGCGCCGGTGACGCTCTCGTCCTCGCAGAAGCCGAGCGCCGCGGGCACGGGAACCCGGGTGGGACCCAGAGCTGAGATCACCCGCCACTCGCGGAACATGTCGTGGGCGCCGGGCAGCAGTTGCCCCAGCGGCGGGCGGCGGACGACGGCGCGCGCCCCCTGTTGATCGGTCAGCAGATAGGTGAGGTTCGAGTGGCCGCCGGGAAGGCGCGACCAGGTGAACGGCGGGCGCAGGGCCTCGACATGCGAGGCGATCCACGCCTCCACAGCCGGAACGTCGTAGCCGAGAGGCCGCTCGGTTGTGTTCGCCTCGGCGATGGCCTCGCCCTCCTCTCGCTTATGGTGTTTGATCGGCGACGATAGCGAAAGGCGAAAGGACGCGCCATGTCGGAGGTGTTGGAGCGGCCAGCCAAGACCACGGCGCTCGACCGCATCCTGAAGGAGGTCCGCAGGCTCGGCCTGGAGGAGAACATCCTCGAGCTCGAGGCGAACGGCTACACCACCCTGAGAGGCGTGTTGACCGCCGATCAGATCCGGCAGGCGCGCGCCGCCATCATCGCTCGGGCCGAGCGTATCGCCTCGCGGCCGGTGGACGCCGACACCGAGACCGGCGAGGGCTTCACCGGGATGCGCTACATCCCCTACCTCCTCTACGACGATCCGGTGTTCGAGGAGATCCTGATGGCGCCGGCCCCCCTGGCGCTGATCACCTGGCTGCTGGGCGAAAGCTGCCTGCTCTCGTCGATTGGCTGCCATTTCCGCGGGCCAGGCGGAGCGCCGCTGATGTTGCACTCCGACAACGGCAACGGCATCCCCCCGCCCTTCCCGGCGCACGCTCAGGTGGCCAACGTCAACTACGCCCTCACCCCCTACTCGCGCGAGGCCGGGGCGCTGGCCATGGTCCCGGCAAGCCATCGCCTGGCCCGCCAGCCGACGGCGGCCGAGAATTTCCGCATCGAGGGCCTGACGCCGGGGGAGACGGCCGCCTGCCTCAAGGCTGGCGGGCCGTTCGAAGATACCGACTGGGCCGACCCGCCCGGGATCGTGGCCATGGATCTGGAACCGGGCGACGCAGTCGTCTGGCACGGCAACACCTGGCACGGTTCGTTCCGTCGCGAACTGGCCGGCGTGCGCATGAACCTGGCCGTCTACTTCAACCGCCAATTCGTGCAGACCCAGGAGCGGCACAAGGGCGTCACGCCCTCGGAGGTCCTGGGGCGACACGCCGGCGACGAGCGATTCCTGACGCTGCTCGGGGCCAAGCAGCCGTACGGCTGGCAGACCGAGGGCCCGGATTATGCGCTGATGGCCCGCAACCCGCGCGGTCTCTACGATTGAGCCTGGGCCCGCGCCGCCTCGTAGCCGGCGTAAGAGTCCTTCAGGGTGGCGTGGTTGAGAAGCATCTGCGCCTTGAGGCGGTCGCCGGCGGCGTCGAAGATGTCGGTGCGCACCCAGTATGACTCGGTGCGCCGACTCTCCGAGAGGGCGACAATCCGTCGCCGCAAAACGTACTCTTCGCCCACGAGCAGCGGCCCCTCGATCATGCGGATCTCCTGGTCGGCGAACAGGCCCACGGCAGGCCCCTTGGTCGGAAAACGAGCCTTGTGGCTGGAGTACTCGGCCAGGACGCTCACCATCTCCAGCGGAATGATCGGCCGGCCCCAGGGCGAGGCGCCGGCGTCCTCGTACCAGGGCGAAGGCTCGGTGATGACCGCAAGCTTCCGCCGCAGCGAGAAGGGATAGAGCGCGCCCATGTGCTGGTCGGCGTCCATGCGCACGCGCTCTTCTTCGGCGCCTTCCATGCCGACGCGAAGGTCGGCCAGGATGACGAGCGGGCCTGGCGCTCGCAGCGCCGCCAGGCGCTCTTCGAGCAGGCTCTGTCCCTCGCCCAGAGTGGCGCTCGCCTCGAGCACCGCCGTCCCGTCCGCTTTCTGGGCCCAGGCCCGGGCCTGGGTCTCGCCCTGCGCCGGCATCTCCACGAAGGCGCGCGTCTCTTCGCCCTCGACGACCATGGTCTGGTAGTGCGCCGAGAAGCAGCCGCGCTCGAACCAGGCCTGGCCCCACAGTTGGAACAGCAACGGCGCAAACAGGGAAAAGTGGGTCGGCCCCTCGATCGGACCGGCGCGAAAGCCGAGCTTCTCGGCCATGGCGTCGTCATGGATGGAGACGTGACCGCCGTACTCCTGCTCGGCCAGCATCTGCTTGGGCGCGCGCAGTGGCCCCGAAAGAACGAGCGGGGTCGCGAACGGCGCCGACATGGCTAGGTAAGGTCCAGCCCTTCGAGGTCGCCCTTGGCGCGCCAGTCCTCGATCAGCTTGACGAAGGCGATCGGGCCCTTGCCGTAGAAGCCGTTGCGCGCCGCCAGGGCCGAGGGCTGGCCCTCGTTGTTGTAGTAGCCAGGGGTGCACTCCTCCTGGAATCGCTGCCGCATGATGGCCGAGGCGATCACCTCTTGCACCCAGGCGGCCTCGGCGCTCTCGCTCGGCTCGGCGGCCCTCGCCTGCCGCGCCCGACACTCGGCGATGATGTAGGCGATGTGGCGCGTTTGCTCGCCGATCATGTGTGGGAAGTTGACGGTGAAACCAGACTGCGAGTTCTGAATGATGAAGAGGTTCGGAAAGCCGCGGCTCATCATCCCGTGCAGGGTGGAGACCCCGTCCCTCCACTTCTCGGTCAGAGTGAGGCCATCCCGCCCGGTGATCTCGTAGCCGGCCCGGCGGGCGTAGCTGGTGCCGACCTCAAACCCGGTCGCGTAGATCAGGCAGTCGACCTCGAAAGCCTGACCGTTGGCGATAACTGCCGTCTCGGTGATGCGCTCGACGCCTTTGCCCGCGGTATCCACCAGGGTGACGTTGGGCCGGTTGAACGCCTCCAGGTACTCGTCGTGGAAGCACGGGCGCTTGCAGAACTGGTTGTACCAGGGCTTGAGCGCCTCGGCGGTCCCTGGGTCCTTCACGATCGCGTCCACGCGGGCGCGGATCTGCTCCATCTTCTGGAAGTCGGCGATCTGCATCGTCGTCGCCAGGTCCTCGGGACTGCGTCCGGAGCCTGCGCCCTTGCGCACCAACAGCAACAGGTTGCCGATGATGTCGGTCCAGCCGTCGTTGACCAGGTCCTCCTCGGCGAAGCCGCCGGAGACCAGGGTGTTGAAATTGTCCATCCGGCGCCTCTGCCAGCCGGGCTCGAGCGCCGCCGCCCAGGTCGGGTCGGTAGGTCGGTTGGCGCGAACGTCGATGGAGGACGGCGTGCGCTGGAACACGATGAGGCGCTGAGCGCCCTCGGCCAGGTGCGGCACGCATTGAACGGCGGTGGCCCCGGTGCCTATGACGCCGACGCGCTTGTCGGCCAGCCGCCAAAGGCCGCCGGCCGAGTCGCCGCCGGTATAGGCGTAATCCCAGCGGCTGGTATGGAACGAATGGCCCCTGAACGATGCCACGCCGGGGATGCCCGGCAGTTTGGGCCGGTGCAGCGGCCCGTTGGCCATGACCACGAAGCGGGCGCGCATGGCGTCGCCCAGGTTGGTGCGCACGATCCAGCGGCGGGCGCGCTCGTCCCAGGCGAGCGCCGTGACCTCGGTCTGAAAGCAGGCGTTGCGGTAGAGGTCGAAGTGGCGGCCGATGGCGCGGCTGTGCTCGAGGATCTCCGGAGCGCGCGAGTACTTCTCGACCGGGACGTAGCCGAGCTCTTCGAGAAACGGCAGGTAGATGTAGCTTTCGACGTCGCAGGCCGCCCCCGGATAGCGGTTCCAGTACCAGGTGCCGCCGAAGTCGCCGGCCTTCTCGATGACGCGGATGTCGTCGATGCCGGCCTGTTTCAATCGGCCCGCGGCGAGGAGTCCGCCGAAGCCGCCGCCGATGACGACAGCCTCGACCTCGTCGGAGAGCGGCGGACGAGAGAAACCGGGCGCGACGTAAGGGTCATCGAGGTAGTGGGCGAAGGCGCCCCTGATCTCGGTGTACTGCTCGTTGCCCTCGGGCCGGAGGCGCTTGTCGCGCTCGGCCAGATACCTGCGCTTCAAGGCGTCGGGATCGAATCCCAGTTCGGCGGCTTTGGCTGCAGCGGCGTCGTCGGCCATACGCCCCTCATACCTGAACAGTGATAATATGAAAGCTTCGCTCAGCCGCCGGTGACCAGAGTGTACGCCAGGTAGGCGAACAGGGAGACGCCCAACAGCACCAGGAGGCCAGCCAGCGCGACGTCGAGACGCGCCCCGGAGGCGACCTTCTCCTCGCCGCTGTCGATGTCGCGCGCCGTCTGCAAAAAGCGCCCAGTGGCCAGGCCGGCCATGATGACCCCCGCCAACAGGATCAGCAGACCGGCGACGGCGCCCAGGACGTGCGCGTGCCGGCCAACCCCCTGGAGGGCGATGATCCGTAGGAAGAGATCGAACTTCTCCACCAGGAAGCCGAAAGCCATCAAGGCGATGGCGGTCCGCACCCAGGCCAGGAAGGTGCGCTCGTTGGCGGCATGGTCGGAAAAGTTGCGGATCACGGCCGCCCTCCTTGTCGAGCGCCCCAAAATAGCCGGAACGTTGCGGTCACGCTCGGCGTTTCACGCCCGTCGGGGCGAGCGCGGGGCCCGAGTAGAACCGAGAAAGGAAAGACTATGGTCGGCAATGGCATGCGCGACGCAACGGTCACCGCCCCGAGCGGCGAGAGCGTGATTCCGATTTCGAAAGGGCGCGTGCGGGAAGCCCTCGACCGCGCCCAGGACGTCTACGGCCGCGCCGCCGAGCGGGCCAAGGACGCCGGGCGGCAAGCTGATCGGCTGATCAACGAGCAGACCTACCCGGCCCTGGGCGTGGCCGCCGTCGTCGGGCTGGTGCTGGGGCTGGCGATCGGCCTTGTCATGGGCGCTCGCGACTAGGCCGAGCCCGAGCCGGCGTAGATCTCCATCACCCTGCCGAGCAGCTCCAGGGCCTTGGCCTTCGGCCGCTGGAAGGAGTTTCGTCCGATGATGGAGCCGAAGCCGCCGCCGGCGTGAATGGCGCGTATCTCCTCCAGGAGCTCGTGATCGCCGGTGGCCGCGCCGCCCGAAAAGATGACCACGCGCCGGCCGGCGAAGGCGCAGTCGACGACGTGGCGCACGCGTTCGGCCTGCGTGCCAATGGGGATGTTGCGCGCCTCGTAGACCTTGCGGGCGGCGTCCTGTTCGATGTGATCCGAGGGCAGCTTCACCTTGATGATGTGCGCCCCGAGCTGGGCGGCGATCTGCACGGCGTAGCCGACGACGTCGATCGCCGTCTCCCCCGCCTTCGAGAGCGCCGAGCCGCGCGGGTAGGACCACACCACCACCGCCAGCCCGTGCGCCTTCGCCTCCGCCGCCAGCTTGCGCAGCTGCTCGTACATCGCCAGCTCGTGGGCCGAGCCGGGATAGATGGTGAAGCCGATGGCGCAACAGCCGAGCCTCAGGGCGTCGGCGACACAGGCGGTCTCGGCCTGGTTGGGATCGGACTCGCCCCGGAGTGAGTCAGCATTGTTTGCCTTCAGGATCAGCGGGATATCGCCGGCATATTCGCGCGCGCCAGCTTCGAGGAAGCCAAGCGGGGCGGCATAGGCGTTGCAACCAGCCGCCAGCGCCAGCTCGAAGTGGTAGCGCGGATCGTAGGCCGGCGGATTGGGCGCGAACGAGCGCGCCGGCCCGTGTTCGAAACCCTGGTCCACCGGCAGGATCACGAGCTTGCCTGTGCCTGCCAGCCGCCCGTGATTGAGCAACCGCGCCAGGTTCGTCAGTGATCCGGGGTTGTCGGCGCCGTACCAGGAAAGGATCTCCTTTACGCGCGCGCTCGCTTGCTCCGTCATCTCGTCTCCCCTCGAGTCTCGCCCTATGCTTTTGGGGCCCGCGGCAGCACGAACCGTTCCACCGCCAGGGCGAAGCCGTCTTCCTCGTTGGAGGCCGTCACCTCGGACGCCTTGGCTTTGACCTCGTCCGAGGCGTTTCCCATGGCGATGGAAAGACCGCTCTTCTCGAACATCAGCACGTCGTTGGGCATGTCTCCCATCGTCGCCACCTCCTTAGGCGACAGCCCCATCAGCCGGCAAAGCGTCAGCACGATCTCGCCCTTGTTCGCCTTCGGATGGGTGACGTCGAGATAGTAGGGCTGCGAACGCGCCGCGGTCGCGCGCGCGCCGAGCCGCGAGCGGGCGTCGGCCTCGGCTTTCGCCACCTTGTCGTAATCGTCCGAGACGCCGACCACCTTGACGCAGTTGGCGAAGACTTCGTCGGGGAAGCTCTCGACCACCTTGGCTTCGAACTTCACGGTCCAGGCCTCGCGGGCGACGTGCGGCGCGTCCTTGTCGCGGATGTACCACTCGTCCGGCGTATAGACCCAGGCGTCGAGGCCGCCCTCGAGCGCCAGCTCCACGGACTCGCGGGCGACGTTCGGGTCGAGCTTGTGGGTTTCGATCACGGAAAGATCGGGCCGGACGATGACGCCGCCGTTGAAGCCGGCCACGGCGGTGTCGAGGGCCAGAGGGTGGATCAGCATCTTCATCCCCCGTGGCGGCCGGCCACTGGTGATGGCGAAGGAGACGTCCGCGGCGCGCAGCGACCGCGCCGCTGCGACCGCCTTCGGCGTCAACTCCTTGTCCTGGGTGACCAGCGCGCCATCGACGTCGGCCAGCATCAGCCGGATCGGCCCTTGGTCGGTTGCTGGCCCTGCGTCCATGGCGCTTGTCTAAAGCGCGGCGGCCGGCTTGGTTCAAGCTTGCCTTCGTCCGGGAGGTCGCAGAGGGAAGCGTGTGCCCGTCGTCGATCTCACCGATCTGCCGGAGAACCCGCCGGGCGGGAGCGCGCTGCTGGGCCTCGATCTTGGGGAAAAGACCATCGGCGTGGCGGTGTCCGACCCCGCCCGCATCATCGCCTCGCCCCTGGCGCTCATCCGGCGAAGCAAGTTCACTACCGACGCCGAGGCCCTGTTCGCCCTGGCCGAGAGCCGCCACGCCGGCGCCTTCGTCATCGGCTTGCCGGTGAGCATGAGCGGCGAAGAGGGCCGCCGTTGTCAATCGGTTCGGGCCTTCGGCCGCAACCTGCTGCGTCTCAGGGACCTGCCGATCGCCTTCTTCGACGAGCGCCTCTCCACCGCGGCGGTGGAGCGGGTCCTCGCCGAGGCCGACGCCAGCCGCGCTCGGCGGGCGCAGCTGGTCGACAAGCTGGCGGCCGCCTGGATCCTGCAAGGAGCGCTGGAACGGTTGCGCGCGGCAGGCGGCGCCGCTTAAGAGGGGGCTTTAATGGCCGCGATCGCGCCCGGCATCGACGAAGTCCGCCGCCGGACCTTTCCGTTTCCCCAGCGCCATTTCCTTTCCGCAAGCGATCTGGACCCCGAGCAGGTCGGCGAGCTTCTCGATCTGGCTGACGGCTTTGTGGCCCTCAATCGGCAGCGGGCCAAGAAGCTCGACCTGCTGAAGGGCCGCACCCTCATCAACCTGTTCTTCGAGGCTTCGACCCGCACCCAGAGCTCCTTCGAGCTCGCCGGCAAGCGCCTGGGCGCCGACGTGGTGAACATGTCGCCCAGGACCTCCTCGGTATCGAAGGGCGAGACGCTGATCGACACCGCCGTGACGCTGAACGCCATGCAGCCGGACATCCTCGTGATCCGGCACGGCTCGGCCGGCGCCGCCTCGTTGCTGTCGCAGAAGGTGGGCTGCAGCGTCGTCAACGCTGGCGACGGCGCTCACGAGCATCCTTCCCAGGCGCTGCTCGATGCGCTTTCTATGCGCCGGGCATTCGGCGCGGTCGGCGGCCTCAAGGTCGCCATCTGCGGCGACATCCTGCACAGCCGCGTGGCCCGCTCCAACGTCGCCCTGCTCAATCTTCTCGGCGCCGAGGTGCGGCTTGTCGGGCCCGCCACTCTGATCCCGATCGACGCCCAGCGCTGGGGCGCGAGCGTGCATACGCGTCTCGAGGATGGCATCGCCGGCGCCGACGTGGTCATGATGCTCCGCCTGCAACTGGAGCGTATGGACGGCGCCCTGGTGCCCTCCAAGCGCGAGTACTTCCGCCTCTGGGGCCTGGACCGGCGGAAGCTGGGGGCCGCCGCCCCGCGGGTGCGCGTCATGCATCCCGGACCGATGAACCGCGGCGTAGAGATCGACTCTGACATCGCCGACGACCCGGAAGTGAGCCTCGTCCAAGACCAGGTGGAGATGGGAGTGGCGGTGCGCATGGCGGTGCTGGCCTCGCTGGCGGCGAGGCTCGACAACAGGTGAGCGCGCGCCCCACCGCCTTCATCGGCGCCCGCCTGCTCGATCCGGAAACCGGATATGACGGCGACGGCGGCCTGCTGGCGCGCGACGGCCTGATCGCCGAGGTGTGGCGCGGGGCCGACGCCCCCGCCCTGTCGGCGGACGTCGAGCGCATCGAGGCCGCCGGCGCCTGCCTTGCGCCCGGTCTCGTCGACCTGCGCGTCAAGTCCGGAGAGCCGGGTGCGGAATCGAAGGAGACCCTGGAGTCGGCGGCCCGGGCCGCGGCCGCCGGCGGGGTCACCACCATCGTGGTTCAGCCGGACACCGATCCGCCGATCGACGACCCCGCGGTGGCGGACTTCATCCTGCGGCGGGCGCGCGACGTCGGCTTGGTGCGCGTCTATCCGGCGGGCGCCGCGACCAAGGACCTGGCCGGGGAGGCCATGGCCGAAATCGGTCTTCTCGCCGCCGCCGGCTGCCTCTACGTCACCAACGCCGATCGGCCGATCGCCGACACCCGCCTCATGCGCCGGATCCTCAGCTACGCCGGCGGCCTGGGCGTGCTGGTGGCGCACCGGCCCGAGGATGTCTGGCTCGCCCATGGCGCGGCCGCCACCGAGAGCGAGTTCTCGGCGCGACTGGGGCTGCCCGGAACGCCGGCGGTCGCCGAGAGCATCATGCTCGAACGCGACCTCGCCCTTGCCGACCTGACCGGGGCGCGCCTGCTGGTGGATCAGATCAGCACCGCCGGGGCCATCGAGTCGCTGGCCCGCGCCAAAGCCAGGGGCCTCCCCGTCATCGCCTCGGCCAGCATCAATCACCTGTCGTTCAATGAGCTCGACATCGGCGACTACCGCACCTTCTGCAAGCTCTCGCCGCCGTTGCGCGGCGAGGGCGATCGCAGCGCGCTCAGCCGCGCCGTCGGCGAAGGCCTGGTGGACATCGTCGTCTCGGCGCACACGCCCGCGCCGCCAGAGGAAAAGCGTCTCCCCTACGACGAGGCCGCCAGCGGCGCGGTGGGGCTCGAAACCCTGCTGAGCGCACTTGTGAGCCTGCACCAGCAGGGCGAGGCGCCGCTGCTGCGGCTGATCGAGGCGGTCACCCTGGCGCCGGCGCGCGCCGTGGGCCTCCCCGCCGGCCGGCTAGCGCGCGGCGCTCCGGCCGACCTGGTCCTTTTCGATTTGGACGCCCCCAGGGTCGTCGACGCCGCCGCCCTGGTCTCCAGATCGAAGAACTCGCCCTTCGACGGCCGCCGCCTCCAGGGCGAGGTGTTGATGACGCTGGTCGACGGCCGGCGCGTCTTCGAACGGGCGGCGTGAACGTGGCCGATTTCGCCATCGCTGATGCGGCCCTGCGCGGCTTTCGCCTGGTGCGCGAGCAGCCGCGCCTGCTGCTGGCCTTGATCCTCTTCGGCGTCCTCGTCGCCGCGCCTGGCGCTACGGCCATCGACTTTTCGCTCGCCCGCGCCCTGCCGGCGAACTTCAGCCTAGGCGCCGCCCTTCAACCGCGCGATCCGCGCCAAGTCGCGGACCTTGCGACCCGTCTTGCTCCACTGTGGGCTCTGACGGTGGCCTACGACTTCCTCATCTTCGCCATCGTCGCCTCGGCGGTGAACCGCGCCGTTCTGCGGCCTGCGGATTCCGCGTTCGGCTATCTGCGGCTGGGCGCGGACGAGCTTCGGCAGCTGATCGTCATCGTCGCACTCTTCCTGGTGACGCTCGGCGTCTACATCGCCTGCCTGATCCCCGCCTTCGTAGTCATCAGCGCCGTGACGGCGCTGGCTCGGCTGTCTGGCGCGGCGCCCTCGGCGGCGCTGCTCGTGGCCGCGCTGCTGGCCTGCCTTGCGGTCATGATCGGGGTGTCATTGCGCCTGTCGCTGGCCTCACCGGCCACCTTTGCCGCCGGACGCGTTATTGTCGCGCGCTCGTGGGCCATGACCGGCGGCCGCGGCTGGCGCATTCTGGGAACCTACGCCCTCGCCGCGGGACTGGTGGTGGTAGTCTATTTTCTCGGATCCTCGATCATCCTGGGCCTGACCGCGGCGCTCGGCGGCGGACCGGACGGCGCCCGTGACCTGGCCGGCCCGCCCCAAACCGGTGGCCTGGCGGCGCTCGTCACGCCGGCGCGCGGCCTCTATCTGGTGCTCTCGGGCGTGCTGTCGGCGCTGATCTGGCCGGTGGCCTTCGCTCCGGCTGCAGCGATCTTCGAGTCGCTGAGCCGCCAGGCCCCGTCAGGATGGCGCCAATGACGTGGTCGGCGGCTTTTTCGATCACGATATCAGCCTCTGCGCGGGCGAGCGAGATGTGCTGGCGCAGGTTGGGAAGGTTGATCCCGCGCCAGACCTGCGTCGCGAAACCGCGGGCTTCGGCCTCGGAGAAGGGCGCAAACCGGGCATAGAACGACGACGGATCATTCGCGCCGGCGCGCCAGAAATCGACGAACCGGTCGACGAACCAGGCTTCCAGGGCTGCTTCGTCGGCATGCAGGTACACGAGGGCGTCGATGAGCGGCGGCGCTGCCGCCCGCGTCCCGTTCAGGCCCAGCCCTTCGATGATCAGCACTTGTGGCGGCTCGATCCGCCGGCCCAGCGCCGGGTCGATGTCGTAGGTCAGGTGCGAGTAGCCCGGAAAGACGGTCGGGCCGCGGCGGATGCCGGTGAGCGCGCTCGCCAAGGCCGCGGCGTCGTAGGTTTCCGGGAAACCCTTGCGCAGCGCCAGGCCGCGACGATCGAGCTCGGCATTGTCGATCAGAAAGCCGTCGGTGCACACCAGCTCGGTTCGCATCGCGGCGCCGACGAGCCAGTCCCGGAACCCCGCAGCGAAGGTGCTCTTGCCGACGGCGACCGCGCCGGTGACCCCCACCACGAACGGGCCGTCGCGTGGGCGCAGCGGCTCAAGGAGTGTCCAGATTTCGGCAAGCTCTTCCAAACCTCGACTATCTAGCCTTCGGCAGAGCGAATCGCGACGCCATCGCCGCCACCGGCCCAGCCGTAGCTCCGTGGCGAGGCGCGTCAATTGTCGCGGGCGCGGCGCCATGCGCCGATCGGTCGCGGCGGCGCTCGCCGCGCCGGAAGGCCATCGACAACCGTGTGCGCAGGCGACGCCGGGAAAAATTCCGTTACCGAGGTCCGCTAAGGTTCCGGTAAAAGGCCCGCCCGATACATGTCCGCCGAGGGCTTCGGCGCGGGAAGACGAGTGAGATGGATGATGGCGTAACGCCCCGGGCTGCCGATCCGGGCGCGGCTTCCCTGGCTTTCATTCTCCAGCTTCTGGGCTTGCCGGCCGACGCCGCCGAGCTGCTGCATCGCGCCGGGCGCTCGAGCCTGGACGAGAACGCGATCCTGCGGCTCGCCAAGGGCTTTCCGATCAAGGCGCGCGGCATCGACTCGCGGGCCGAGCGGCTGGAGTCGACCCCGTTCCCGGCACTGGCGCTCTACAAGGACGGGACCTGGGTGGTGCTGGGCAAGGCCGCCGAAGACAAGGTCCTGATCCAGGATCCGCGCGCCGTCGGCGCTGAGCTGCTGCGGCGGGAGGTGTTCGCCGAGCGCTGGAGCGGACGCCTCATCCTCATGACCCGCCGGGCCAGCCTGGCCGATCCTTACCGCCGCTTCGGGGTCGCCTGGTTCGTCGACGCGGTGAAGAAGTACCGCGCCCCTATGCAGGACGTGCTCGCGGCCTCATTCTTCCTGCAGGTCTTCGGGCTGTTGACGCCGCTCTTCTTCCAGGTCGTGATCGACAAGGTGTTCGTGCACCGGGGCCTCTCGACCCTCGAGGTCCTGGCCCTCGGTATGGGCATGCTGATGGTCTTCGAAGTCGTGCTCGGGGGCCTGCGGACATACCTTTTCGCGCACACCTCGAACCGCATCGACGTCGAGCTGGGAGCGCGGCTCTTCCGCCACCTGCTGGCGCTCCCCATGGCCTACTTCCAGGCCAGGCGCGTGGGCGACACGGTGGCGCGGGTGCGCGAGCTGGACACCATCCGCCAGTTCCTCACGTCCTCGGCGATCACCCTGGCGCTCGACCTCCTGTTCTCGGTGATCTTCCTGGTGGTGCTGTTCATCTACAGCCCGCTGCTCACCATCATCGTTGTGGGAGCGCTGCCGCTTTACGTCGGCCTGAGCCTCGGGCTCACCCCGATCTTCCGCGAACGACTGAATGAGCGCTTCAATCGCGGGGCGGAGAACCAGGCTTTTCTGGTGGAGGCCGTCTCAGGGGTCGAGACGGTCAAGTCCATGGCGCTCGAGCCGGTGATGCAGCGCCGTTGGGAGGAGCAGGTCGCCGCCTACGTCATGAGCGCCTTCAAGGTGGTCGGCGTCTCCAACATCGCCACTCAGGCAACGACGCTGATCAACCGCGCCAGCACGGTGCTGATCCTGTTCTTCGGGGCCCAGCTCGTCATCGCCAACCGGCTCACGGTGGGCGAACTGGTGGCCTTCAACATGATCGCCTCGCAACTGGCCTCGCCGGTGCTGCGGCTGGCGCAGCTGTGGCAGGACTTCCAGCAGGTCCGCATCTCCATCGACCGCCTGGGCGACATTCTCAACACCACCCCCGAACCATCGGCGAGCGGCAACGCCGCCCTGCCCCCGATCCGCGGCGACGTCCGGCTCGAGCATGTCACTTTCCGTTATCGCCTCGACGCCCAGCCGGCGCTGCAGGACATCTCGCTCGCCATCCGCGCCGGCGACATCCTGGGGATCGTCGGCTCCTCGGGTTCGGGCAAGTCGACCTTGGCGAAGCTGGTCCAGCGCCTCTACGTACCCGAATCCGGGCGAGTGCTGGTGGACGGGGTCGACCTCAGCCTGGCGGATCCGGCTTGGCTGCGTCGCCAGATCGGCGTCGTCTTGCAGGAGAACGTGCTCTTCAACCGCACCGTGCGGGAGAACATCGCCCTTGCCGATCCGGGCATGGACATGGCCCAGGTGATCGCGGCGGCCGAACTCGCCGGCGCCCACGAATTCATCTCCGCCCTGCCGGAAGGCTACAACACCCAGATCGGCGAGCGCGGCGCCTCCCTCTCCGGCGGCCAGCGCCAGCGCATCGCCATCGCCCGCGCCCTCATCGGCGATCCGCGCATCCTCATCTTCGACGAAGCCACCTCGGCGCTCGACTACGAGAGCGAGGCCGCCATCCAGGCCAACATGCGTCGCATCTGCCAGGGCCGGACGGTCATCCTGGTGGCGCACCGTCTGTCCACCTTGCGCGTCGCCCACCGCATCGTCACCATCGAGCAGGGCCGCCTCATCGAAGATGGCACCCACGAGAGCCTGTTGCGCGCCGGCGGCCGCTACGCCCGGCTCTGGCGGCTGCAGTCCGGCGACGCCACCCCCACGCTTACCGAGGTTCGCGCTTAGATGAATCTTCCCGTTGTCGGGGGCCGCCTTACCGCCGTCCTGAGGGGCGGCGTGCAGCGTTTCGACGCCAAGAACGAACGCGAGTTCCTGCCGGCCGCCCTCGAAGTCCTGGAAACGCCGCCCTCGCCGGCGAGCCGCGCCGTCGCTGGCACCATCGGCCTCTTCTTCGTGCTGGCGATCGCCTGGGCATTGTTCGGCAAGGTCGACATCATCGCGGCGGCCGAAGGGCGGGTGGTCCCCAACGGCAAGATCAAGGTCGTCCAGCCGCTCGACGAAGGCATCGTCAAGGCGATCGACGTCCATGACGGCGATCATGTGCGCGCCGGCCAGACGCTGATAGAACTCGACCCGACGGTCGCCGGCGCCGACAAGACCAAGATTTCCCGCGACCTCGTCCAGGCCCAGCTCGACGTCGAGCGACTGACGGCGCTGCGGAACGGCGGCGTCGTATCTCCGGCCGCGATCACGCCGGTCGCCAACGCTACCGATGTCGACCTCGCCCAAGCGCGCGCGGCCCTGGTGGCTCAAGCGAGCGCCCAGGCGGCCAAGCTGTCGGATCTCGACGAGCAGATCAGCGAAAAACGCGCCGAAGGGGCGCAGGTCGCGGCCGAGATCGCCAAGCTGCAGGCGTCACTGCCGCTGCTCACCGAGAAGGAGCGGCTGCATCAGAAACTCCACGACGAAGGCTTCGGCACCTCGTTCGCTTACCTCGACGCCGAGCAGCAACTCTCGGAATCGCGCCATGACCTCGCAGTGGACGCTGACCGCGCCGCGCAGGCGAGCGCGGCCCAGGCTTCGCTGCAGCAACAGCGGGACGGCGCTGTGGCCCAGTTCCAGGCCAGCGTGCTCTCGGATCTCTCCAAGGCCGAGGAGCAGGTCAACGAGCTCAGCCAGGAACTGGTGAAGGCCCAGCAGAAAGCCTCGGACATGGTCCTCAAGGCCCCGATCGACGGCGTCGTCGAAGAACTGGCGGCGCACACAGTCGGCGGCGTAGTCACCCCGGCCCAGCGCCTGCTGGTGGTCGTCCCGGACACCGAGAAGCTGATGGTGGAGGCGCAGCTGGCCAATCGCGACGTCGGCTTCGTCCACCCGGGGCAGGAAGTCTCGGTCAAGGTCGAGACCTTCAACTTCACTCGCTACGGCATGCTGCACGGCAAGGTCGAAGACGTCAGCCGGGACGCCGTGGCGGCCGCCTCGACCCAGGCCGACGAAAGCCTGCCGTCCGACGGGTCCGCGGGCGGGGCCTCGGCTGCCCCCGGCCTGCCGGCGCGCTCGCCGAGCTACCTGGCCCGCATCAGCCTGCAACGGACCTACATGATGATCGACGGCCAGGAGCGGCCGCTCACGCCGGGCATGGCGGTCACCGCCGAGATCAAGACCGGCCGGCGCACCATCATGGACTACCTGCTCTCGCCGCTCGCCCGGCGCACCAGCGAGAGCCTGCACGAGCGCTGAAAAAAAACCGGCCGCCACGAGAACGGCCGGCGCTCAAGGTGCCCTAGGACTCGTCTAGCCGCCAGGCCGGCGCTCGTTCTTTCCGCCCTGGGGGGCGGCGCGTTCAGGGGCCGGGCGGGCGGCCGGGGCGCGAGCCATCGGCGCCGGACCACGCATCCCGCCACCGGTGGGACCGCTCATCCCCGGGCCGCCGCGGAAGGCGGCGTTGCGTTCGGCCATTCCCGGGCCGCCGTACGCGCGACGCTCGGGCGCGGGGCCATAAGCACCGCGCGCGGCCGGCGAGGGGCCACGACGGGCTTGATAGGGACCCGGGCCGCCGTACGGGGAGGGCCCGCGCCGCGCCATACCGTGGTTCACGGCCGGCCCGCGCTCGGGTGGCGCATTGCGGTAGAGAGGCGCGCGGTGCTGGGCCGCGTAGCTCCGGGTGGGAGCGGTAGCACGCCGGGCCTCCAGCCGCTGCGCGCCCGTGGGGCCGCGGGCTGCAGCCGCTCCATGCGCATTGGCCTGCGCCCTCATCGCCGCTCCGCCGTGTGCGCCCGGCGCCATGGCGCCGTTCCTGGCCATGGCGCCGGTCCGCACCGCGGCGCCCGGACGGGCGTGGGCCAGCTGTCGCCGGACCTGTGGCGGCGGTTCGTGGAACGCGCCGCCGGCGCGCGCCGCTTTCACAACGCCTGGGCCGCGGAAGACGCCCGGGCGCGCGGTAGCGGCGATCGGGGGCCTGCCATGGTTGGTGCTAGCGCGCATCGCGGGGTTAGCGCGGGCGAATCTGATCTGCCTCTGCTGAGCGCTGGTCGGGGGAATATGGGGCGCGCGCATCGCGGCAAGTTGCGCCGGGGTCGGGCGAGCCTGCACCCCGCCCGGGCCGTTAAAGCTGGCTGGCCGAGGTCCGACGGTGGTCACCGGCCGGCTATAGACGTTGGTGATGTTGACGTTCGTGATGTTGTTGACAGTGCGGTTGTAGAAGAAGTGATCGCCCTGCCAGTAGCCGCCTTCGTAACCGAAGCCGCCGTAGCCAAAGCCGTAATCGATGCCGCCGTAGAAACCGACGGTCGGGCCCCAGTAGCCGGCGTTAAAGACGTAGACGCCGTCGTTCCAGCCCCACCATCCCGGGGTCCAGAGGAAGCCGACGCGCGGTGGCAGCACCCAGGTTCCGGGCACCCAATAATAGTCGTACGCGTACAGATCCCAGGCCCAGTAGCCGGGCGTCCAGATGTAGCCGGGCGCCGGGATCGGCGGCTGGTCA
Organism: Caulobacteraceae bacterium; assembly: GCA_035946795.1. GTDB lineage: Bacteria > Pseudomonadota > Alphaproteobacteria > Caulobacterales > Caulobacteraceae > Acaudatibacter. The sequence continues at coordinate 67,041 of DASYYX010000057.1, read as the reverse complement.
TAGATGGGCAGCGGCGGCGGTGCGAAACCGACCGAGATGCCGACGGAGACGAAGGCCTGGCTGGCGGTGGGAACGGCGACAGCCGCCCCACCTAGCGCCAGCGTCAAGGCCATGGCGGTGGAAGTGAAAAGGCGCATGGACGCTCCCTTCAGGTTTGTGCGCGCGTTGGGCTCGCTGGAAAAGCGTGCGGCCCCGCGTCACGCGGCCACCGGCGCCCTCCAAGGAGCAGCCGGCGCAGTATCCCTCCAGGCCTGAACGCGCGGCGGAGCATCCGGTTCACCCGCCGTTCATGCTTGCGCCTGATTTCAGGCCGCGCCGATCATCTCCTCGAAATTGGCGCGGTAGAAGCGCTCCTTGGCGTCCTCGCCGATTCCCTCCAGCGTGCGCTCGAACCGGCCGATGGGGTCGGTGGTGCCCTCCGGGTGTGGATAGTCGCTGGAGAAGAGGAAGAGGTCGGCCCCAGCCTCGCGGATCATCTGGCCCACATCCTCTCCGGGGAAGGGCGTGAACTTCACCTGGCGGCGGATGTAGTCCGACGGCTTCAGGCTCAGGCCCGAGACGGCCGGATCGCTTTTGCGAAAGACGCGGTGCGCCAGGTCGAGCCGCCGCAGGAAATCGCCCACCCAGCCGGCGCCGAGTTCGATCACCCCTCCCTTGAGGTTCGGGAACCTCTCCAGCACGCCGTCGAAGACCATGGCCGAGAGGAACATCTGCGGCGCGAACGGCAGCACCATGTAGTCCTTGACCCGCAGGTTCTCGCCACCGCCCAGCAGATCCGTCGGCCGCGGCCGGCCGTTCTTCTCGTAAGCCTTCGGCAGCACGCGCGTGCCGGCGCCGATGTGAAGTACGAAGGGGATCTTGGCCTCCTGGAGGCGCGCCCAGATGGGATCGAAGTCGGGATGGCCGGGCGATTTGTCGCCGCCGGGCGAGGCCGGGACCCAGAAGGCGCCCACGCCCATCTCCAACCCGGCCTCGACCTCGGCGAGCGCCCGCGCCGGGTCGGCGAGCACGACTTGGCCGACGGCCATGAGCCGCGGATCGCCGTCGCAGAAGGCGGCCATGGCGCGATTGTGGGCGCGGATGCCGCCGTAGAGGACATCCCGGTCCTCCGCCGACAGGTACTGCGTGCCGGAAAAGGTCGAGAACACCAGCTGGCGGGAAAAGCCGAGATCATCGAGCGCCCGCCGGCGCTCGGCCGCATCGAAAGCGCCATAGGCGGCCCAGCCCTTGGGGCCGGCGATGACATCGTGGTCGATGGCCGCCGTCTTCTCTGCATCAGAGACCCGCGCCTGCGCCTTCTCGATGAACTTGTGGGTGGCGTTGCCAGCGGCGCCCAGCGCCAGCGGCGGCAGCTTTTCGCGCACCTCGGCGTCGGCGAACCTGCTCACCCAGTCCAGGGTTTCGAGGATGTGGCTGTCGGCATCGCAGCAGACGCGGGCGGCGTAGGTCATGGTCTTACCTCAGGGTTGACGATGGCATCTTACACCGGAAGCAGGAAAAATTCGCCGTTGACCGCCGAACCCTGGCGCATGGCCAAATTCCAACGGTTGCGACCCTGTTTCATCGTCAGAGCGACGCCACTGCGCCGGCGAACGACGCCAGCCGCGCTCGTCCTCGTTCGACACTCCCGCCAAGGAAATCCTCGACGCCCGCAGCTTGGCCACCGCTCTCGAACTCGGCCGGCTGATCGCCGAGGTTTATGAGACAAAGAAGCCGCTCGCCTTGCCAGCTCCGCTCGATCGCCAGCACACCATCCGGCGCACGCAACACCCGCGCCTCGCCCAGGCGCAGGGCCGGGTGGGCGGCGCGCAGGGCGATGAGCCTGCGAGTGAACTGCAGAAACGAGTCCGGCCCGGCTTGCTGGGCCGCGACCGCCAGCGGCCTGTGCGCAGGATCGACCGGCAGCCAGGTCTCCGCCGAAGCTGAGAACCCGGCCGAGGGACCCTCGGTCGTCCACGGCATGGGGGTGCGCGCGCCATCCCGCCCGGCGCCTCCGGTGTAGGCGGCGATGGCGTACGGATCTTTGAGCGCGGCCAAAGGCAGGTTCGCCTGCGGCAGGCCCAATTCCTCGCCCTGATAGAGGAAGATGGTCCCGCGCAGGAAGAAGAGGGCGGCCAGGAGGGCGCGCGCCTGGCGCGGGTCGCCGGAGCGGGCCAGGCGGCTGGCGAAGCGGGGTACGTCGTGATTGCCGAGCGACCACGAAGGCCAGCCGCTGGCGCCCTCCCAGGCGGTCATGGCCTCGGCGAACAGCGCCGGCGGCGCGGACCGGGCGGAGAGAAAGAGGAAGCCGTAGGCAGTGTGCAGGCGGTCCGTTCCGGCGGTGTATTCGAGCTGGCGCGGCAAGGGCGGCGTATCCACCACCTCGCCCACCATCATCCGGTCCTCGTAGGTGTCGGTGAGCGCCCGCAGCCGCGACAGGAAGGCGACGGTCTCGGGTCGACAGCGGTCGAAGACATGACGCTGAAAGCTCGTGGGCATCGCCGGGGCGGTTTCGTAGGCCGCCCGAGGATTTTCCCGTAACTTTCTGTCTTTAAAGAGATTAGCGATGACATCCAGGCGGAAGCCGTCGACCCCGCGGTCGAGCCAGAAACGGGCGATGGAGAGGATCTCCTCGCCCACCGCGGGATTCCAGAAGTTCAGATCCGGCTGGGCGGCGAGGAAGTTGTGGAAGTAGTACTGGCGGCGGCGAGGGCCCCAGGTCCAGGACGGGCCGCCGAAGCTGGCCTGCCAGTTGTTGGGCGGCGAGCCGTCGGGCCTGGCGTCGGCCCAGACGTACCAGTCCGCCTTCGGGCCCTGGCGCGCCGCGGCGCTGGCGACGAACCAGGGGTGGGCGTCGGAAGTGTGGGCCCAGACCTGGTCGATGATGACCTTGAGGCCCAGGGCATGGGCGCGAGCGAGCAGGGCGTCGAAGTCGGCCAGGGTCCCGAACAACGGGTCGACGTCGCGGTAATCGGCTACGTCGTAGCCGAAGTCCTTCATCGGCGAGACGAAGAAGGGTGAGAGCCAGACGCCGTCGACGCCCAGGCCGGCGACGTAGTCGAGCTTCGAGATGATCCCGGGAAGGTCGCCGACACCGTCGCTGTTCGAATCGCAGAAGCTGCGCGGGTAGATCTGGTAGATTACCGCCCCGCGCCACCACTCCGCCCGCCCCTTGGTCATTCGTTCTCCCAAAACGATCCGGCGAGAGCTTTAATCCGGAGAGCAGCGTCCAGGCGAGCGCCAGCGCGCTGTTTGGCTTGGCCTTGTTATCGTGAGCGCGCGGCGCCACGATCCCCAGAGAGTTCGGGCGCGGCGACGCATGCATATCAATCTCATTTGGGACTCGAGCGTGAATTCCGCTCCCAGCGAGTTCAAGCCAGACGTCGAGCAAGCCGCTTCGATGCTCGAGCAGTACTTTTTCTCGCCGATCACCATCAACATTACAGTCGGGTGGGGAGAGATTTCGGGCACCCCCATTACCGACCCGAACATCGCCGAGGGCGGCCCTTCCTCCCAGTCTTACGCGTATAGCCAGATCCAAACGGCTCTGGCGCAGCACGTCGCCTCTCCAATTGGCGCCGCGGCGGTGGCATCGCTGCCGACTGGCTCTTCCCTGCAAGGACAAACGAGCTTCTCCGTCGCTTTCGCCGAGGCCAAAGCGCTAGGCCTGATGAATCCGAATGCCACGGCCATCGATGGCGCGATCGGCTTCGGGACCGGCTGGGCCGGCGATGAGATCATCGGCGGCGCGCTGCACGAACTGACACACGCCATGGGACGGGTCGCGGGGCTGGCTCCGTTTGACTTCTACCGGTTCACCAGTCCCGGCACTCGGCTGTTTGGCGGCTCCATTCCGGCGCCGCCCGCCTATTTCTCCCTCAACGGCGGAACAGGGAACTTCGCGAGTTTCGACGCCACGTCCGATCCGGGAGACTTTGCGGATTCCACGCCCAACGACGTGTTTGACGCGACGCTGAGCGGGAACGGTCTAACGGAGCTCGACACGGAGCTGATGGATGCCATCGGCTACGACTCCGCCGCTTCCTGGATAGGTATCTCGCCCTCAAACCTGACAGGTAACGTGAGCGCGGGCGCTGACTGGAACACCGGTGTCGCGCCGGAGGGCAACAATGCCGTCATCGCGGTGCCGGGGACCTACACCGTTATCTCGAATGGCGATGACCGGCTCCTGAGTTTGCTCCTGAAGGACCCGGCAGCAACCTTGGAGATTCAAGCGCCAACCGATTTCACCCTCGGCAACGCCCCGCTCGACGCGACTTCGCTTAACGACGGGGCCATCGATGTGCAATCCGGGGCGACGTTCTCGCTCTCCGGGGCGCTCGAGAATTCAGGACTGATCAAAGTCAACGGGCTCCTCTCCGTGACCGACGGAGTGATTGAGGGGGACGGATCCGTAAAGGTAAAGACGCGCGCCGGCGTCAACTTGCAAGGTAGTCTTATCCGGACAGGATCGGTCGCAATTGCTCTCGGCTCGTCCATATCTTCCATCGCATCGGAGACTAGTAAACTTTTCGTCGGTTCCATCACCCTCGATGGTTACATCGGCGCGTATAGTGGTTCAAAGCTGAAGGTCGACGCCAACACACTCTTGGGCTCCGGGGCGTTTGCCATCAACGGAGCGACTCTCGTGCTGAAGTGCGCATGTTCTCTTCGTGTAGAGTTCGACACTGATATTGGCACGCTGGTGCTGGCTCGATCGAAGTCCTTCACGGGAGTGGTCAGCAACTTAACCGGAAGCCAGATCGACTTACGTGACATCACCTTCTTCAGTCCGAGCGAGGCGAACTACGTGGGTTCACCGACGGGGGGGACCCTGACCGTATCAGACGGGTCCCACACCGCGCGCATCCAGCTTTCCGGTGACTATCAAGCGTCGAATTTCGTGACGGCGAGCGACGGACACGGCGGAACGCTCGTGGGCTACCCGCTGGCTTCGGCGGCGGCCGTCCGACTGTTTGCTCAGCACGGAGCCGGACTGAATATGGCGCCCGTATGCATCGGCGCTAGCGCGCGAGTGATCGGAAGCGCTTACGCTGCGGCCGAGATGCAATTCGGGAGCTCCCTCGCGAGGCCGTCCACGTTCACCTAACTCCGGGGCGGCCGTAACCCTCACCCTCCGATTTCCGCGCAATGCGGCCCGCCCTCGCCGTGCTGGAGAGGGGTTCGAAGGCCGCTTGCCTTCCGCTCCGGAAAATGGCGAGAAGCGCGCCATCCCCTCCGCTCAGGATCGCCGCGCCGCATGGACCGACTCCTTCCCCAACCCACCCCCGAGACGCAGCATTTCTGGGACGGATGCAAGGCCGGCGAGTTGCGTCTGCAGCGCTGCGCCCGGTGCCGCAAGCCCTACTTTCCGCCGCGCCCGTTCTGCCCCGCGTGTGGCTCTCGCGATGTCGAGGTGTTCGCCGCCAGCGGCCGCGCCAGGCTCTACAGCTACATCATCAATCACCGCCCGCGCCCGGACATGGGCAAGGCGCCGCACAGCATCGCCGTCGTCCAGCTCGAGGAAGGGCCGCGGATGATGACCAACATCGTCGGCTGCCCGCAGACGCCGGAGGCGCTGAAGCTCGACATGCCGGTGCAGGTGAGCTTCGAGGACTTCGGCGCTGTGAGCCTTCCTTTCTTCAAGCCGGCGGGGGCTTGAAATGAAGCCCGGAAGCATCGCCGTCGTCGGCGCGGCCGAAACCACCCGCATGGGCCGGATCCAAGACATGTCGGCGATCGGCCTGCACGCCGACGCCGCCCTCAACACCCTGGCCGACGCCGGCCTCAAGGCCAAGGACATCGACGGCGTCGCCACCGCCGGCGAGAGCCCGACGGCGATCGCCCACTACCTCGGCATCACCCCGGCCTGGGTCGACGGCACGCAGGTCGGCGGCTGCTCGTTTCTCATCCACGTGCGCCATGCGGCCGCGGCCATCAACGAGGGCCTGTGCAACACGGTGCTCATCACCCACGGCGAGAGCGGCCGCTCGCGGGTGGGCGGCGGCCGCGGCGGCTTCGGCGGCGGCGCAGCCAGCCTAGCCGGCCAGTTCGAGGCCCCCTACGGCTCGGCCGGCGCGCCGACCATGTTCACCGTCCCCGCCCTCCGCTACATGAAGGCCTACGGCGTCACCGAGGAGGATCTGGCCTGGGTGGCGGTGATCCAGCGCGAGTGGGCGGCCAAGAACCCGCGCGCCAGCTTCAAGGACCCGATCACCACCGCCGACGTGCTCGGCTCGGAAATGATCGCCTATCCCTTCCGCAAGCTCATGTGCTGCCTCGTCACCGACGGGGGCGGGGCGCTGATCCTGACCAGCGCCGAGCGGGCCAGGGATTTTCCCAAGAAGCCGGTCTACATCCTGGGAACGGGAGAGAGCGTCGAGACGCCCATGGTCAGCCAGATGGAGGACTTCACCCGCTCGCGCGCCTTCGAGGTCGCCGGCGGGCTGGCGTTCGCCGAGAGCGGCCTCAGCCACGCCGACATCGACCACCTGATGGTCTATGACGCCTTCGCCCACCTGCCTCTCTACGGCCTCGAGGACCTGGGCTTCTGCAAAAAGGGCGAGGCCGCGGCCTTCGTACGCGAGCGCAACACCGCACCCGGCGGCAAGCTGCCGCTCAACACCAACGGCGGCGGCCTCTCCTACATGCACTCGGGGATGTATGGCATGTACGCCATGCAGGAGAGCGTGCGGCAGATGCGGGGGATCGCGCCGGCCCAGGTTCCAGGCGCCAAGATCTCGTTCTGCCTGGGGGTCGGAGGCATGTTCGCCGCTTCCGGCGCCGTCATCTTCTCGAACGAACGGCCGTAAGATGCTGAAACTCTACGAACACCCGCTCAGCCCATACGCCCAGAAGATCAAGATTGCGCTGCGCGAGAAGGGACTGGAATTCCAGGTCGCATTACCCGAGGGCCTGGGCGCGGGCGGCGCCGCCGGCCCGTTCGCCGAGGCCAGCCCCAGGGCCGAGGTGCCGGTGCTGATCGATGGCGATCTGTCGGTGTTCGAGTCGCCGATCATCCTGCAGTACCTCGAGGAGAACTATCCGGCCCATCCGCTGCTGCCAGCCCACCCTTCCGAGCGCGCCCGGGCGCGCATGATCGAAGAGGTCATGGACACGCACTTCGAGGCGGTGAACTGGGCCATGGGCGAGGTGAACTGGTTCGGTCGGGCCAGCGGCGCTCAGGCCGATGCGCTGAAAGCCACGGCGGCGCGCCAGACCGCCGGCTATCACGCCTGGCTGGAGCGGGCGCTGGGCGCGCGCGCCTGGTTCAACGGCGAGGCTTTCGGTTACGGCGATCTCTGCGTCGCTCCCTTCATCGCCACGGCGGCGGCGCGCGGCGATGCGCCCCCGCTCGGGACGGCCCTGGCGCGCTGGTTCGTGCGCGCCCAGGCGCGGTCATCGGTGGCCGACACCCTGGCCGAAGCGCGCGGATTCGATATCGGCGCCTCCAATATTCCGGAGCTTCTGGCAAGCGGCCTGTTCAAGCGCCAATACCGCGACCATCGCCTCGAATGGATGCTGAAATCCGGCGGTCTCGAGATCGTGCTCGAAGGCCTGAAGGCCGGCAACATCCGCTTCCACCCGGACTTCCGCTAGCGCGGGCGCAACACGGCGCAGTCGTGGTCGAGGAGCTGTTCGGCCGCGCCGATATCGAACCGGACCAGGTTGGCGCGGTCGGCCAGAAGGAAGAACCCCGGCCGGCCGTCCGGCAGAGTCGCGCCGATGACGGCCAGGGTTTCGAGCCCCATGGAGGCCCGGGCGCGCCGATCCCCGCTTGCGAGCAGTTTGAAGGGGTCGCGGTTCCCGAGCTCGGCGCCCGAGAGGCGCATCACCCGATAGCGTTGCCCGGCCAGGAACATCGGCCGCGACCAGGCGGCGCCGAACCGGCCTGCGCGCGCCGCGAGGGCGTCGCGGACATCGGCGCGGACACAATCGATGTGGATGTGCAGCTGGTTCTGGCTGCGCCCGTCGATCGAGTTGACCGCAAGGCCGAGATCCTGCCGGGGCACGGGCCGCCCGGCGCGTTTCTCGAAGAGATCGCGCGCGTCCCAGGCATCCTGCCAGTAATTGGGCGGACCTGGCCGCAGCAGCTGCGGGTCCTCGATCCCCGACAGCCGCTCGGTCGGCACGACCAGCAGCTGCGTCGACCCGCGAATGTCCTTGAGGACGGCGTAACCGCCGGCGATATCCACTCTCGAGCACGGCGCCGGCCGGCCCGTCGTCCTTTCGTCCGGGACGCACAAGTCATGGACCACGTGCCACAGGGCGTTCGGATCGGCCGCCTGCGCGGGGTAGGAAAGGATCGGCGCGGCGACGGCGATCGCCAGGATGGCGCGCAGCACCGTTCGCCATTGCGGCTTCCTGCCGACTCCCTTCCGCGCCACCATCCTCGACCTGTAGGATAAGGGACCTTGCTGGACCAATTCGATGAGCGCCTCGATGGCGGCTTCGAGGCGACGGACGAACGGGCGCTGATAACGCGCCTGAGGATGTCGCTGCCGAGCGACGGCCTGATCACCGGCGCTGAAGGCCGACGCCCATACGAATGCGACGGCCTTTCCGCCTACCGGCGCACGCCCAAGCTGGTCGCCCTGCCGCGCACGGCCGAAGAAGTCGCCGAGGTCCTGTGCGCCTGCCGCGATTTCGGCGTCCCGGTGGTGGCGCGCGGCGCCGGCACCGGCCTTTCGGGCGGCGCCCTCCCGTTTCCCGGTGCGGTCCTGCTGGCGCTCACCCGGATGGACCAGATCCTGGCGTTGGACCCGCAGGCGCGCCGAGCCCAGGTGCAGCCGGGCGTGCGCAATCTCGCCATTTCCGAGGCGGCGGCCCCGTTCGGCCTTTTCTACGCCCCCGATCCCTCCAGCCAGCTCGCCTGCAGCATCGGCGGCAACGTCGCCGAGAACGCCGGCGGGGTGCACTGCCTCAAATACGGCCTGACGGTGAACAACATCGCCGCCCTGAAGATCGCCACCATCGACGGCGAACTGCTGGAGCTGGGCGGCGCGACGCTCGATTGCCCTGGCTTCGACCTGATGGCGTTGATGACGGGCTCGGAGGGCCTGCTGGCGGTCATCACCGAAGTGACGGTGAAGCTGCTGCCGACGCCGGGAACGCCGCGAGCCCTGCTGGCCGCCTTCGCCGACGTGCGCGGGGCCTCGACGGCGGTGGCCAGGATCATCGGCTCGGGAATCGTCCCGGCGGGTCTGGAGATGATGGATCAGCTCGCGGTCCGGGCGGCCGAGGCCTATGCCGGCGCGGGCTATCCGCTGGGCGCCGGCGCGATCCTCATTTGCGAGGTCGACGGAGCGGCCGAGGACGTCGCCGAGGAGGTCGGCGCCATCGAAGCGATCTGCCGCGACGCCGGCGCATCGGAGCTGCGGCTGGCCAAGGACGAAGCCGAGCGGGCGCGGCTCTGGGCCGGGCGCAAAGGGGCCTTCCCGGCGATGGGGCGCCTCGCCCCCGACTACTACTGCATCGACGGCACCATCCCGCGCTCGCGCCTTGCCGACGTGCTCGAGGAGATCGGCCGGCTCGGCGCCGCATACGGCCTGGCGGTAGCCAACGTCTTCCACGCCGGCGACGGCAATCTGCACCCGCTCATCCTGTACGACTGCCGCAACGAGGGCGAGACCGAGCGCGCGGAGGCCCTTGGGGGGGCCATCCTCGAGCATTGCGTTGCGGTGGGCGGATCGATCACCGGCGAGCACGGCGTCGGCCGCGAGAAGATCAACCAGATGTGCGCCCAGTTCTCACCGGCCGAGATCGAAGCCTTCGCCGCCATCAAGGCCGCCTTCGACCCCCAGGGCCTGCTCAATCCGGGCAAGCTCATACCCACCCTGGCGCGCTGCTCCGAATACGGGGCCATGCACGTGCGCGCCGGCCGCCTGCCCTTCCCCGGCCTGGAGCGGTTCTAGCAGGCGGCCGCGGCCAGCCGCTCGATCGCGGCGGCGGTGGCGGCGTCGGCCGGGAAGAAGGACTCGAGGGCCAGCTCCGAGAGGGTGATTTCCAGCGGCGTGCCGAAGATCATCGTCGTGGTCAGGAACGACAGCACCTCGTCGCCAAGCCGCAGGCGCAGCATCGCCGCCGGTCCGGGCTCAGGTGCGCGGGCGTGCGGCGGAGCCGGATAGGACCTGAGCTCGCTCATGAGGTCGATGAGGACCGGATCGGCGGTGAGCTCGATCTGGCCCCGCAGCCGGCGCAGCAGGTGTTCGCGCCACTCGCCAAGATTGGCGATGCGCGCCGCTATCCCCTTCGGATGAAGGCTGAGGCGCAGCACATTGACCGGCGGCGCCAGCAGCGCCGGCTCGACCCCGTCATAGAGCTGCGGCAGGGCGCCGTTGGTCGCCACCACCTGCCAGCGCCGATCCAGGGCGAAGGCCGGATACGGCAGGCTGCCGGCGAGAATGGCGTCGATGGCGGCGCGCGCCGGCGCCAGGCCCGGGTCTTCCAGAGGGCGCTCGCGGAAGATCGGGGCGTAGCCGCCTGCCACCAGCAGCACGTTCCGCTCGCGCGGCGGGATGTTGAGCTGGTCGGCCAGGCGCAGGATCATGTCGCGGCTGGGCGTCGCCCGGCCGGTCTCGACAAAGCTCAGGTGCCGCGCCGACACCTCGGCCTCGAGCGCCAGATCTAGCTGGCTCATGCGCCGGCGCTGGCGCCAAACGCGGAGCTGATCGCCCACGGGGCGGGAGGCAGCGAGCGGCATCGGCGGACATTACCCGCCAGGCATCAAGCGCCCAATGACCTCGGAGGTAATCGACCGGCCTACGTCCAAAAGGGAAGGTAATCCCGGCCCGCGGTTTGGCGGGCTGCACCCAACCCGGAGATGGACATGGCCACCGTTGAAACCACCGTCGAAACCACTTTGGGCCACGATACCGTGGACGCCTACATCGCCGCCTGGAACGAGCGCGACCCCGAGCGGCGGCGCGCCCACGTCGATCGCGCCTGGGCCCCGCAAGGTTCCTACGTCGACCCGCACCGGCAAGCGGAAGGGACCGAGGCGATCAGCGCCATGATCGGCGAGGCCCAGAGCCACTTCCCCGGCCACCGCATCACACTGCTGGGGACTCCCGAAGGGCACGGCGACCGCCTGCGCTTTTCCTGGAGCCTGGCCCCCGAAGGCGGAGCACCGTTCTTCTACGGGACGGATTTCGCCTTCGTCGGCGCCGACGGCCGCTTCTGCGACGTCACCGGCTTCATCGACACCGCACCGGCCGGCTGAGCAGCCTCTGGCCTCCGAGGACAGGATACCTATCCCGAGCGCGGACGGAGCGGAGGGCGATGGGCAAGGGGGATAGGTATCCTGTCCCCTTTCACAGCGCTCGGGATAGGTATCCTGTCCCCATGGGCATCGACCTCGGCCGCGGGCGCGGCTAAGCCCGGGGCCGTGAGCGTCGCCGCAGAGGACGATCTGGCAGAAGCGCTGAGCGAGCAGGTGCGCCGGGCCGCGGCGGCGGGAGCGCCACTGGCTATCATCGGCGGCGGCGCCAAGAGCTTCCTGGGCCATCCCTCGCCGGGCGAACCGCTGGAGCTGGCCGGCCACAGGGGCGTGGTCGAATACGACCCCAGCGAACTGGTGATCACGGCGCGCGCCGGCACGCGGCTCGCCGACATCGAAGCGCAACTGGCCGAAAACGGCCAGCATCTGGCGTTCGAGCCGCCGGTCTTCGGCCCGGCAAGCACCATCGGCGGGGTGGTGGCGGCCGGGCTTTCTGGCGCGGCCCGGCCCTTCGCCGGAGCGGTGCGCGATTTCGTCCTGGGCGTGAAGGTGCTGGACGGCCGCGGGCAAGTCTTGCGGTTCGGCGGCAAGGTCTTCAAGAACGTCGCCGGCTTCGACGCCTTCCGGCTGATGGCCGGCGCCTTCGGCTGCCTGGGGGCGCTGCTCGAGGTTTCGGTGCGCGTCAGCCCGGCGCCGCGCGCCAGCGAGGGCCGGAGCCTGGAATTGGACTGGCCACAGGCTTCGGTCCTGGTCGGCGGCCTGATGCGCCGTCCCTCACCCCTCACCGGCGCCCTCCACGACGGCCAGCGCCTGCATCTGCGTTTTGCCGGCGGCCCCGCGGCGGTGGCGCGCGCCGCCGTCGAAACGGGGGGCGAGCCGACCCCGGCCGGCTTCTGGGAGGCGCTTCGGTGCTTCCGCCTGCCCATCCTCGCCGCACCCCGGCTGTGGCGCCTGTCGATTCCGCGCGAGGCCGCAGTCGATGGGCTGGAAGGCGAGGTGCTGCGCGATTGGGGCGGGGCGCAGGTCTGGCTGGCTGGAGAAGCGGGGACGCGAGACATCCGCGCCCGGGCCGCCGAAGTCGGCGGCCACGCCACCCTGTTCCGCGGGGCGCGCCCGGGCGAAAGGGTGTTCTCGCCGTTGCCACCACCCCTTCTGGGCCTGCACCAGCGATTGAAGGCGGCCCTCGATCCAGCCAGGGTGTTCAACCGCGGCCGCATGTACCAAGAGCTCTGACGCATGCGGACGGAACTGGCCGAGCCGTTCGCCTCCACCGCCGCCGGCGCCATTGCCGAGGAAGCGCTGCGCGCCTGCGTCCATTGCGGCATGTGCAACGCCGCCTGCCCGACTTTCCGCCTGACCGGCGACGAACTGGACGGGCCGCGGGGGCGCATCTGGCTCGTCAAGGCGGCGCTCGAGGGCGAAACGGTTGGCCGGCTCAGCCAGGTTCATTTGGACCGATGCCTCTCCTGCCGCGCCTGCGAGACCGTCTGCCCTTCCGGCGTCGCCTATCATCGACTGGCTGACATCGGCCGCGAGCGCCTTGCCGAGGCGGTGCGGCGGCCCTGGCGCGAGCGTCTGAAGCGGCAGACGATCCGCTTGGTTTTCGCCTCCCCTGCCCTGGCGCGCGCCGTCCTCACGCTCGGCAGGGTTGCACGGCCAATTCTGCCGCGATCCGTGCGAGGAAAGGTTCCCCCAGCCGCGCCGCGCCTGGCTGCCCCGGCGGAGACGGGCCCCAGGCGGATGGAGCTGCTGGGTGGATGCGTGCAGAGGGCCGCCGCGCCGCATTTCAACGCCTCCGCCCGGCGCGTTTTCGCCCGCTTCGGCGTCGCCTTGAGGGAAACGCCCGGCGTCGGCTGCTGCGGCGCCCTGCACGCCCATCTCGACGCGCCGGAGGCGGCGCGGAGCCGCGCCCGCCGCAACCTTCAGGCGTGGTCGGCGGCGCTGGCGGCCGGCTCGGAAGGCGTGGTCGTCGCCTCCAGCGGCTGCGCCGCCTTCATCGGCGACTATCCGGACCTGCTCGCCGGCGAACCGCAATGGAGGGAGGCCGCCATCGCCCTCGCAGATAAGGTGAAAGATCCAGTCCAGGTCATTGAAACATTTGATCTCGCGCCTGACTCGATCCAACCGGGCGCGCTGGCCGTGCACGAGCCGTGCACCTTTCGCCATGGCCTTAAGCTTCCCGGGCGCGTCGGCGCGCTGCTGTCGCGGCTCGGCTGCGAACTGGCCCCCGTCGCCGATGTCGACATCTGCTGCGGCTCGGCCGGCGCCTACGCCATCACCCAGCCGGACCTTTCGAAACCGCTGCAGTCGGCCAAGATCGCCGCGCTCACCGGCGGCGGGCCAACGGCCATCGTCACCGGCAACATCGGGTGCTGGCTGCAACTGGCCGAGACAGCGCCCGTGCCGGTCCGCCACTGGCTGGAAGTGGTCGACGCGGCGACGCAAGCAAGGGAGAGCGCATGAGGAAGGTCGAGCAACCGGCCGGAAATGTTCATCGTCTGGCGGTCGAGAGCGAAGTTTTGAGGAGCAACCTGCTCGGCGATCCGGCGCGCCGGCTGGTCGACGTCTACGTCCCACATGGTTCGGACGGCGCGGGCCTGCCGCTGCTTGTCGACCTTGTCGGCTTCACCGCCGGGGGCCCGGCGCACACGAACTGGACCGCGTTTCGCGAGAACGTCCCCGAACGTCTGGACCGTCTCATCGGCGAGGGCGCCATGCCGCCGGTCGTCGTCGCCTTTCCGGACTGCTTCACCCGCCTGGGCGGCAACCAGTACATCAACTCCGCGGCCACCGGCCGCTGGGCCGACTTCCTGACCACCGAGATGCTGGCGGCCGTCGAGGGCCGGTTCGGCTGCGGTGGGGCCGGCGCCCGCGGCGTCTTCGGCAAGAGTTCGGGCGGCTATGGCGCCATCGTCCACGCCCTGGACCATGCGGACGTCTGGGCCGCCGCGGCCTGCCACTCGGGCGATATGGGGTTCGAGCTCTGCTACCTCCCCGACATGCCCGACGCCGTGCGCGCGATTGCCAAGGTCGAGGGCTCGATCGAGACCTGGTGGCGCAAGTTCGAGGCGGCGAAGAAGACGCCCGAAGGCGCGATGAAGGCGCTCAACATCTTTGCCATGGCGGGCCATTACGATCCCGATCCGCAGGCATTCCTCGGCCTTCGCCTGCCGGTGACGCTGGACACCTGCGAGCTGATCCCCGAGCGTTGGGCCAACTGGATGGCGCACGACCCGGTGGCGAAGCTGGAGCGCCAGTCGGAGAGCCTGCGCCGCCTCGAGGCGCTCTACATCGACTGCGGGACCACGGATCAGTTCAACCTGCTCTACGGCGCGCGCCGCTTCCATCGTCGCCTCGAGCAGCTCGGGATCGCGCACCGGTACGAGGAGTTCGACGACAACCACACCGCCGTTGACTACCGCATGGACGAGAGCCTGCCGTTCCTGGCCAAGGCGCTGGCCGGCGAGCGCTAATTCAGCCCCAGCGAGCGCGCCACGGCGGGGTGGGTGATGCGGCCGGCCTCGACGTTGAGGCCGGCGGCGAAGCCCGGGTCGTCGGCGAAGGCCTGCTCGACGCCCTTGCCGGCAAGCGCCGAGACGTACGGGGCGGTGGCGGCCACCAGGGCATAGGTGGAGGTCAGGGGCGCCGCGCCCGGCATGTTGGCAACGCAATAGTGGATCACGCCCTCGACGACGAAGGTCGGGTGGGCGTGGGTGGTGGGATGGCTGGTCTCGAAACAGCCGCCCTGGTCGATGGCGACGTCCACCAGCACCGAGCCGGCGCGCATGCGCTTCAGATCCGCGTGGGTGACGAGCTTGGGCGCGGCGGCGCCCGGGATCAGCACGCAGCCGATGACCAGATCGGCCGTATTGAGGTGCTCGGCGACGAGATCATGGGTGGAGAAGCAGGTCTTCAGCCGCCCGCCGAACTGGTCGTTCAGCTCCTCCAGACGAGCGGCGGAGATGTCGTAGAGGGTGACGTCGGCGCCGTGGCCGATGGCCATCTCGGCGGCGTGCTTGCCACTCACGCCTCCGCCCAGGATCAGGACATTCGCCGGCAAGACCCCGGGCGTGCCTCCCAGGAGGATGCCGCGGCCGCCGCCGTGCTTGAGCAGGTAGAAGGCGCCGACATCGACGCTCATGCGTCCGGCGACCTGACTCATCGGCGCCAGCAGCGGCAGCCGGCCCTGGCGGTCGGTGACGGTCTCATAGGCGACGGCGGTGCAGCCGCAGTCCATCAGGCCGCGCGCCAGTTCCGGCTCGGCGGCCAGGTGCAGGTAGGTGAAGAGGATCTGGTCGGGTCTCAGGCGTGCGACCTCTTCGGGCTGAGGCTCCTTGACCTTGATGATGAGCTCCGCCCTGTCGAAGACCGCGCCCGCGTCCGGGAGGATCTTGCCGCCGACGTCGCTGAAGGCCTGGTCGGCAAGGCCGATGCCGGCGCCGGCGCCAGCCTGGATGAAGACCTCGTGGCCCTCGCGCGCGAGGCGCTGCACCAGCCCCGGCGTGGCGGCGACGCGGAACTCGAGCGTCTTGATCTCGGTGGGCACGCCGATGCGCATTCAATCTGTCTCCCAGCCCTCATGGCGCGGCGCGGGGCAGCGCCCCGCGGCTCTAGCATGACCCGTCGAGTTCAGGCGACCGGGCGACGCCAGCGCGGCTCGTCCACCAGGGAGATCAGCAGCACCAACGCCACCACCAGGAACACCATGGAGACGACGAACAAAGTCCCATAGCCGAAGGCGGCGGCGATGACCCCGCCAGCCAGAGGGCCGGCGGCCGACATGACGCCCTGACCCATGGTGGTCATCGCCAGGCGCATGGGGACATCCTCGCGGGCCCCGAACTCGAGCACCATGGTCTGCGAGCTCATGAGGAAGCCGGATTGGGCCGCCCCAAGGCCGAAGAAAGCCGCCAGGATCCAACCCCGTGCTCCGGGCAGCTGTGGGGCGGCAAGGAGCAGGGCCGTCGCCGCCGTCCACAGCCCCAGCGAGACGACGAAGGTCGACTTGAAGCCGAAGCGGTCGCCAGCCAAGCCCCAGCCGAGGTTGGTGAGCGTGTCCGCGCCCAGGTAGGCGAGCGACAGATAGCCCAGCGTGGCGCCATCGAGCGGCAGGTAACGACCGGCGAACAAGATGTAGAAGGGGGCGGCGACACGGGCCGCCGTCGCCAGGGATTGGGCGAGGATGAACCAAGCGAAGCCGGGATCGCCTGCCAGCAGGGCCGGAAAGTCGCGCAGGCGCTCGCTCACGCGGGCGCGCTCGCGCACTGTCGGCGGCTCGGGCTCGCGCATCAGGATGCTGAGCGCCGAAAGGCCCAGGCTGGTGAGCACGAAAGCAAGGCCGAAGGTGGTGGCGTAGCCGTTGCCCAGCACGTTGCGCTGGATGAGCCACTTGCCGGCCGCCCAGGCAAGGCCCGCCGCGATCGCCCCGCCGGTGACGTTGCGCAGGGCCTGCAGGCGGCCACGGCGCACGATCGGGATCACCTTGCCGAGCAGCAGCTGGAAGGCGACCGACTGCGCCCCGGAAAAGAGCCCCAGAAAGAAGAGCAGGGCGAGGATGGCGGGCAGCAACGCCCGGCCATGGACAAAGAAGCCGGCCAGGGCCACGCCGAGGATCGGAATGCGCATCAGGGTTCCCATCAGCATCGCCACCGGCAGCACGCGCTTGCGGTGTTCGATGTGGGCCGCGCCAATGACGGGCGAGACGACGCCGCCAAGCTGTTGCAGCGATTGACCCAGGCCGACGACGAAGTCGGAGCCGGAGATCAGGTGCAGGTAGGCGGGCAGGAAGGTGGGCGCGTTGAAGAGGCGAAAGCCGGTCATGCCGAGCATGCCATGCAGAAAGTGGCCGGCGAAATTGCGCGGCAGATTGGCCCAGACGAAGCGTTCGTAGGCCGCTTCGGCCTCGCCGCCGCCCGCCGCCGGCGCGGCCGGCTGCGGGATCGTCACCGCCGCCTCACTCACGAGCCGGGCCCTAGCAGGATTCCGCCGTGCGCAAACGGAGCTTCATGCGCGCGCGCCAGCCTCCACCGCCGCCGCGCACAGGCCGGAGGTGCGCGGATCGCCGACCAGCTCGGGGCCCATCTGGTTGCAGACATAGCCGATGGCGACGCCGGTCTCCGGATCGGCGCAGCCGAACGCGCCGCCCCAACCGGAGTGGCCGTAAGCGCCCCGATGAGGGCCGTAGATGCCGGGTGTGTTGAGCGCCATGCCCATGCCCCAGCTGTCGGTGAACCCGAGGAACATGTCGGTTCGGCCGGCGGGCGCGGCCGGGGCGAGAAGGCGCGTCACCCCAGCGGGCGAAAGGATGCGCACACCCTCCAGTTCGCCCCCGGCGACAAGGGCGGCGTAGAGACGAGCCAGGCCGATGGCGCTCGCCTGGCCATTAGCGGCGGGGATCTCGGCGGCGCGCCAGGCGGGGGTGTTGGGCAGTTCCGGATCCTGTTGCGGATTCGAGACCGCCATCAGGGCCACGGGCGAAAGGCGCGCCAGCTGGGCGGGGTCAGGCTGGCGCTTGGGGCCGAAGAGGCGGGCGACCCGCGGCTCTTCGGTGTCGGGCAGGCCGATGAAGAAATCGGCGGCGAGCGGTCCGCAGATCTCCCGGGCGGCGAAGGCGCCGACCGGGCGGCCGTCGACGCGGCGGACGATCTCGCCGGCCAGATAGCCGTAGGTCATGGCGTGATAGGAGGTCGCCGTCCCCGGCGGGAACGCGGGGGCCTGGCGCGCCAGCTTGGCGGAGCAGCCGGCGAAGTCGCACTGGTCAGCAAGGCTCGTCGGTTCGGCGAAGCCTGGCAGGCCCGCCTGGTGGCTCATCACCTGAGCCACGGTCACCTCGCCCTTGCCGGCGGCAGCGAACTCCGGCCACACCTCGGCGACGCGGGTTTCGTAGGCGAGGCGGCCCTCATCGACGAGCCGCGCCACGCACACCGCGGTCAGTCCCTTGGTCGCCGACCATACGTTGACCAGGGTGTCGCGCGCCCACGGCGCGCCGGCGGCCGGATCGGCCATCCCGCCCCAGAGGTCCACGACCAGCTCGCCGCGGTGGAAGACGGCGATCGCTGCGCCGACCTCCTGGTAATCACCGGGCCGCTCGAAATTAGCGGCGAAGGCCGCGCGCACGCCCTCGAAAGGCGCGCGGCAGACGCCGTGAATCGGACCTGTCGTCATCGGGCTCTCTCCGTCGCCGGCGAAGCTCTAGCGCCGCGCGCCAGCCCGCGCCAATCTCGGCGAGTCTTCAAGAAGGAGGGCCGCAGATGCTCGTCACCACCGCCAACGACCTCTCGGGGATGAAAATCGTCAAGCACATCGGCCTGGCGCGCGGAATCACGGTGCGCTCGCGCAACCTGGTGGGCAATGTCGCCGGAGGCATCCAGTCGCTCTTCGGCGGCAGCCTGAGCGTCTACACCAGCCTGGCCGAGACCTCCCGTCAGGAAGCCCTCGACCACATGATCGCTCATGCGCAGGCGCTCGGGGCCAACGCCGTCATCGCCATGCGCTACGACGCCAACGACATCATGGCCGGGATCACCGAGGTGCTGGCTTACGGGACGGCGGTGGTCGTCGAACCGGCCTGAGCGCAGCGAACAAGCTTCACTCTGGCGAGTTTCACCTGTGGAGTAAGCTATCGAGGCGTCCATGACCGAAATCTACACTGTCACCGATATCGACCATCCGCTGCACTCGCTGATCTCCTGGAGTGCGGTCATCGCCGGAGCGGTCGGCGCGATCGCCATCGGCGCCATGCTCAACCTGCTGGGCGTGGCGCTCGGGGCGGGCGCATTCAATCCGTACGATCTTGGCGGTCGCGGCGATGTCGCAGGTTTCGGCGTCGCCGCTGGCGTGTGGGTGGCGATCGCCAACGCCATCGCCCTCTTCGCCGGCGCGGCCATCGCCAGCCGGGCCGCCAAATACCCCGACCTGCACAGCGGCATGCTGCACGGTCTCATGGTGTGGGCGATTGCCTTCCTGATCGCCATCCTGATCGCCGGCTGGACAGCGCACGGCATCGCCCGAGGCGCGGCTCAGGGCGCGGCACAGGAAGCACAGGCTGCGACGAGTCCGACGGGACCGACGGCCAACCCGCAGCGTGGGGCGGCCACGGGCGTGCTGCAGTCCGACGGCACCTATCTGCAGCCGGACGGCACGGTGACGACAGCCGATGGAACGGTGGTGGGCCACACGGCCCCGCCCGGGCAAGGCGGCTACGACGCCAACGCCCAGACCGCTGCGGCCGGGACCCCGCCGGCGGCGACGACCCCCGCGGCTTCGGCTTCGCCCACGCCGGCCCCGACGCCGGCGCCGTCGCAGAAGGGGGCCATGGGCGCCGCCACCATCGGCCTTTGGGCCTTCCTGACCATGCTGCTGGGCGCGGTCGGCGCAGTGCTCGGCGGCCGCTGGGGCGCGCGGCGCCACGCCTGGGCCGCGCGCCTGGCCAGCGCCCCGGACCAAGTCGATCGCATGCAGGTTCGCTGAGGCCAGCCTTTCGGGCTAGTCTCGAGCGCCTCACAAGCAACGGGGAGGCCCGATGAACCGCAGGACCATGCTGCAGCGGGCGGCGGCGACGCCGCTGGCTCTGTCGGCGCCATGGATCGCGGGCGCTGCGCCGCCGATCCATCGTCCGCGACCGGGCCAACCCGGCTGGCCGGAGGAGGCCCAATGGGAAGGCCTCAAGCGCGCCGTGGGCGGGCGCCTCCTCCAGCCGCTCAGCCCCTACGGTCCATGCTTGCAGAACGCGCGATCGGCCGAGTGCGCCGCACGGATCCCGCTGCTGCGCAATCCCTTCTTCCTGGGCGACCAGCCGGGCGGGACCGAGGTGTCCGGCTGGCTCGGCGCCTGGACCCCGCATCCCAGCGCCTACGCCATCGCCGCCGAGAACGCCGCCGACATCGCCGCCGGCGTCGATTTCGCCCGTCGCCACAACCTGCGCCTCGTCGTCAAAGGGGGGGCACACAGCTATCAGGGCACATCCAACGCTCCCGACTCGCTGCTGATCTGGACCCGGCCCATGAACCGCGTCGAGCTCGTCGACGCCTTCGTCCCCGCCGGTTGCGCCGGCAAGACGGCGCCGCGGCCGGCTGTCAAGGTGGACTCCGGGGCGATGTGGATCGACGTCTATCACGCGGTAACCACGATCGGCGGCCGCTATGCCCAGGGCGGCGGCTGCACCACGGTTGGTGTCGCCGGCCACGTGCAGAGCGGCGGGTTCGGGTCTTGGTCCAAAGGGTTCGGCCTTGCCGCCGGGAGCCTGCTCGAGGCCGAGGTGGTGACCGCCGACGGCCGCATCCGCCTCGTCAACGCCTGCCAGGACCCGGATCTCTTCTGGGCCCTCAAGGGGGGCGGCGGCGGCAGTTTTGGCGTGGTTACCAGGCTCACCCTGGCCACGCACGACCTGCCCGCGACCTTCGGCTGGGCCGAGATCGACATCAAGGCGGGCTCCGACGCCGCCTACCGGCGCCTCATCGAGGACTTCATGGCCTTCTTCGGCGAGGCCTTGCGCAACCCGCATTGGGGCGAACAGGCGCACTTCAAGCCCGACAATACGCTTTCGGTTACCATGGTGAGCCAGGGCCTGGACGGAACGACCGCCAATGATGTGTGGCGGCCCTTCCTTGCCCACGTCGGCGCCGACGCGGACCTGAAGATCAGAAAGAGACCCGAGATCGGGGCTGCCCCGGCGCGCGGCTGGTGGGACGTCGAGGCCCGGCGCAAGGCGGGCTCGAGCGACATGGTCTACGACGACCGCCCCGGCTCGCCGCCCTGGCACGGTTGGTGGAAAGGCGACGGCGACCAGGCGAGCGCCTTTCTCTACGGCTACGATTCGGTATGGCTGCCGGCATCGTTGCTGGCGAGCGATCGGCGCGGACGGCTGTCCGATGCCCTGTTCGCGGCCAGTCGCCACTTCGAAGTCGGCCTGCACTTCAACAAGGGGCTTGCCGGCGCCGGAGAAGAAACCTTGGCGGCGGCGCGCGACACCGCCATGAACCCGGCCGCCGTCGACGCCTTCGCTCTGGCCATCATCGCCACCGGCGGGGCCCCGCCGCTCCCCGGCGCACCCTTGATCGCCAAGGCCCGCGCCGACGCCGCGGCCATCGACGCCGCCACGGCCGAACTGGCCAAGGTCGTTGGGAACCCCGGCTCGTACGTGGCGGAGAGCAACTATTTCAATCGCCGCTGGGCCGACGCCTTCTGGGGCCAGAACTATCCGCGCCTGCAGTCGATCAAAGCCCGCTACGATCCGACCGGCCTCTTCTTCGTGCGCCACCAGGCCGGGAGCGAGGCCTGGAGCGACGACGGTTTCACGCGCCTGGCCTGAACACGCCTCTCAGAGGCGCAGGCGGGCCATGGCGAGGGCGTCCGCGAAGGCGCCGTCGCGCCAGCCATAGGCCCTGAAAACGCCCTCGCGCTCGAAGCCGGCGCTTTCATAGAGCGCGATGGCGCGATCATTGTCCGCCCACACGGTGAGTTCGAGGCGCCGGCAGCCCAGCCAGCGGTCGGCCTTGTCGAGCAGCGCGGCCAAAAGCGCCCGACCGGCGCCGCGTCCGGCGAAGGCGTCGTGCACCGCCATGCCCAGGGTGGCAGCGTGCGCCCGACGCACATTGTCGAAGGGATGCAGGCCGGCGGTCCCGATCACTCTGCCATCGATCACGGCCGCGATCATGGTGTGACCGGGCGGCAGGGCCAGATGACGCTGGCGGCGGCGCTCGATGCTGGTGAACGGAACCTGCATGGTCCCCCAGATCGCCCGCGGTTGCTCGAAAATCTCGGCCACCGCCGGCATGTCCTCGGCTTCGAGGGCCCGGATCTGGACTTTGCCTTCGGCCATTGTCGCCCTCCGCCCAAAACTCTACGCCGACGCCTGCGCCTCGTCCCGCTCGGCAAAGATGGCCCGCCTAAGCTTGCGAGCGAGATCGTCGGCGCGGAACGGCTTGCGCAGGATGCGCTCCTCTTCGATGTGGCGCAGCTCGTCGAGATCGCCGTGGCCAGTCACGAACAGGATCGGCAGCACCGGCCGGCGCAGGCTGATCAGGCGCGCAACCTCTGCGCCGTTCATGCCCGGCATGGCGAAGTCGATCACCGCCGCATCCACATTCACCGCCCGATCGAGCATGTCGAGGGCCGCGCCGCCGCTGCCCGCCTCGAGCACTTCGTAGCCGAGCCGCGCCACCATGTCCGCCTCGGTGCGGCGCACCGCGGCGTCGTCGTCGACGATCAGGATGGTGCGGCGGTCGACCTCGGCCTGCGGCTCCTCGGCCCGCGGGGCCGCAACCTCGACCGCCGCCAGGGCTCTGGGCAGGAAAACGGTGATGCAGGTCCCGCGCCCGACTGCGGTATCGATGGCGACGCCGCCGCCCGATTGCTTGGCGAATCCGTACACCTGGGCGAGCCCCAGACCCGAGCCTTTGCCCACGGGCTTGGTGGTGAAGAAGGGTTCGAAGGCGCGTTCGGCGGTGTCCGGCGCCATCCCCGCGCCGCTGTCGCGCACGCGGATGACGACATAGGCGCCCGGCTCGGGCTCGCCGGGATGGCGGGGCGAGCGACGCACGGTGACGTTGGCGGTCTCGATGGTGACATCGCCGCCCCCGGCCACGGCGTCGCGGCCATTGAGGGCCAGATTGAGGATCACCAGCTCGACCTGGGTGGGGTCGGCAAGCGCGGTCCACAGGCCGGACGCCAGCGCCGTCTGCAGACGCACGGTGCCGCCGAGCGTGCTTCTCAGCAGCTCCAGCATGGACTCGACCGTGGCGTTCAGATCGATGGCCTTGGGCGTCAATCGCTGTCGGCGGGAAAATGCGAGCAGCTGGGCGGTGAGGTTGGCGCCGCGTTCGGCCGCTTCGCGCACCATGGCGAGGCGTCGCTGCCGCCCAACGTCCTCTTCCTGGCGCTCGAGGAAGTCGACGTTGCCGAGGACCACCGTCAGCAGATTGTTGAAATCGTGCGCGACCCCCGAAGTCAGCTGGCCCACGGCTTCGAGCCGCTGCATCTGGCCCAGAGTTTCCTCGACCCTGGCGCGCTCCTCGATCTGGCTCATGAGCTTGCGATTGGCCGCGGCGAGCTCGGCGGTGCGCTCGTCCACAGCGCGCTCGAGAGACTGGTTCAGTTCCCGCAGGCGCGCCTCGCCCTCCTGCAGCCGGACGTGCGCCAGGGCCGTCGCGACCTGGGCTGCTGCGAGATGGAGGAATTCACGGTACTTGCGGTCGAGGCTTAGCCGGGAATTGAGGCCGCAGACGAGGACGCCCGAGGGCAGCGCCTGGCCGCCGGACCTGTTGATCGGCAAGGCGACGATGCTTCGCGTCGGCTCGGGCCAGACGCCCCCAGGCAGTTTACCCAGGGCGTCGCCGGCGTCTTCGCTCTCGATCGGCGCGAGCTCGCGGCAGCAGCGCCCTATGCCCCAGGCATCGTCACCATCCTCCAGCGTCACGCGCGCGGGGACGCGGGCATCACCGCGATCGATGCCGACCGCGCAGACCAGCTCCAGGGCGTCGCCGCGCCGGTCACGCAGATAAACCAAGGCAAAGGGAATATCGGGATTGTCGCCGGCAAGGACGCTCGTCATGGCGGCGCAGGTCGCGTTGGCGCTCACGGCCGCGCTGCCCGCATCCAAAGCGATCTCCGAGAGCCGCTGCACGACGCGCAACCGCCGCTCCGAGAGCACCCGCGCCGTGGTCTCGCTCACCGCCGACAGCACGCCTACCACTGCGCCGGAGGCGTCGCGGAGCGGGCTGTGCGAGTAGGTGAAGTAACACTCCTCGATGAAGCCCCTGCGGTCGCTGGCGAGGAGCAGGTCCTCGGACCAGCTGGCGACGCCTTCGAGCGCACGCTGGAACTGCGCCCCGACAATGGGCCAGGTCTCGGGCCAGGACTCCTGGCCCGGGCGGCCGAGCCCCTGCGGATGCTTGGTTTCGCCCAGGATCGGCTGCCAAGCGTCGTTGTACAGCATCAGCAGCTCGGGCCCCCACCAGACCACCATGGGGAAGCGGGAGCTGAGGCAAGTGCCGACGGCCATCTTCAGCGCGTCGGGCCAGAGCGCCGGCGGCCCGAGGGCCGTTGCCGACCAGTCGCGCGCGCCGATCAGCTCGGCCATACGGCCGCCGCCGTCGAGGAATTTCAGGCGCGGATCGGCCGGGCTGGACGCCACGCTTCCTCCAAGCCGCCCCGAACCGGGTTGTTCTTAGCGGCGCCGTATCAGAAGTCGAGCGGCTCGAAGTCCGAGAACGGGTGCTTCGCCTCGGCAAGATCGGCAATCGGGGAGTATTCGCACACCTCGCCGTACCTCGCCCACATGGCCTGCACTTCGGGATGGCTGTGCGCCTTCTCGACCGCCCCATCGCGCCATTCGAAGACTTCGACGATGGCGCCGTCCTTGGCGCGCATGGCCAGGCAGGGCCGGTCACTGGCAAGTCCCAGACGGCGCAGGAACGGCACGTGCTCGCGCGCCAGCTCCATCAGCTCGGCCTCCTTGCCGGGTTTGGGCCGATAGACGGCAATCACCATCTCGGCCACGGCCCTACTCCGCCACGGTCTCACCCGAGCCGCCGAACTCCTTGGGAAAGTCCTTCAGCTTGGGCAGGCCGTCTCGCATCCGCAACACCGTCTCGGCGTAGTTGACGTGGACCCCCGCCTTGAAATCCAGGCTGGGCAGGGTGGCCGCAAACACATCGACCATGCCGAGCGGCGGATGGTTGGTCATCAGATGACCGCCGCACTTGGCGCAGTACTGGCGCTGGCTCAGCGGCGTCTTCTGATAGGTCGCCAGGCTGTCTGCGCCCGCCGTGACCTTCACGTTCTCCGGTCTCCAGAGGGAGAAGGCGTTCACCGGCCCGCCCGACCAGGAGCGGCACGAGCGGCAGTGACAATAACCCATGACCTCGGGCTCGCCCGAAACCTCGATCCGGACCGCGCCGCAGAAGCAACTTCCCTGGTGCGCCATCGGACCGTTCCTCCTCGAACGAGAGCCCGGCCCTTCGGCCGGGACAACCTTGGATCAGTTGAAAACCTCGAACAGGCCCGCGCCCCCCTGGCCGCCACCGATGCACATGGTGACCACGGCGTGCTTGACGTTGCCGCGGCGCTTGGCCTCCTGGAGGATGTGGCCGGTCAGCCGCGCCCCGGTCATGCCGAACGGATGGCCGATGGCGATCGAGCCGCCGTTGACGTTGTACTTCTCCGGATCGATGCCGAGGGTGTCGCGGCAGTAGAGGCACTGGCTGGCGAAGGCCTCGTTCAGCTCCCAAAGATCGATGTCGTCGACCTTGAGACCGTGGCGCTCGAGCAGGCGCGGAACCGCGAACACCGGTCCGATCCCCATCTCGTCGGGCTTGCAGCCGGCGACGGCCCAACCCTTGAAGACGCCCAGCGGCTCCAATCCTCGGCGCTCGGCTTCCTTGGCCTCCATCAATACCACGGCGGCGGCGCCGTCCGACAGCTGCGAGGCGTTGCCGGCGGTGATGAAATTACCCGGCCCACGCACCGGCTCGAGCCGCGAGAGGCCCTCCATGGTGGTGTCAGGCCGATTGCATTCATCGCGCGTGACTTCGTAATCGACGATGGACTCTTCCTTGGTCTCCTTGTTGACGACCTTCATCTTGGTCTTCATCGGGACGATCTCGTCGCGGTACTTGCCGGCTTGCTGTGCCGCCGCCATCCGGCGCTGCGATTCCAACGAGAACTCGTCCTGGTATTCGCGCGAGATGTTGTAGCGTTTGGCCACGACATCGGCGGTGTCGATCATCGGCATGTAGATGTCGGGGTACATCTCCACGAGCTTCGGGTCGTTGTTCTCCCGCGGGCCGGGGTTGCCCGGGAAGCTGATGGACTCGACGCCGCCGGCGACGACGATGTTGGCCCCGTCTTCCTTGACGTAGCGCGCCGCCATGGCGATCGCTTGCAGGCCCGAAGAGCAGAAGCGGTTGACGGTGACCCCGCCGGTGGTCACCGGCAGGCCGGCGAGCAAGCCGGCGCCGCGGGCGAGGTTGCCGGCGCCGTGGGCGACGTTGCCCATGAAGCAGTCCTCGACCGCCTCCTTCTCCACCTTGGCGCGGTTGACCGCGTGCTTCACCGCATGGGCGGCCATGGAGATGGTGGGTGTGATGTTGAAGCCGCCGCGGGCGGCCTTGGCGAGGCCCGTGCGGGCATAGGAGACGACGACCGCTTCGCGCATGCTCTTTGAGATCCTTCGAACTGGCGTTTGAAACTTCCCCATAGCCCAGGGCGCGCCCGGCCGAAAGGCGCCCGCGACGGCTTGGAGGCGGGCGGCCAGCGCCGTAAAGGTTCGCGCCTCGAGAGAACTCAAGGAGAAGCGCGCGCCATGGCCATCGATTTCGAGATCCCCGAAGACGCCAAGAAGGTCCGTGAGAAGGTGCGCGCCTGGGTCGAGGAGGAGTGCATCCCGGCCGAGGACCGGATCACCGACAAGGATTCCTACAAGTCGGTCCTTGCGGAGCTGCGCTCCAAGGCCCGCTCACAGGGCTTGTGGACGCCGTTCGTGCCCAAGGAATGGGGTGGCATGGGCCTGGGGCCGCTCGCCAACGCCCTAGTGCAGATGGAGCTGGGCGCCAGCCACCTCGGCGCGCTTTCCATGAACAGCCAGGGCCCGGACGACGCCACCATCCTGACGCTGCTGACGCATGGCACCGACTACCAGAAGGAGAAGTTCCTCAAGCCGCTGCTCAATGGCGAAAAGCGCGTCTGCTATTCGATGACCGAGAAGGCGTCCGGGGCCGACGCGACCGGGATGCAGACGCGGGCCGTCAAGAAGGGCAACGAGAGCTACGTCCTGAACGGCGAAAAGTGGTTCTCATCGGCTGCGAGCGCCGCCGACCTGGCGCTGGTCATGGCCATGACCGATCCGGAAGCGCCGCGTCACCAGCGCTACTCGACCTTCATCGTCGAGCTGCCCAACCCGGGCTATCGCATCAAGCGCGACGTGCCGACGATGGCGCTGGAGGGGCCGCTGTCGCACATCATGGGCGGCGGCCACGCAGAGATCGAGATCAAGGACCTGGAGGTGCCGGCGGAGAACCTGCTCGGCGGCGAGGGCAATGGCTTCGCCATGGGCCAGCACCGCCTTGCCTACGGGCGCCTGCGTCACGGCATGCACAACGTCGCCTTGGCCCAGCGGGCGCTCGACATGGCCGCCAAGCGCGTCACCGAGCGCTCCACCTTCGGCAAGCTGCTGGCCGAGCGCCAAGCGGTGCAGTTCATGCTCGCCGAGTGCGCCACCGAGCTTTACATCAGCCGGCTGATGCTGCTGCACATCGCCTACAAGGCGGAAAAGGGCATGGACCTTCGCCAGGAGAACTCGATCGCGAAGGTCTACCTCGCCAACATGATCCACAAGGTGGTGGACACGGCGATCCAGCTGCACGGCGCGCTCGGCTACAGCCGCGATACGCCGCTGGCGACCTGGTACACCCACATCCGCAGCCAGCGGCTGGTCGATGGGCCGGACGAAGTGCACCGCTGGACCGTGGGGCGCAACGTCATCCGCGCTTTCAAGGAGCACGGCACGACCGCGCCGGCCGCGGGCGGCGACCTGCTGTAGTGATGTCCGGCCGCGTCGCCCTCGCGGCGCTGTGCGTTGTTGCAACATTCGCCGCGCTTCCGGCCCGCGCCGAGCGCTCCGGGTTGGAAGTCCGCTTCTGCCCGGCCCAGCAGGTGCGCGCCTATCCCCTGGAAAGCCGACGCGAGATCGACGGTCTCGTCCTCCAGGACGCGGCGATCATCAACCGCGGTCCGGCGCCTGTCGACATCACCCAAATCGACATCGAACTGCTCCGTGACGGTCAGAGTGTCGACATTCGCCAGCTACGCGGCAAGGACTTGGCTGACGACGGGCGCCGCGGCGCGGCCATGCAGAAAGCCGGGTTGCTGCGTGCCATCGCCTTCCAATTCTGCGACGGCCGGCTGATCGGCCAGGGCGTCACCTTGGCCGGCCCCCGGCTTGCGCCCGGCCAGGCCCTCCTCCTTTCCAGCACCTGATGGCGTTCGAGGCGCCGATGGACACCCTGCGCCTCCGCGTCCACGGCCGCGATGGCGGCCGCGCCGTCGAAGCGAGCGGTGAGCTGCCGATCCGCACCGGCTTCTCCAAGACGCAGTTTCGGTTTCCCCTGCAGGGCGTGTGGTGGGTCGGGGTGGGGGCGACCCCGCACACAGGCCATCGCTGGGCCATCCCGGAAGAGTTCGCCCTGGATATCGGCAAGCTGGGCGGGACCGGGCTGGACCATCGCGGCGACGGGGCCCGCTTCACGGACTACTATGGCTACGGCGCGCCGGTGTTGGCCGCCGCCGCAGGAACCGTGATCGAGGCCGTCGACGGGATAAGGGAGAACCCGTCAGACATGCGCCAGCCGAGCGAGAGCCAGGAGGCGTACGGCGAGCGGCTCTCCGCCTTGCAAACCTCCCGGTTGGCCGGCGGCGCGGACGCGCTCGCCGGCAACCACGTCCTGATCGATCACGGTGACGGCGAATACTCGCTCTATGCCCATCTGAAGACCGGCAGCGTGCTGGTCCGGCCCGGTGAGAAGGTCGCCACCGGCCAGCCGATCGGCGCCCTTGGATCCTCGGGCAATTCGACTTCGCCTCACCTGCACTTCCAAGTGTGCGACGCGCCCGCAGTCCTGGATTGCGCCGGCGTTCCGATGAAGTTCGAGAACGTCGAGCTTCCCTGGGCCGACTATCCCCGGCCAATCCAGAGCGGTGACGTGGTGATCGCCCGCTAAGGCGACGTGTTTCAGGCGAAGCGCGCCCTTCGCCGTTCGATGCGGGCGGTGAGTTCGGGATAGAGGCCCGGCAATTCGGCCAGATCGTGGGGCTCGAGGCCCTCAGGCGCTTCCCGACTGAGGGAATGACCGTCCGGCCCCAGCTCCAGCATGGTCACGCCGACGACCTTTTCGCCGATGGCTTCTTGGATCTCGGCGGGGAAGACGAAGGCGCTCGAAGGGGCCCAGACGTGGTCCACGCCCTCGGCGCGACACCGCCGCCACTGGTGGGTGTGGCCGCTGGCCACGAGCCGCAAGTCCTTGCCCTCGAAGAGCCGCATCAGGGCGCGCCGCGGCTCGGGCGGCAGGTATCGCGGGTGGCGGATCTCGTCGGTGGGACCGTCGCGGTACAGAGGCTTGTGGACGAAGAGGGCGATCGGGCCGACCGCGGGCGCGATCACGCCCTCGAGCCATTGGAATTGGGCCTGCTCCTCGGCGTCGCCGAGACCAAACAGCTGGCGTTGAGCCCGATCATCGTCCAGCCGTCGCTCTCCGCCGCCCAACGGTCGTCGCCGAACCGCTGACGCCAGGCGGCCAGCCGGCGCGCGTCGGGCGCCGGATGGTCGGGATCGGCCTCGCCGCCGGGATTATCGCCGATGTCGTGATTGCCCGGGATGCAGCGCACCGGGGTGCGGAAGCCGGCAAAGAGTCCCTTGGCGAAATCGAGCTCCTCAGGCCGCGCCGGAGCGTCCAGGGTGACATCGCCCAGGTGGATGGCCAGGCCTGCCCCGACCTTGTCGAAGAAGGCCATGGCGGCGCGCGCGTTGGCGTTCAGGGCCGGCGCCCGCTCACCCAGATGGGTGTCAGTGATGAGTCCGATCTTCATGCGGCGCCGTGCTTGCCCACGAACGGAATAGCGTCAGATGATGTCGATCCAAAACGGTTGGCGGGCTCATGGGGCGGATGGTGAAGCGATTGTTGGCGGGTCTGGGCGCGCTCATCCTGGGCCTGTTTCTCCTCGCCGTGGTCATCGTCTTCGCCGCCGGCGCGCTCTACAGCCTGACGTCGGCGCCGCGCACGCCCTCCGGCCTGAAGCAGGTCAGCTCGGCCTATCTCACCATGAGCGACGGCGCGCGCATCGCCGTCGACCTCTGGCTGCCTCCGGATCTGAAGCGGGGCCAACGGGTTCCGGTCCTGATCAAGGGAACGCCCTATTGGCGCGGCTATCAGCTCGGCTTCCTCGCCAAGGCGTTGATCGAACTCCATCTGATGAAGCCGCTCGTCGAGCCGGACCTGCCTTACCTCGCGCGTCGTGGCTACGCCGTCCTGGCCGTGGACACGCGCGGCACGGGCGCCTCGTTCGGCAGTGAGAAAGTCGCCTTCGACGATCGCGAGATCGCCGACTTTCGCGAGATCATCGACTGGGCCGCGCGCCAACCCTGGTCCAGCGGCGCAGTCGGGGCCTACGGCTTCTCCTATCGCGGCATTCTCGCCGACCGGATGGCCGCGTTGCGCGATCCGAACCTGAAGGCGATCGCGCCGAGCTTCGATTTCCCCGATCTTTTCCTCGCCACCCATCCGGGCGGCGTCTTCAATCGCTACTTCATGCACGCCTGGGGCGCCCAAACCGCGCTCCTGAACGAAGGCAAGGTCCCCTGCTCCGGTCCGATCTGCCATTTGATCGTGGCCGGACCCGAGCGCGTCGAAGCCGACCGCAGCGGCGCGCTGTTGCGCCAGGCGCTCGCCCAGCATCGCGCCAATTACAATGTCGAGGCGTGCACCCGCGCCGCGCCAGCGCGCGACGATACCGTCTGCGCCAGCGGCAAGAGCATCACCGATGTCTCGCCCATCGCCCAGCAGGCCGAGATCGCGGCCGGCGGCGCGCCGATGTACGTGCTGGTCGGTTACTTCGACGAAGTCTCTCCCCTGGAAGCGGTCGATCGCTTCCGGCGCCTGGCCAACCCGCAGACGCTGGTTCTGGCGCCGGTCTCCCATGGCGGCTTCATGAACACCGATCCTTACCGGCCGGCGATCGAACGCGCCGATCCGACCTTGCCGTCGCAACTGGGGCGCGAGGCTGACTTCTTCGACGCGTACCTCGAGCATGGGGCGACCCCCGGGGCGAAGTCCGTCCGCTACTATGTGCTTGGCGAGGGTGTCTGGCGCGCCGCCCCGAGCTGGCCGCCGCCTGGCGTGGCGCCGCAGAACTGGTACCTGAGCCCGGAGCACGGGCTCTCCCCAGCGCTTCCGAAGGATGCCGAGGCGCGCGACAGCTACCAGGTCGATTTCGGCGCCAGCTCAGGGTCTCGCGCCCGTTATCGCTCGCCGGTGGACCTGTCGCACACGGCCTACCCCGACCGCGCCAACGAGGATCGCAAGCTCATCATCTGGCAGAGCCCGCCGTTGTCGGGACCGATGGAGATCACCGGCGATCCGGTTGCGCATCTGACCCTCGCCTCGGACCGCACCGACGGTGAAGTGATCGTCTACCTCGAGGATGTCGGCCCAAGCGGCGCGGTCACCTACCTTTCCGAAGGCGTGCTGCGGCTGGCCTTCCGGGCGCGCGCCACCCCCGCCGAGGCGGCGCTCTCGGCCGATCCCCTGCACGGCTACGCCGCCCGCGATCTGAAACCGATGGAGCCTGGCCAAGCGCAGCCGATCGCCATCGCCCTTTCTCCGATTTCGGTGATGATTGGACGCGGTCACCGCGTCCGCATCGCTTTGGCCGGCGCCGACGCGGCCAACCTGGAGCGGATTCCCGAAGGCGGGCCGGAGACCTTCACGATCGAACGCGGCGCCCGGGCGCCCTCGTGGATCGAACTCCCGATCCGACCGCAGCCCTAAGTCTAGCGCCCCGCGAACTTCGGGGCGCGCTTTTCCCGGAAGGCGGCGACGCCCTCGCGCACGTCCTCGCTGGGATTGGCGATCATCACCGCCATCTGGGCGTCGGCGAGGGATGCTTCGAGGCTGCTCGTCAGCGCCTTTTCCATCATCATCTTCACCAGGCGCACGGCCAGCGGGGCCTTGGCGGCGAGGGCTTCGGCGAGGAAGAGGCTCCTGGCGTCCAGCTCCGCGTCCGGGACGACCTCGGTGACGAGGCCGAGCTGGAAGGCCGTGGGCGCGTCGTAGATCTCGTGCAGCCAAGTCATCTTCAAGGCCCGGTCCAGGCCCATGGCGTGCGGGAACAGCCAAGCCCCGCCCTCGTCCGGCAGGAGGCCGGCCTTGCCCGAGGTGTCGCCCAACCGCGCGTTGGCGCCGGCCAGGCGGATGTCACAGGCCAGGGCCAGCGCCAGGCCGCCGGCGACCGCATAGCCGCGAACAGCGGCGATGCTGGGCTTGTCCAGGCGGCGGAGCGCCAGCACCACCGCCTGCATGCCCTCGCGCATCTCCCGTCCGTGTCCCATGGGGGAGGAGCGGACGCGCCGGGCGTGCTCGGGCTCGCCGCCTCCGGAAAGGTCACCGCCGGTGCAGAAGGCGCGCCCGCCCGCCCCGGTGAGGATCAGGCAGCGCAGGTCATCATCGTCCCGATAGCCGGCGATGGCGGCGATGAGCTCGCCGCACATGGCGAAGTTGTAGGCATTGAGCTGCTGCTGCCTGTCGAGCGTGATGCGCGCCACGTGCGCGGCCGGGCGGTCGCAGCGGATGGTCTCCAGCGCGCCCTCGGGGAAGGTTTCGCGCATCGGCTCAGCGCCCGGCGAACACCGGGGCCTCCTTGCGCACGAAAGCGAGGGCCGCGGCCTTGTGGTCGTCGGTCATGAACGAGCGCACCATGTGCGTGGCCTCGAGGTCCAGCACCTCGCCGAGGCCCAGGTGCAGGGCGGCGTCGAGATTGCGCTTCATGTAGCCGACCGCGAGCGTCGGCAGGTTGGCGAGACGGCGCGCATAGGCAAGGGCGAACGCCTGCAGCTCGGCCTCGGGTACGGCGTGGTTGACGATTCCGAGCCTCGCCGCCTCGGCCCCGGAGATCACGTCGGCGGTAAAGTAGAGTTCCCGCGCCTTGGCCGCGCCAACGAGCTTGGTGAGAAAGTAGGAGCCGCCGTAGTCGCCGGAGAGACCGACCTTGGAAAAGGCGGTGGTGAGCTTGGCGTTTTCCGTGGCGATCCGCAGGTCGCACGCAAGCGCCAGGGAAAGTCCGGCGCCTGCCGCCGCACCGGGGATCACCGCCAGGGTAGGCTTGGGGGCCTCGTGCAGCAGCCGCACCACGTCCATGGACTGGCGCAGTCCCCACACGCGGCCCTCGAAATCGAAGCGGTTGTCGCCGGCCTCGGCCGGGCCTGCGGCCCGCTGGGCGAAGCCTTTGACATCGCCCCCGGCGCAGAAGGCGCCGCCGGCTCCGGTGAGCACGATGGCGCGCACCTTACCGTCGGCGGCCAGGCGCGGCAGAGCCTCCGAGAGGCCCGCCTGCATCTCGCCGGTCAGCGCGTTGCGCGCCTCGGGGCGGTTCATGGTCAGGGTGGCGACGCCGTCCTCGATCGTCTCCAGCAGATGGCCGCTCATGCATCGTCCTCCTCTTGGGCTCCGACATAGGCCCCGCGGGCGAGCCAGATGTCAAAGCCTTGCCTTCACTCCCCCGTCCTGCCATCGATTCCGCTCATGACCCAGACCTCCTCACCCGCCCCGGGGCCGCTGGCGGGCATCCGCGTCGTCGACCTGACGCAGTTCATCCTGGGGCCCTACGCCACCCAGACACTGGGCGATCTCGGCGCCGACGTGATCAAGGTCGAGGCGCCCGAGGGCGATCGGCAGCGGCGCATGGGCAAGGCGCCGAAGTCCGACAACATGGGCCCGGTGTTCGTGTCGCTGAACCGCAACAAGCGCTCGGTCGTGCTCGACCTCACGGCCGACAAGGGCCGCGCGGCGCTGCGAGCGCTGATCGCCACGGCCGACATGTTCATTCACAACATGCGGCCCGAAGCGATCGCCCGGCTCGGGTTCTCGTACGCGGACGTCGCCGCCGTGAAGCCGGACATCGTCTATGTCGAGGCCATGGGCTATGCGCCCGAAGGGCCGTACGCCGGGCGCCAGGCCTTCGACGACCTCATCCAGGCCGCCAGCGGCGCCTGCGGCCTGGCGGCCATGGGCGACGCCGCCGCGCCGTTCAAGCCGCTGCCCGCCTATGTCGCCGACAAGACGAGCGGCCTCTTCGCCGCCATCGCCTCGCTGGCGGCCCTGCGCCACAAGGAGCGGACCGGCGAGGGCCAGTACGTCTGCGTTCCGATGCTCGAGGCCTTCACCGGCTACATGATGGTCGAGCACCTGCACGGAGAGACCTACGTGCCGGCCAACAGCCACTTCGGCTCGACCATGGCGACGACGCCCTATCGCCGCCCGCTCGCCACCAAAGACGGACACATCGCCGTCGCTCCCGCCAGCCGCGAGCAGACCGCCCGCTTCTTCGCGCTCGGCGGCATCCCCGACGCCTACGAAAGCGAGCGGTTCAAACGTCACCAGACCAGCGACGGGCGGGTGGCGGAATACAACGCCATGATGGCCGACGCCGCCGCCAGCCGCACCACCGCCGAGTGGCTGGACTTGTGCGAGCGCCACCACATTCCGGCCATGCGGGCGAACGAGCCCGAGGAGATCCTGAAGGATCCGCAGCTCACGCAAACCCTTTTCGAGGTGCGCGAGCTCGAGGCCGACGGCCGCTACCGCGCCATGCGTCCGCCGCTGCGGTTCTCCAAGAGCCCCGCCGCCATCCGCCGCGACCCGCCGCGCCTGGGGCGCCATACCGACGAGGTGCTGGCGGAACTGGGACTTCGGACGGCGCCGGCGGCGGCGGCGGAATAGACCGCTACCGCCGCGCCAGCGCCAGGGCCGCGCCGGCCCCGATCAGGAATCCGCCGGAGAGGCGGTGTGGGAGCCGTCCGGCGCGCGCCAGCAGGGGTCGGGCTTTGTCGGCGGCCAGCGCCCAGCCGCTGTCGATCACGAGCGCGATCACGACAAAGCCCATCGCCAGGGCGGCGACCTGCGGTCCGGCGACAAGCCGCGGTGTCAGAAACTGCGGAAAAAACGCGCCGTAGAAGACCAGCGTCTTCGGGTTCGTCAGCGACACCACGAAACCGCGCCGAAACGACGCGCCGCCGCGCCCGGCTGGGGCCGAAAGCCCGGCATCGGCCTGCGCCCGCCAGGATCGCACCCCGAGCCAGACGAGGTACGCAGCTCCGATCCAGCGCACCCACCCGAAGACCGCGCCGAAGAGGTGAAGCAGCCCGGTCAGGCCGGCGGCGACCAAGGCGAGCTGCAGGACCATGGCCGAGGCCGTGCCGGCGACGGTGGCCAGGCCGCGCCGCCGGCCATGCGCGAGACTACTCGAGACAATGAGGGCCACGTTCGGCCCCGGGATCAGCATCAGCACCGCCACCGCGGCGGCGAATGCCGCATAAAGGCGTAGGTCGACGGCCGGGGCCACGTCGCTCTAAGCCGCCGCCTCCAGCGACAGGCGCTCGCGCAGCTCGCGTTTGAGGAACTTGCCGCTGGCGTTGCGCGGCAGGGTCTCGCTCTGTAGCCAGATGTAGCGGGGGATCTTGTGGCGGGCCATGATCCCCTCGAGGTGGGCGCGCAGGGACGCCGCATCGACGGTAGCGCCGGGCCGCACCACCACCACCGCGGCCACTTCCTCGCCCAGTCGCGGATCCGGGACGCCGAAGACGCAACACTCAGCCACTGAGGCGTGCCGGTAGAGCGCCGCCTCGACCTCCGCGCAGTAGACGTTCTCGCCGCCGCGCAGAACCATGTCCTTCTTGCGGTCGACGATGAAGATGAAGCCGTCGGCATCGACGCGGGCGATGTCGCCGGTGTGCAGCCAGCCGTCGGTGATCGTCTCGGCGGTGGCGTCGGGGCGGTTGAGGTAGCCCTTGATCACCTGGGCGCCGCGAGCCCACAGTTCGCCCAGAGCGCCCGGCGCGACTTCGACGCCGTCGTCGTCGACGCACTTGACCTCATAGCACGGCATGGCCGGGCCGACGCTCTCGGGCTTGTCGACGAAGAAGTCGGCGCCGACGGCAGTGATGATGCCGCAGGTCTCGGTCATGCCGTAGCCGGTGTTCGGCCGGGCGGTGGCGACTTCGGCGTCGATGCGATGCACGAGGTCAGGCGGCAGCTGCGCGCCCCCGCCCCCCAGGCTCATCAGGCTCGAGGTGTCGGTGGACGCGAAATTCGGATGATGGATCAGCTCTCGCGCCATCACCGGCACGCCGCTCATGGCGGTCACCTTCTCGCTCTGGATGAGGCGCAGGGCTTCTCCCGGGTCCCAGCGGCGCATCAGCACCATCTTGCCGCCGGCTGCAGTGAGCAGATAGGCGGCGCAGTTGTTGGCGGTCACATGGAAGAGCGGCGTCGTCAGCAGGCCGACCGGGATGGGCGCGGCCGCCGGGTCCGGCAAGGCCACGCCGGTGGCTCGCGACGCCGCCAGCGCCTGGACCTGGGCCGAGAACATCATGCTCATCAGGTTGGAGACGCAGCCGCGATGGGTGAGCTGCGCGCCTTTGGGAAAGCCGGTGGTTCCCGAGGTGTAGAAGATGCAGGCGTCCTCGTCCGGATCGATCTGCGCGGCCGGAAGTTCGCCTGGATGGGCGGCGACATCGGCGAACGCCACCGCCCCTTCAGGCGGCGCCGCGCGCACCGCGACGATGTCGATCCCCTTGGCCATGGCGGGGCGTTCGACCAGGCGCGCCAGTCGCTCGGTGTCGGCGAACAGGACCTTGGGCGCCGAGTCCTTCAGCCCGTACTCCATCTCCTCGGCCACCCACCAGGCGTTCATGCCCACCGTGGCCACCCCCGTCGACAGGCAGGCCCAGTAGACGAGCAGCCATTCTGGGAAGTTGCGCATGGCGATGGCCACGCGGTCGCCCTGGCGCACCCCGCGCGAGGCGAGCCACGCGCCGATGGCGGCCACCTTGGCGTGCGCCTCGCCATAAGTGATGCGCTCGCCCTCGTAGACGAGGTAGTCGCGTGCGGCGTAGGCGGCGCTCGCCAGCCACAAGGCCCGCCCGTTCGCCGGGGCGTTCTTGTAGACGCGCATGGGCGCGCCGCGCACCTCGATGGTGTCGATCTCGAACGGCGCGCCCGGCGCGGTCAGTTCAGCCCAGGCGGCGCGCAACTCACGATAGTGCATGTTCTCCTCAGATCGTCAGGCGATAGAAATCGCGCGCCGCCCCGGCAAAGAGGCTCGCCTTCTCGTCCGCTGAAGCCTTCGTGGCGATCCGTTTGAAGGCGTTCCAGAGGACATCGTAGCTGCAGCTGCCGATGTCCACCGGGAAGTTGCTCTCGAACATGCAGCGCCGCGGACCGAACGCCTCGATGCAGGTCTCGATATACGGGCCCCACTCGCTCGCCAGCTGCTCCGAGGGGGCGGGCG
This sequence comes from Caulobacteraceae bacterium, assembly GCA_035946795.1. GTDB lineage: Bacteria > Pseudomonadota > Alphaproteobacteria > Caulobacterales > Caulobacteraceae > Acaudatibacter. The sequence goes on along the minus strand of DASYYX010000057.1, from coordinate 29,792 downwards.
GATCGGCGAGGAACGAGGGGAAGTTGCAGAAGGACATGGCCAGGCCGCCGAGCTTGACGAAGACGTTTTCCGAGCGCGCCAGCTCGCGGATGTTGTCGCGCCATACCGGGAAGCGTTCCTCGCGCCTGCCCGCGTAGCTGCCGATTCCCAGCGGCGTGCCGACATGGTCGAGCACCATGCGCGTCCCCGGGAACGCGCGCGCCAGCTCGATCACTTCGGGCAGCTGTGGCTCCAGGATCCAGGCGTCGAACGACAGGCCGAGCGGCTCGAGGCGAGCGAAACCTTCGCGGAACTTGCCGTCTCGATAGAGCCCTTTGCGGTCGGCCCGGTGGAGCGGTCCCAGCACCTCGGGGTCGGCGTCCCACGAGCCGCTGTCCCGGATGCCGCGGAAGCGGCCGCCGCCGGCGGCGACGTGGGCATGCAGAGTCTCTTCCACGGCGGCGCCGGTCGCGAGGTCGGCGTGGCCGACGATGCCGGCGCAGGCCCGGGCCGGACCGTAGAGGTTGCTCGCGCTCATGGCCGCCACGCCGTTGACGAACTCGGTCTCGCCCACAGGGCGCAGTTCGGCCGGCGCATCGGCGCGATAATAGGCGCCGCACTCGAGGAAGACGGTGCCGATGACCTTGTGGCCGCGGTTCAGATCCGCGAGCAGCTCGTCCAGCAGATAGCGGGGCACGCGCTCGATCACCCGGGCGAAGCCGTGCGCCGAGGTCGCCAGGGCGCTGACGATGGCCCGGGGGCGGTCCCACAGGTGATGGTGCGGATCGATGATCGGCAGGTCCGGCTCGAGGATCTCCTCGGCCCGGCCGCTGGCGTCGTTCATGGCGGGCGCCCTCCCATGTTGAGCCCCCGCTTAACGCACCTGCCGCCTCGAAGGCTACTGCAGCGCGATGGTGTCCGAACTGCCGCGCGACGCCTTGTCACCCGACCGGGCTTGGGCGTCCAGGCGCGCGAGCAAGGCCTGATGTTCTTCCCACAGGCCGCCCGGCAGGCGTTCGCCGAAGCGCAGATAGGCCGCCTCGATCGCCGCGGCTTCGTCCCGCCAGACCTCCGCCTCCACCCGAAACAGCAGCTCCGCCTGGTCCGGCTCCAGATCCAGGCCCTCCAGATCGAGCCCGTGCAGCTCCGGAACGCGCCCGATCGGGGTTTCGCGAGCCGCGGTCCTCTCCTCCAGGCGCTCGACGATCCACTTGAGCACGCGGCTGTTGTCGCCGAAACCCGGCCACACGAAGCGGCCGCTGTCGTCTTTGAGGAACCAGTTGACGAAGTAGATCCGCGGCAGCTTGCGCTTGTCCGTCGCCGCCTCCCCCATCGACAGCCAGTGGCCGAAGTAATCACCCATGTTGTAGCCGCAGAAGGGCAGCATGGCGAACGGATCGCGGCGCAACGCGCCCAGCTTGTTCTCGGCCGCGGCCGTCCCTTCGGAGGCGATGTTGGAGGCCAGGAAGACGCCATGGCGCCAGTCGAAGGCTTCCACCACCAACGGCACGCCCGCCGAGCGGCGGCCGCCGAAGAGCAGCGCCGAGATCGGCACGCCGGCCGGATCCTCCCACTCGGGCGCGATCGAAGGGCACTGACGCGCCGGCGCGGTGAAGCGGGCGTTGGGATGGGCCGCGGGGGCGCCCTTCTCGGGCGACCAGGGCTGGCCCTTCCAGTCGGTGAGGCCGGCAGGCGGGATCTTGGTCAGGCCTTCCCACCAGACATCGCCGTCGGCGGTCAGGGCGACGTTGGTGAAGATGGTGTTGGCGGCCATCGACGCCATGGCGTTGGCGTTGGTCGTCCTCGAGGTGCCCGGGGCGACGCCGAAGAACCCGGCCTCGGGATTGATGGCGCGCAGCCGCCCGTCCCTGCCCCAGCGCATCCAGCAGATGTCGTCGCCGATGGTCTCGGCCTTCCACCCGGGCAGCGTCGGCTGCAGCATGGCGAGGTTGGTCTTGCCGCAGGCGCTGGGGAAGGCCGCGGCGACATAGTGGACGCGGCCCTCGGGCGAAGTGAGCTTGAGGATGAGCATGTGCTCGGCCAGCCAGCCTTCGTCGCGGGCCATGACCGAGGCGATCCGCAGGGCGTAGCATTTCTTGCCCAACAGGGCGTTGCCGCCGTAGCCGGAACCGTAGGACCAGATCTCCCGGCGCTCGGGAAAATGGACGATGTACTTGGTGTCGTTGCACGGCCAGGGAACGTCTCGTTCTCCGGGCGCCAGCGGCTTGCCGACGGAGTGGACGGCCGGGACGAAGGCGGCGTCATCGCCCAGCGCCTCCAGGGCGGCCTTCCCCATCCGCGTCATGATGCGCATGGAGACGGCGACATAGGCGCTGTCGGTGATTTCGACTCCAAGGGCGCTGATGGGCGAGCCGATCGGCCCCATGCAGAAGGGCACGACGTACATCGTGCGCCCGCGCATCGCGCCATCGAAGAGGCCTAGCAGCTCGGCGCGCATCTCGTCGGGGTCGCGCCAGTTGTTGGTCGGGCCGGCGTCGTCGGGATCGGCCGAGCAGATGAAGGTCCGGCTCTCGACCCGCGCCACGTCTGAAGGATCGGATGCGGCGTAGAAGGAATTGGGGCGTTTGCGCGCATCGAGCCGCTTGAGCGTGCCGGCGCGCACCAGCTGATCGGTCAGCTCTTTCCACTCGGCCTCGGAGCCGTCGCACCACCGCACTCGATCCGGCTTGGTGAGGGCGGCGATCCGGCGCACCCAGGCGACCAGCTTCCGGTGCCGCGTCGGGGCGGGTTCCAGGCCTGGAACGACTCTCTTGGCTACCCGCGCGTCCCCGTCCGCCATCACTCGTCCCCGGTTCGTCAGGCGCGGCAAAGTCGGACCCGCGCCCAAGGAGAACCGTCACTCCTCGCCTTGCGATCCTTAAGCCACGATATTTTGCTCAGCGATCGACCTTGCAAGACGCATTCCTAGCGCGCAGGCGACCGAAAAGGGAACCAGTTTCCGCCCGCTCGGCGGGAAGCTTCACCGTAACGATTGGTTGAACGCTTCCAGCGCCGCCGCCCCCGGCACGAGTTCGGCGTCCGTCAGGGCGTTCAGCGGCGTCCCCGAGGTTCCGAGGTGATCATGGAGCTCGCCCGCGGCTTCTTCGAGGTAGATGAGGCCGGTGACGATCTCACCGCGCTGGTGGCGCTCCATCAGATGCGCCAGCGCCGCGGCGCGATCGGTCGGGTCGTAGTCGTCGGCGAGCTTGTAGAGCTTGAGCACCGAGCCGTCGTGTTGGGTGACGATTTCGATCGCCCCGGGCTCGTAATCGACGGTGATCTCCTGGCGCGGTTCGAGGACGTCGAGCCGGTTCACGGCGGCGTTGTGCTCGCGCACGTAGTCGAAGCTCTTGGTCGAGCCCGGATGGTTGTTGAATTGCACGCACGGCGAGATCACGTCGATCACCGCAGCGCCCCGATGCAGCAGGGCCGCCTTGATGAGCGGCACCAGCTGGGCCTTGTCGCCGGAGAAGCTGCGGGCGACGAAACTGGCCCCCAGGAGCACCGCCATGCCGACCAGATCGACGGGCGCGTCATGGTTGGGCACGCCGCGCTTCGACTTCGAGCCCTTGTCCGAGGTCGCCGAGAACTGCCCCTTGGTCAGCCCGTACACGCCGTTGTTCTCGACGATGTAGGCCATGTTGATGCCGCGGCGGACGCCATGGGCGAACTGGCCAAGGCCGATGGAGGCCGAGTCCCCGTCGCCGGAGACGCCCAGGTAGATCAGGTCGCGGTTGGCGAGATAGGCCCCGGTAAGCACCGAGGGCATGCGCCCATGGACGGCGTTGAAGCCGTGCGAGGCCGAGAGGAAATAGTCCGGCGTCTTCGACGAGCAACCGATGCCCGAGAGCTTGGCCAGGCGATGCGGCGCCAGATCGATCTCCCAGCAGGCCTGGATGACGGCGGCCGAAATCGAATCGTGGCCGCAGCCGGCGCACAGGGTCGAAACCTTCCCCTCATAGTCACGGCGGGTGAAGCCAACGCCGTTGGGCTGCAGCAGCGGATGGTGCAGGCGGGGCTTGGCGATATAGGTCATGGCGTCAGGCCTTCGCTCCCGGCGCGCGGGCGGCGGCGGGCGAGACGAGGCGTTCGGCGATCGCCTCGGTGATGAAACGGGCGGTGATCGGCGAGCCGTCGAAGGACAGGACCGGCACGAGCTTGGCCGGGTCGACCCCGCCTTCGATCATGATCAGGCTGCGCAGCTGGGCGTCGCGGTTCTGCTCTACCAGGAACACCGTCTCGTGGGCGGCTATGAAGTCGATGACTTCGTCGCAGAACGGGAAGCCACGCACCCGCAGGGCGTCGAGCCCGATCCCGGCCTCGGCCAGGCTGGCGAGCGATTCGTCCATGGCCGCGCTCGTCGACCCGAAGTAGACGACCGCGTGCGGGGTGCGCTTGGCCGCGGTCCGGATCTCCGGTCCGGGGACAAGGGTCTTGGCCGTCTCGAACTTGCGCACGATGCGCTGCATGTTGGCGACGTAGAGGTGCCCCTCTTCGCTGTAGCGCGCCTCGGCGTCGTGCGAACTGCCGCGGGTGAAGTAGGCGCCGAGGGTGGGATGTACGCCCGGAATGGTGCGGTAAGGGATGCCGTCGCCGTCGACGTCGCGGTAACGCCCGAACGAGGAAGCCGCCTCGAGGTCCTGCGGCCCCATGACCTTGCCACGATCGAGACGGCGGCCATCCTGCCATTTCAGCGGCGCGCAAAGCCACTCGTTCATACCGATGTCGAGGTCGAGCATCACGAACACCGCCGTCTGCAGGCGGTCGGCCAGGTCGAACGCGAGCGCGCCGAATTCGAAGCACTCGGCCGGATCCTGGGGGAAGAGCATCGGGTGCTTGGTGTCGCCATGGGAGGCGTATGCCGCCAGCAGCAGGTCGGCCTGCTGGGTGCGCGTGGGCATGCCGGTGGAAGGCCCGCCGCGCTGCACGTCAAACACCACCGCCGGCACTTCGGCATAGTACGAAAGGCCGAGAAACTCCTGCATCAGGGAGATCCCCGGGCCGGACGTGCAGGTGAAGGCGCGGGCGCCGTTCCAGCCGGCGCCCAGCACGATGCCGATGGCGGCGATTTCGTCCTCCGCCTGCAGGATGGCGTAGCGCGACGCGCCGGTCTCCGGTTCCGTGCGGTAGCGCTTGCAGTGCGCCATGAAGGCTTCCGCCAGAGAGGTCGAAGGCGTGATCGGATACCAGGCGCACACCGTGGCCCCGCCGAACACGGCGCCGAGCGCCGCCGCTTCGTTGCCCTGGACATAGATCCGCTCGCCCACGCCGTCGGAGCGGCGCACCCGCAGCGGCAACGGATCGAGATGGTCGCGCGCGTGCCGGCGGCCCATGGCGAGCGCGGCCAGATTGGCGTCGATGAGCTTGGGCTTGGAAGCGAACTCCTCGGCCGCCAGGGTGTCGGTCACCTCGGCCGGAATGCCGAGGATCTCGGCCAGCGCGCCGACGTAGATGATGTTCTTGAAAAGCTGCCGCTGGCGCGGATCGCTGTAGGCGGCGTTGCAGATGGCCGTCAGCGGCAGGCCGAGCACGTTGACGTCTTCGCGCAGGCCGTGCGGCAGCGGCTTGGTGGAATCGTAGAAGAGATAGCCGCCCGGTTCTATCGATGCGACGTCCTTGGCGAACGTCTGCGGATTCATGGCCACCATCAGGTCGACGCCGCCCCGGCGCCCCAGCCAGCCGTCAGCGGTGACGCGCACCTCGTACCAGGTCGGCAGTCCCTGGATGTTGGAGGGGAAGATGTTGCGCGCCGCCACCGGCACGCCCATGCGCAGCACCGCCTTGGCGAACATGCCGTTCGCGCTCGCCGAGCCCGAGCCGTTGATATTGGCGAACTTGACGACGAAATCATTGACGGCGGCCAGCGGCGCGACCTTGGTCGCCTTCTGCGGTCGATCCTCGATCATGCCCCTTACACCAGCTCCTTCTCGCGCGTCGGCGCCGGAGCGGGCGGCGGCAGTTCCGAGGCGAGCGTCATATCCAGCAGAAACTTCTGCATGTCCCAGGCCCCGGTGGGGCAGCGTTCGGCGCACAACCCGCAGTGCAGGCAGACGTCTTCGTCCTTGACCATTACCCGCCCGGTGGGCAGGGCGTCGGAGATGTAGAGCGCTTGCTCCTCGTTTTGCGCCGGCGCCGACAGGCGCGAGCGCAGATCGGCCTCATCGCCGTTGTCGGTGAAGGTGATGCAGTCCATCGGGCAGATGTCGACGCAGGCGTCGCACTCGATGCACAGAGGCCGGGCGAACACCGTCTGGATGTCGCAGTTCAGGCAGCGCTGCGCCTCGGCCCAGCCGACCTTGGTGTCGAAGCCGAGCTCGACCTCCAGCTTGACGTTCCCCAGGGCCTCGGCCTTGTCGCGCAGCGGCACGCGGAAGCGCTTGTCGAGCGAGACGTCGTTGTCGTAGCTCCACTCGTGGATGCCCATCTTCTGGCTGACGAGGGTGACGCCGGGCGGCGGCCGCCTCGAAACGTCCTCGCCCTCGCACAGCTTGTGGATCGAGATCGCCGCCTCGTGGCCGTGGGCCACGGCCCAGATGATGTTCTTGGGGCCGAAAGCGGAGTCGCCGCCGAAGAACACCTTCGGGTGGCTCGAGCCCATGGTCGCCGGATCGACCACCGGCATGTCCCATTCGTCGAACTCGATACCGATATCTCGCTCGATCCAGGGGAAGGCGTTCTCCTGGCCCACCGCTACGAGCACGTCGTCGCAGGGATGGTGGACGTCGGGCTCGCCGGCGGAAACCAGGCTCCGTCGGCCAGCCTTGTCGTAGATCGCTTCGACCTTCTCGAAGGTCACCCCGGTCAGCCGTCCGGCCTCGTGGGTGAAGGCCTTCGGCACCAGGAAATTCAGGATCGGGATGTCCTCGTGCATGGCGTCCTCCTTTTCCCAGGGGGAGGCCTTCATCTCCGCAAAGCCGGAGCGCACGATCACCTTGACGTCCTTGCCGCCGAGGCGGCGCGAGGTGCGGCAGCAGTCCATGGCGGTGTTGCCGCCGCCGAGCACGATGACGCGCTCGCCGATCCGATCGACATGGCCGAACGACACGCTGGAAAGCCAGTCGATGCCGATGTGGACGTTGGCCGCCGCCTCGAGCCGACCGGGAATGTCGAGATCGCGCCCGCGCGGCGCGCCGCAGCCGACGAAGATGGCGTCGAAGTTCTCGGCCAGCAGCGCCTTGAGGCTGTCGATGCGCTCGCCCAGGCGAAGCACCGGCCCGAGGCCGCCGATGTAGCCGATCTCCTCGTCGATGACGCTTTCGGGAAGCCGGAAGCGGGGGATCTGGCTGCGGATCATGCCGCCGGCCTTGCCGTCGCCATCGAACAGGACGACCTCGTAGCCCATCGGCGCGAGGTCCCGGGCCACGGTGAGCGAGGCCGGACCCGCGCCGACGCAGGCGATGCGCTTGCCGTTCCTATTCGCCGCCGGTCTGGGCAGGCGGTCCGAGATGTCGTCCTTGTGGTCGGCGGCGACCCGCTTGAGGCGACAGATGGCCACCGGCTCGGCCTCGACCCGCGTGCGTCGGCAGGCGGGCTCGCAGGGGCGATCGCACGTCCGTCCCAAGATCCCGGGAAAGACGTTCGACTTCCAGTTGATCATATAGGCGTCGGTGTAGCGGCCTTCCGCGATCAGTCGGATGTATTCCGGGACCGGCGTATGGGCTGGGCAGGCCCACTGGCAATCTACGACCTTGTGGAAATACTCTGGCGCCTCGACGTCGGTCGGCTCCAACTTCTTCAACTACCTTTCGTTCGCTTCGCGCTCGACGGCGACCATCGGCGGCCGCGGCGCGCCCGTCTCAGATCGGCCGCTGAGGACCGGGGGGCGCGAACCGGTGTCTTTACGGCGATCGGGCCGAAAGCGCCAGTCTCGGAGCCTTCCGAGCTTCATCGAGCCCTCGCGTCGCTTAAGAAACCCGTAAAGCCGCCTCTGTTTGCGGGCGCCCGCTAGCGTGCGGGGCTGTCCCAACCGACCATCGTGATCGACCACGGCGGCAGCATGACCGACTCGGCCGAGGCCGTGAACCGCCGCGGCGGCCGATCGCGGACCGGATGTCCGTTCGGCCCGGCGGCGCGCCAGGCGTACTGGTCCTGTCCGTACTGGACGGTGGCAAGCCGCTTTGGCGCCCGGCCGTCCGCGGCCGTCACACCGACCGCGTACCCATTCTTGCGGTCACGATTGAGGAGCAGGAGCCTCCAGCTGCCGTCCGCCCGCCGGATCGGGTAGGCGGCCACGAAACGGGCCGCGGGCCCGGCGACTCGCGCTGGGAAGGCTTCGTCGGCGCCGGGCCCCCTCCCGGCCCAATCCTGGGTCAGCATGCGGCTTTCGAAGAAGGTAGGCAGGGGCCAGCGCGCCTGGCCGGCTTTGTCCGCCTCGAACAGCATCAAATCGCCCCAGCCGGCGCACGGCTGATGGCCGGCGGCATAGGGGCGGCTGGGGCCATAGCCGAAGAGATAGGCGGCCTTGCCCCCAAGGGAGAGGAACTGCGCGGCGATGTCGGCGTCGATCAGGGCGCCGGCCACCTCCACCTCGCCGCGACCGCCAAAGGCGGAAAAACCATATTCGCTGATGATCCTGGGGACGCCGGCGGGAGCCCCGTCGGCATCGAGCCGCGCCAGAGCCGCCGGCAGCATCCGCGACTCGGCAACGAGCTTTTTCGAAAGGTCGCCGCACAGGTCGTCGAAGGGGTAGCGCTCGAAACTGACGAACTGGAAGTCTCCCAGAGCCCCGCGCGCCTTCAGGTATTTCAGGAACCGGGAGGTCCAGGAGCGGTCGGGGTCGGAGGTGAGCCAGTCGTCGGCGACGGCGTTCATCAAGCTGGGTCCGCCGATCGGCACGGTCGGATCGGCGGAGCGGACGGCCCTGGCGACCTCGATGTACAGGGCGCCATAGTCGGCCGGTTCGACGATCTGGCCGTCGGGCTCCTCGCCGATCTCGACCCGCGCGAGCGGATAGCCGCGGGCCTTCAGGAAACGGATCTCGGCGGCGGCATTCTCCGGCGTGTCATAGAGCGCGCCCACCGGAATCATGACCGGCAGCCCGCGGGTGAGGCCGCTTTCGAAGACGAGATCGAGTCCCGGTTGCTCCAGATCAGGATCGCGGTCGACCGCGCGGTGCCACGGATCGGTGGACGAGACGTGCATGACCGTCTGCGTGAAGCGTGTCCGGCCATGGCGGATGGCATCGACGAAACCGCCCACGGCCGTTCGGCGGCCGAGTTCGAGTTCACCGATGGCGTAGCCCATGGCGTCGCGCGGATCGGTCGATCCCGCCGGCGTGGTCCTGGAGGACTGCTCCATCAGGACGCGGAAGAAACGGGCGCGCACCGGCGAGCGCGCCAGATCGAGGCGCTGGCGGCCGCCGTGGCCGTTGTCGACGCTTCCGCCTGGAAACGTGGCCCAGCGGCCCTCGTCGTCGTACTCGTCGGCGCCGATCCAGTACTGGACCTGGAAGCGGCGGGCGAAGGGCTGGGCCCAGTCGATCACCGCCTCGTCGACCCCCACGGGCTTGGCGAATTCCGCCACCGCCCATTGCGGATGCGCTCCCGGCTCGCCGGTATAGCGGCGATCCAGATAAGGGTTGGATTTCCAGAAGGTCTTCGGGTCACCGTCGTCGAGGCGCGAGAAACCGGCGTTGGCGGCCATGTCGATGGTGTCGCCGCGGCGCGGCAGGTCATAGCCCCAGCTGACCAGGATCGGCGCGCTCGGGTGATCCGACGAGGTCCAATAACCCTGGGCGCGCGCCGCATCGCTCCAGGCGCCCTCGCCGGAGAAGTGCCAGACGGCGATGCCGAGTTCGGTGCGCAGGCGATAGGTGATCGGGCCCAGGCCGGCGTCCTCCATCGCCTTGACGTTCGCGCCCGTGAACAGGCGCTTGACCCCGCCGGCCTCCATGCCGTCGACGCCGGCGCCGAGAGCGGTGGTCGGATCGAAGCTGGCCGTCGGCCGGGCAGTGTCGACCGTGACCACGCTCGCCGGAGAGGCAGCGACCTGCGCCGCGGCAGCCAACGCAAGCGCGATGCGCGCCGCCAATCTAGTTGCCGTCAGCGCCAATCGCTGGCGGTGGCGGCGAACAGCTGGACGATGTCGGCCAGCTTCTGCCCCTGGGCGTCGGCCAGTTGCAGCCGCGCCTCCTCGAGGTTTCGCTGCTCGGTGGTCACCTGCACCAGCGTGCCGCCGCCCAGGCGATAGGCGGTGCGGGCGTCGGCGAGGGCCGCCTCGCCGGTGCTTACCGCCAGCTCGAGGGCGCTCAGCCGCTGGTCGTCCTCGCCGAGGTTGGAAAGCACATCGGCGACCTGGCCGAAGGCGGTAAGGACCGTCTGCTCGTAGACCGCGAGCGCCGCGCGCGCCTCGGCCTCGGCTTGGCGTTGGTTCGCCTTGAGCGAACCGCCGTGGAAGATCGGCGCAGTCAGGCCCGGGCCAAAGGCGTAGGCGGTCGAGGCGAAAGAGAACAGCTTGTCCGGGCTCAATGCCTCCTGGGTGAGCGAGCCGGTGAGACGCAAGGAGGGATACCGCGCCGCCGCGGCGACACCGATGGCGGCGGTGTCGGCGTGCAGGTCGGCCTCGGCGGCGAGAATATCGGGGCGCCGCCGCACCAGCTCCGACGGCACGCTCGCGGGCACGCGCGCCGGCGCGGTGAAGTCCGCCAGGGTGAACTTTGGCGCCGACCACGAGCCGGGCGGGCGTCCGAGGAGCAGAGAGAGGGCGTGCCGCTGCTGATCGAGAGCCTGGGTGAGCGGCGGCAACTGCGCCCGGTCCAGCGCCAGCTGCGCATCGCCCACATGCGAGGCGCTCGGCGCCTCGGCCCCGGCGGCCTGGGCGCGGTGGACGAGGGCCAGCGTTTGCTCGTCGTCGGCGATGATCCCTTCGAGCGCCACCACTCGATTGGCGAGAGCAGCGATGCGCACTGCCGCCAGCGCCACGTTGCCGGTGACGCTCAGGTAAGCGGCTCGGGCCCTGTCGGCCGAGGCCTCGGTGCGCGCCGAGGCCTGCTCGAGCCGCCGCCGGCCGCCGCCGAAGAGGTCGAGGTCGTAGCTGACCGAAGGACCTACGCTGTAGAGCGTGATGCTGGGATTGGGGAAAGCCGGCAGGCCGGGGATGCCGCTGAATCCGAAAGCGGCGGTGTTGATGCGTTCGCGCTGGATGGCCGCCGCGGCGTCGACCTGGGGCTCGAGCGAGCCGGCGACGCTCGCCTGGGCCGCCTGAGCCGCGGCAAGGTTGGCGTTTGCCTGCGCCACGGTGCGGTTGCCAGCCAGCGCCGCGTCCTCGAGCCCGTCCAGCGTCGCCGAGCCCAGTCCCCGCCACCATGGGCCCGCGCCGGTCAGATCGCTCGCCAAGGCCGTGGTCGCGTCGCCTGGCATGGCGTAGCTGGCCTCGGAAGGCGCCTGCGGGGGCTTGAAATTCGGCCCGACGGTCGTGCACCCGCCCAGGGCGAGCGCCGCCGCCGCCGCCAGGAAGGCGGCCTTATTCTGCCGCAGCATGGACCGGCGCGCCTTCGAACCGTGGGGTGCGCATCAGCAAGAGCAGCGGCGAGAGCGCGATCGTGGCGATCATCAACAGGCGAAAATCGTCCACGTAGGCCACCATGGCCGCCTGCCGCGTCACCTCCGCGTTCAGGCTCTCCAGACCCATGACGTTCCCCTGCGCCAGCGTCGATCCCAACGCCGCGCGCGCCACCGGGCTGGCCGGATCGATGCGCGCCGCCAGCGATGCATGGACCACCGAGGTGTTGGCTGTCCACAGCGCCTGCATGATCGAGATGCCGACGCTGGAGCCGAGATTGCGCACCAGGGTGTAGACGGCGGTGGCCTCGGGGCGGAACCGGGGCGCCAGGGTGGCGTAGGCGAGCGTCGACAGCGGCACGAAGATGAGGCCGATCCCGAAGCCCTGGATGAGGCCGGAGATGACGATCGGGCGCACGCTCATGGAAAGATCGAAATGGCTCATCTGCCGCAGGGCGATGAAGCTCAATATGAGCCCGGTGACCAGAATGAGCCGGGTGTCGACGCGCCCGATCAGTCGCCCGACAAAGAACATGGCGGCGAAGGATCCCAAGCCCCGGGGCATGGTGGCGATGCCGCTCTCGTACGCCGAATACCCCATCAATTGCTGCATCATCGGCGGCAGCAGGGCCATGGTGGAAAACAGCAGCACGCCGATGAAGAACCCGAAGACGGTGCAGCTGACGAAATTGCGGTCCAGCGCCAGGGCCCGGTCCAGGAACGGGTGCTTGGCCGAAAGCGTCTGCACCACGAATATCCAGAAGCCGATCGCGGCGATGATGAAGTAGATCCAGATCTCCTTGGAGCCGAACCAGTCCTGGCCGGGGCCGCGGTCGACGATCAGCTGGAAGCCGCCGACGAACAGCGTCAGGGCGGAAAAGCCGAGGAAGTCGAACGGCCGCGCCGTCCCCGCCCGCCGGCCGGACATGAACACCGTCACCCCCGCCAGGGCCAGGGCGCCGACAGGCAGATTGATGAAGAAGCACCACCGCCAGGAGAGGTTGTCCGTGAGCCAGCCGCCGAGGAAGGGCCCGAAGATCGGCCCCAGGATCGCCGCCGCCCCCCAGAGCGCCATCACCTGGCCTAGCTGCCTGGGCGGATAGAGGTCGAGCACCACCGCCTGCGAGAGCGGGATCAGCGCGGCGCCGAAGAGGCCCTGGAGGAAGCGGAAACCGACCAGCTGCATGACGCCGGTGGAGACGCCGCACAGCATCGAGGCGCCGGTGAAGCCGGCGATCGAGGCCATGAACATCAGCTTCCGGCCGATGCGCACGCTCAGCCATCCCGACAGCGGCGTCATGATCGCCGCGGCGATCAGGTAGGAGGTCAGCACCCAGGTGATCTGATCCGGGGCGGCGCCGATCGCCCCTTCGATGTGCGGCAAGGCGACGTTGGCGATAGTCGTGTCGAGCGAGTTCATCAGCGTCGACGCCATCAGGGCGACGGTGATCGGGATGCGGTTGGCGATGTCCTTGGCGTCGGCCACTGCTCACCTAAGGCGCGGGCGCCGGCCGAAGTTCGTTCGGCTCATCCGCCGATCACCGCCGATGGGCTCAAATCCGAGGGTCGGACGGGCTTCGCCCAGGCTGGCGATCAGCGCCTCTGACCGCCGCTGCGGACGTCGACGCGGACGTTGGCCGAGAGGCCGTCGCGGGCGCACCTCGCCGGCGGCGGCGCGTTGAAAGCGATCTCCACCGGCAGGCGCTGCACCACCTTGACCCAGTTGCCGGTGGCGTTCTGCGCCGGCAAGGGCGAGAAGCTCGAGCCGGCGCCCGGGCTGAAGCTGGCGACATGAGCGGCGAAGCTCTGGCCGCCGCAGGCGTCGATCTGGATGGTCGCCGGCTGGCCGACCCGCATCTTCCTGAGCTGATTCTCCTTGAAGTTGGCCTCCACCCAGGACTCTCCGGAAAGCAGGAAGAACACCGTCTGGGCGGGGTTCACGTAGGCGCCCACCTGAAGTTGCGTCACCCTCGTGACGACGCCACCCACCGGGGCGACCACCGAGGTGCGCGTGAGGTCGAGCTTGGCGCGCTCGAGCGCCGCAGATGCCTGCAGAACCGCCGGAAAGAGCGCCGGATTGGTCGCCGCAGGGCCGAGGTTGGCCTGCGCCGTGGCCACACCCTGCCGGGCGAGATCCACCTGGGCGTCGGCCAGCTCCTTGTTGTGGCGGGCCTCGTCCAGCTGCTGGCGAGAGGCGACCCCGGCCCCGGCCAGGGCCTGCTGGCGGGTGTATTCGCGTGCGGCGTAGGACTGGGTCTGCTGGGCCGAGGCGAGACTGACGCGCGCCTGCGCCAGCGCCTGTTGAAGGCTCGCCACCTGCAGCTGCGCCGCCGCCAACTGGGCCTGGGTGCGGTCGACCTCGGCGATCTCGTCGGAGGGATCGAGCTTGAACAGGGTTTCGCCGGGGTTGACGCGCTGGTTCTCGGCCACGTCTATCTCCACCACCCGTCCGGCGATGGCGGCGCTCACCGGGGCCTTGCCGCGCTGGACGTAGGCATCGTCGGTCGTCTCCGACCGTCCCGAGGTGAGCACGAACCAAGCGGCCGCCGCCAGCACCAGCGCCGGCGCGCCGAACATCAGCGGCCAACGCCACCGCCGCCAGAAGCCGCGCGGCTCGATCCCTGCGCCGGGCTCGTTCGCCGCCGCGACCGCTGGGTCCTCGTGGGCGGGGCTGCGCGCCAGGCTCATGGTTCAGCCGTTAGGGACAAGCGCTCGCAGGAAGTCAACTTTGGCAAGGCTCATCCGCGGTTAAGGCGACTATCGGGTTCAACCAGCGTGCGACCGACATGTTCGTTTACAGCCTCGAGCGCGATTCGCGCGCCCACGATCCTCGCCGCACCGTCGGCCCCGGCATTCTCGTCTGGACCCTGGACCGAGATCATCCGGGATTCAGGCGTCTACACGCCCCCGGCGATCGCGAAGGCGACCCCGCCATCCACCACCAGGGTGGCGCCCACCACATAGTCCCCGGCCCGCGAGGCGAGATAGATCGCCGCCCCGGACATGTCCTCGTCGCGCCCGATCCGGCGCGAGGGGATGCGGCGGGCGATCGCTTCTGGCCGGTCGCGGGCGTCACGGTTCATCTGCGATGCAAACGCGCCCGGCGCGATGCAGGTGACCACGATGCTGTCCTTGATGAGCTGCGCCGCCAGGCGCTGGGTCAGAAAGATCAGGCCGGACTTCGAGGCGTGGTAGGAGTAGGTCTCCTGCGGGTTCAGCTTGATGCCGTCGATCGAGGCGATGTTGATCACCTTCGCCGGCCGCTCATCAGTCGCGGCGGCTTTCAGCAGCCCGTGCAGCGCCTGGGTCAGGAAGAACGGCGATTTCAGGTTCAGGTCCACGACCTTGTCCCAGCCGCTCTCGGGGAAGTCGTCGAAAGGCGCGAGCCAGGCCGCCCCGGCGTTGTTGACGAGGATGTCGAGCTTGCCTTCGCGCTCGGAAAGCCGGGCGGCCAGCGCTCGGCAGCCTTCCACTGTCGAAAGGTCTTTCGGGAGCGAGACGCAGGCCCGCCCGCCCTTGGACATCTCTTCCGCCGCGGCGTCGCACTGATCGGCCTTTCGCGCGGCGATGTAGACCTTCGCACCCTGCCCCAGGAAACCCTCGGCGATCATCCGGCCGATGCCGCGCGAACCGCCGGTGACCAGGGCGACCCGGCCCTGAAGCGAAAACAGATCGGCGGCCATCGGCGCGCTCCTTCTTTCGTCCCGCCGTCTTCGGGGCCGGGCCGGTCGCGGTCAAGTCGCGCCAGTGATGGTCAGGTGGTGCGGAACCGCGCCAGGGCCCGCACCTGCGGATCTCGAGCAAGGTCCACAGGCGCCACGAATCCGAGGCCATCCCAGGCGATCGGCAAGCCGGCGGCGTGGTAACAGCGGGCCACGAATTCCGAGCAGATGAACTCGTCGTCCGGCCCCAGTGACCTGGGCATGCGCCTCACGAACCGTCCGGCGATGATCCGTAGCGCGATCTTGGCGATCTCGCCGACCGAGAAGCGGTCTCCCAGCTTGTCGATAGCGTATTGGGCCATGTCCTCCAGCCGCTCGCCTCGCTTGGCTGGCGTCAAGCCGGCATGGCGGGCCAGTACGATCTTGCCTGGATAGGGCCGGACGCCGCTGCTCGTCTGGCTGAGAAAACTCGCCAGCGGAACGGCGCGCACGCCGATGTGCTGAACGCATTCGAAGACCATGATCTCGGCGCGGCGCGGCCAGCGGAAGGCGATGGCGACGTGCGTCCAGGGACTCCTGGTGCTCCAGGCGATCAGGCGCGAGAAAGGGTCGTGGGCGGAGCAGAGGAGCAGGTCGCCGTCCCTGACCCGCGGCCCCAGGACCGCCGCAGGCTGCGCCGGAAGATTGGTGAGCGCCGCGTCGGCTATGGCCACGTAGGCGCCTCGACCACCCGGGGGCGGCGCCTGCCGACGCTTGTCGCCCCGCCGCGCGCCCTCAGCCGGCCCCCAGCCGCGCTGCGTCCAAGAGCAGGAAGGCGCGGCCCTGGTCGGAGGTCAGCAGGCTCGCGACCTGCAGGCCCGCCGGATCCGCGGCGGCGGCGGCGCGCAGGCGGCCGGCGTAGCGGTCGGTGAAGCCACGGCTGCGGCCGGCGAAATCGGCGTCGGTCATCAGCCGGCGGCTGAGCCGGCGCGTGGCCGCCGGGGCAAGGGTCCTGACCAGGTCGCGCGCCGCCGGTTCCGCGCCGGACTGCACATGCCCGGCGATCTCCTGGATGCGCGAGCGCGATAGCAG
Organism: Caulobacteraceae bacterium; assembly: GCA_035946795.1. Taxonomy (GTDB): domain Bacteria; phylum Pseudomonadota; class Alphaproteobacteria; order Caulobacterales; family Caulobacteraceae; genus Acaudatibacter. The sequence continues at coordinate 13,582 of DASYYX010000057.1, read as the reverse complement.
GGCTGCGGGGTCGATGCCCATGGACGCGATCTCGTGGAAGGGAGAGGCGCCATCGCCCTCCTGCCCGCCTGCCTCCTCGGCGCCGTCGGCGTGCAGCATGTCGCTCCAGCGCTGCTCGTCGTCGGCGTTCTCGGTCTCGGCCGGAGCCGCCTCCGGCGGCGCGCTGAGCTTGATGCGCGCGCGCTGGGCCGAGGGGAGTGAAGCGGACGGCTCGCGCTTCGCCGACGGTCTGGGGGCGCTCGCGGCCTGGCCCGAGCGGGCGACCACGCCCATAAGCTGCACCGCCTCGCTCAGCATGTCGTAGTTGCGCTTCACCCTTTCTTGGAAGGCCTGGTCGATGGCGGCCGTCTCCTCGGCCGCACGGCGGGCTTGGGTGGTGAGGTCCTCGAGCCCCTTGGCGAGCGCCGCCCGCACCTCATCGCCGCGCGCCGCCGCTTCGCCGGGCAGGGCGGCGACGGCCGAGAGCGTCTCTTCGGCCAGGCCCTTGAGTTCGCCGATGGCGGCGTTGGCCGCGGCCAGCGACTGCTCCAGGCGATGGGCGGCCCGGTCGCCGGCCTCGTCGATCAGCTTGGCCGATTTCTCCACCAGCTCGCGGCACTCGGCGAGGCGCTGCTCGAAAGCCTTCTCCGCGGCCTCTCCCGCGGCGGCGACAGCCTCGTTCATGCGGCTGACGCCCTCCCGCGCCGTTTCGCTCTGGGCCTTGGCGGTCTCCAGCGCCTCCGCCAGCGCGCCCTGGAAGGCTGTACGGGTCTTCTCCAATTCCTCGTCCAGGGCGGCGCGCTGATCCTGCGCAGCCTGGGCCAGGGTCGCCGCGGCGCTCGTGGCCGTCGCCTCGAAACGCTCGCGCTCGGCCTGCGCCTGCGCCGTCAGCTCGGCCTGGCGCGCCGCCGTCTTTTCGACGATATCGCTGATGGCCGAGGCGGCCTGGGCCGCAGCTTCGGTGAGCCCCTGAGTATCCTTGGAGGCGCCGGAGATCATCGCTGTCAGCTGGGCTGTGCGCGTTTCCGCCAGGGCGGCGAACTCCTCCTGGTCGGCGCGCAGGCCGTGGGCGATCGCGACCAGGGCGGCGCGTTGCTCTGCCAAGCCCTCCTCGGCAATGCGCAGTTGCTCGCCTACGCCCGCTCCGGCGGTCTCCAGGCGGGCAGCCTGTCCGGCGAGGTCCTCGGCGACGCTGCGCGAGGCCTCGCCCACCCGGATCGCCGCGGCGGCGAGATCGGCGGCGCGCGCCGCCAGCATAGCCTGGGCTTCGGCCAGCTGGCTCTCGGCCAGATCCGATGCCTGGCCGACCATGGTCTGCTGTCGGTTCATGGCGTCGGTCACGGCCGCGGCGCGGGCTTCTAGCGTCACCGCCAGGGTGCTGAGCTCGGTGCGCTGGTTGCCGAGGCTGACGACGAGCTTGCCGGCGGCGATGTCCGCCGCCGAGGTGGCGTCGGTGAGCCGCTCGGTTTCCGTCCCGAGGACCTGGCGCAGGGAGCTCAGGGACTGTGTCGTGGCCGCGGCGGCCCGGGCCGTCTGGTCCAGGCTCTCCTGGAGAGCGCGAGCCGTCTCCTGAGCTCCCGCAGCGGCGGCGGCGCTCGGGCCGGCGAGCTGCTCGGCGAACCGGCGCGCGCGTCGGGCTTCGGCAAGCAGCGCCCGGCCCTCGCCGATGGCGAGGGCCGCGGCCCAGATGAGGGCCACCGGCGCGGCCAGGATCATCACCAGCGCGGCAGCCGCCACCGGGCCGCGGAAGACCGGCGTCATCGTCTGGGGAAAGGCGATCCCCAAACCCGCCAGCGCCGCCGCCCAGGCGATGCTGGCCGCCAGCGCCCAGCCGAACACCCCCCTGGCTTCGGCGCGGGAGGCCCGCGGCGGCCGGGTGAGCGGCAGCGGCCCGGGTGCGATGCTCGAGGCTTCGGGTTCCGGCGCCGCCTCGGCTTCGGTCTCGGCGTGGCGGGGCGGCGCAAAGCGTGGAAACGCCAGGTCGGCGGCCCTCGTCGCAGGCTCGGGGGCGCTTGCCGGCGCCGCTTCGTCCGGGGCCGGCGGGTCGTCGTTCACGAAATCCTCCAGCTCTAGCGGTCGGAACGCGGGCGTCGGCTCGCCGGGGCCGTCAGCCGTGCGGCCGAGGTCGTCATGGCCGAAAATGAGCGGCGATCGCTTGGAAAACATGGCTGCTCCCCCTCTGGAGCGACGCTTGAAAGGCAGGAGGATGTGGCGTCTTCCCCCAGCAGTGTGCGGTCCGAGCCCGAGACGGTCATCTCCCCTGCCGGGCTCGCGCGACGGTTGAATTTAGCGCAGACCACCCCTGTCGCGAAAGGCGCCCCGTCTGCGACCCATGGCGCATCCCACCGCGCGGCGCCCCTCTTGCTTGCGAACGCCTGCACGCTCCCTTAAGTCGGCGGACCTTAAGAGGGCCACTCGCGCCTCGCTCATCGGGCGGGGTTTTCTTACAGGCTCGGCAGGCGGACCCGGCTCGAAATCCCATGTCACTCGATCTGGCGTCGTCATCGGCTAGGGCCAAGACCGGCGAGGATGCGCCCACCTTGACGCACCTCGAGCGCCTCGAGGCCGAAAGCATCCACATCCTGCGCGAGGTGATCGCCGAGTGCGAGCGTCCAGTGATGCTCTATTCGGTGGGCAAGGACAGCGCCGTGATGCTGCGCCTCGCGGTCAAGGCCTTCTGGCCCTCGCCGCCGCCGTTCCCGCTGCTGCACGTCGACACCACCTGGAAGTTCCGCGCCATGTACGAGATGCGCGAGCGCATGGCGCGCGAGCTCGGCTTCGAGCTCCTGGTGCACCGCAATCCCGAGGCGGTGGCGGCGGGGATCAATCCCTTCGACCACGGCTCGGCCGTGCACACCGACATCTGGAAGACGCAGGGACTCAAGCAGGCGCTCGACAAATGGGGCTTCGACGCCGCCTTCGGCGGCGCCCGGCGCGATGAGGAAAAGAGCCGGGCCAAGGAGCGCATCGTCTCGGTGCGCACCGCCGCCCACGCCTGGGATCCGAAGAACCAGCGACCGGAGCTTTGGCGCCTCTACAACACCCGCATCCACCGCGGCCAGGAGATTCGCGTCTTCCCGCTCTCCAACTGGACCGAGCTGGACGTGTGGCAATACATCCGCGCCGAGGCCATTCCGATCGTGCCGCTGTACTTCGCCGCCGAGCGGCCGGTGGTCGAGCGCGAGGGCGCTTTGATCATGGTGGACGACGAGCGTCTGCCGCTGGCGCCCGGCGAGAAGCCGATGATGAAGAAGGTGCGCTTCCGCACCCTGGGCTGCTACCCGCTCACCGGCGCCGTCGAGAGCGAAGCGGACACCCTGGACGCCATCATCGAGGAGATGCTGGTGGCCACCACATCCGAGCGGGCCGGGCGCACCATCGACTTCGATCAGTCGGCCTCGATGGAGCGCAAGAAACGCGAGGGCTACTTCTGATGCGGACGTCCCCTTCGCCGCGCAGAGAAGCCGGTGCGATCGAGGCGCGCAAAGCGCGCTCCATCGACGCGCCGGCGCTTGGGGGGCCACGCGCGTCCCGCGTTCGCGCCTCGCTCGGCGATCTCCGCGCCTCCTCCGCGCTCTCGGCGGTTGATCTTCACCAATGAACGTTCAGGTATCCGAGGCCAGGCCGGACGTCGCCGCATGGCTGGCTGCGCAGGAGAAGAAGACGCTGCTGCGCTTCCTCACCTGCGGCTCGGTGGACGACGGCAAGTCCACCCTGATCGGGCGGCTGCTCTATGACTCGAAGTTGATCTTCGCCGACCATCTGGCGGCCCTCGAGGCCGACTCGCGACGCATCGGCACCCAAGGAGGCGACATCGACTTTGCGCTGCTCGTCGATGGCCTCGCCGCCGAACGCGAGCAGGGGATCACCATCGATGTCGCCTACCGCTTCTTCGCCACCGAGAAGCGCAAGTACATCGTCGCCGATACCCCGGGGCACGAGCAATACACCCGCAACATGGTGACCGGGGCCTCGACGGCGGACCTGGCCGTCATCCTCATCGACGCGCGCAAGGGCGTGCTCACCCAGACGCGCCGGCACAGCTATCTCGCCAGGCTCATCGGCATCCGCCACTTCCTGCTGGCGGTGAACAAGATGGACCTTGTCGGCTACGACGAAGCCTTCTTCGAACGCATCGCCGCCGACTACCGCGCCTTCGGCGCCCAGATCGGACTCGAAGAGGTGACCGCGATCCCGATCTCGGGCCTGCGCGGCGACAACATCACCGACAAGAGCGAGCGCACGCCCTGGTATCGGGGGCCGAGCCTCATCGAACACCTGGATACGGTGGAGCTCGACGAGACCCGCCTGCAGCGGGCGCCGCTACGGCTCATCGTGCAGTGGGTGAACCGGCCGAACCTCGATTTTCGCGGGCTGTCCGGCTTCGTCGCCAGCGGCGTGGTCAGGCCCGGGGACCGGGTGCGCATCGTCCCTTCCGGGCGGGAGACAACGGTTGCCCGTATCGTCGATCGCGACGGCGACCTGCCGATCGCTGTGGCCGGTCAGTCGGTGACGCTCACCCTGGCGCATGACGAGGACTGCTCGCGCGGCGACGTCATTTGCGCCGCCGAGGATCCGGCCCAGATCGCCGACCAGTTCGAGACCACCCTGGTGTGGATGGCCGAGGAGCCGCTGCTGCCGGGGCGCGCCTATGGCCTGAAGCTCGGGGCGCAGAACGTCTCGGCCACCGTCGCCGAGCCCAAGCACAAGATCAACGTCAACAACCTCGAGCATCTGGCGGCGCGCCGCCTGGAGCTCAACGAGATCGGCGTCGCCAACATCACTCTGGACCGGCCGGTCGTCTTCGAACCGTACGACGCCGGCCACGACATGGGCGGCTTCATCCTCATCGACAAGGTGACCAACGGCACCGTCGGCGCCGGCATGATCGAGTTCGCCCTCAGGCGCAGCCAGAACATCCACTGGCAGGCCCTGGAGGTGAACCGCGAGACCCGGGCCAAGGCCAAGGGGCAGAAGCCGGCAGTGCTGTGGTTCACCGGCCTCTCGGGCGCGGGCAAGTCCACCATCGCCAACCTGGTGGAGAAGAAGCTGCAGGCCAGCGGCCGGCACACCTACCTCCTGGACGGCGACAACGTCCGTCATGGGCTCAACCGCGACCTCGGCTTCACCGACGCCGACCGCATCGAGAACATCCGCCGCGTCGCCGAGGTCGCCAGGCTCATGGCCGACGCCGGCCTGATCGTGCTGGTGTCCTTCATCAGCCCGTTCCGCTCCGAACGCGACATGGCCCGCGGCCTCATGGTCGACGGCGAGTTCCTGGAGGTGTTCGTCGACACCCCGCTGGCGGTCGCCGAAGCGCGCGACGTCAAGGGCCTGTACGCCAAGGCCCGCTCCGGCGCCCTGAAAAACTTCACCGGCATCGACAGCCCTTACGAAGCGCCCGAAGCGCCCGAGATCCATATCGACACCACCGCGCTCACCGCGGCCGAGGCGGCCGAGCGCATCATCGACCGGCTCGCCGCCTGGGAGGCGAACGGCCGGCGCTGAAATGCCGGGTCGTTACCGCCCTTCCCTGCCGGCCAGCTCCGCCATCGCCCTTTCCGAGGCCGCTCTGGCGCGCTTGAGAAAATCGAGCAGCAACGCCAGTTCGGCGTCGTCGTAGGCCGCCATCGTCTCGTCCATCGCCCGGCTCATGGGCGCCGACAACGGCCCGACGCGGTGTTGCACGTCCGGTGCTGCGCGCACCAAGACCTTGCGCCGGTCGGCCTCGTCACGCTCGCGATGGGCGAAGCCGGCCCGCTCCAGCCGGTCCACGACGCCGGTGATCGCCCCGCTCGTCAATCCCGCCGCCTGGGCGAGCGCGCCGGCGGTGAGCGGCCCGCGCAGCAGGATGTAGTCGAGGCACTCGAGATCAGTGCTGTTGATCCCCAGCCGAGCGCTCATGGCCTGGCTGAAGAGCACGCTCATGCCGCTGGCCTCCCGCAGCGCCGTTTGGAGCGCTGAGAGCAGCGCGCGACGATTCATCCCATGGGCTCTTGACCGGCGCATCCCTTAGCGTCTAATTCTTTTAGCTCACGAGATAAAGGAGATTGGTCATGCTCGTCGCCCCTGCGCGAAAGGTCAAGCCATACAAGGGCCTTCCTCTGGAGGGGCCGCTCGCGACCTGGTACGCCCGGAACACCGGCCGGGATCTTTCGCCGTTTCGGGAGCTCGCGCATCGGCTGGCTTCGGAGCTGAAGCCGGGCGATCGCGTGCTGGAGATCGCGCCCGGACCGGGCTACCTCGCTATCGAACTGGCGCGGCTCGGCCCATGGTCCGTCACCGGCCTTGACGTCAGCCGCTCCTTCGTTCGCATCGCCGGCGACAACGCCGCCCGCGCCGGGGTCGGCATCGACTTCCGGCGCGGCAACGCCTCGGCGATGCCGTTCGAGCCGGACTCGTTCGATCTCATCGTCTGCCGCGCCGCCTTCAAGAACTTCGCCGATCCGAAAGGCGCGCTGCGCGAGATGCACCGCGTGCTGGCGCCTGGCGGAACGGCGCGCATCTACGACCTGCGCCGCGAAGTTTCCGACGAGGCCATCGAGGCCGAAGTCGAGTCGCTGCGGCTCGGGCGGGTGGACGCCTTCGTCACCGAGATGATCTTCAAGCACGGCCTTCGCCCCTCCGCCTACTCGAGGGCCGACTTCGAGGCCATGCTCTGGGCCATCCCGTTCACCGCCACGGACATCCACGAGGCCGATACCGGGTTCGAGATCCGGCTGGTCAAGTGAGCCTGGGTCGGCGGCCTCAGAGCTGGACCAACATGCGCCCGATCGCCGCAAACACGGCGTCGAAGGCGGCCCCATTGCGGCGGACGTCCTCGACATAAGCGGCGATGACGATCGGCGGGGCGGCGGCGCGCGGCCAGGCGATGGCAAGGTCGCCGCCCGCCCCGGCATCATTGCTGCCGGTCTTGTCGCCGATCCGCCAGCCGGCGGGCAGGCCGGCGCGCAGACGGCCAAGACCGGTCTTGCAGGCAAGCATCCAGGCGATCAACCGGGCGCGCGAGCCCGGCATCAGCGCCGGCCCCAGCGCCAGGGCGCGCACATCCGACGCCATCGCCGCCGGCGTTGTCCGGTTGCGGGGATCGCCGGCGGGCGTCCGGTTCAACAGCGGCTCGGTGTCGTCCAGACGGGTCACCGGGTCGCCCAGCCGCCGCCAGAAGGCCGTCATCGCAGGCGGCCCGCCCACAGCGGCCAAAAGCAGGTTGGCGCAGCTGTTGTCGCTTTGCTCGACGGCGGCGGCGCAGAGCTCGGCGATGGTCATCTCGCCGCGGGCCAGGTTCGCCCGCGCCACCGGCGCCCACCAGTCCGGCACGTCCGCGGCCCGCAGCGGCACGCGCCGGTCCAGCCGCTCGCGGCCCTGATCGACACGTGAGAGCACCAGTCCCGCAAGCGAGGCCTTGAAGGTGCTGCACATCAAGAAGCGTTCGTGGGCGCGCCAAGCCAGGGTGCGGCCGGTGCCCAGATCGGCTGCAATGACGCCGATCCTGCCGCCGACACGATGCTCCAGCGCCTGGATCGGGTTGGCCGCGGACACGCGGGATCCGGCCAGACCCGGCGCTGCGGCGATCACGGCGCGGCGGCTGAGATTCAAGGCGCCTAGGGCCGGAAGCGTTTGCTGGCCGGGAAGCCCCTGGGGGGCAGACGGCCGGCGGCGGCCCGACGGCCAAGCCAGGCGCGCCAGTCGGGCCAGATGCGGACGCGGCCGGCGCCGTCGGTCCAGCTCGCCCCTTCCCCGGCCGCAAACACCATGACGTCACGAAGGCCGCCCTGGCGATAGCTCTGCAGCTTGACGCCGCGGCCGCGGCCCATCCTGGGCAGGTCGGCGATCGGGAAGATGAGGGCCTTGCCGTTGTCGCCGATGACCGCGACCTGGTCGCCTTTGGCTTCGACAAGCGCCGCCGCCGCCCCGCCGGTCAGCACCTGCTTGCCGGCTCGGCGCGTCGACACCGCCTCGTCCGTCTCCAGGAGGAAGCCATAGCCGGCTTTGGAGGCGATCAGCCGCAGCTCCCCCGGCTGGTGGATCCACGCGGCGACGATGCCCACCCGGTCCTCCAGCTCGATCATCAATCGCACCGGCTCGCCCTGGCCGCGCCCGGAGGGCAGGCGATCGCACCCCAGCGTGAACACCCGCCCGTCGGAAGCCAGGATGAGGAGCTTGTCGGTGGTTTCGGCCGAGATCAGGAAGGCGAGGCTGTCGCCTTCCTTGAACGACAGGCTGGAGGCGTCGTCGACCTTGCCGCGGACGGCGCGGATCCAGCCGCGTTTGGAAAGGACGATGGTGATCGCCTCGCGCTCGATGAGCGCTTCGTGGGCGACCTCCAGCGCCGGAGCAGCGGCGAAGCTGGTGCGCCGGGCGCCCTCCGGCGAATCCGGCCCGAGCATCTTGCGCACCTCACGCAGGCCGACGCCCACCAGCTTCCATTGCGCTTTTTCCGATTCGAGCAGGGCGCTGAGCCCGTCGCGCTCTTCGGTGAGGGCGGAATGTTCGGTGCGGAGGACCGCCTCCTCGAGCTTGGCGATCTGCCGCAGGCGGGTGTTGAGGATGGCTTCGGCCTGGATGTCGCTGATCGTAAAGCGCGCGATCAGCTTCTGCTTGGGCTCGTCTTCGTAACGGACGATCCGGATGACCTCGTCGAGGTCCAGGAAGACCACCAGCAGGCCGTCGAGCACGTGCAGGCGCTCGCCGATCCTGGCGAGCCGGAAGCGGGCGCGGCGGACGATCACCTCGCGGCGGTGGTCGAGAAAGGCCTGCAGCGCCCCTTTCAGGCCCAGGACGGCGGGCGCGCCGCGCGCGTCCAGGACGTTGATGTTGATCGGAAAACGCGTTTCGAGGTCGGAGAGGCGGAAAAGCCCTTCCATGAGCACGTCCGGATCGACGGTGCGGGCCCGCGGCTCGAGCACCAGGCGCACGTCCTCGGCGCTTTCGTCGCGCACGTCGCCCAGCAGGGGCGCGCGCCGGGCCTCGATCAAGGCGGCGAGCTGCTCGACCAGATCCGCCTTTTTCACTTGGTACGGGATCTCGGTGACGACGATCCGCCACGTCCCGCGCCCGGCATCCTCCCTGGCCCAGCGGGCGCGCAGGCGCACGCCGCCGCGGCCGCTCTCATAAGCCTCCAGGAGGCTCTCCCTGGGCTCGACGATCACCCCGCCGGTGGGAAAGTCCGGGCCCTGGACGTGCGCCATCAGCTCTTCGGTCGTCGCCGAGCGCTTCGAAAGCAGCGCCAGGCAGGCGTCGATCAGCTCGGCGCAGTTGTGCGGCGGGATCGAGGTCGCCATGCCCACGGCGATCCCGGTCGAGCCGTTGGCCAGCAGGTTCGGGAAGCCGGCCGGCAGGACGACCGGCTCTTCCTCCTCGCCATCGTAAGTGGGGCGGAAGTCGACCGCGTCCTCGTCGATGCCGTCCAGCAGCAGGCCGGCGGCCCCCGTGAGCCGGCACTCGGTGTAGCGCATGGCCGCGGCGGTATCGCCGTCGATGTTGCCAAAGTTGCCCTGGCCGTCGATCAGCCGGTAGCGCTGGGCGAAGTCCTGGGCCAGGCGCACCAGCGCCTCGTACACGGCGACATCGCCGTGCGGGTGGAACTTGCCGATGACATCGCCCACCACCCGGGCCGATTTCTTGGCGGTTGTTCCCGGCCCCAGGCCCAGCTGCCGCATGGCGTAGAGCAGGCGCCGGTGCACCGGTTTGAGGCCGTCGCGCACGTCCGGCAGGGCGCGTTGGGTGATGGTGGAAAGGGCGTAGGCGAGATAGCGGCGCGACAGCGCTTCGGAGAGCGGCTCGTCGAGGATGCGCCCGCCGTCGGGCGGAGGCGGCGGCGCGTGCTTGGTCATCGCGCCCCGTTAAAGGGCTGACTCCCCTCGCCTGTCAAAGAACCGGCGGCTGCTGACCGGAGAAGCGCGAGCGGCGCTGGATTGATGAGCTCGCCAAGGCGCCGCCGAGGCTGGGGATTGCCGGGACTCGGCAGATGTTGACCGTCGAAGTGACGACGACGCTGTTTACCGAGCACCAGCTTCGCGTCCTGACGATCTAACAGGCTGTTGCAAAAGTCGGGAGTTCACGGAACGTCCCAGAACGAACAGGAATCGAAGGGGGCTCAATCATGGATCGAAACGAGTCGGACGCGTCTCCCAACACCCTTTCGGCGACCTACGCCTTCGACTACCTCGGTCGGGTGACGCAGATCAGCGCCAACGGCTCCAGCCTGGCGGCCTACGCCTACGACGACCTCGGCCGACGCACCTCGATCGCTCCGACCACCAACTCCAGCACCGCCTATTCCTGGGACGGCGCCGACCGCCTCCAGAATCTGTGCCTGACGTTCTCCAAATCCAGCCCGCCGCTCGCCTGCTCCGGCTATGCCGGCGGCGGCGCCAACGTCGAGTTCACCCTGGCCTATGACGCCGCCGACGAGATCGTCACGCGCACCGTGGACAACTCCAGCTACACGGTGTCGCCATCGTCGGCGAGCTTCACCTATGTCCCCAATGCGCTGAACCAGTATGCGAAGGTGAACGGCTCATCGAGCAGTTATGATTCTCGTGGGAACACCACCTACGATGCGATGACCACGCACAGCTTCACCTACGACCTTTCCAACCGGCTGCTGTCGGCGAGCGCGCCCACGGCGGTGAGCCTGGCCTACGATCCGGTGGGCCGGGTGCAGAGCACCACCGCCAACTCGACCACGACCAGCTTCCTCTTCGCCGGATCGGTGCTGGTGGGCGAATACGACGGCACGACGATCCTGAACCGCTACATCCCCGGCCCGGGCGCCGACGAGGCGCTGCTGTGGTACTCCGGAGCGGGAACCACCAACGCCCATTGGCTGGAGACCGACGCCGTGGGCTCGACCATCGCCTGGTCGGATGGCGCCGGCGCCAACCAGAAGATCCTCGCCTACGACGACTATGGCAGCCCCAGCGTCGGCGGCTGGGGCGCAGGGCCGCGCTACCGCTTCACCGGCCAGCTGGAGATCCCCGAGGGCCACGTCTACGACTTCAAGGCCCGCGCCTACCAGGACAAGCTCGGCCGCTTCCTGCAGACCGACCCCATCGGCTACGCCGGCGGCATGAATCTCTACGCGTATGCCGCCAACAATCCGATCAACCAGGCCGACCCAAGCGGCATGCAAGCCGGCACTGCAGCGGGCGGTTGCAATGGGCAAGGCTGCGGGCCGACGGTTAGTCCCCTGACCGTCACACCATGCGGGACGGCGTGCGGCCTAGACGCGTTGGTCAAGCAAGTCGACATCGCTCAAGCTCAGCAAATCTCGCTGCTGCAGTTCACCGGGGCCGTTCGATCGGCGCTCAAAAACCTGATCCCTGTGCCTCAGTTCAGGATTGTCCGCGGTACGCCGCTGGGAGCGATCAAGTGTTCCGCCTATGGAATGACCTTCTTGGCCCCTCCAGGCTTCAACGTCGGAAACATTGCCGCCGCTGGTCGTGCGGGAGGTTGGAGTTTCGCGGCTATGAACGCGGCGGTCGGTCAATACGGCCGCTTTGATTTCCAACGATCGAGAGACAGCTCCGGCAACACAACTTACTACCCAGCTTACCAATTTGCGTCGAATGTTGCTGTCGGTGCGTACCTAAATGGCACTGGCATCCCAGAGATTTTGTCTAATGCAATCGAAGATATCTTTGCCTCTTTGAAATCGTCGAACGCTGGAAGTGGCGACCAAATCATGGGGCAGGAGATTGGGTGGGATGTGGCCGCTGGCAACGCGTCACTTTCATGCGGGTCGGGCCGGTGAAGAAAATCTTTCCTTGGGCTTTGTTGGTCGCGAACTTCATCGGAATATTCTTCTATCTTAAGAACGCATCCTTGGCCTGGGTCATCCCAGAAGAAGCGGGGCTAAATCCCGCGACTGCGGGAGTGGCAATGGTTTGGGGGTTGGGCGCGCTCCCCATACTGCTGCTTTTTTTGGTTGTTGACGGGATCTGGTGGTCCGTAATATTTTCTCGCCGCCTCAAGAAATGGCCCGCATCGGTAGCAGCTCTTCTGTGGGTGTCGGCCGTGGTTATCGACTTTTGGCATCATTAATGCTCACCGGCTGCGTTGGACCACCCGCGGCTGGTAGAAACTGCTACGGGCATGTGAGGGACACTGCGCGTAACTAGTGGATAGGCCCATTCAAAGGATTCCCTGAGGGGCCGAAGCGGCTCATACTCTTGGCATGAGAGCAGGGATCGAGGTTTCCGTTACGCCTGAGGATCGCCGTCGACTCGACGCGATCGTCGGCAATCGCAACAGCCGGCAGAAGCAGGGCGCCGAGCTGGCGGATGACGAGGCCCTGTTCGAGGGTGGCGATGACCGTTGACGGCCGAGGGCTTGAGCAGTCCGGCGCCCTGCCAGTGGCGCAGCCAGACCTCGCCGAGGGCGGGCGTGGGACGGAGCTGACTGGTGATGGCCATCAGCATCAGGTCGGGCCGTTCGAGGCCGTAGGCGCGGCTGGAAATGACCACGGCGGGGCGCTGCTTGGAAGCGGTCTGGCTGGTGAACGGGAACGGGACGAGGACGACGTCGCCGAACTCAAAGGGCATCGTAGAGGTCGTCTTCGGGGTTGTTCCAGACGACGGCGAATGAGGGTTCGCTGGCGGCCGCGGCGGCGCGGAAAAGCGTGCGATCCTGGTCGCGCGAGCGCAGGAAATCCACGAAATCCTCGACCTCGTGAAGGCGCTCGATCGGCAGGGTGTTGAGCTTCTCGATCAGGGCTTGGTGGGCGGGCATGAGAGGGGTTGTCCCTTAGCTGGCGTGCTGGGCGAGCATGGCGTCGAGCACCTCGGAGACGACGCGCTGCTTGGCCTTCGGAAGCAGGCAGATGGCGTCCACCTGTTGCTGCAAACGGGAGGCCGGGCCTCGCTTGCCGGGACGACGCCCGGCCGGCTCGCCGGTGAGCAGTTCATCGACGGACAGGTCGAACATATCCGCCAGCTCCGGCAGCATGGAGGCCGGGATGCGAGCGCGGCCGACCTCGTAATGGGCGTAGGTCTGTTGCGGCACGCCAAGCCGTTCAGCGAGCACGGCCTGCGTCAATCCCGAATCCTTGCGGGCCTGGGCGATGCGCGCGCCGAGGGCCTTAAAGAAGCTCGCGTCCTTGTCCTTCATCGCCGCCGAAACCCGTCTGAGATCGGCCATCACCATAACCCCTGTTCCAAAACCTCGGCTTGACTCTACTCAGAATATGAGAGAGATGAAAGTGAGTTATTTAACTCAGAATCACCTTGACAGGTTTTTAGAGGCGCCCCGCACCGTCGTGGCCTTCACCGGCGCCGGCGCCGCGTTGAAAAAGGAAATTTGGACTCGTTTCGATCCATGATTGAGCCCCCTTCGATTCCTGTTCGTTCTGGGACGTTCAGTGAACTCCCGACTTTTTCAACAGCCTGCTAGAGCATTCCCCGAACGTTGTGAATCGCGGGGGATTCCCACGGAGGCGCGAGTCTGATTCACCGTGGCTGCTGGTGTGAGGAGGCTGGTGGGCATGGCGCGGTGCTTGTCGGTGGATTTGCGGGAGCGGGTGGTGGCGGCGGTGGACGGCGGAATGAGCCGTCGGCAGGCGGCCGGGCGGTTTGGGGTGAGCGCGGCGAGCGCGGTCCGCTGG
>DASYYX010000056.1:0-3095 GCA_035946795.1 Caulobacteraceae bacterium | reverse complement strand
CGGCGGCGAGGAGCTCGGCGACGCGGCGGTTGAGCTTGAGGCCGAAGTGCATCAGGCCGCACAGCGCCGCATAGGCGTAGACGCGGCAGTCGAGGGCCTCGTTCGCCCGTCCCGGCGGCAGCTCCCAGACGCGGAAGCGCTTGCCGGCCTTCTCCGATAGCACCAGGCGCTCGGCGGTGAGCTGGGCGAACCAGGCCAGGTCCCGATCGGCCGGGAAGTGCATTGCCCCCGGACCGCCGCCGGCCGCCGGCAGGCTCGCGGTCTTGATGAGCCGGTCGCGGATCGAATCCTTGGCCGCGTTGACGCCGAGGATGACCGGCCGGAACGACTTCTTGGCGCGCTCGAGCGGGCGCTTGAGCGGCCAGACCGGGTTGCGCTGGCCGCCGCGGGCGCTCTCGCCCTTGATGGCCCAGATCTTCCGCCCGAGCCTCGCCTTGGCGAAGTTGTAGACGGCCTGGGTGTGATGGCCGCCGGAGTCGATGCAGGCCGCCGCGACCGGCAGGGTGCGCCCGTCCGCTCGGCGCCAGCGGCGCTTGATGAAGGCGTCGAGCAGCCCTTGGACGGCCGGCTCGCTCATCTCGCCGTCGATGGTCTCGTAGGCGAGCGACCAGCTCTCCTCGTTCTCGCCCCAGCCGACGACCTCGGCTTCCAGGCGGAAATCCTGGACGTCGACGCCGACCGTGATCACGGCCGCGCCGGCCGGCACTTCGGCCTCGAAGGTCTCGCCGCGGGCGATGAGCGCCTCGAGCTCGAGGGCCTTGCCGGTGTGGCGTCGATAGGGAAGCCCCTGCTGGGTGTTCCACCAGGTCTGGGCCTTGTCCTGATCGCCACTGGCGTGCGCGGCGAGCCACTTGGCCGCCTGGGCCGCCGGCGTGTCCTTGGGCCAGGGGGAGAAGAGCTTGCCTGCCTGGAAGCCGGCGTGTTCGTTGGAGACCGGCCAGGCGCCACAGCTCGGGCACTTGGCGCGCCAGACAGCCCAGCGGTCCCCGGCCCAGTAATCCCAGGCGGCCCCTTCCGGGTCCGCCTCGCCGGCGCGCCAGGCGGCCTCGTAGAGCTCCAGCGGCGCGTGGCGGGCGCCGCAGCAGTCGAACGGTCTGGTCTGGCGCCAGCGGATGGCGCCGAGCGCCCGAATGCGCTCGCCTTCGGACCAGGCCGCGCCGCAGGCTTCGCAGTGGACCGCGGCGGTCCTCGGCCGATGGCGGCCGCCGTCCTTGGCCCACTCGACGTGCTTGAAGAAGTCCGGAAACTGGTGATGTCCGCAATGCGGGCAAGCCAGGCTGGCGCGACGCTGATCGGAGGCGAGGTAGGAGGCCGCGATGCGGCTCTCGTCTTCGATCGTCGGCGAGCACGCCCGGACCGAGAGCCAGTTGACGAAGGTCGCCAGGCGCTCGTCGCCGAGATCCAGCGGGTCGCCCTCGCGGGTGACCGGGTACTTGTCGACCTCGTCGTAGAGGACGATGCGCACCGGCCGGCGAGCGAGGTTGTCGGGGCTGCCGGCGCCGACGAGCGCCAGGAAGCCGCCGGGAAAGGCCTTGAAGGTCAGCGTCTCGGCGGCCTTGCGGGTCTTGGGGCTGCCCATGAGCGCCCGAAGGACCGGGGTGGCGGCGATCAGCGGCCCGATACGCTCCTTGGAGAACTGCTCGGCCGCGTCTTCCTTGGGCTGGACGAGCAGGATCGGACAGGGATCGAGGTGGGCGTGGTAGCCGACGACGTTCTCGAGGAGCGAGGTCTTGAGGAGCTGGGTGCACACCATCACGGTGACGGTGTGGACGCCCGGCTCGGTGACGCTGAGCATCGGCCCGCGGGCCACCTCGACGGTCGAGGTGCGCCAGGCGCCGGAGGACGAGCCGGCGCCGCGGGCGAGCTTGCGGTAACGGTCGGCCCAGGCCGGGAGCGAAATGCGCGGCGGCGGCGTGAGGCCGCGTCGCCAGGCGCGGCCGAGCTTCGCCTCCGGGGCCTCAGCCGGCGAAGTCGGCCTCCGGTTCGCCGAGCTCGGCGAGCTGGACGTGGACATGCCCGTTGAGGATCTCCACCACCTGGTCCGGGGCGATCCCGAGGTCGGCGGCGATCAGAGGTCCGGCGCGGGCCGGCCAGTTGGCCCAGGCGTCACGGACCTGGCGCGCGCCCTCGAAGAGGATGCGCTCGGCGAGCGCGGTCTCCACGAGGTCGCCGGCGGCGCGGCGCGCGGCCAGGAGGTGCTTGAGCGCCAGGGCGTTGGCTTTGATGCGGTCGGCCTGGGCGACGGAAGCCTCGCCCGAGGCGAGCAGCTCGACACCGCCCTCATCGAGCGGGTCGGTGTCCGCACTGTCCGCACTGTCCGCACTGTCCGCAGCGCGATTGCGCTTGCGCCACAGGCTTCCGACCAGCGAAGGGTCGAGCGAGCCGTCGGCCAAGGTCTTGAGATTGCCCGCAGAAATCGCTCGGCGGACGACCTTGTCGTCGCAGCCCTCGCGCCTTGCAAACTCGCGGATGCTGACGCCTGCGGACAAACTTTTTCAGTCCGCAGCTGGGAAACTTCCGGGCGCGCGAAAGCCGCGCGTTGCGGAGGGCCCGGCGGAGGACCCGTGAAGACCTTCAGGCAGCCTGGGCGCGGGCATAGCGGGCAGCGCGGCGGGCGCGCTTCTCTTTGGCCGCCTCGACGCGTTCGAAGTCTTCGGCCGCCGCCGGCGTCTTCATGCGCGCCTTGCGTTGCGCTTCGAGCACCGCCGCGACTTGCTCCTGACGACGCGCGCGAAGGGCATCTGTCGGCGCGAACCTGGGGAGAGATCCCCGCGTGTTGCGGATGGTCACCATTGGGTCACCGAGCTGGGTCACCGGGCTGTTGCGATGGCGCGCGCCATGGCGGCGTCGAAGGCGGGCTCTATGGCGCGGTCGATGGTCCGCCTGGCGCGCTCGAAATAGTTCAGGTTCGGCCGCACCTTCTTCGGATCCTCGAAAGCGATGAGGAGCCTGAGGGCGCCGGCGCCGCGGCCGCCCTTGCCGGGCGGGCGCTGCCAGACGCCGTCGATTACCTTGCCGCTTCGGGTCTTCACGCGGCCGATGAAGACGCCGCTACGGCCCTTGAGCGAGGTGAGCTTGCCCCGCGGGATGTTGCC
>DASYYX010000055.1:0-12427 GCA_035946795.1 Caulobacteraceae bacterium | reverse complement strand
AGTTCTCCAAGGAGCGGATCGGGCCGCTCATCGCCGCCACTCCGGTGCTTCGGGCCCTCATGGGGAGCCCGAAAACCCGCAAGGCGGCCGAGACGCTGACCTTCAAGGCGTTCCCCGGCGGCTTCCTGGCGCTCGTCGGCGCCGGCAGCCCCGACAACCTCGCGCGCCGGCCGGTGCGCATCGTCCTCTACGACGAGGTCGACAAGTACCCGGTGACCCGTGAGGGCGACCCCCTCGACCTCGGCGATGAGCGTCTGGCGACCTTCGTCAACTGGCTCTCGATCCGGGCCTGCTCGCCGACGATCGAAGACGAGAGCCGCATCGCGGCCTCCTACCTCGTCTCCGATCAGCGTCGCGCCAGCCTGGCCTGCCCGCACTGCGGGCATCATCAGTTCCCGGACTTCTTCAAGCACGTGGAATGGGCCAAGGACGGCCCGCGCCATCGACCGAGGACCGCCGCGGTCCACTGCGAGGCCTGCGGCGCCGCCTGGTCCGAAGGCGAGCGCATCCGGGCGCTCGGCACTATCCGCTGGCGGCAGACTCGGCCCTTCGATTGCTGCGGCGCCCGGCGCGCGCCGCTGGAGCTCTACGAGGCCGCCTGGCGCGCCGGCGAGCCGGACCCGGAAGGTGCGGCCTGGGATTACTGGACCGGCGACCGCTGGGCCGTCTGGCGCGCCAAGTGCCCGGGCTGCGGCGCCTGGCCGGTCTCCAACGAACACGCCGGCTTCCAGGCCGGCAAGCTCTTCTCCCCCTGGCCCAAGGACACGCCCGCCGCCCAGGCGACCAAGTGGCTGGCCGCGCACGCCAGCGGCGACCAGGACAAGGCCCAGACCTGGTGGAACACCCAGCAGGGGCTTCCCTATCGGCGCCATACGGGGAAGGCCCTCGAGCTCGAGGCGCTGATCGCCCGCGGCGAGACCTTCGAGGCCGAGGTTCCCGTCGGCGCGGCCGTGATCACCGTCGGCGTCGACGTCCAGGATTTTCGGCTCGAGGCCGAGGTCGTCGGCTGGGGCGAGAACGAGGAGAGCTGGTCGCTCGCCTACGAGACCATCGACGGCGAGATGAGCGAGCCGGAGGTCCAGGGCCGCCTCGACGCCTTCCTCCGACGCCGCTGGCGTCGTGCTGACGGGCGCGCCCTCCCGGTCTCAGCGGCCTGCGTCGACTCCGGCGGCCACCACACCCAAGCCGTCTACAACTTCGCCAAGGCGAGGCTCGGTCGGAAGATCTGGGCCATCAAGGGCGAGAGCGCCCGCGGCGGCCAGCGCAACCCGGTCTGGCCGCTGAAGCGGCCGCTCGAGCGCGCCAAGAAGTCATTCCGGCCGGTCATTCTCGGCGTCAACGCGGCGAAGGATTCGATCCGCGACCGGCTCATCAAAACCGCCGCGCTGCCAATTGGCGGAGGCGGCCCGGGAGCGATGCACTTTCCGGCCGATCGGGACCTGGCGTGGTTCGCCCAGCTCACCGCCGAGCGCCTGGTGCTGTCGCAGAAGGCCGGCAAGCGCTTCCGTGTCTGGGAGCTGCCGCCGGGGCGCGCCAACGAGGCCCTGGACTGCCGCGTCTATGCCTATGCGGCCCTGTGCGGCCTGATGCACTTCGGCCTCAAGCTCAACCGCCGCGTCGCCGAGCTCCTCGCCGCCGACATCGAACCGGACGGGGAGGGGGAGACGACCGACCCCAAGGCCGCCGCGGCGGCTCTCCCGGGCGCCAAGCGGCCGGGGCCGCTGCCGCAGACGCCCAAAGGTCCGCCGCCGGAGCCGCCCAAAGGCGGACCGCGGCGCTTCTACGTCAAGGGGCGGGCCTCGCGCCTGGCGCGCTGAATCAGGAGCGCTGGTGTTGAGCAATATCGACCTCGACCCCAATTCCTGGGACCCGACGACATCGATCCTCGCCGGCTTCGATCCAACGGCTCTGCAAGCCCAGCTCACCGCCCTGCAGCAGGCCTACCTGGACCTCTCCTCCGGGGCCAAGGGCGAACAGTATTCGTACACTCAGGGCGACGGGGCCAAGGCCGTCACCTACACCCGGGCCAACCTCGGCCAGCTCGTCCAGGCCATCAAGCTCGTCCAGGCGCAGCTGGGCATCATCCAGCGCCCGCGCCGCGCCCTTAGGATGCGGTTCTGAACATGGCCGACGGCAACGCCCCGGCCGTGCTCGGCCCATCCGGCCGGCCGATCCCGGCCAAATCGATCGCGCGGATTCGCAACGCCGCAGCCCTGCCGCGGGCGCGCGGCGGTTTTCGCGCCAGCCTCTCGGGCTCGGCGCCGGAGTTCTTCCCCTACGACGCGGCCAATTGGACCGGCCAGGACCTCGGCGACTGGCTGCCGTGGATCCGCTCCCCCGACAACGAGATCAATCTCTACCGCGACCGGATCACCGCCCGGGCGCGCGATCTCTACCGCAACGACGGCTGGGCCAAAGGCGCCATCGGGCGCATCCTCGATTCCACCATCGGCGCGTCGTACAGGATGGTCGCCAAGCCCGACTATCGGGCCCTGGCTCTCTGGGACAAGGCCTTCGACGAGGTCTGGGCCGACGAATTCCGCGGCGTCGCCGAGGCGCTCTGGCGCAGCTACGCCGAGGACCTCGGCCGCTACAACGACGTCGCCCGGCAGCTGACCTTCAGCCAGCAGTGCCGCCTGGCGCTCGGCCACAAGCTCGTCGACGGCGAGTCGACCATGCTCGCCTACTGGCTCCCGGACCGCGTCGGCGCTGGCCAGGCGCGCTGGGCCACCGCCTTCCTCGGCGTCGATCCGGACCTGCTCTCGAACCCCTACCAGCTCGTCGACACCCGCTACCTTCGGGGCGGCGTCGAGATCGACGACTTCGGGGTCCCGGTCGCCTACCATTTCCGCAAGGCGCACCAGAACGACTGGTTCAACGCCGTCGAGAGCATGGAGTGGGAGAGGATCCCGCGCGAGGACGCCGACGGCTTCCGCCGCGTCTACCACGACTTCGACCGCGACCGCTTCGCCCAGAACCGCGGCGTCTCGATCTTTGCTCCGGTGCTCGGACGCCTGAAGATGCTGGCGCGCTACTATGGCGTCGAACTCTCGGCCGCGACGGTCGCCTCCGCCTTCGGCGTCTACGTCACCTCGCCCTACGACACCGACATGGTGCGCCAGGCGCTCGAGGGCGACGACGAGGATGTCGCCGCCGGCCTTTCCTGGTACCAGGACCTGCGCCAGGACTTCCACGCCTCGCAGAACCTGACCATCAACGAGACCAAGCTCGCCACCCTGGCGCCAGGCGAGAAGATCGAGACCGTCCAGGTGGCGCGGCCGAACAGCGCCTTCTCACCGTTCACCCACGAGATGCTACGCGGTTTTGCTGCTGTGCTCGGCATGTCCAGTGAGCAGGTTCACAACGACTATTCGGAGGCCTCCTGGTCCTCCGCCCGAGCAGGCATCGTCGAGGCCGAAAAGACCTTCGTGCGGCGCACCGGCGAGTTCGCCGTCAACACCGCCAGCCCGATGTATGCTGGCTGGCTGCAGGAGGTCTGGGACGCCGGCGAGCTGCCGATGCCGCTCAATGCCCACCGTGCCCCCGACTGGCGCGAGGGCCGCACCGCCTACGCCCGCTGCCGCTGGCTCGGCGCCGCGCGCGGCTGGGTCGATCCGGTGGCCGAGCGCCAGGGCGTCGTCCTTGGCCTGGACGCCTGCCTCTCCACGCTCGAGCAGGAAGCGGCCAAGCAGGGCGGCGACTGGGAGGAGAACCTCAACCAGCGTGCCCTGGAGCGCCGACGGATGAAGGAGCTCGACCTCCCCGAACCCGAGTGGATGGGCGCGACGGTCACCGCGACCGAGGACAGCAAGAAGCCGAAGCCGGTCTGAGATGTTCATCACCGTCAAACGCGTGACCTACGGCCCCGTCGAGCTGGCGATCGCCAGCGTCGCCTACCTCAACCCCGCTGGCGCCGACACCTGCGTCATCAATCTCGTCGGCGGCCAGACCATTCACGCCGCCGAGCCGCTCGCGAGCATGAAGACCCGGCTCGAAACCGGAGAGGCGTTGCCGCCCGAACCAGTTACCCCCGCCAAGCCAGAAAAGCCCAAGGCCAAGGCGCCGGCCAGGGCGAAGTGAACCGGCTGCCGCACCTGGCGCAGCGGCTCTTCAATACGCCGCTCGCCCTGCATCCCGACAAGGCCGAGATCGTCATGGCCGCGCTCGCCGACCGCTTCGGCGTGGTGCGCCTCTTCCGCGGCGACGGCTCGGCCGCTTCGCTCGATATCGTCCTCGAGGAAGAAGAGCCGGCGCCGGAACGCCCTTCGGCCTACGACCAGGTCTCCGGCGTGGCCGTGATCCCGGTTCAGGGAACGCTCGTCGCCAAGCTGGGGACCTTGGCCCCCTTTAGCGGCATGACCGGCTACGACGGCGTGCGCCAGAATTTCCTGGTCGCGCTCGAGGATCCGCGCGTCGAAGCGATCGTGCTCGACATCGACAGCCCCGGAGGCGAAGTCGCCGGCTGCTTCGACCTGGCCGACACCATCTACAAGGCGCGCGGTTCCAAGCCGATCTGGGCGGTGCTCTCCGAAAGCGCCTATTCGGCCGCCTACGCCCTGGCTGCAGCCGCCGATCGCATCACCGTCCCCAGGACCGGGGGCGTGGGCTCGGTAGGCGTCATCTACCTGCACGCCGATCTCTCGCGCGCCCTGGACAAGGAAGGCATCTCGGTCACCCTCGTCACCTACGGCGAGCGCAAGGCCGACCTCTCCGAGTTCCTGCCGCTCACAAAGGCGGCACAGGCGCGCGTCCAAGCCGACGTCGACACCGTCGGCGAACTCTTCGTCGAGACCGTCGCCCGCAACCGCGGCCTGAAGGCCTCGGCGGTACGCGAGACTGAGGCCGGTACATTCCTCGGCGCCGGTGGCGTCGAGATCGGCCTCGCAGACGCTGTCATGGCCCCGGACGCCGCCTTCCGCGCCCTGCTCGCCGAGCTGGGCTGAACCTTCCCCTCCCTCTGGAGTCCCCTCAATGCTTCGCTCCGTGATGATGGGCGGCGCCAGCCGCTTTGCTCACCTGGCCGGCTTCGCCCGCGGCGCCCGAGCCGCCGCCGAGGACGACGACGACTGCCCGCCCCAGGAAGGCAAGAAAGGCAAGCGCGCCGCCGAGGAGGAGGACGCTCCCGACGAGGTCGACGACCACGAGCCCCGCGGCAGGCGCTCCAAGAAGAGCAAGCGCGCCGCCGGCGAGGACGAGGACCCCGTCGATCCCGACGAGGACGATGATGGCGACGAGGAGCCGACCGACCCGCAGAAGGGCAAGAAAGGCAAGCGCTCGAAGAAGGCCGCCAACGAGGAAGACACCGATCCCGACGAGCACGACGAGATCGACGACGACGACGAGCCGCAGGGCAAGAAGGGCAAGAAGTCCAAACGCGCCGAGGCGGACGACGAGGATGACGATGACGAGAGCGAGATGCGCGGCCGCTCCGCCGCCGCCTCGGCCCGTCGCCGCGAGCGCGCCCGCTGCGCCGCCATCTTCGCCTGCCAGGCCGCTGCGCTGAACCCGGCGCTGGCCGCCTCGCTCGCCTTCGAAACCACGCTGACGCGCCAGGAGGCCATCGCCGTCCTCAAGCGCCAGCCGCGCGCCGCGGCCGCCACGAGTCTGCGCGAGGCCAACAACCCGCGGCTCGCGCCGGGAGGTCCGGCCGGCCCGGGCAGCTCGCGCAACGCCGACGGCTGGGAGCGCGCCTTCGCCCGCAACGGCGTCAAGGTCAGCGACACGCCGCTGCTGCGCGGCTGAGCTAGCTCCCCGGTTCCGCGCGAATCTCCACCCCCGGCGCGCCGCGCCGCGGGCTTTCCACCCCCTCTTTTTTGAGAAGGAGCCGCCGGCATGGCCGCGCCTCAAGTCACCCCCATCAACGAGCAGTGGCATGCCTGGGGATTCCTGGTCTGGGATCCATCCGACGGCATCGTCACCCGCGACACCATCACCATCGCCTCGGGCGCCGGCATCGTCACCGCCGGCACGGTCATGGGCCAGATCTCGGTCGGCGCTGGCGCGGCCGCGGCGCTGGGCACGAACACCGGCAACGGCACCTTCGGCGCCATCACCGTGGGGTCCCCGGCGATCGCCGGCGTCTACCAGGTGACCTTCGAGGCCGCGACCGACTTCACGGTCGAGGACCCGAACGGCCACGAGGTGGGCCACGGCGTCACCGGAACGGCCTTCTCGGCCGGAGGTCTCGGCTTCACCATCACCGCCGGGGGCACCGCCTTCGCCCCGGGCGACAGCTTCAACCTCACCGTCGCCGCCGGCAGCGGCAAGTGGGTTCCGTACGACCCCACCGGCGCCGACGGCCGCGAGGTCGCCGGCGCCATCCTCGGCTCCGGCTACAAGGACGCGACCAGCGCCGACAAGCCGGCCGGCGCCCTGGTGCGCGGACCGGCCAGGGTGAACTCCGGCGAGCTCGTCTGGGGCGTCAACGTCACCACCGGCGCCCAGAAGACGGCCGCCCTGGCCTCCCTCAAAGCGCTCGGCATCCAGGCGACCTGACGACCCGCGCGCGGCCAAGCACCGCGCGCTCTGCGCCCTTCAAACCCAAACCCGCGGCCGCCGGGCGGGGCCGCGCATCGCGCGCCCGTCTTCCCTTCATGGGCGAGACGCCGCCGTCCCTCTTGATGGAGCCCCTCCATGGTTTCTCTCGATATCTTCCACCAGGATCCGTTCTCGACGATCCAGCTCACCGAGGCGGTGGAGAAGGTCCCCTTCCAGCCGACGCTGCTCGGCGACATGGGCATCTTCGAGCCCGAGCCGATCCGCACCACGGCCCTGATGGTCGAGGAGCGCACCGGCATCCTCACGCTCATCAAGACGAGCGAGCGCGGCACGCCGCAGAACTCCGAGCGCATCACCGAAAAGCGCACGGCGCGGTACTTCGCCGTGCCTCGGATCACCCAGGGCGACACCATCTACGCCAACGAGATCCAGAACATCCGCGCCTTCGGCACCGAAACCGAGTTGATGCAGGTCCAG
Source organism: Caulobacteraceae bacterium (assembly GCA_035946795.1). Lineage (GTDB taxonomy): Bacteria > Pseudomonadota > Alphaproteobacteria > Caulobacterales > Caulobacteraceae > Acaudatibacter. The sequence goes on along the minus strand of DASYYX010000055.1, from coordinate 5,452 downwards.
GCCGAAGCCGCCCGCCGACTCTCCGGACCCACCGGTCTCCTGGCGAACGTCGCATACACCTGGGAGAACATGCGCCTGGGCGCAGTCCAGGGGGTCCTCCTCGATGCCGACGGCAGCCAGATCTACTCCTGGTTCGACGAGTTCCAGATCACCGCCGCCACCGAGGTCGGATTCAACTTGGCCGCGGGCGTCGCCAATTCGATCCGGCCGCTCTGCAACCAGATCGTTCGCGCCATGGCGCGGGCCTCGCAGGGCGCCTTCCGGCCGACCACCCGGGTCATCGCTCTCTGCGGCGACACCTTCTATGACGAGTTCGTCAACCATCCGGACGTCATCCGCACCTTCCTCAACTGGGCGGCCGCGGAGGACATCCGCACCGGCGGCACAGGCGGGGCATTCAGCTCCTTCCGCTTCGCCGAGATCGACTGGATCAACTACCGCGGCTCGGACGACAATTCGACCGTCGCACTGCCGGTCGACAGGGTCAAGTTCTTCCCCGTCGGCGCGCCTGGCGTCTTCAAGAAGGCGATCGCCCCGGCCGACCGCTTCGAGTACGTCAATACTCTGGGCAAGGACGTCTACGTCTACCCGATCTTCGACCGCGACCGTAACGAGTGGTGGCGCCAGGAGGTGTACTCATATCCTTTGTTTATTTGTACAAGACCAGCCGTTCTTCAATCAGGTAGGGCGGGAACCTAGCGCAATACTCAACGCGTGCGCGCACAACTGCCGCATCGCTTCCGGCCGGGTAAGTTTGGGTTCGGGGTGAGCGGCGATCCAGGCGTCGATCTCGGCAAGTAGGGGAGGAGCGACCCGGACCATGATCGGCGTGCCCTGGCCGGTCGCCGGCCTACCGCCGGGGTTTTTGGTATCAGGCCTTGACGCCACGAGGATTATGATACCATAAAGGCGGACCGAGCGGAAGCGCCAACTCCCGCCCGGCCCTGACCCGAACCCGCGATCGCACAAGGATCGACATGGCCCGAGCTGCACGACTCCTATCACGCAGAGCCGCAATGGGCGGCCTCGCAATTCCCATTCCGCTGGCCGCCGTCGCGGCGGCGGCAGATCCGGTCATGAGCCTCTACGCCCTGCGCCAGGCGGTGGCGCGGCGGCTGGACGAGATCGATGCTGAGGACGAGGCGGGTATCGGCCGGCTTTGCGATGCCCAGGATGATCTTGCCGCGCGCATGGCGCGGCTCCCCATCCGGAGTCGGGCCGCGGCGCACGCCAAGCTTGCGGTAGCCACGGAGACGTTCGAAGGGGACCGGGACCGGGCTACGTGGGACCGCGACATGGTCACGCAGGTCCTGGCGTGGTTACGCGCCGGCTGAAGCTCAACGCGGAGCAGGTCGTCGCGATTCTTCGCGATCCTCGGAAGGATCGCGATGTCGCCGAGGCCTATGGCGTGACTCAGTCCATGGTCTGCCACATCAGGACCGGGGCGAAACGCGCCTCCGTCGCTCCGGAGATTCCGCGCCGCCGCCGCTACGCGCTCGGCAAAAGCCTCGCCGAGGTCATTCGGACCTACACGAAGGTGGACCCGGCGACGGGCTGCTGGGTGTGGCAGCGGTCGCGGCGTGAGAAGGGATACGGCCAGCTCGGCCACGGCGGTCGAACATGGCACGCCCACCGCGCCGCGTATGAGGCGTTCGTCGGACCGATCCCTGGCGATCTCTGCGTGCTCCATCGCTGCGACAACCCTCCGTGCTGCAACCCGGAGCACCTTTTCCTCGGGGACCGAGCCGACAACGCCGCCGACATGACGGCCAAGGGCCGCAAGCCGGTCGGCGACGCGCGCTGGAACACCCGGCTGACCGATGAGCAGGTGAGGGCGATCCGCGCGGACCGCCGGACCGAGCGCGAGATCGCTGAGGCATACGGAATTCACTCGACGCTCGCCGGCCAGATTCGCCGCCGACAGGCCTGGAAACATGTGACCTGACGCGACGGCGCGGCGGGGGGAGCGCTCATGCCCGGCCCGATCGACTGGGACAAGGCGGTCCTGGGCCCCACGGTCGGGGTCTTCGGCGAGGGCTGCACCTACTATCCCGCCGCGGAGTGGCCGTTCGCGCTGACCGGCGTCTTCGATCGCGCCTACCGGGACGTCAACATCATCGAGACCGATCCGGACATCGTCACGGTGCAGCCGGTTCTCGGCGTCCGTCTGGCGGCCTTTCCGCTCGGGCAGCCGCCGGCCGTCGGTGACAAGCTCTACGTGCCGTCCGTCGACATCACTTACCTGGTGCGCGAGGTCCGCCCGGACGGGCACGGCTGGGCCAAGCTGATGCTCAACGCGACGGCCACATGACGACCACCACCAGCCAGCTCCTGGACCTGGTGGTCGGCGAGCTGCAGGCGGCGAACACGGCCGCCGGCGCGCGCGTCTTCAAGCCTGGCGACTGGGCGACGAGCCAGGCGAACTACCCGGTCCTCCTGGTGCGCGCCACGGCCGAGGACAAGGAGAGCCTCGGCAACGCGGACGTCCAGTTCAAGGTGACGGCGACCATCCAGGTCGTCGGCCGCGTCTCCGCCCCGGCGCTCGCCGCCGACGCCGGCGCCGCCAACGCCGACGAGGCCTTGTGGGCGCTGGCCCGGCAGGTCGAGGTCGCGGTCATCAATGCCTACGACCTCACCATCCTGCTGCAGCAGTTCCCCTTCGTGCGCACCAAGGTCGGCTTTTCCGCCGAGGGCGAGCAGCACCAGGCCGAGTTCGTGATGGAGATCGGCCTCGAGTTCTACCAGGGTCCCGAGGACTTCTGTCCGCCGGCGCTGACGCCGATCACCGAGATCGACGTCGAGCTGACGACCTTCCCGCCCGCCGGCGAGCGCATCGCCCTCCCGCAATAGGAGCCCCGCCCATGGCGAGGATCTTCGTCCGCCCCGCGGACGGGCTCATCGTGCGCGATCCAAACACCAAGCAGCTCGTCGATCCGGCGGGTTTCGAGGTCGACGAGTTCGATCTCGGCTGGGTGCGCAAGATCCGCGACGGCGACGTGGTGGTGGTCGACCAGGCCGCGCCCGCGCTGGCGCCCAAGGAAAAGCCCGCGCCCTCTTTGCCCGCACCGGCGCCCGCGGCGGCCGCCGCGGATGCGCCCCCCGCCGCTAGCGAGGCCGATCAATGACAGTCCCGTTCCGGAATATTCCGGCGAACCTTCGCGTCCCGCTCTTCTTCGCCGAGATCGACAACAGCCACGCCAACACCGCGCAGTTCAATCAGCGCGCCTTGGTCATCGGTCAGATCACCAGCGCCGGGGCGGCGACGCCGAACGTGCCGCTGCTCTCCAACGGCCCGGCGGACGCCATCGTCCAGGGCGGACCCGGCTCGATGCTCGCCCTCATGGTCGCCGCCTATGCGGCCAATGACGGCTTCGGCGAAGTCTGGCAGCTGCCGCTGGCCGACGCCGGCGGCTCGGCCGCGGCGGCCGGGAATATCAGCTTCACCGGGCCAGCCACGGCCGCCGGCACGCTGAACCTCTACATCGCCGGCCAGCTCGTCCAGGTCGCGGTGACGAGCGCCATGACGGCCGCCCAGCTGGCCACGGCGCTGGTCGCGGCGTGCGCCCTTGTGCCCACCCTGCCGGTCAGCGTCGCCGTCGATGGCACGCACAACTACCAGGTCGACTTCACCGCTTTGAACAAGGGTCTGGCCGGCAACGACATTGATCTCGAGCTCAACTTCCGCGGCTCGGCCGCCGGCGAGGTCACGCCGGCGGGCATCGTCGGCACGATCACCGCGATGTCCGGCGGTTCGATCAATCCGACCCTGACGACCGCGCTCGCCAACCTCGTCGACATGCCCTTCGACTTCATCGTCTGTCCGTACACGGACGCGACGAGCATGGCGGCGATCAGCGCCCTTCTCAACGACCAGGCCGGGCGCTGGAGCTGGAACGTCCAGATCTACGGCCACGCCTTCTACGCCTACCGCGGCACTTCGAGCGCCCTGACCACGTTCGGGGTGGCGCTGAACGACCAGCATTCCTCCGTGATGGGGGTGCAGGGCTCGCCCACGCCGATGTGGGTCTGGGCCGCGGCGGTGGCCGGCGCAGCCGCGGCCAGCCTGAAGGTCGATCCGGGGGTGCCGCTGCAGACCCTGGCGGTCAACGGCGTGCTGGCGCCGGCGATCCCGAACCGCTTCCCGCTCAGCATCCGGAACAGCCTGCTCTTCGACGGCATCTCCACCTTCACCGTCGACGCCTCGGGCCAGGTGCGCATCGAGAACCTGATCACGACCTACCAGAGGAACGCCCAGGGCGTGGCCGACGACTCGTACCTCGAGATCGAGACCATGTTCCTCCTGATGTACGTCCTGCGCACCCTGCAGGCGCGTGTCACCAGCATCTTCGCCAGGTGCAAGCTCGCCGCCGACGGCACCCGCTTCGCGCCGGGGTCGAACATCGTCACCCCCAACATCATCCGCGTCGACCAGATCGCCGCCTACCGCGACCTCGAATACCGCGGCTTCGTGCAGCGATCGGATCTCTTCGCCGCCGCCATCGTGGTCGAGCAGAACGCCACCAATCCCAACCGCGTCGACGTCCTCTGGCCGGGCATCCTCATCGACCAGCTCCGCATCTTCGCCCTGCTGGCCCAGTTCCGCCTCTCCGCCGCCCAGCTCGGCGGCTGACGGCTAAGCGCGACCGCGCCTCAACCTCAAACAAGAGGGCCCGATGGCCACACCGAACCGCCTGGCCGGGACGGCCTACATCAGCGTCGACGGCGTCAGCTATGCGCTCGTCGGCGACTTCAGCTATGGCGTCTCGACAGTGAAGCGCGAGACCCTCGTCGGCATGGACGGGGTGCACGGCTTCAAGGAGACACCCATCGCCGGCTTCGTCTCCGGCACCTTCCGCGACCAAGGCTCGGTCACGGTGGCGACCTTCAACCAGATGGTGAACGCCAACATCATCACCGAGCTGGCCAACGGCAAGACGATCGTCGCGCGAAACGCTTGGTCGGTGGAGAACCAGGAGGTGAAGTCGATGGACGCCACCTTCGAGGTCCGCTGGGAATCTATCGACGTGACCGAGGTGCCGCCCAGTGCGTGACGCCGCCGAAGACGAAGCCCCCGCCGAGCTCCCCGACGAGCTCGTCATCGACCTGCACAAGGCGATCGACTTCGCCGGCGAGACCCTCACCCAGATCACGGTGCGCGAGCCGACGTTCGGTCAGCTCGAGGAAATGCGCAAGAAAGGCAGCTCCATCTTCGCCATCAGCCTCATCAGCGGCGTGCCCGAACAGGCGATCGCCAAGATGATGGCGCGAGACGTGAAGAAGGCCGGCGACTTCCTGGCGCTTTTTACCTGAGGCGGCCGGAGGACTGGCGCGAGCGCCTGGTCTTCCTGGCCGCCTTCTACCACTGGACGCCAGCGACGCTGCGCTCGCTGACGTTCAGCGAGATCGAGTTCTGGTTTGACGGCGCCCAGGCGCTCGGGGCGGCCCGATGACC
>DASYYX010000054.1:0-1872 GCA_035946795.1 Caulobacteraceae bacterium | reverse complement strand
GCGGCCGGAGGACTGGCGCGAGCGCCTGGTCTTCCTGGCCGCCTTCTACCACTGGACGCCAGCGACGCTGCGCTCGCTGACGTTCAGCGAGATCGAGTTCTGGTTTGACGGCGCCCAGGCGCTCGGGGCGGCCCGATGACCGGCCCGATCCGCTCACAATTTGAGCGTTATCTTTCGCGGGATCTTGGCGAGCTCGCGCTCGACCTGATCAAGGCCGCGAATCAACTCGTCCTTGCGGATTGCGACCTCGTGACCAGAAGAACAGGTGAAACGTTCATTTACCTTCACCCATCCGATGGTCTTCTTCTGCTCCTCGCGGCACTTCGGGCAGCGAATGGTGATTAGGGCGTGGTCGGCGATTCCAGGCATGGCGCGCCTCGGGGTGCTGGGCCATGCCGATTGACGGGAACCCCGAATCCCGAAGAATGGGGAACGGTGATTCACTGGCCGCCCCGGATGGCGGTTTCAGGGGCCGGAGCGTTTGGCGCGCCCCGGCCCCTCCAGTCTTCGGTGAGTCGCCCAATCCCGCGAGTCGCCCTGCCAACGCCTTCTTCGCGGCCGCCAGATGACCCAGCAGTACCGCGTCGACATCACCGCCAAGGACAAGACGGCCCAAGCGGTCGCCTCGGCCGAGAAGCGGTTCGCGCGCCTCTCTCAGCCGCTCGTGAAGTTCAGCGAGTCGGCGCGGGCGATCTCCGGCGGAGGCCCGGTCACCAAGGCGATCGACACCCTCCTCAAGCTCGGGAAGTCCTCGGCGGGCTCGGCCGCCGGTCTGGCCGAGGCGGCAGCCGGGGCGGAAGGCCTCGGCGGCGCGGCGCTCGTCGCCGGTGGCGTCCTGGGCGGCTTCGCCGCCATCGCCGGCATCGCGGCGATGGCCGCGTTCAAGTTCGGCGAATCGATGGCCAATACCGCGGCCGCCTCGGCGCGCACGGCAGAGCTAATCGGGCTCCCGCAGCGGCAAATGGAGGATTGGGTCGGGGCCGCGGCTCAGGTGGGGATTGCAGCGCCGACGGCCACGGCAGCGCTGAACAGCCTTGGGAACGCGATTTATTCGGCGAAATGGAGCGGCAACAACACGGTCCTCGCCGCCCTGAATTCTCTCCACCTGCAAATGCGGATCGCCAAGGACGGCACGGTCGACGTTACGAATACTCTCATCGACCTCTCGAGGGTCTTCCAAGGTCGATCCGCTCAGTTTCAGCAGAAGTACGCCGCCATGTTCGGCGTCACGGACCTCCTGCCACTGCTCCGCGAGGGTCCGGATGCAATCCGCAGTCACTACGAAGAAGCGGACCGGAGCGTAAAACATCTGACGGAAGCGGAAATCGCCGCTTCGAAGGCCGCGGAGGAGGCCGAGGCCCAGAGGAAGGGCCAGTGGGACGCGCTGAAAAAGGACCTGGGGCAGAAGTTCGTCATCCCATGGCTCACGACCATCGAGCACGGGCTTGAAGATTGGGCCGGCCTGATCGACCGCCTGATCAATGGGACGACGAGGCTGCGACTGCTCTGGAGCAGCGGAGGCCTCTCTCTTCGGGATGATGCGGCGCAGAGAGGGACCGAGCTCAATCCGGAGACGGGCACGGCTGAAAAACAGGCGACCGCGGCCCGACTTAAGGGAAACCGCAGCGCCGCGACGTACTGGGACGCCGTTCAGGTGTTCAAGAGCAAGGGCTGGTCCCTTGCGCAGTCCGAAGGGATCGCGGCGAATCTAGCAGCGGAGAGCCGATTCCGGTGGGACGCCACCGGCGACAGTGGCCGCGCCTTCGGCATCGGCCAGTGGCATGCGGACCGGCAGGCCGCCTTTCAGCGCCTATTCGGCCACGCGATCCAGAAGTCGACGCTTCAGGAGCAGCTCGAGTTCGTCGACTGGGA
>DASYYX010000053.1:0-52443 GCA_035946795.1 Caulobacteraceae bacterium | reverse complement strand
CGCGGCGGCGCGGGCGGCGCGGCCGCGGGGGCCGGCGACAGCGGCGGCGCCGGGGCATCGGCCACCGCCGCGGCCCAGGGAACCGGCACAGCAAGCGCCTTGGTCACCGCCATCCAGATCGGCGGCGCTGGCGGCGGCGGGTCCAACGGCGCCAACGGCGGCGCCGGCGCCCAGAGCGTGCTTTCGGGCGCCGTCACCGGATCGACGGCCGGGGGTAGTCTCTCCCTGACTGAAGACGCCTACGGTGGGGCGGGAGGCTACAGCGCCAACGGCCAGGCCGGCGCGGCCGGCGCGGGCAAGGCCAACATCGTATTCAACGACACCCAGAGCGCCACGGATTATGTCGACCTCAAGGGCAGAGGCGGCGCCGGTGGCGGCGGAGGAGCCGGCGGCGCGACCGGCGCCAGGGCCAAAGCGGCCGGGTCCGTCGCCAGCGCTGGATCGGCGTCGATTCACGCCCAGGCGTTCGGTGGGGCCGGCGGGGCCGCGCCCTATGGCGGCCACGCCGACGGCGGCGCCGGCGGCGAGGCCGCCAAAGCCAAGGCGAGCGCGACCGGGACCACGTCGTACGCCGCGGCGCAGGCGCAGGGCGGCAGCGGAGGAACGGGTTACGGCGCCGGCCACACGGGAGGAGCGGGCGGCCTCGCCGTCGTTGTCAGTGCGACGTCCACGACGACGGGCGCGGGAAGCGCGACCTCCGACGCCCTCCAGATCGGCGGCGCCGGCGGCGCGGGATCGAACGGCGCCGGCGGCGGGGCCGGAGCGGCGAGCACCCTCACCGACGCCGTCACCGGCTCGACCGCCGGCGGCAGCCTGGTTCTGGACCAGAGCGCCGTGGGCGGCGCCGGAGGACACAGCATCGGCGGCGCGCCGGGGGCCGCGGGCGCGGCCGCCTCCAACCTCGTGTTCGACGATCTGGCCAACGCCAATCACAGCTCCGCCGTTTCGGCGACCAGCTCTGCGACCGGCGGCGCGGGCGGGTACGGCGTCGGCTCGAACGGCGTCTCGGGCGGCTCGGCCTTGGCCAGCCTCACGCTCACCGGCGCGGCCTACGTCCACGCGGCGACCACCGCGAGCGGCGGCGCCGGCAGCCATGGTCTCGCGGGCGGCGACGGCGGCGGCGCCAAGGCCCTGACAACCGCCTCGGGCTCCGACGTGAACGCGGTCGCCAGCGCTGTCGCCGGCGCCGCCGCAGCGGGAGTGGCCATCGCTGGCCACGCCTCGGCCAAGAGTATCGTCACCGGCGCCGCCGGAACCTTCAGCGCCAGCGCCACTACGTCGCTGGCAAGCGGCGAGCTGGTACGGGCCGCATCCGCGAGCGCCAGCGGAAACGTCGATGGCAGCCAGAGCGCCAAAACGAAGGCCCTCATCGGCGCGCCCGCGCTCGCCTTCGCCACCCAGGGTCAGGCGGTCGCCTATGTGACTGGCGCGCCGGACGCGGCGAGCACGACCGCGGTCCTGGACGGCAATCCCGGCATCAAGGCGGCGTTCGGCGCCTCGCCGGTGTTCTTCGCCATCGGCGAGCTGGGCGGCGGCTACGCCAAGAGCGGCGGCGTGTCCAGCCAGACCACCACCGAGACGATCAACCTCACCGTCGATCTCACGCAGCTGGCCTCGGAAGGGCATCTGATCGTGGGCTTCTACAACGGCGCTCTGATCGGTTCGGGGGTGACGGGCGGCAGTTTCACCTTGATGGTCGACGGCGCCACCCTGATCAACCAGACCTTCGCGACCGGCGCAGCCCTCCAGAGCTTCTTCAGCGGGGCTGCGACGGATCTGGGGGCGCTCGGTTCGGGAGCCTTGGCGGGGAGCACCCTCACCCTCCAGGCCACGCTCACGGTAACGTCCGACTCGGCGGGCTCCGGCGCGTACGGGGCGCTGATCGTGGGCGATCCGCCGGGAGGATCGCGAGGCGCATTTGTGCAGGAAATGGCCGGGCTCGGCGCGCACGCCGCGCTTGCCGGCTTGGCGCGATTGGCCGACAACTTCCCTGTGAGCCACGCAATGCTGGCCGCTGGGAGCCGCCTCTAGCGAGACCGAAGAAGACCCCGAGCAGTCGCAGCAAGACGCCGCCCGCTCTGGGCATCGGCTGGAGCTACGACGTGGACGTAGTGCTCGTCACGAATCGGACGGCGCCCGCCACTGCTCACCTTCACGAAGTCGGCGATTCGCGTCGTCGGGTTCGCCGACCGGCGCTTCCGTCTGCGCAGGCGTCCCGGTCTGGGCCCCCGGTCTCGGCCGCTTCATTCCGATGTCGCACATCTATGCCGCCCCTAGAGCATTTCCCGGCTAATCGGGCGCGTAGCCGGCGTGGTACGAACTGCTGGCGCGCCGAGCGCTCGCCGGAACCTGGGCCGGCAGCGCTCGTCGCCCAATGTTCTCTATGCTCGCAGAACGCGCCGTGTTAAGATTGCCTCAAGGAGTGCGTGGCGCGGGAGCGCGTCCCTTTCCCTCCCTCGCTGCGCATAGGCGCACTGGAGGGTTCACGCATGAACCGGGATCCCAGCAACCATCTCGCCATCAGCTGTGCGGTCGGACTGTCGGCCCTGGCGCTCGCCGGCGCGGCCCGCCCGGCGCAACTATCGGACCAGCTGATCGTCAAGAACTCCGCCGGCAAGGTGGTGAAGATCGTCAGGGTCTACGAGGTCTCCTCGGCAGGGGTGAAGGAGACGCTCGGATTTCACGCCATTACCGGAGTGAAGTTCAACAAGAGCCTCTACGGGGCATACATCGGCCTCATCGAGCCGGTCGGGAACCTCAGCGACATCGTCGGCATCCACAACTCCGGCACGGCGAGCGCGCCCAGGCTGTTCTTCGGCTTTTCCTCCGACACCGAGACCCAGGGGCCGAACCCGAAGAACGGCTGGACCCTGCCCGGGGTCGCCGGAACCCTGATCCCCGAGAAGGGGCCGGTAGACGTCACCCGCTTCCTCGACACCAGCGCCGGCAGCGGCCAGGTCGGCTGGACCGCGACCTTCGCTTCCGATGTGACCAACGCCGCCGCCACGCGCACCAACGGCGTGCCCGAACCTGCCGCCTGGGCCTTGATGCTCTCCGGCTTGGGCGCCCTGGGCGCGGCTCTGCGGGCTCGGCGATCGCCGCCAGCAGTGACCTGGCTGTAGAAGCCACGCTCTGCGTCCAGCTGCACACCGGACAAGTCCTTCTTCATCACGAGATTCACGACCCCGGCCCCGGCCCCGCCAAGGCGAGAGCGAGGATCAAAGCCACTGGCCGCACGGCTAACCCGCTTTCGCCTCCCTCCCGTGGCGCTCGCCCAACCGCCCGGCGCCGTCCGATCCTAGCCGACGGACGGTGGAAGTCCCTCATGGCCTAAAGCCGGCGCATCCTCAGCCCCGCGCCATGACCCGGAGGGCAGTAACCACTGACGGCGTCCGGGGCCCGAGGGGCGGGCTGCGAGCCGAAACCCGCGCGGAGGTCTAGGGAGTCAAGGCGACCCGCCAGGGTCAAGCGGGCGGTCCCTGGCCACGGCGGCGGCGGCCCGGCTTTGGCACATCGCGAGCTGATGTTGGCAATCGTCGGGCCAGGCGCCGGTCGAACGCCAGTAGGCCGCGAGGCCGGTGCGGACGGCCACGTCCCAAAAGCGGGGATCGTCCCGGAACGGCTTCATCCGCGGCGTGAAAAGCCACGCCGGATCGAGGCCGAGCGGCGGATTCACCAGCCAGCCGTCGGCGCCGGGCGGATAGAGGCGACGATTGTCGGGGTAGGCGATTTCAGCAAAGCGGAAGGCGTCGTCGAGCGCGCCCCGCTCGACCATCTCCAGCAGGCACTCCCGGTCGGCGAACTGATCGGTGCTGCGGCCATAGTTGGCGAAGCATTCGCCGATCATCCGCCTGAGTTTGGATGGCTCACCCGATACGAGCGTCTCGTTCATGGCCTCGCGCTGCGCCGGCGGAAGGCCGACCTCGGCGTACACTCCAGGCTGGGGATTGGCATTGGCCAGGGCGTCCCTGGGGGCGCCCAGATAAAGGGCGATCAGGCGCCGGAAGGACCTTGCCGCGTCGGTCTGATCCGGCCAGAGGGTCGCGAAGCGAGCAAGGGCGTCATTGGCCTCGTCCGTCGCGCCTGCTTCGACGAAGTCACGCAGTCCGGACCCGATCACGACTTCAGACATGGGATCGAGCTGGATGGAGCGAGTGATGAGGCTGACGCCTTCTTTCGTACGGCCCACCGACAGCATCAACTCTCCCAGAGCGTTGAAGCTGACGTGCAAGTTGGGATCCAACTTCACTGCTTGGCGCAATTCCGCCTCTTGCGCCGCCCAGGTCAGCGGGCCGGAAAGCAGCAACTGACGAGCATCGTGCAGCAGGGCGGACGGCGCGTTCAGCCTCTCCGCTTCGGCGACCGAGCGCCGAGCGAGACGGATGAGCGCCGGCCGGCCGGCCGGCGGGGCCTGCTGAGCGGCAAAGGCGGCGGCGAGCGCCGTCGAGGCCTTGAGGTCGGCGTCGTCGGGATGTCGCTGAGCCAGAGTCTGGGTCAGACCCAGTGCGTCCACCATATCCCAACGGTCGATCGCCTCGTTGGCGCGCGCGACCAGGGTGTAATCCAGGGGCGAGAGTTTGCCGCCGAGGTCGTTGGTGAACTTGCTCGGGTCGAGCGCGTGGGCCATCCGCCCGGCGATTTCCGCCGCGGCGCTGCTCGCCGATCCTGCCGGCGCGGGCGTGTCGAAGGAATAGATCACGACGCCGCGGCGGGCGTCGACGAGTTCACTGGTGATGACTTGAGCGCCGCCTTTGCGCGCCAGCCGGCCGTCGAGAACGAAATCCGCGCCAGTGGCGGAGGCTGCGCCTGCGTCACCGTTGGCAAGCGAGGGTCGGATCACGACCAGGTCGTAGTGGCTCGCGGCATCCGAAACGGCGCCAGTCAGACTCGCCGCGTAGGCTCTTGCGGCCGCGCTGCCATCCGCCGGCTGGAACGCCCTCACGACAACATTGGGGAATCGACCCCCGGCTCCCGGGCTCGCCGCAGGCCCGCCGAGGAGCCACCAAGTCGCCAAAGCCACGACGGCCAATCCCGTAGCCGCGGCGATCGCGGCCCGGAGGGCCCTGGGCGATATGGCGGCGGCGCGAACCTCGGGTTCGGCCCGTAAGCCGCGCGGGTCGATCCGGTAGCCGAGACCGGGCAGGGTCTCGATGGTGAAGGGCGGCTCCCTCCAACTCGCGGCGAGCCGGCGGAGCTGGCCAATACAGCGGCCGATGGCGTCATCGGTGACGCTCAATCCGCTCCAGCAACGACTGATCAACTCCGACTGCGAGACCACCTCGTTGGGCGAGCAGGCGAGAGCGACGAACACCTGCATCACCCGCCGCTGCAGCACCCGCCGTTCACCCTCGAAGACGACTTCGCAGCTCGAGGGGCGCGCAGCCAGGCCGCCAAGGGCGAACTTCGGCTCTCGGGCAAGATCTATCCTTCCCAGGAATGGGAGATCCTGACTGAGCTTATCCACGAGGCCCCACCGTCCGCCCCAAGCGCGCCTCTCCGCCTAACATACGCGCCGAGCCGCCGAAATCGGCGATTCCGCGCACTTTGGCCGCGCAGAATGCAACAAGTCGGCCAAAGATCGGGCTCTGATCGGGAGAAATCGGAGCCGATCCGCCGGCGGCGCGGCCATACTGGCGCCAGGCGCTGGGTGGCCCATGCGTCTGATGCACAAGGAGATTCAGTCGATGCGTCACCTATTGAGAGCTACGTTGGTCGGCGTCGGCGCCGGCGCTCTCGCCCTCGCGGGGTCCTCCGCTTGGGCTGGTTGCGGTGCTCCGTCACTCGCGCCGGCGACCTACCAGGCCCAGTCCGGCGAAGTCCGGTTCCAGCCGGTAAGTCTGTACCAAAACACCATCGTCGGCCTCTGGTCGGTGTCGTTCATGGCTGGCGGCAACCAGATCGATTGGGGGTACTCGGAATGGCACGCGGACGGCACCGAGATCATGAACAGCGGCGGCCACACGCCGGCTTCCGGCAACTTCTGCCTGGGCGTGTGGCGCCAGACTGGCCCGAACACCTATCATCTCAAGCACTTCCCGCTCGCCTATGACCCGGCCACCGGTGCGCTGGCGGCCAGGATCATCCTGACCGAGGACGTCACCGTCGGTCCGAAGGGCGACGGCTTCACAGGGACGTTCACGTTGGATGTCTACGATCCGACCGGGAAGACCCTGGAGCAGCACGTTCCGGGGACGATCACCGGCAGGCGCGTCTTCCCGAACTAGATCGCAGCCGGCGGCCGCCACCGTCCGGTCCCCCGGTAATCAGGGGCCTGTTTGGCCATGCGGCCGGTAAGGGTTCTGCTGGCGTTCGCGGTGCTCACCCTATGGTCAGCACCGCGTTCACCCGCAACCGCACAGATAACGCTGCCCACGGCGCCGATTGCCGCTCCCGCGGGGCCGACCACTGTCGCTCAGAGTTGGCTGCCGCCCTCAACGGTCCGAGCGCCGGCGGCGCTTGGCGTCGACAGCGAGCCACCCCAATCGGGCGCCGCCCATGGCTTGATTCCCGGGCCGGGCGAGATCCTCGTGGTCGTGCCGCTGCGCTATGCGGACGTTAGCGAGATCGTCGGCCTGCTCACCGCCGACCAGAGCCTCAAACCCAACGACTCCTTCACACCGGAGGAACCCAACTTCGGCTCGGCCGGCGGACAGACCTTCTACGGCGGCGGCCTCCCGACCCCCCCGGTCGCGGCGGCGTTCAATACGGCCGGGCCGGCCACCGACTCCGTAGGGCGCGATGTCGATGACGCCATCGGCGTCGACCGCCGCCTCAACGCCGTCATCATCAAGGGGACGCCCGCGAGGGTCGAGGCCATCAGACAGGCGATCGCCAGCCTCGACCAGCCGGTGCCAACCGTCGTCCTGGAGACCGTCTTCGTGGAGCTCACCGAAACCGGGGCTCGCAACCTCGGCCTTGATTTCAACAACCCCAACAATCAGGTCGCCACCGCCGCATGGGTGTTTTCCAAAGGTTTCCCCGGCCAGTCCGACACCCCGCGCGGGGGTGGCCTGAGCGTCAATCTGCAGGCAGCGCTCTACGCCCAGATCGCCCGCGGTCAGGGTCGGATTGTCTCCAAACCCCGGATCGCCGCCCAGAGCGGCGGCTCGGCCAAGATCGTCACCGGCGATGCCTTGCCGATTCTCACCTCCATCGCCCTTTCCGGTGTCAACGCCGTCCAGCAGCAGGTGCAGTATGTTAATGTCGGGGTGACGTTGCAGATCGCCCCGCGCGTCACCGACGACGGCTTTGTCACCTCGCACATCTTCGCCGTCGTCTCCTCCGTCACCGGATTCTCCCAGGGTTATCCGACCATCAGTCAGCGCGAGGCTTCCACTTCGGCCACGGTTCGCGATCGCGAGAGCTTCGTGATTGGCGGCCTCGCTCAGGAAAGCGATCTGAAACACCGCAGCAAGCTTCCGGTCCTCGGCGATGTGCCGGTGCTCAGCGCCCTCTTGGACACCGAGAACTCAACCACGGCCAAAACCGACCTCTATGTGGTGGTCACACCGCATATCGTCCGTGGCCATGTCCCGCCGGACGAGGCGCCGCCGACCAGCAAATCTTTGGACATGCGGCGGGGGCGCCGCTGATGGCCCGAGGCCGTGCGGCTGAGGGATGAGATGGCCGCGGCAGCGCCGCGCTGTTTCCCGGGAATGGCCGGCCGACATGGGCGAAGGTCTTGCACCCTCGGGGGCGCCCGCGGCGCCGGAGCCCCTTCCCGCCGGCGCTGGCAGCTGGATATTGTCGCGCGCATGCGAACGCTCGGCCCCGCGGCGACCTTGCTCTGCCTGGCGGCCGGCGGCGCTCTCACGGCGCCGTCTGCTCCGGCGCCGTCTGCGCCACCCCCCTCGGCGCCGCCGCCGATCCTGGCCGCGCCGCCGCCGGTCCTGGCCTTGCCCGGCGCGGCCGACGATACGCCGCGCGCGGAGATGGCGCGGCGAGCAGCCGCGTGGACCGGCCTGCCGGAGCGCCAGATCATTGCTTTCGGCGACGGCGTCGCCGTCGCCCTGCCGGAACCGGCGCCGGCGCGCGGCCAGGCCGGCGTCATCACGGGCCTCGCCTTGCAGGCCGAGGCCGTCTCCGACGGCGCCGCCGCCGCCTATGGCTGGAAATCGATGCGCGCCAGCGTCGATATCGACTGCGCCCAGGGCCGCGATCTCGTCCGCTCGATGGAGGTCTTCGCCGACCATGGCCTCAAAGGGCCGGCGCGGTCGCTGAAGGTCCCGGGCGGATGGGGGCGGCCCGATCCGCGCGCCTTCCTGGGCGGGGTCATAGAGGCGGTGTGCCGCCACGCGGCCACAATCGCGACCGCTGGCCGAACGGCCGATTCAATTCCTGCCCGGGATTCCGTGACAGCTCCGGATTCGGCGGCGCCTTTGACACAGTCTGGGGCGCCGGCCCGATCGGCCGCCGCCGTCCAGATCATCTCCTCGAGCGCGCGCGCGGACGCCGAGCGGGCGCTCGCGCATCTGGATGGCGCAACCCTGGACGATCAGGGTCTGCGCGCCTTCGTGGCGATGACGAAGGTCGGCGGCCGGACGGTCTATCGCGGCATGGTCGCCGGCTTTGCGAGCGTCGCGGCGGCGCGGCAATTCTGTCGCACGCGCACGGCCCACGGCCGGCGCTGTCTGGTGCGGTCGGGGTCCTCCTGAAAGAAATGACGGCCGGCGGGGGGGCGCCGGCCGTCATCAGGCTTACCTGGGAGAGACCCGCGGCGAGGGGATGGCCGGGGCGATCGGAGGATGCGACGCCGGACCTGGAACTCGAATGCCCCCCCCCGCCGCCGAGCCGGAGCAGAAGACGAGTCGGCGCCCGGGCCAAGGCCCAATTGACGCCAAGGACGAAATTGGCGGCCGGGCCAGCCAGCGTCTATCCTGGCGCGGCGCGCCGGGGCGGATGTGGCGGAACTGGCAGACGCACCAGATTTAGGTTCTGGCGCCTTAGGGCGTGGAGGTTCGAGTCCTCTCATCCGCACCAAACTTCCCCGGGGGCGGTCCGTGTGATCAGGCGCTCCCGGCCAGGGGACGTCTCCCGAGCAAGCGGATGCCCATGACCAGGGGCCAGGCTGTGGCGAGGGCAAGATAGAGGTTCAGCCCGATCTGAGAGAGCCACGGCTGGTTCACGACCTCGCCAAAGCTGTCGGTCAGTGTGGAGACGCCCAGGGCGATGGTGAGTGCGCCAACCCGCCGCGCCTGCGACCATAGCAGCGAGCCGAAGCCGACCCAGCCGACGCCTCCGAGCAAGGTCTCGAGGAGGTTCCACAGGCCGCGGTAGACGTCGTCCGACTGGACCGCGTAGGCGGTGGTCAGAGCCTGCCGGGCGGCCGGTGCGGCCCCCGCAAAAGCCTCGATCATCGGCGGGGTGGCCATCGCCAGCATCGCCGCGCCGATGGCGCCCACCAGTGAGTAGGCGAGCAGGCAGAAGCCGTAGAGGTCCGACCACGTCCCGGCTCGCGGCCGAAACGTCGCTCGCAGTGCGAGGGTGAGGGGGACGATCAGCAGGTAATAGCCGAAGAGATCGAGCAGCAGGCTGGCGCGCCAGAGGCCAGCGGCGCGATGACCGGCGCGCAGCAGCAGCGTCGGGTCGGACACGGCCGCAACGTTGAAGTTCACGGCGGCAAGGCCGGTGAGGGCGGAGCCGATGGCCAGCGGGAAGGAGATCGCGCAGACCGCGGCCGCATTGCGGAAACCAGAGTCCGACGGCCAGCTTGCCTCCGACCTGTCGCCTGCCTCGCTCATCGCAGCCCGCTGCCTGGCATGCGGATCAGCCCGGCAGCTCCCCAGTCTTGAGCCAATGAGCGCAATCGCTCGGCAGGTGGCGAGCGGCGACCTCGTCGCAGCGGGCGATCTCGGCCGGGCTGAGCACGTCCTTCCAGCGGCCGTTGCTGCCCTTGTTGAAGAAGCTGGCCGCTCCGCCTTTGAAGGCGATGTCCAGACGCGAGCCCTTGGCCTTATCGCGCATGTAGTCGATGCCGCAATGTTCGACGAGCAGCGGCAGGCGCGCCTCGTCGACCGGGATCTCCAGGAACGCGGCCAGTCGACGCAGCTCGCCGGCCAGGTCGGCGATGATGTTGGCGTAATGGAGCAGCAGCACGTTCGGCCGGCGACGCTGGTCCCACCAGCTATTCACATTGTCCCAGAAGGATGGGCCCTGGCCCTCGTACGCTTCGTTCCCGTCCAGCCACTGCAGGTAGTAGGCGCGCTCGCCCATCTCCGGCCGCAACTGCTTGGGCCACGGCCCTTCGAGCGCGTTGATGTTCTCCAAGGCGGCATCGCTGAACGACGACAGGTGGTTGTAGGCGCTCCACATCACGTCCCGCCCATCGCGGCCGATGTAGACGTACTTGATGCTGTCCCGGAAAGGCACGGCTTCGAACGGCGAATGGGTCTTCAGCACCCGCCGCTGGCTCTGCGCCTCGAGCATCGCGGCCATGGCCTCGACCGGCCCGCCGAAGCGCACCTCCACCCACGGCGAAACCGCGAGCGAAGCCACGCCGTCCGCGCCGCCGGTGATCAGCTGCCAGACCATCTGCTGGGTGAGCGTCGTCCCGGCCTTGGCCCAGGTGGCGACGATGATGTCGTCGTCGCGCAGCTTCACCCGGTCCCACCGGCTCGAGTCGAACGTCCGCGTGTCGAGCATCAGCCGCGCGCCAGTGTCCGTCGCCGTCATTCAAAGCCCCCATCTTCCCCTCGACCCGAGGCGAAGGAGGCGAACGTCATACGGCCAGGCTATGCAGCCCTCAAGCGGAGGCGGTGGAACCCGGATCAGGCGGTCGAGGCGGCTAGGCGAGCGCCGGCGTTCTGAGCCAGCTCTTCCAGCGCCTCGACCACGGGCGATTGCGCGACCTCGCGGGCGACGGCGCCCCCTAAGCGGCGGGCGGCGAGGGCGAACCCGGGCTCGTTCAGGAGGCGGGCGAGGGCCGCGCCGATCTCCTCGGCGGACGCGGTGGCGGGGAGGGCCAGCCCGGCGCCGCGTTCGGTGACCCGGACGGCATTGTCGTTCTGGTCGCGGCCGTGCGGCACGACCAGCATGGGCAGCCGATGGGTAAGGGCGCGGATGACGGTGCCGTGACCTCCGTGGGTTACCACGAGGGCAGCCTCCTGCATCACCGCATCGTGCGGGGCGCTCTCGACCAGGCGCACGTTGGGCGAAGGCCGCAGCTCGTCCGCCCCGATGCTGCCTCCCAAGGTCACCAAGCCGCGGACGGGCAGCGGCTCGAGGGCGTCGATGACCCGCTGCAGGACGGCGGCATGGTTCTGGAACGTCGTCGAGAAGCCGACCAGGACGAGCGGGCGGCGGTCGGAGTTCGGCCAAGGAGAGACCCAGGGCTCGGCCCAGGCCGGCTCGTCCATCTGCGGGCCGACATAACGCATGCCGGGGGGCAGGGCCTCGGGGGCGAAGTCGAAGGCACGGGCGGTGGCCAGGAGCGCCCCGGCCGCGTCCGCCAACAGGTCGACCGTGTGGGCCGAAGACCGCAGGCCCAGCGCCTTGCGAGCCGCATTGACCGCCGGCAGGACGGCGTCGAACATGCCGATCACGCCCTTGGACACCTCCTCATGCAGGGCGCGGTCGGCTTCGGTCTTCGCCGGCGCCAGGCCGGGACCGAGCGGGGGCACGCCCGGCATCGGGAACAGGCAGACGTTGGACATGAAGAGGCAATAGGGCTGGCCGAGCGCCTGGCAGCCGATGATGACGCCGAAGAGATACTCGTTGGTCACGACGAGGTCGGCCGGTTCGCGGCGAAGCTCGGCCATGATGTCCTGGGCGTAGGCCAGGGCCGGCCCGGCCCAAACCGCATCCATCACCTGGATGAGGCCGGCGGGGCCCTCATATTCCCAGTCGCGCACCAGGTCGCTGGCCGGCGTGCGATCGGAGCGGCTGGGGGCGCGGGTCCAGGGAACGAACTGCGCCCCGGCGGCCTCGGCTTCGAGGCGATTGCAGGCATCGCTCATCACCCGGACCCGGTGACCCTTGGCCCTCAGCTTGCGCGCCACCGTAAGCATGGGGGCGACCGAGCCGCCGCCCTCCCAGGTGGCCAGCAGGAATGATTTGGAAGTGTGGCTCGTCATGGTGTGCGTTCCGTCTTTCAGAGGGTTGCAACGGACTCACGCGAGCGCTGAGCGGATCATCCTTTCCATCAGCGCCTGAAGCTCGGACACGGACCGGCGCATGTCGCGGCGGATGAGCTTCCAGACATAGAGGTCGGTGGCGACGACGAGGGCGTCGAGGCGCCGTCGCGCTTCAATTTCGGGGAGAGGCGAAAGCCGGTCGGCGAAGAACTCGGCGAGCAAGGCGCGGTGCTCGACCCGGCCCACATCGGTGACCCTGCGGATCGCCGGATGGCGCTCTTCCTGGGCGAGCAGGCGCATGACGAGATCGCCGATGTCTTCGTAACTTCGGATGATCGCGCGCACGGCCGCCGCCGGCTCATGGCTCGTCGTCCGGCGGATCAACTTTGCAGTGTCGACCATGCGATCGATGGTCGCCGACAGCAGCCCGTCCTTGCCGCCGAAAAGCCGGATCACGGTCTGGACGGTGACGGCCGCGTCCCGGGCCACGTCTTCCAGGCGGATGTCCTCGAACCAGTGCTCTTCGAGGCGGGGCTGGAACGCTTCGACCACGCGCGCCCGAGTGGCCTGCGCCGAAGCCGCGCGGGCGGTCTGGCGGTAAGACCGGCGGGGCCGGGCGGTTTGGACGGCGGCCGATTTCATTTGTGTATAACTAACGCCAAAGCGCGGACACGTCAATTAGCTTTAGTCGAACTAATGCCAAACTTCTGGCAGCGGCCGAGCGAGGTCGAGTCTGGGCGCCGGTGGGGAGGCGAGGTTCGTCATCGAAACCGGGACGCCGCTTGATGCGGCGCGCGCTGGCGTGACATAGGGCGCGCTCCTAAAGGTCGCCCGCGCCCGAAAGCCGTAATCAGAGACATGCAGGTCACCCCGAAATCCGCCGAGGGCCTTTCGCGCACCTTCGGGGTCAGCATCCCGGCCGCCGAGCTGGGGGCGATGCTGGAGGCGCGCATCGACGAGGTGACGCCGACCTTGCGACTGAAAGGCTTCCGCCCGGGGAAGGTGCCCAAGGCGCACGTGCGCCGGCTCTACGGCAAGGCGCTGATGGGCGAGGTGCTGGAAAAGACCCTCTCCGAAACCTCGCAGAAGGTGGTCGAGGACAACTCCCTGCGGATCGCCGCCCAGCCGCAGCTGGAGCCGCGCTCGGACATGGAGAAGGTGCTCGCCGGCCAGGCCGACCTGGACTTCGACCTCTCGGTCGAGGTGATGCCCGAGTTCGAGCCGACAGACATCGCCAAGCTGAAGCTGGAGCGGCCGGTGCTGCCGGTCGCCGAGGCCGAGGTCGACGCCCAGGTGGCGGAGCTGGCGGCCCAGAACCGCGCTTACGAGCCACGGGCGCGCAAGGCCAAGGCCGAGATGGGCGACCAGCTGCTGATCGACTTCGAGGGCCGGATCGATGGCGCTCCGTTCGAGGGAGGGTCGGCGCAGGATGTCGAACTCGTCCTGGGCTCGGGGCGGTTCCTGCCCGGCTTCGAGGAACAGCTGCAGGGCGCGGTGGCCGGCGACAAGCGGACCGTGACCGCGACCTTCCCCGAGGAGTATCCGGTGGCGCGCTTGAGCGGCAAGGCGGCCGAGTTCGACGTCACCGTCAAGGAGGCCCGCGCGCCGGTCGAGGCGGCGCCGGACGACGCCTTGGCCCAGCGCCTGGGGATGGCCGATCTGGCGGCGCTGCGGGCGGCCCTGCGCGGCAACCTGGAGCGGGAATACGGAGCCCAGAGCCGGGCCAAGGCCAAGCGGGCTCTGCTGGACGCGCTCGACACGGCGCACGCGCCGATCGCCCTGCCGGGTCGCATGGTGGAGGCGGAGTTTTCCGGCATCTGGGCCCAGCTCGAGCACGAAAAAGAGCACGGCCATATGTCCGAGGAGGACGCGGGCAAGAGCGAGGAGCAGCTGCGCGCCGAATACCGCCGGATCGCCGAGCGGCGGGTGCGCCTGGGCCTCGTCCTGGCCGAGATCGGCCGCCTTGGCGAGGTGACGGTCAGCGAGCAGGAGCTGAACGACGCCCTGAGGCGCGAGGCGATGCGCTACGGCGAGCAGGCGCAGCGGGTGTTCGACGCCCTGCGCAAGGACCCTGGCCTGCAGGCGCAGGCGCGCGCCCCACTCTATGAGGAGAAGGTCGTCGACTACATCCTGGGCAAGGCCCAGGTGACCGACCGGCCGGTTTCCCGGGAGGAGCTGTACAAGGAGGACGAGCTTCCCGAAGGCATCGAGGAACCGGCGGAAAAGCCCAAGAAGCGCGCCAAGGCCAAGGCCGAGCCGGCGCCGGCCCCGGAACCGGTCCCCGAAGAAAAGGCCGCCGCCAAAGCGAAGGCCAAGGCGCAACCCGAGCCAGAGTCAAAGCCGGTCAAGGCCGAGAGGGCCGCCGCTAAGCCGAAGCCAAAGGCCAAGGGCAAAGCGAAGTAACCTCTTCCTCCGCTCACCCGGCGAAAGCGGGCCCAGGCAAGTTTCTCCGCGTCGCAGTTGTCTCGGGCTCGCACGGGATGAGCGGATGGTTTTGCCGCTCCCGCGCGCCTCGGCGAATGATGCTGCGAACCAACCCGACGCAAGGCGAGCCGCGCTCGCGACCGGGCTTTGCCGGACTCCCCGGACTTTGCCCTTCGGCGCCACATGGAATGAGCGGTGGTCGGATGCTTGCAAGCGCCGCAGCGGCGGCCGATATCAGCGGCGCCCTTATCCCTGAGTCCCGAGGCCCGACATGTCCGCCCTTTCCGCCAACCTCAACCTCGTCCCCATGGTGGTCGAGCAGTCGAGCCGGGGCGAACGCGCCTTCGACATCTTCTCGCGGCTGCTGCGCGAGCGGGTGATCTTCCTGACCGGCCCGATAGACGACGCCGTGGCGTCCCTGGTCTGCGCCCAGCTTCTCTACCTGGAATCCGAGTATCCGAAGAAGCAGATCGACATGTACATCAATTCGCCGGGCGGCATCGTCTCGTCGGGCCTGGCGATCTACGACACCATGCAGTACATCCGCAGTCCCGTTTCCACGACCTGCATCGGCATGGCCGCCTCCATGGGCTCGTTCCTGCTGATGGCGGGCGAGGCGGGTTCACGCGTGGCCCTGCCCAACGCCCGCATCATGCTGCATCAGCCCTCAGGCGGCTTCCAGGGCAAGGCCAGCGACATCGAGCGCCACGCCGAGGACATCCTCGCCACCAAGAGGCGCCTGAACGAGCTCTACGCCAAGCATACCGGGCGCAGCTACGAGGAGGTCGAAAAGACCCTCGACCGCGACCACTTCATGAGCGCCGAGGAGGCGAAGGCCTGGGGGCTGGTGGACCACATCTACGAGAGCCGCGCCGCCAGCGAGGAAGCGAAGTAGGGCGGCCCACCGCCACGCCAGCCCTTGACATCTATTGCGAATTGCAATAGATGGCAGCCGTCGCGGCGATAGCCGTGATGGCGCCTTGCCGCTTGGGTTTTGACATCGTGAATAGAACTGAGCCTCTCCTTCCCCACCCGGCGGAGGTCGCCTGCGCCCGCCTGCCGGAGGGAGGAAACCGGTCTCCTGGCGGGGGCCTGCTTCTCCGCCCCCTGAGGGGGCGGAAGGGGCCCGTTCCGAAGGAACGGGAAGGTGGGGTTTACGCTGACTACGGATTGTGTGTCGGCATCGCCGTCCGCCGCATCTGCAGCGAGGGCGGTTCTCTCGAGCAACTTGCCGGAACCTTGCGGGAACGAGCCAGATCGTGCCGGCGCGTGCCGGAGCGTGCGAAGACCTGCGAAAGCGTGGGAAAACGTGCGAAAACGTGCGAAAACGTGCCGGAACGTGCTAAGGCTGGCACGCAGGATTCGACCATAAGTAGCTGAAAATACTTATGGTTCTTTGCGCGATCCTAAATCCGTCTCAGCAGCGCCGCCGCGCCCTCCGCCTCGTCCACCTTCAGCCGCTCGAAATCGCCGCCGTCGGCGGCGCGCACGTCGGCGAAGAGGCCGGCCGGATCCTCGTGGAAGTGCAGGAAGGCTTTCGAGCCTCGGTAGAAGACGCCGCGGGACTTCTCCTTCAGCCCGCCGCGGGCGCGGATCTGCTGCAGCAGCGGCTCCAGGCGGTCGAGGGCGGCGGCGCCGGCGTGCTTCACGGCTTGAGCCCGAAGACGCGGTAGCCGGCCTCCTCGGCCATCGCCAGCATCTCGCGATCCCCGTCGGTGTCGCCGTAGGCGGCGGCCAGGAGAACAGTCTCGCCGAGCTCGGCGCGCAGGCGGACGGCCTTTTCCGGGCCGCGGCAGTTGGGGCCGTCGAAGCAGCCGGTGGCGCGATCGGCTTCGTCGAAGGCCAGGCGGGTGCCGATGAGGCGCCAGGCGCCCAGGCCGTGGGCGAACGGGGCGACGATGATGTCGGGCGTGGCCGAGACGATGATGAGGCGAGCATCGTACCCTTGCCAGCGCCGCCAGCAGGCCACCGCGTCCGGCCGCAGCATCGCCGGGGCGCGCTCGGTGGCGTAGGCCCTGGCCGAGGCGGCGAGGTCGGCGCGCGTCTCGCCGGCCAGGAACTCCGCCGTCAGCGCCTGCTTCAGCGCGCCGCGGTCGCGATCGCGGGCGTAGCGGGCGATGGCGGGGGCGAGCCTCGCCAGCCCCGCGGCGTATCGGCGCGGGCCGCAGCGCCACTTGATGAAGTCGCGATAGGAATCGCGCACCGTCAGGGTGCCGTCGAAGTCGAAGGCGACAAGGGGCCGGTAGGCCCGTCTGCCCTGGCGCCCGACCGCCGCGCTTCCCATTTTCGCACAGCCCCTTTTAGGAACGAATCGGAGCGTTGCTTTTCAACCCTCGGCGAATCACGAAGGGAGACTCAACCCACGCCCCTGGGGTTGTGATCCGCCTCCGGATCGGGGAAAGTCAATAATTGAACAATCTGCGGCGCCTATCCTGCAGGAGATGTGGCGTGGCGGGAACGCTGATCCGCCAGGGCCATTGAACGGGGGAGCCGTCAGAGGTGGGAGACGATGACCAAGGCCGCTAGCGGCGACAGCAAGAGCACGCTCTACTGCTCCTTCTGCGGAAAGAGTCAGCACGAGGTCCGCAAGCTCATCGCCGGCCCGACAGTGTTCATCTGCGATGAATGCGTCGAACTGTGCATGGACATCATCCGCGAAGAGCACAAGATCGGCTTCAAGAAGAATGCCGATGGCGCGCCCACGCCGCGCGAGATCCGTGAAGTCCTCGACGACTACGTCATCGGCCAGGACCACGCCAAGAAGGTCCTCTCGGTCGCGGTCCACAACCACTACAAGCGCCTGAACCACGCTCAGAAGAACAACGACGTCGAGCTGGCCAAGTCGAACATCCTGCTCATCGGCCCCACCGGCGTGGGCAAGACCCTGCTCGCCCAGACCCTGGCGCGCATCATCGACGTGCCCTTCACCATGGCCGACGCCACCACGCTGACCGAGGCCGGCTATGTGGGCGAGGACGTCGAGAACATCATCCTGAAGCTGCTGCAGGCGGCCGACTACAACGTCGAGCGGGCGCAGCGCGGCATCGTCTACATCGACGAAGTCGACAAGATCAGCCGCAAGTCCGACAACCCCTCGATCACCCGCGACGTCTCCGGCGAAGGCGTGCAGCAGGCGCTGCTGAAGATCATGGAGGGCACCATCGCCTCGGTGCCCCCGCAGGGCGGGCGCAAGCACCCGCAGCAGGAATTCCTGCAGGTGGACACCACCAACATGCTGTTCATCTGCGGCGGCGCCTTTTCGGGACTGGACAAGATCATCTCCCAGCGCGGGCGCGGCACCTCGATCGGCTTTTCGGCCAAGGTCGCCGATCCGGACGACCGGCGCAGCGGCGAGATCCTGCGCCAGGTCGAGCCCGACGACCTGCAGCGCTTCGGCCTCATCCCCGAGTTCATCGGCCGGCTGCCGGTGCTGGCGACTCTCGATGACCTGGACGAAGGGGCGCTGGTGCGCATCCTCACCGAGCCGAAGAATGCGCTCGTCAAGCAATACCAGCGCCTGTTCGACATGGAGAACGTCGGCCTCAGCTTCACCGACGACGCCTTGAAGACGGTGGCGCGCAAGGCCATCGCCCGCAAGACCGGGGCGCGCGGCCTGCGCTCGATCCTGGAAGGGATCCTGCTCGAGACCATGTTCGAGCTGCCGACGCTCCAGGGGGTGGAGGAGGTGGTGGTCAACGCCGAGGTGGCCGAGGGCCGCGGCGCGCCGCTGATGATCTACGCCGAGAAGAAGGCGGCTGGCGCGGCCTCGGCTTGAGCGACCCGCCGACCCGCCGGGCGCGCTGCGCTTGCGGTGATCTGTGGATCGAGGTCGAGGGGGAGCCGTCCCTCAACGCCGTCTGCTTCTGCGACAACTGCAAGCAGCGCACCGGCAGCGCCTTCGGCTGGTCCTGCTACTTCCGCGACGACCAGGTGAAAGGGCGGGGCGGGGCGGCTTCCGCCTACCGGATCGAGAAACCCGAGTTCCAGGCGGAGCGCCGTTTCTGCCGCCGCTGCGGCTCGACGCTCACCTGGACGGTCAGCATCTACCCTGGCGTCACAGGCGTCGCGGGCGGCTGTTTTGCTCCGGGTGAGATCGGCGGGCCGACCGGCGCCGCCTCAAATCACGGGCGGTTCGACTGGCTGGCCCTCCCCGAGCACTGGGCCGTGATCGGATCCGATTGAACCAACGGCGTTTGTCATGATAGATTTCATCTTGTCATGACCGACGCGCCGATCCAGATCCGAAAGCCCGAAGTGGTCCGGAAGATTCGTGAACTGGCTCTCGCCACCGGCCGCCCGATCACCGACTCGGTGGCGGACGCCGTCGATCGGGAGCTTCGCCGTGTTCGAGCGGAATGGATGGAGGAAGAGGCAGGGCGCGCCCGTCGGCGAGAACGAGCGATGCAGGCAACCGTCGCGAGGTTCCAGGCGCTGCCAAGGATCGGGCCCCCGCTCACCGACGAGGATCTCTACGACGAGGATGGCCTGCCACGGTGATCGTCGTCGACGCCTCGGCGGTGCTCGCAATCCTCCTCGAGGAGCCTGAGGCAAAAGATTGCTTCCGGATTCTGCGAGACTCTGCTGGCTCCAAGATGTCGGCGGTGAATTTCTGGGAGGTGCTCGTCCGCGCCCGAGCCGTGGGAAGCGAACCGGGCGCGTTGGCGGCCGAGCAGTTGCTTATCGACGCGGAGCTGGAAATCGTTCCAGCGGACCGCGAGGCGGCGCGAGAGGCGGCCCGCGCCTTCGCGCGCTACGGCCGTCGTACCTCCGCCGGTCTTAATCTCGGCGATTGCTTCGCCTACGCTCTGGCGAAGAGGGAAGGCGCGCCGCTGCTCTACAAGGGCGACGATTTCTCCCGGACCGACATCAGAAACGCGCTTTCCGCCTAGCCGGGCCCAAGCCGCTCAACGACTCGATCCCTTGGCCATCGCAGGCAGGGCGCGGCGGCCGAAGATCAGCCACAAGGGCAGGGGCGCGAGCGCCGCCAGGCCCGACCAGACGCCGAACCTGGGATCGTCCAGCACCACCAGGACGATGAGGGCCGCCTGGATGAGCGCGGCGAAGATCGCCGTCCATGGGAAGAGCGGCATCTTCCAGGGCCGCTGCAGGGCCGGCTCGCGGTAGCGCAAGGCGATGGCGGCCAGGCAGACGATGAGAATGCTGGCCATGTTCCAGGGCGAGTAGATGCGCACGATCAGCTCGTAGTTGCCGATGGCGGCGAAGATCAGCGAGGCGGCGACCAGGGCCGCCAGCGAGGCGCGCGGCGTCCCCGCCCGGGCCACGTAGGCGAGCGCCCGCGGCAGCATGCCGTCGGCGGCCATGCGCCAGGTGATGCGGGCGCCGGCCATCAGGTTGAGGTTGGCGATGGCGGCCAGGGAAAACAGGCTGAAGGCGGTGATCACGGTGTCGGCGACCGGTCCGAGCACCCGCCGGGCGGCATCGCCCACCGCCAGCTGCGAGCCCGCCATCTCCGCCGGCGTGATGACGTGCAGGGTGGCGGCGTTGATGAGCACGTAGATGACACTGACGACGCCAATGCCGGTGAAGGTGGCGCGCGCCAGCGCCCGCTCGGGCTGGTGCACCTCCTCGGAGAAATAGATGGCGCCGTCCCAGCCGGCGTAGGTCTGGTAGATCACCCGGATCGCCATGACGACCGCGCCGACCGCCGTCAGGGCGGTCGCGGTCGTGGGCGCGGCCCGCAGCGGCGCGTGCCCGTGCGGCAGGAGGAAGAGGAGCACCGCCAGCAGGAAGTAGACCGCGCCCTTGACGGCGCTGGCGATGGTCTGCGAGCCGCCGGAAAGCCGTGTGCCGGTCCAGTTGATAGCGGCGGTGGCGAGGATGAGGGCGGCGGCCAGCCCGGCGATGGGGACCGCGGTCGCCAGGCCCAGCCGGTGGGCGTATTCGCCGAACACCACCGAAATGAAGGCGACGCCGGCGGCGTACTGCAGCCAGGTGATCCAGCCGGTGACGAAGGCCGCGGTGCGGCCGAAGGCCCGTTCGGCGATCGGGAAGGGACCGCCGGCGCGGGGGACCGAGGCGCCGGCCTCCACCAGCGGCATGGAGGCGAGCAGGGTCACCACGCCGCCGATGGTCCAGGCCAGCAGGATCATCGGGGTGGTGTGGATGCCGCGGGCGACCACCCCGGGGGCGCGCAATATGCCCGAGCCGATCACCCCGCCGACGACGACGGCCAGGCTGAAGACGACGCCCAGAACCCTCAGCAGCCCATGAGGACGGGGGTGGAGCGGGAGCACGCCCTCGGACAAACCGCCCTCAGGCAAAGCGCCATGCCTCCTGGGCGGCGCTCTCGAGGGCGCGGACCTTGTGCCAGGTCTCGTCGTACTCGGCGTCAGGATCGCTGTCGAAGACGACACCGCCCCCGCCCTGGACGTAGAGCGTACCGTCTTTGATGAGGCCGGTGCGCAGGACGATGCAGGTGTCCAGCGAGCCGTCGGCGCCGAAGTAGCCGACGGCGCCGGCGTAGCCGACGCCGCGCCTGAAGCTCTCGAGCTCGTCGATGATCTCCATGGCCCGCACCTTGGGCGCGCCCGAGAGGGTCCCGGCCGGCAGCGCCGCAGTCAGCACGTCCACCGGATCGACGGCCTCGGGGGCGTCGCCTTCGACATTGGAGACGATGTGCATGACGTGGCTGTAGCGCTCGACGACGAAGCTTTCGGTGACGCGCACGTGCGGCGCACCGCGCTCGGCGGGGGAAGCGTTGCGGCCTTCTTCGCCGAGCAGCGCGACCCGGCCGACGTCGTTGCGGCCGAGGTCCAGCAGCATCAGGTGCTCGGCGCGCTCCTTCTCGTCGGCGAGCAGCTCGGCTTCGAGGGCCAGGTCCTCGGCCGGCGTCGCCCCGCGCGGGCGGGTGCCCGCGAGCGGGCGAATGGTGATCTTGCCGTCCCGCAGGCGCACCAGGATCTCGGGCGAGGAGCCGACGAGCTGGAACTCGGGGAAATTGAGGAAATAGAGGAAGGGCGATGGATTGGTGCGGCGAAGCGAACGGTAGAGCGCAAACGGCGGCAGCGAAAAGGGCGCGCTGAAGCGGTGCGATGGCACCACCTGGAAGACGTCGCCGGCGCGGACATAGGCCTTGGCCTTTTCGACCATCGCGCCGTACTCGGAACGGCTCTTGCCCGGCGTCAGCACAGCCGCGGGGACGGCCTCGGGCTCGGGCGCGGGTCGAAGCGGCGTCTCGAGATGGCGCCTCGCCGCCTCCAGCCGCTCGCGCGCCGCCGCATAGGCTTGCGCCGCGCTCGCCGGGCCGGCGCGCACCGTGGTGACGAGCACGATCTCCTGGGCGATGGCGTCGAAGATGGCCACCAGCCGTGGACGGATCAGGATGGCGTCCGGCAGCCCGAGCGGATCGGGATTGGCCTGTGGCAGGGGCTCGACCAGGCGCACGATGTCATAGCCGAGGACGCCGAAGAGGCCCGCGGCCATCGGCGGCAGTCCTGGCGGAAGCTCGAGGCGCGAGGCGGCCACGAGATCGCGCAGGCTGTCGAGGGCGCCGCCTTGCTGGGGCGTGAACGCCCCGCGAGCGATCGCCTCGCCCTCGCTGGTCTCGGCGGTGTCGTCGCGGGCCCGCCAGACCAGATCCGGGTCCATGGAGAGGATGGAGTAGCGCCCCCGCCAGGCGCCCCCTTCCACCGACTCGAAGAGAAAGGCGTACGGCTTTGCCGCCGCCAGCTTCAGGAAGGCGGAAACCGGGGTCTCGAGGTCATCGATCAGGCGCGCGAAGACGACCTGGGACGCCCCCGCAGCGTATTTTTGGGCGAAGCACGCCTCGTCCGGCTCGAGCCTCACTGGGCTCCGCCGCCGCCCTTGGCGCCTTTCGCCAGCGCCGCCTGGTCGACGCCGATGGCCTGATCGGCCAGCTTGAGGTTGGCGTTCACTTTGACGCTGCGTTCGGCGGCGGCGGCGACCGCGCCGGCGATGTCCTGAAGGTAATCCTGGGTGAACCGGCTCTGGACCGCGGGCACCAGGCGCGCGGTGGTGGTCGGATCGCCGGCGCGCACCGCATCGATGCGGCCGATGGCGACGCCCGTGGGCGTCATCGCGGCTATGGGCTCGCCCACCTTGGCTCCGAAGACGCCCAGCAGGAAGTCGTGCCCGAGGCTCTGGTACTGCTGGGCGAGGATGCGCTCCATCCCGGTCTGGTGGGTGACGTGCGCGGCCACGGAAGCGGCGACCTTGTCGATCGGCTGACCCGAGCGCAGGGCGTCGATCAGGGTCTGGGCTTTGGCCGACAGCGCCTTCAGATAGACGTTGCGCTGGTAGGCGAGGGCGAGAGCCTGGCGGTTCTGGGCCAGGTCGGGGAGGGCCGGAGGCAGGACCTTCTCGACCTTGAGGGCGAAGTACTCGCCCCCGCCGGCGTCGCTGAGGTCGGTCGCCTCGCCGCTGGACGCGGCGAAGGCTGCCTTGAGCTCCTTGTCCGTCAGGCCCGGAACCGGCTTACCGTCGAGCCCGAGGCCCTGCGCGGTCACCGGACCGATGGTGGTCGGCGTCACTCCGGAGGTCTGGGCGGCCGCCGCGAAGCTGGCGCCGGCCTGCCGGGCGTCATCGAACTTCTGGCTCATGGCGTACGCCTTGTCCTGGGCGGCGCGCTTGGCCAGATCCGCAGTGATCTTCGCCTTGGCCTCGTCGAAGCTGGCCTCGTGGGCCGGGGTGACCTTGGTGACCTTGATCGCCGCCAGGCCCAGGTCGCCCTGGACCGGGCCGGCGGTCTGGCCGGCCTGCAAGCCGAAAGCCGCCTTGGCGATGCCGGCGTCGGCGATGTCGGTGACCGGCTTGTCGGCATAGGAGATGGGCTCGACGCCCAGGCTGTGGGCGATGGCGGCCGGATCCTCGCCCTTGGCGAGCCGGGCTGCCGCCGCCGACCCTTCGGCCGGCGTCTTGACCGGGATCTCGACGATCGACCGCGTTTCGGGCGTCGACAGGCTCGCCTTCTGGCTCGCGAACGCCTGCTGCACCGCCTTGGGGTCGACTGTGATCGTGGAAGCCAGAGCCGTCGGGGAGAAGTCGACGATGGTGATGATGCGGCGCTCGGGCTGCATCAGCTGGGCCGCGTTCTCCTTCATCCAGGCGGTCAGCTGGGCGTCGGTAGGGGCGGCCGGCTGGGGCACGACCGAGGGCGGCAGGATGAAATAGCTGACGTCGCGGTTCTGCGCTCCGGCGACAGCGGTGAGGGCGGCGTAGAGGCGCGGCACGCGGAAGCCACCCTCGGCGGCCTCGCCGAACTGGCGCTCGGCGATCTCGTCGCCGATTTCGTCCTCGGCCTCGCGCGGGGTCAGCCCCTGGTCGGAGAGCATCTGCAGGAACTGCTGCTGGCTGAAGCGTCCGGTCACCTTGTCGAAAGCGCCGGGGAGCTTCTTGATCTCGGCGTCGATCAGCGAGGCCGCCGGACGGATGCCGGCGCGGCGAAGCAACTCGGCCACCGATTGATCGCTGGCGATCGCGGCCAGCAACTGCCGGTCGATGCCCTGCTGGGCCAGCTGCTCGTCGGTGAGCGGCTGCTGGTTCTGCTGGGCCAGGCGGTCGCGCTGCTGCTCGAAGATGCGGCGGAAGTCCTGCGGGGTGGTGACGTGCGAGCCGGCCTCCACCACCGCGTTCGTAGCGCCCGTGCGCAGGATGTCGGCGAAGCGGCTCGAGCCGCCGCCGACGCCCAAGAGCAGGAAGACGAGCATCAGCACGCCCATCAGGCCCACGGCCAGCGGGCTACGCGCCGTGGATCGCAACGATCCGGTCATGAATGAATCTCGCTCCCTCGGGGAGGTGTCGGGCCGCGCGGATATAGTGGAGCGCGTCGGACGCCGGCAAGCGACGGTGACTTGCAAGCGCCCTTGGCTTAAGCGCGCCCCATGCCTACGCGCGCCCTGATCGCCGGCAACTGGAAGATGCACGGCCTGACGACCTCGCTCGACCAGGCGCGGGCGCTGGCCGCCCGGGTGGAGCGCACCCCGCCGGCGGCGCGCATCGCCATCTGTCCGCCGGCGACCCTGATCCGGCTGGCGGCCGAGGTCCTGGCTGGCTCCTCGATCCTGGTGGGCGCGCAGGACTGCCGGCCCGAGCCGCAAGGCCCGTTCACCGGAGATCTTGCGCCGGAGATGGTGGCCGAGGCGGGAGCGCGGCTGGTCATTCTCGGTCATTCCGAGCGCCGCGCCTACCACGGCGAAACCGACGCGCTGGTGGGCGCCAAGGTGTGCGGGGCCCTTCGCGCTGGGCTGGAGCCGATCGTCTGCATCGGAGAGAGCGAGGAGGAACGGCGGGCGGGCAAGGCGCTCTCGGTGGTGACGGGGCAGTTGCGCGGATCGCTGCCGGCTGAGGCGTTGGGGACGGCGGCGTTCGCCCTGGCCTATGAGCCGGTGTGGGCCATCGGCTCGGGGAAGACGCCCACCCTCGAGCAGATCGAGGAGATGCACGGCGCCTTGCGCGAAGCGCTCCTGGCCCACGTGGGCGCGGCCGCGCGGGAGGCGCCCATCCTTTATGGCGGCTCGGTCAAGCCCGGCAACGCCGCCGAGATCCTGGCGGTCCCGGAGGTCGGCGGGGCCCTCGTGGGCGGCGCCTCGTTGCAAGCGGCCGAATTCGCCGCCATCTTCGAGGTCATCTGAGGCCCCTGAACGATCGACCCCATGCTCATCGGACTGCTGCTTACCCTCAACGTTCTCATCTGCATCGCCCTCATCGGCGTGGTGCTCCTGCAGCCGTCGGAGGGCGGGGCGTTCGGGAGCGGCAATCCGACGGGCCTGATGACGGCGCGCGGGTCGGCCAACCTGCTCACCAAGATCACCTGGGCGCTGTTTTCGATGTTCCTCGCGATCGGTTTGGCGTTGACGCTTCTGGGCGGCCACGCCCGATCATCGGCCGCGATCCTCAAGCGCTTGGAAAACCAGTCGATCAACCCGAACCTGCTGCCCAAGGCGCCGCCGCCGCCGGCCCCGGCCAACGCCGCCCCGGCGGCGCCGCAGGGGGGCCAGTACGGGGCGCCGACGCCGAGCATCAACGTGCCGGCGAACATTGCGCCCAGCGGCCTTGCTTTGCCGCCCGAAGCGCCGCGCAAGACGCCGCCGGCGCAGCCTTAGGCGCTTCGCCGAAGGCATAGCCCGGGCGTCCGTGCTGCTGATGCCGAGGGTCTGGCGGGCGGCTCGTTGGCACGCCCAAGCCGCGACGTCTCCGCGAATCCAACGCCTTCCGTGGCTGCAAGAAAGTCCTTGCGGGGTCGGGCGCGAATCGGCCCTATGCTTTCCCTCCCATGGCCCGGTACATCTTCATCACCGGCGGCGTGGTCTCCTCACTCGGCAAAGGTCTCGCCTCCGCAGCGCTGGGCGCGCTCCTGCAGGCGCGCGGCTTCAAGGTGCGGCTGCGCAAGCTCGACCCGTACCTGAACGTCGATCCGGGGACGATGAGCCCCTACCAGCATGGCGAAGTCTTCGTCACCGACGACGGGGCCGAGACCGACCTCGACCTGGGGCATTACGAGCGCTTTACCGGCGTCTCGGCGACGCGCGCCGACAACGTCACCAGCGGCCAGATCTACAAGACCATCCTCGAGCGCGAGCGCCGCGGCGACTATCTCGGCGCGACGGTCCAGGTGATCCCGCACGTCACCGACGAGATCAAACGCTTCGTTCTGGCCGATCCGGGCGAGGGGGTCGACTTCGTCCTGGTGGAGATCGGCGGCACCGTCGGTGACATCGAGGGCCTGCCCTTCTTCGAGGCCATCCGGCAACTGGGACAGGAGCTGCCGCGCGGCCACGCCTGCTTCATCCACTTGACGCTGCTGCCCTTCATCCACACCGCCGGCGAGATGAAGACCAAGCCCACGCAGCACTCGGTCAAGGAGCTGCGTTCCATCGGCATCCAGCCGGACATCCTGCTGTGCCGCTGCGAGCGCCCGATCCCGCCCGAGGAGAAGCGCAAGATCGGCCTCTTCTGCAATGTGCGCCCGTCCGCGGTGATCGAGGCCATGGACGCGGCCAACATCTACGAAGTGCCGCTGCAGTACCATCGGCAAGGACTGGACGCCGAGGTGCTGGACGTCTTCGGCTTCGGCGAGCCGCCGGCGCCGGACCTTGCCCAATGGCGCGACATCGCCGACCGCCTCACCAACCCCGACGGCGAGGTCACCATCGCCGTGGTCGGCAAGTACACGCTCCTCAAGGACGCCTACAAATCCTTGATCGAAGCCTTGATCCACGGCGGCGTCGCCAACCGGGTAAAGGTGAAGCTGGACTGGGTGGAGAGCGAATCCTTCGAGGGCGAGGATGGAGCCGCGGCCGAGCGTCTGGAGGGCGTCAACGGCATCCTCGTCCCTGGCGCGTTTGGCGAACGCGGCTCCGAGGGCAAGATCGCCGCGGCCCGGTTCGCCCGCGAGCGCCAGGTCCCGTTCTTCGGCGTCTGCTTCGGCATGCAGATGGCGGTCATCGAGGCGCTGCGGAACATCGCCGGGCTGCGCTGCGCCTCGTCCACCGAGTTCGGTCCGGCGAGCGAACCGGCGGTGAGCCTGATGACCGAATGGACGCGCGACAACGTCAGGGAGACACGGCGCGAAGGCGACAACCTCGGCGGCACCATGCGCCTTGGGGCCTACGAGGCGATCCTGGCGCGCGACTCGCGGATCGCCGAGATCTACGGCGCCCAGACGATCAGCGAGCGCCACCGGCACCGCTACGAGGTCAATCCCAAGTACCGCGAGGCGCTGGAGGGCTCGGGCCTGCGGATCTCGGGGATGTCGCCGGACGGCCTCCTGCCGGAGACGGTAGAGCGGGACGACCACCCCTGGTTCATCGGGGTGCAGTTCCATCCGGAGTTGAAGAGCCGGCCCTTCGCGCCGCATCCGCTGTACGCCAGCTTCATCGCCGCCGCCGTGGAGCAGAGCCGGCTCGTCTAGCGCGGGTTGCGATCAGGCGGAATTGGGCGACCCCCCTCCACCGCGTCTCTTCAGCCCGCGGCCGCGGGCTGGGCCGAGCGCGCAGCGCGAAGGATGGTGGAGAAGGTCAAAGCGATTCAAGCCAAACGCAACCCGTGCTAGGTCTTGGCCGGCCGTCGGGGCCGTTGCCTGGCCGAGACGGACCGGATCACCAGGGTCCCGCCGCTCTCGGGCATGGCCCTGGCGGCGCGGGCCACGGCTGCGGCGAAGAGATCACCCACCGCCGGGTCGCCCAGGCGATCGGGCGTATCGAGCGTGAGGCTGCGCACCTGATTGCCGCCGCCTTCCAGCAGCCCGCTGGGGTCCGGGAGGTCGACGCCGCGGAGGAAGAAAAGCGCCCCTCGCCGAGGGAAGACGGCGACCGAGAAGATGGCCTCGGACGGCCGGCTGCCTGGGCCGAAGCCGACAGCCAGCGCATTGTAGTTGTCGTAGACGAATGCCGTCGCGCCAGGAAAGCGCGCCCGCAATCTCGCGATCGCTTCCTTGGCGCGCCCGCAGATCTCCGGCGTGAACTTCCCCAGGAAGGCCTCGAGCCGCCCTTCGGCCTCCACTTTGGCGCCTCACGATCGAAGGCCTAGGTTATAGGCCATGTCCCCGGAAGAAGCGCGCGCCCTTGCCCTGGCCCTGCCCGACGCGGTCGAAGCCGATCACCACGGCATGCCGTCGTTCCGCGTCGGGAGCAGGATCTTCGCCACGCTGAGGACCATCCCGGCGCGGCTCATGGTGAAGCTCGATCCGGAGGACCAAGCCAACCTAGTCGCCGGACATCCGGACGTGATCACACCGGTTCCGGGCTACTGGGGGCGGAAGGGTTCGACCTTCGTCGATCTCCAGCGCGCCGAGAAGCCTCTGGTGGCGATGCTGCTCGATCTCGCCTGGCGCAATGTCGCGCCGGCGCGGCTGGTCAGCAGCGCTCGCTGATGGCGCTCAGGGTGCGGATCTGGAAAGCCAGATCTTCGGCCATGCGCCGGCAGAGTTCGCGCGCGCCCACCGGATAGGCTTCGCCGCCCTCGGCGATCTCGGCGGCGATGCGGACGCTCTCGGCCAGAGAGGCGCAGAGCAGGCCGACATGGCCCTGGGCGAGATCCCGCGCCTCGGCTTGAAGCCGGCGAATCTTTCCGGAGAGGGATTCGGATTGCGGCTCGTACTCGGCCGGAATGGCTTCGGCGACGACGGTGAGGTGGCGGGCGCTCATGGCGGAAATTCCCCAAGCGGGACGGGAGGGTGAGGTCGCCGATCGCCGTTGCACGGGGCGGGCCAAGCTCGCCTCGGGGGCGAACGTCGCGAAGGCCTGCTTGAAGGCGAGGCGCACATTGTGCATATGCCGCCCAGAGCTTCCGGCGGCCAGTGGCCGCCGTTTCCGTTTTCATTCTCAGGATCCGCCATGGCCGTCCCGAAACGAAAGGTGTCGCCGTCGCGGCAGAAGATGCGCCGCTCGCACCACGCCTTGAAGCCCAACGCCTACGTCGAGGACAAGGACTCCGGCGAGCTCCGGCGGCCGCACCACGTCGACCTGAAGACCGGCGCCTACAAGGGCAGGCAGGTGTTCACGCCCAAGGAAGACTAGCCTACCGGCACGCAGGGCCAAGCGCAGCCATGCCGCAGATCGTCGACATCGTAGGCCGCGAGATCCTGGATTCGCGCGGCAATCCGACCATCGAGGTCGACGTCATCCTCGAGGATGGCGGCTTCGGCCGCGCCGGCGTCCCTTCGGGCGCTTCGACCGGCGCCCACGAGGCCATCGAACGCCGCGACGGCGATCCGCGCCGCTATGGCGGCAAGGGGGTGGCGGGGGCGGTGGAGGCCGTGAACGGCGAGATCCTCGATGCGCTCTCAGGCGCCGACGCCACCGAACAGAGGCGGGTCGACGAGTTGCTCGTCCGGCTGGACGGGACGCCCGACAAGAGTCGACTCGGCGCCAACGCCATCCTCGGGGTGAGCCTGGCGGCCGCCAAGGCCGCGGCGGCTTCGGCGGGCTTGCCGCTCTACCGCTACGTCGGCGGCACGCAGGCGCACCTCCTGCCCGTGCCGCAGATGAACATCATCAACGGCGGCGTCCACGCAGACAATCCGATCGACGTGCAGGAGTTCATGTTCCTGCCCACTGGCGCGGCCACCTTCTCCGAAGCCTTGCGCATGGGCGCCGAGGTGTTCCACGCCCTCAAAGGCGCGCTCAAGGCGGCCGGTCAGAACACCAACGTCGGCGACGAGGGCGGCTTTGCGCCTGACCTGGAGAGCGCCGAGGCGGCGCTTGCCTTCATCATGGAGGCCGCCGGCAAGGCCGGATACCAGGCCGGCCGTGACTTCCACCTCGCACTCGACGTGGCTGCCTCCGAGCTGTTCACCGACGGTCGGTACCGCTTGAAAGGGGAGGGGAAGGATTTCGACGCCGCCGGCATGGTCGGCTACCTCGAGGGCCTGGCGGCGAAATTTCCGATCATCTCGATCGAGGACGGCTGCGCCGAAGACGACCTCGAGGGCTGGGCCGAGCTGAACCGGCGGCTGGGCGGCAAGATCCAGCTGGTGGGCGACGACGTCTTCGTCACCAATCCGGAGCGCATCGCCATGGGCATCGACCGGGACCTGGCGAACGCGGTGCTGATCAAGGTCAACCAGATCGGCACGCTCACCCAGACCCTGGACGCAGTCGACCTCGCCCACCGAGCTTCCTGGGCCACGGTGATGAGCCATCGTTCGGGCGAGACCGAGGACGCCACCATCGCCGATCTAGCCGTCGCCGCCGGCTGCGGCCAGATCAAGACCGGCTCGCTCGCCCGCTCCGATCGGCTGGCGAAATACAACCAGCTGCTGCGGATCGAAGAGCAGCTGTCGGACGAGGGGCGTTACGCCGGCCGCGCCGCTTTCAGGCTCCTGCGCGCCGGCCAGCGTTAGCCGCCCGTTAAGGCGGATCGCCGGACTTCTCGCCAAAGGCGGATTCCAGCACCTTGAGGCGTCCCGGTTGTTCGCGCGTCTGACGACCTACCTGCCGACCGCCTTGATGGCGCTGTTGATCTTCTATTTCGCCTTTCATGGCCTCACCGGCGACAAAGGGCTGCTGCTGGCGCGCGAGCGCCGCGAAACCTTCGAGGAGCGCAAGGCCGAGCTCAAGGCGCTGCAGGCGCAGGAGGCCGCGCTGGAGAACCGGATCGCCTACCTGCGCGACGATCATCTCTCCGCCGACCTCCTCGAGGAACGGGCGCACGTGCTTCTGGGCTTTGTGGACCCGAGGGACTATGTGATCCGGACCCCCGGCCGCGCCCGCTGAACCTAAGAGCGCCGGCTGCGCGCCGGGCCGCTGGTGAAGCTTCACTGGAGCGCCATGGCCCGCGCCGCCGCCAAGTCCGCCCGACCCGGCGCCAAGCCGGCGCGCAAGGCCGAGGATCCGGCGGCTGGCCAGTCCAAGGAGCGGCTGCTCGCCTTCTATCGATCGATGCTACTCATCCGCCGATTCGAGGAACGCGCCGGACAGCTCTACGGCATGGGCCAGATCGGCGGCTTCTGCCACCTTTACATCGGCCAGGAGGCGATCGCCGTGGGCATGCAGGCCGTCAGGCGCGACGGCGACGAGGTGATCACCGGCTATCGCGAGCACGGCCACATCCTGGCCGCGGGCGTTGATCCCAAGGCCGTCATGGCGGAGCTGGCCGGGAAGGCGGCGGGGGCCAGCAAGGGCAAGGGCGGGTCGATGCACATGTTCGCCGTCGACCGGGGCTTTTACGGCGGCCACGGCATCGTCGGGGCGCAGGTGAGCCTGGGCACCGGCCTGGCGCTCGCCAACCGCTACCGGAAGGATGGCAGGGTGGCCTTCGTCTATTTCGGTGACGGGGCCGCCAACCAGGGCCAGGTGTACGAGAGCTTCAACATGGCCGAGCTGTGGCGGCTGCCGGTCGTCTACCTCATCGAGAACAATCAGTACGCCATGGGTACGAGCGTCGAGCGCTCGTCGTCGGAGACGCATCTGTTCCGCCGCGGCGCCAGCTTCAACATCCCCGGGGCCGAGGTCGACGGCATGAATGTCACCGACGTCTTCGAGGCCGGGTCAAAAGCGGCTGCGCACGCGCGGTCGGGCAAGGGGCCGTTCATCCTGGAAATGAAGACCTATCGCTATCGTGGTCATTCGATGAGCGATCCGGGCAAATATCGCACCCGCGAGGAGATCGACGAGGTGCGCCGGAACCGCGATCCTATCGAGCACCTTGGCGAACGGCTTCAGGAGGCCGGGTTGGCGAACGAAGCCGAGCTCAAGGCCATCGACGCCGAGGTGCGCGGTGAGATCGCCGACGCGGCAGAGTTCGCCCGAACCGCCCCGGAGCCAGATCCGGCGGAGCTGCTCGCCGATGTCTACGCCGCGCCAGCAGCATGAGCGTCGATGTGCTCATGCCGGCGCTTTCGCCCACCATGGAGGAGGGCGCGCTGGCCAAATGGCTGGTCAAGGTCGGCGACGAGGTCAAGAGCGGCGATGTCATCGCCGAGATCGAGACAGACAAGGCGACCATGGAGGTCGAGTCGGCCGACGAGGGCGTCGTCGAGGAGCTGCTGGTTCCCGAGGGCGCGCAGGAAGTGAAGGTCAATACCCCGATCGCCCGGCTGAAGACCAACGGCGAAGCTGCGCCGGCGCGCGCCGAACCGGCGCCGGCGCAACCGAGCGAGCCTGTCCCGCCGCCGCAGTCGGCTGGCGAGCCGGAGAAGAAGCCGCCCGAGTCCGCCAAGCCCCGGCCCGAGGGGGAGGGGGCCGCGCCGGGGGCGCCCGCCGTTCCGCAGCCCGACTTCCCCGCCGGTGCGAAGCTGAGGCGCGTCACCGTCCGTGACGCTTTGCGCGATGCGATGGCCGAGGAGATGCGGCGCGACGAGCGCGTCTTCCTGATGGGCGAGGAGGTGGCCCAGTATCAGGGCGCCTACAAGGTCAGCCGCGATCTGCTGCAGGAGTTCGGCGCTCGGCGGGTGATCGATACGCCGATCACCGAGCATGGCTTTGCGGGCCTGGGCGTCGGCGCCGCCATGGCGGGGCTGCGGCCGATCGTCGAGTTCATGACCTTCAACTTCGCCATGCAGGCCATGGACCAGATCATCAATTCGGCCGGCAAGACGCTCTACATGTCCGGCGGCCAAGTCTGGTGCCCGGTGGTCTTTCGCGGTCCCAACGGCGCGGCGGCGCGGGTCGCGGCCCAGCACAGCCAGGACTATTCCTCCTGGTACGCCCATGTGCCGGGGCTGATCGTCATCGCCCCGTACGACGCCGCCGACGCCAAGGGTTTGCTGAAGTCGGCGATCCGCGATCCCAACCCCGTGATCTTCCTGGAGCACGAGATGCTCTACGGGCAGGAATTCGATGTTCCCGAGGTCGACGACTGGCTGGTCCCGATCGGCAAGGCGAAGGTCCGGCGCGTGGGCGCAGACGTTACCCTCTCCGCCCATTCGCGCATGGTGGGCTTCGCCCTCGAGGCGGCCGAGAAGCTTGCCGGCGAGGGCCTGGAGGCGGAGGTGATCGATCTTCGCACCCTGAGGCCGCTGGACCATGGGGCCATCGTGGAAAGCGTGAAGAAGACCAACCGCCTGGTCACGATCGAGGAGGGGTGGGGGCCGATGGGCGTCGGCGCCGAGGTCTGCGCCCAGGTGACCAGCGAGGCCTTCGATTGGCTGGACGCGCCACCGGAACGCGTGTTTCAGGCTGACGCGCCGCTAGCCTACGCCGCCAACCTCGAGGCCCTGGCCCTGCCCTCGGTGGAGCGAATCATCGAAGCGGCCCGCAAGGTCGCCTACCGATGAGCGTCGGAAATCCCGCTTGGCGCAGCGGCGGCTGCCACTGCGGCGCCATCCGCTTCGAAGCCGCGTTGCCGCCGCGCCCCGCGGCGCAGACCTGCAACTGTTCCATCTGCGCCATGACCGGCTTCATCCACCTGATCGTCCCCGCCAGCCGCTTCCGCCTCCTGAGCGGCGCGGATCACCTCGCCTCCTACCGGTTCAACACTGGGACCGCCGAGCATCTGTTCTGCCGCAGCTGCGGCGTGAAGAGCTTCTATCGGCCCAGGTCCAACCCGGACGGCTGGTCAGTGAACGCCCGCTGCCTCGACGAGCCGATGGACCTGGACCTGGCCGAGTTTGATGGCCGTCATTGGGAGGCGCACGGCGCTTCGCTCGCCCGCCTGTCGCAGGAGCGGGCATGAGCGTCGAGGTGCTGATGCCGGCGCTATCGCCGACAATGGAGGAGGGGACGCTGGCCAAGTGGCTGGTGAAGGTCGGCGACGAGGTCAAGAGCGGCGATGTCATCGCCGAGATCGAGACCGACAAGGCGACCATGGAGGTCGAAGCGGTGGACGAGGGCGTGATCGACGCCCTTCTCGTCCCGGAGGGCGCCGAGGAGGTCAAGGTCAACACCCCGATCGCCCGCCTGCGCACCGATGGCGAGGCGGCAAGCCCAGCCCCCATGGCGCCCGCGCCCAAGCCGCCATCGCCCAGGGCGAGTCCGGCGCCAGCTGCTCCTGCGCCTGAGCCGCCGAGGAAAGAAGCCGGTGAGGCGCGTTCGGCGAGGAGCCGCGTGGCCGCCACGCCGAAGGGCGAAGAGCGAATCTTCGCCTCGCCCTTGGCGCGACGGCTGGCGGCTCAGCTCGGGCTCGATCTTGCGACTATCAAGGGCTCAGGCCCGCACGGTCGCGTTGTTCGCAAGGACGTCGAGGCGGCCAGACCCGGCGCCGGGACGGCTGAGACGAAGGCGACGCCGGCGGAAGCCAGGGCGCCGGCAGCCGAGGCGCCGGCCAGGGCGCTCACACTGGAAGAGCAGGGGATAGCCCCCGGCTCGTACGACCTTGTGCCACTGGACGGCATGAAGAAGACGGTG
The DNA here is from genome assembly GCA_035946795.1 of Caulobacteraceae bacterium. Classification (GTDB taxonomy): domain Bacteria; phylum Pseudomonadota; class Alphaproteobacteria; order Caulobacterales; family Caulobacteraceae; genus Acaudatibacter. The sequence continues at coordinate 18,185 of DASYYX010000053.1, read as the reverse complement.
GCGCGGCGGATGACGGCGGCGTTCCGCGACGTGCCGCACTTCCCGCTGACCATAGATGTCGAGGCGGACGCGCTGCTGGCGGCGCGCGCCAGGATAAACGCCTTCTTGGAGAAGGAGGGCGTCAAGGCGAGCGTCAACGACCTGATCATCAAGGCGGCGGCGGCGGCATTAGGGCGCGTGCCCGAGGCCAACGCCAGCTACACGCCCGAAGGCATCGCCTTGCACCATCATGCCGATATCGCCGTAGCCGTCGCCATCGACGGCGGCCTGATCACCCCGATCGTGCGCGCCGCCGAAACCAAGGGCGTGGCCGCGATCGCGCGGGAGATGAAAGATCTGGCGGAGCGCGCCCGCGGCCGCAAGTTGAAGCCGCAGGATTATCAGGGGGGCACCTTCTCGATCTCGAACCTCGGCATGTTCGGAGTGCGCTCGTTCGCCTCGATCCTGAACGAGCCGCAGGGCGCCATTCTTTCTGTGGGATCGGCCGAGAAGCGGCCGGTCGTCCGCTCCGACGCGCTGGCGATAGCCACTGTGATGACGGTCACGCTCACCTGCGATCATCGGGTGGTCGACGGCGCCATCGGCGCGCGCTTCCTGGCCGCCTTCAAGGCCATGATCGAAGATCCGATCACTCTGGTCGTCTGAGAGGGAGCGATGAACGCCTTCGATTTCGATGCCGTCGCGCTGGACGGCTCCCCCGCCCCGCTCGCGGACCATCGCGGCCAGGTGCTGCTCATCGTCAATACCGCCAGCCGCTGCGGTTTCACGCCCCAGTACGCAGGGCTCGAAGCTCTGCGCCGCAAGTACCACGACCGCGGCTTCGAGGTCCTCGGTTTCCCTTGCAATCAGTTCGGCGCGCAGGAGCCGGGAACCGCCCACGACATCGCCAGCTTCTGTTCGCTGACCTACGACGTCACCTTTCCGATGATGGGGAAGATCGAGGTCAACGGGCCGCGCGCCGATCCGCTCTACAAGTGGCTCAAAGAGCAGAGGGGCGGTCTCTTGGGCGCGGCCATCAAATGGAATTTCACCAAGTTCCTCGTTGATCGGGACGGCAAGGTCGCCGGCCGCTTCGCGCCGACCGTCAAGCCGGAGCAGCTCGAAAGCGCCATCGAGGCGCTGCTCTAGCAACCGTGGCCCAGGAGCCTGATGTCGTCGTCGTCGGCGCCGGTCCGGGCGGCTACGTCGCCGCCATCCGCGCCGCGCAACTAGGCCTGAAGACCGCCATCGTGGAACGCGAGGCTCTAGGTGGGGTGTGCCTGAACTGGGGCTGCATCCCCACCAAGGCTCTGCTGAAGACCGGTGAGATCTACGAGCAGCTCGATCGCCTGGGTGAGTTCGGGCTCTCCGCCAGGGACCGGGCTTACGATTTCGACGCTGTCGTCAACCGCTCGCGCAAGGTCGCCGCTCAGCTCTCCAACGGCGTCGCCTTCCTCATGCGCAAGCACAAGATCGAGGTAGTCAAAGGCGTCGCGGCGCTGGAACCCGGCGCGGATGCTCCCAAAGTCAAGGTCGCGCTCGAGGGCGGCGGCGAGCGCATCCTCGCCCCGCGTTCGGTGATCCTCGCCAGCGGCGCCCGCGCCCGAAGCTTCCCCAAGCTCGGGCTCGAGCCCGACGGCGAGCGGATCTGGGCCTATCGCGAGGCTCTGGTCCCGAAAGCCGCGCCGGCTACCCTCGCGGTCGTCGGCTCCGGTGCGATCGGGATCGAATTCGCCAGTTTCTACCGGGCGCTGGGCGCAGAAGTTACGGTGCTCGAGGCGCTGCCGCGGATTCTGCCGCTCGAGGACGAGGAAATCTCGGCTCTGGCGCGCAAGGCATTCGAACGTCGCGGCATGTGTTTCCATGTGGGCGCAGCGGTGGTCGGGCTGGAGAAGACCGCCAAAGCCGTCCGCGTGCGCTTCGAAGAGGGGGGCAAGGAGGGGTCGGTCGAGGCCGAGCGGGTGATCGTCGCCGTCGGCATCGAGGCAAACACCGAGGGCCTCGGTCTGGAGACCCTGGGCGTGAAGATCGATCGCGGCCATGTGGTGGTCGGTCCGCACGGCGAGACCGGCGCCAGAGGCCTCTACGCCATCGGCGATGTCGCCGGACCGCCCTGGTTGGCCCACAAGGCGATGCACGAGGGCGTCCATGCGGCCGAGCACATCGCCGGCATGGCCTCCACCGGGCTCTCGGCCCCGGTCCCGAGTTGCACCTATTCGGCTCCCAGCATCGCCTCGGTGGGGCTTACCGAGGCGCAGGCCAGGGAAGGCGGCCGGGAGGTCAAGGTCGGGAAGTTCCCGTTCCGGGCCAACGGCAAGGCGATCGCCTCGGGCGAGACCGATGGCCTGGTGAAGACCGTGTTCGACTCTGCCAGCGGTGCGCTCATCGGCGCGCACATGATCGGGGCCGAGGTCACCGAGATGATCCAGGGGTTCGCGCTCGCGATGACCCTCGAGGCCACGGAGGCGGAGATCTTCGCCACCATCTTCCCGCACCCGACGATGAGCGAGGCCATGCACGAGGCGGCGCTCGACGCCTACGGCCAGGCGCTGCACATCTAAAGACGCGGATGGCGAGGATCATCTTGATCCGGCACTGCCAAAGCAGCGGCCAGGCGCCCGACGCGCCGCTCACCAGGGCCGGCGCGCACGCGGCACGGGTGCTCGCCGACAGGCTGCAAACGCTCGCGCCCGATGCGGTGTATTCGAGTCCCTACAAGCGGGCCGTCATGAGCGCGCGGCCGTTCGCGCAGCGGGCGGGCCTGGCGATCATCGAGGAGCCTCGCCTGCATGAGCGGGTTCTGGCCGAGGCGCCGCTCGATGACTGGCTGGACCATATCCGCCGGTCGTACGGGGACGTCGACCATCGTCCTGGCCCGGGCGGCGAAACCCTGCGGGAGACGCAGCGGCGGGGAGGCGCGGCGATGGCCGACATCGCCGCCGCCGGCCACCGGCTTGCTGTAGCTGTCAGTCACGGCAATCTGATCTGCGCGGTGTTGCGGTCCGTCGATCCGTCGTTCGGGTTCGAGGATTGGCGAGGGCTGCGCAATCCCGACCTGTTCGAGCTGACGATGGACCAGAGACGGCCGAGCCGCTTCGTTCGATTGGGTTAGGTCGCGACCCGGGGTTGTTCGGGTTTCTTTCGCAGCAGCGCGTCCAGGCTCCACGGACCAGCGCCGGCAAAGATCAGGTAGAAGAAGATCCAGCAGAAGAGGATCGCCTCGCCGCCCATGTTCAGGGCGGGCCAGAATCCCTTGGGAAAGTGAAAGATGAAATAGGCGACCGCCGTCTCGCCGGAGCACACGAAGGCCGCCGCTCGAGTGAACAGACCGAGCAGGATCAGAACGCCGCCGACCAGCTCGATCCAGCCGGCCAGGACCAGGATCGGCGGCAGGGGGCCCGGCATGAGCGGCGCCGGGAAGTGGAACATCTTCATCGTGCCGTGCTCGATGAAGAGAAGGGCGACGACGATGCGCAGCAGCGAGCGGATGCGCGGCGCCCAGGCGTTTAGGGCGTCCATTCAGCCCCTCCTTCTTTCAGCCCGCATGCGCCTCGGTCTCGGCGATGCGCTGGATGGCGACGTAGTCGGTCTTGCCCGAGCCTAGCACCGGAATTTCGGGCGCGCGGACGATTTTGCGCGGCGCCGCCAGTTCCGGCGCGCCGACCCTCTGGGCATGCGCCAGCAGCGGGCCGACCTCGGCGTCGGCCTGGTCCGTCACCAGCACCAGCCGCTCGCCTTTCCTGGGGTCGGCCACGGCGATCACGGCGTGGCGCGCGTTCGGCCACAGTTGCGAGGCCAGCTGCTCGGCCGCGGTCATCGACACCATCTCGCCGCCGATCTTGGCGAAGCGCTTGACCCTGCCCAGGATGCTGATCCAGCCGTCGTTGGTCATCTCGACGACGTCGCCGGTGTCATGCCAGCCGCCCGGCGGCGGCTCGACCCCGCCGTCCACCAGATAGCCGGACATGATGTTCGGCCCCTTGACCAGCAGCCTGCCGCCCCGGTCGATGCCTTCCACCGGTTCGAGCCGCGTCTCGATATCAGGAAGCAGTGCGCCCACCGTACCCTTGCGATTGTCCTCTGGCTTGTTGACCGCGATCACCGGCGAGGCCTCGGTCGCGCCGTAGCCCTCCAGGACCGGGACGTTACCGAACCGTTCGGTGATGAGATTGTGCGTCTCGTCGCGGACCTTCTCTGCCCCGCAGACGATGAACCTGAGGCCGGAAAGCGCTTCGGGCTCGGCCGACCTGGCATACTGGTTCACGAAGGTGTCGGTCGCCAGAAGAATGCTGGCCCCAGTGGCCTTGATGAGCGGCGGGATGACCTTGACGTGCAGCGGGCTCGGATACTGGAACGCCTTCATGCCAGTGAGCAGAGGGAGCATCACTCCCCCGGTCAGCCCGAAGCAGTGGAATACCGGCAGCGGGTTGAACATCACCCAGTCGGGATCGAGCGCGATGTGGCGCGCCACCTGATCGACGTTGGCGAGGATATTGGTGTGGCTGAGCACCACCCCGCGCGGGGCGCCGAAGCTTCCGGACGTGAACAGGATCACGGCCGGATCGCCGCCGCGGACGTGGGCGCGGAAGCGCTGAGGCGCCAGCGAAGCGGCAAGGGCATAGAGCCGATCGCCCAAGCCGATCGTCCGCCGGACGTCCTCCAGGTAGGTGATCTCGCAGGTTGCCTCGAGCGCATCGACGACATCGTGGAGCTTGCCCTGCTCGACGAACCGGTGCGAGGTCAGCACCCTCTTCACGTTGGCGAGCCTTACGGCGGCGCGGAGGTTTCGCAGCCCTGCGGTGAAGTTGAGCATCGCCGGAACCCGGCCACCCGCCTGCAGCGCCAGAAAGGTGACGCTGGCGCCGACGCTCGAGGGCAACAGGACGCCGACGTGCTCGCCGGGGCTGGTGAGGGGCGCGAGCTTGCGCGCCAGGGCAAAGCTGGCGCGGATGACGTCGGTGTAGGAGAGCGGCCGCCGTTCCTGGTCCTCGAGGACCAGCTTAGAGCCGCCGTAGCGCCGGGCGGCGGCCAGCAGCGCGTCGAAGACGCCGCCGACGGCCGGGCTGCGATCGCGAGGGCCGCTCGCCGTGGCTGGCCTCGAGGCCTCGAGCATGACCGGAAAGGCTACAGGCGCCTCACCGGAATGGAAAGCGCGGGGGTCGGGCGCCGCTCCGCCAAGGCTTGATCGCAGGCCCTCGAACGCCGATTTTCCGCGAATGACCACGGTCATCGAAGCCGGCGCGCGGATGTTTCGGCATCCGGAGAAGCGCCTACGCGCCGAAACGCCGCCGCTGCGCAAGCCGCCCTGGCTTCGGGTCAAGGCGCCCGGCTCGGCGGGTTACCGGGAGACACGAGCTATCGTGCGGGAGGCGCGCCTGGCCACCGTCTGCGAGGAGGCGGCCTGCCCCAACATCGGCGAGTGCTGGTCGGTAGGCCACGCGACGCTGATGATCATGGGCGCGGTGTGCACCCGCGCCTGCGGCTTCTGCAACGTGGCCACCGGCAAGCCCGGTCCCTTGGATCCGGAGGAGCCGGCTCGGGTCGGGGAGGCGGTGGCGGCTATGCGCTTGGCGCATGTGGTGATCACCTCCGTCGACCGTGACGATCTTGCCGATGGCGGCGCGGCCCACTTCGCTCAGACGGTGAGGGCCGTCCGCCGCGCCGCGCCCACGACCACGGTCGAGATCCTGACGCCTGATTTCCTGCGCAAGCCGCTCTCCGCTGCGCTTTCGGTGATCAATTCCGGCCCGGACGTCTTCAACCACAACCTCGAGACCGTGCCCCGGCTTTATCTGAACGTCCGCCCCGGCGCGCGGTACTACGCCTCGCTGCGGCTTCTCGAGCGCGTCAAGGAGCGCGCGCCGGAGATGTTCACCAAGTCCGGACTCATGGTCGGCCTGGGCGAGAGCCTCGAGGAGGTGATGCAGGTGATGGACGACCTCCGTTGCGCCGGCGTCGACTTCCTCACCATAGGGCAGTACCTGCAGCCGACCCGGCGCCATGCGCCCATCGACCGGTTCGTCCCGCCCGAAGAGTTCGCGCGCCTGGCCGCGCTGGCGCGCGCCAAGGGTTTCCTGATGGTGTCCGCAAGTCCGCTCACACGCTCATCGCACCACGCCGGCGAGGACTTCGCGCGCCTCAAGGCGGCGCGCGCCGCCCGGCGCAAGTCCGCCGCAGCGGGCTGAAGACAAGAGACCTTGCGCCAGCAGCTGCGGCGCGTCCTCCCTTACGCCCCGGCGCAGCTGTTCGCGCTCGTGGGCGATGTCGAGCGCTATCCCGAGTTCGTTCCCTGGGTATCCCGTCTCACGGTGGCCAATCGCCGACGCTGCGACGGGGCCGAGCTCCTGGACGCGGAGGCCGAGGTCGGGTTCGCAATCGTGCGCGAGCGCTTCGCCACCCGCGTGCGCCTGGATCGCGAGGCCCTGACCATCGAGGCGGATTTGCTGTCCGGACCCTTCCGACGTCTCCAGAACCGCTGGAGGTTCTCGCCCCATCCGATTGGCGTAGAACTGGATTTCAGCATTGATTTTGAGTTCCGGTCGCGCCTTTTGAAGGCGCTGCTCGCAGCCAACATGGGCCGGGCGGTGGCGCGCCTCATCCTTTGTTTCGAGAAGCGCGCTGCGTCGCTCTACGGACCTAGCGCAACCGCTCCCTGAGCATCTCGAGGGCCGTCTGGACCGCCGCGAGTTGGATTTCCTCGCGAGTGTCGAAGTCGAAGTGCTCCATCCGGTGGTAGAGGGATTGGTTGGCGCGCGCCGTGGCGAAATGGACCGTGCCGACCGGCTTCATCGGCGTGCCGCCATCCGGCCCCGCCACGCCGGTCACGGCTACCGCCAGGTGGGCGTGCGAGTTCTCCAGCGCGCCCTCGGCCATCATCCGGGCGATCGGCTCGCTGACGGCGCCCAGGTCGGCGATCATGTCGCCCGAGACGCCCAGCTGCTCCTGCTTGGCGCGATTGGTGTAGGCCACGAAGCCCCGTTCGAACACATCCGAGGCGCCCGGGATGGCGCAGAGGGCCGCAGCGACCAGGCCGCCGGTGCAACTCTCGGCGGTGACGATCCGCAGCGAGCGCTCCCGCGCGTCGTCGAGCACCAGTCGGGCCAGGGTGTCGATTTCCAGCGAGAAGATCATCGGTTCCTTTCCCGCACTGTTTCTTAAGCCGGCAGCTCGACGGTGGCGACCGCCATCGCCGCCAGACCCTCGCCGCGCCCGGTAAAGCCGAGCCCCTCGGTGGTCGTCGCCTTGATGCTGACGCTGTCGATGTTGGCGCCCAGGAGTTGGGCGACGCGCTCGCGCATGGCGGTGCGGTGCGGGCCGATCCTTGGCGCCTCGCAAACGAGCGTTATGTCCGCGCCGATCACGCGGCCGCCGCGGGCCGAGGCGAGAGCGACCGAATGCTCTACGAACATTGCGGACGGCGCGTCCTTCCATCCCGGCTCGCCCGGAGGGAAGTGGTCGCCGATATCGCCGGCCGCCAAGGCGCCTAGGATGGCGTCGGTCAGGGCGTGCAGGCCGGCGTCGGCGTCCGAGTGGCCGACCAGGCCGCGATCGTGCGACACGCGAACGCCACACAGCCAAACCGCTTCGCCAGGTCCGAACCGGTGGACGTCATAACCTTGGCCGACGCGGATGGTTCGCGCCGCGCCCGCGAGCTGTTCAGCCATGCCAAAGTCCTCTGCGTGGGTGAGCTTCAACAGCATCGGATCGCCTGGAACGAGCGCGATTTTCCCGCCCGCCGCCTCGACGATCGCCGCATCGTCGGTCGGCTCTGACGCCCCGCGCCATTGCTCAAAGGCCCGCCGAAGGACCCCAAAGCGGAAGGCCTGAGGTGTCTGGGCGCGCCAGAGCCCGGTGCGGTCGACGGTGGTCACCCGGCCGTCCACGACACGTTTGACTGTGTCGGCGAGTGGTAGTGCCGGCAAGGCGCAGTCCGCGGTGTCGAGCGCGGCCAGGAGCCTGTCGACGTGGGCTCTGGCGACGAACGGTCGGGCAGCATCATGCACGAGAACGAGCGAGCCGTCCGGCAGACCAAGCGCGTCGAGGCCGCTCGCGACCGAGCGAAACCGCACTGCGCCTCCGACCGCCGCCCGCCAGCCGGACAAGCCGGCCAGCGCCTCGGCCAGGCGCGTTTCCTCGCCGGCGGGGATCACCACGACCAGCGGTCGCGCTCCAGCGGCCAGCAGCGCCTCGACCGACCAGCGGACGAGTGGCTTGCCGGCCAGGAGCCGCCATTGCTTCGGCCCACCCGCGCGCACGCCGGCGCCGGCCGCGACGATGACCGCGCCGAAGCTCATGGTTTCAGTGCATATCCAGGTTTGAGCAGGCCCGCCACGCTTTACCTTCGCCCCCCAGTTGCCTAGAAATTAGGCTCCTATGTCTGCGCAGATAATGAGCAGCGGATTGCGGGTCGGCGACGTGGTCGTGCCGGGGCGGGTCTGGCTTGCGCCGATGACGGGCGTCTCCGATCTGGCCTTCCGCAAGATCGCCTCGGCGCTCGGAGCACCTTATGTCGCCACCGAGATGGTGGCTGCCGAGCCGCTGGCGCGAGGGCGGCCGGACGTCCTCCGGCGCGCCGCCGTGGGCGACGGGCTGCCCCTGATGGTCGTCCAGCTTGTCGGACGAGACCCGGAGTGGATCGCTGCCGGGGCGCGCGCGGCCGTCGCCGCCGGCGCGCATATCATCGACCTCAACTTCAGTTGTCCGGCCAAGGCTGTCGCCGGCCGCCTCTGCGGCGCGGCGCTGATGCGCGAACCCGAGCGGGCGCGGGCGCTGGTCGAAGCCGCCGCCGAAGCGGCTCATCGGCCGGTGACGGTCAAGATGCGTCTGGGCTGGGACGAGGCCTTGAGGAACGCCGTCGAGATGGCCCTCATCGCCGAGAGCGCGGGGGCGCAGGCGCTGACCATTCATGCGCGCACACGCTCGCAGTTCTACTCGGGGGCGGCCGACTGGGAAGCCGTGGCGGCGGTCAAACGCGCGGTGTCGATCCCGGTCATCGTCAATGGCGATGTGCTCGATGTCGCGGGCGCGCGCCAGGCGCTGGCGAGAAGTGGCGCGGATGCAGTGATGATTGGTCGCGGCGCCATCGGCCGGCCGTGGGCGGCCGCAGAGATCGATGCGGGGCTGCAGGGACAGCCGTTCACCGCGCCAGCCGGGGAGGCGGTCGCCGACATCATCGGCCGCCAACTTCGCGAAAGCCTTGCCTTGTACGGCGAGCGCCCGGGCGTGCGCATGTTCCGCAAGCACCTGGCGGCTTATGTCGATCACAACGGCGTTGGTCCCGCAGAAGCGAGGCGACAGCTTCGCGCCCGCCTTTGCCGCATCGATGACAGCGCCAGCCTCGCGCCGGAGATCGCGCACGCCTTCGCCCCGGTGTGGAGGTTGGCCGCTTGAGGGACGCATTGGCCGGCGGAGCCGAACGCGAAGCGGCCCTCAAGGCCGCAGCCTTTGATCTGCATCCCGAGCCCAAGCTCGTCTTCGACACTGAGGACCGGCTGCTAGTCGCCAACGAGGCGGCTTGCGACCGCTTGGGCCATGGCTCCACGCTCATGGCGCGGGCGCGGCTTGCCGACTGCCTTGCGCCGGGTTCCGGCCTCCCTTCGCTCCTGGAACGTTGTCGCTCCACCGAGAGCTGGGTTCGCGATCGGGCCGCCCGCATCGAGGTGCTTGGCCAACCGGCGTTCGAGGCTGACGCCCTGGCGAGCCCGATCGGCGAGGGGTCCGTGCTCCTCACCTTGCGGGCCCGCGGCTCGAGCCTGGGCGCCGACCGACCAGGTGACCTCTCAGGCATGCGTTCAGCCGCGGGCCTGGGGCGGATGCTGGCCCATGAGATCAAGAATCCGCTCGCCGGGATCCGCGGCGCGGCGCAACTGCTCAAGGCCGCGGCGTCAGTGGGCGATGTTCCGCTGGCCCAGTTGATCGTGGACGAAACCGACCGTGTGCATCGGCTGGTGGACCGCATGGAGGCCCTCTCGGAGGGCGCGCCGCTGCGCCGGCAGTCGGTCAACATCCACCGGGTCCTCGACCGCGTTCGCGCCCTGACAGCGAGCAGCCTGGCCGAAGAGATCACGCTGACGGAGCAGTACGATCCATCGCTGCCTCCGGCGTGGGGAGACGAGGACCAGCTGATCCAGATGTTCCTCAATCTGGTGAAGAACGCCGCCGAGGCGGCGCGCGAGCGGGACGACGGTCGCGGCGAAATCGTCATCTCGACGGCCTATCGACACGGCATGCACACCCGCACGGCTCCGGAGGAACCGCTCGCCGAAGCCCCCCTGGAGGTGAGGGTCGCCGACAATGGTCCAGGCGCCCCGGCGGCGATCCGCGACCACATCTTCGAGCCATTTGTCACCACCAAGCCGAACGGAGCTGGGCTCGGCCTGGCCTTGGTTTCGAAGGTCGCAGCCGCCCACGGGGGACGGGTCGATTTCGAATCGCAATCGGGTCGCACCGTGTTCCGGGTGCTGCTGCCGGTGACGCCACGGGAGATGGCGAGGACGACGTGAGCCCTGCAGGAAAGAAGATCCTGATCGCCGACGACGACTCGGCCATGCGCCTGGTGCTTTCGCAGGCGTTCACGCGCATCGGCTACGACGTGCGCGCCACGGGTAATGCCGCCACCCTGGTCAAATGGGTGGGCGACGGCGACGGCGACCTGGTGATCACCGACGTCGTCATGCCTGACGAGAACGTCTTCCAAGTGCTCCCGACGATCCGTAAGCAGAGACCGAAGCTTCCCGTCATCGTCATGAGCGCCCACAGCACCCTGATGACGGCTGTGAAGGCGGCGGAGCTCGGCGCTTGGGAGTATCTGGCCAAGCCGTTCGACCTCGACGACATGACCGCCGCCGTTTCCCGCGCCCTGGCCCGTCCAGCGACGGCCGAAACGGCGCGCAACCAAGCGCGCGCCCAGCGCGACGACCGGCTGCCGCTGATCGGCCGCTCCCCGGCCATGCAGGAGGTCTACCGAACCATCGCGCGATTGGTCGCCGCCGACCTGACGGTGCTGATCGTCGGCGAGTCCGGCACCGGCAAGGAGCTGGTGGCGCGCGCGCTACACGATCTAGGGCCGCGGCGCGACGGCCGGTTCGTGACGCTCAACCTCGCGGCGCTGCCGCGCGATCGGGTCGATGCGGAACTCTTCGGCGCCGGCGACGGCGGCAAGTATGCGGAAGCCGATGGCGGCGTCCTTTTCCTGGATGAAGTCGGGGATCTGCCGTTGGATGCGCAGACACGGCTGTTGCGGGTGTTCGATGGGGCCGAGACCGCGATCAATCCGCGCACCGGACGCGCGCCGAGCGTCCGCGTCATCGCCGCGGCCAACAGGGACCTGCGCGGCCTGGTGGCGCAGGGCCTCTTCCGGGAAGACCTGTACTTCCGCCTGCATGTCGCGCCATTGCGCCTGCCGCCCCTGCGCGATCACCTCGAGGATGTGCCCGACCTGGCGCACGCCTTTCTGCTGCGAGCGCACCGCGAGGGGCTGCCAGCCAAGGCGATCGACAAGGCCGCGATCGAACGGCTGCAGGCCTACCGCTGGCCGGGCAATGTGCGCGAGCTCGAGAATCTTATCCGTCGCATCTGCGCTCTCCACCCCGACCAGACGATCAGCGCCCGCATAGTCGAAGCCGAGCTTTTCCGGCCGCCGGCCCTGGACAACCGCGACGATCGTCCGAAATCACTGGCGGAAGTGGTGGAGAAGCACCTGGGAAGCTACTTCGCCGATCAGCCTTCCGGTCTGCCGCCCGCGGGCCTTTACGACCGGGTGCTGGAAGCGGTGGAACGGCCTCTGATCGGCCTGACCCTCGCGGCCACGAAGGGCAACCAGCTGCGGGCGGCCCAGATTCTGGGCCTGAATCGTAACACGCTGCGCAAGAAGATCGGCGATCTGGCGATCAGCGTTCCGAAATCCGCCTGATAAGGACTGCGGCATCCGGGACACGTAGCTGTTGCGCCGATCGCACAGCGCTGGATAAAGTGCCGCCAATGGCCATCGTGCGTCGGCTCGCTGATTCCCGGCTTCTGCTGGGCGTTTGTTACGCGCTCGCCTTTCTCCTTACCGCCGCGGCGGTGGCGCTGGGCTCTTCCCCCTCGCTCAGCGGCGTGCTCGGACCGGCGAGCCCGCTGGTGATGACCCTTCTTGGGCTCGCATTCGCCTTCACCGCCGTGGTGGCGTTCACCATGGGCTGGCGGGTGTCCAGGCTGCTGCGCGCCCGAGCCAGCGACGCCGGCGCCCGTTTGCACCTTCGCTTCGTGACCCAGTTCGCCCTCGTCGCCGTGGCGCCGGCGGTCGTGGTCGCCCTGTTCTTCGGCGTGCTCGTCACCCGAGGCGTCGACAATTGGTTCAGCGCGCGGGTCGAGACCGTGGTGGAGAACTCGGCGACCGTGGCGCGGTCGTATATCGACGAGCAGAAGGATTTCATCGGCCAGCACGTGGCGGCGATGGCCGCCGACCTGAACAAGGCTGCGCCGGCCCTGGTCGATTCCCCGATCGCCTTCAGTCATTTCCTGCAGGACCAGGCCGCCGACAATGGCTTCTCCGCCGCCTTCCTCATCGACCGCGAGGGCAGGGTGCTTGCCCGCGCCACGGCCGCGGGCGGCCCTCCGATGCTGATCCCTCCGGTCTCGACGTTCGCGGCCGCCGACCAGGGAGATGTCTCGGTGGGCGCGTTCGAGTCGGCTGATCTCTTTCGCGCCCTGTATCGTTTGACGGCCTATTCCGACGCCTACCTGTACGTCGTCCGACCGGTCGAACGCGGCATTTTCCGGCACCTGCGCGAGACCGAGGCTTCGCTGCTCGCCTACCGGGAGGCCAAGGTGCGCCGGGGCCGCATCCAGGCCGCCTTCATTCTGAGCTATCTGGAAACGGCGCTGCTCGTCCTCGTCGGCGCGGTCTGGCTCGGCATCGGCGCGGCGGGCGCTATCGCCGCGCCAGTCGCGCGACTGGTGCAGGCGGCGGGCCGGGTGGCCGCCGGCGACCTCTCGGCGCGCGTGGATACCCGCCGGGATCCCGCCGAGATCGCCGGGCTCTCGCGCGCCTTCAACGCCATGACCGAGGACCTGGGACGCCAGCAGACGGCGCTGCGAGCGGCGGGCCTGGACGCCGAGTCCAAGCGGCTGTTCATGGAAGCGGTGCTCTCCGGCGTCAGCGCCGGGGTCATCGGCCTCGATGCCAAGGGCCGAATCCAGGTGGTCAACAACCAGGCGGCCCGACTGCTGGAACTCGACCCGGCCGGTTGCGTCGGCCGCCAGCTCCTGCAGGCGGCGCCGGAGCTGGAAGCGGTGGCCGCTGCTTCCCGGGCTCTGGGCGAGGAAGTCGAGCGCGAACTCGACTTTGTGCGCCCCGGAGCAGCTCGCCGCTTGCGGGTGCGCGCCTCGGTCAGCGCCGAGGGCCTAGTGCTGACCTTCGATGACATCACCCGTCTGGTGGCGGCCCAGCGGAACGCCGCTTGGCGCGACGTGGCCCGCAGGATCGCCCACGAGATCAAGAATCCGCTGACGCCCATCCAGCTGTCGGCCGAGCGGCTGCGGCGCAAGTACCGCAAGGAGCTCGCCAGCGACCTGGAAACCTTCGATCGCTGCACCGAGACGATCGTCAGGCAGGTAGGGGATATCGGCCGCATGGTGGACGAGTTTTCCGCTTTCGCCCGGATGCCGGCGCCGCAGTTTGCGCCGCACAACGGGGCCGAACTCCTGCGCGAAGCAGTGTTCGCCCAGCGCGTCGCCACTCCCGACCTGACGATCGAGCTGCGCGAGCCCCTGCCGGAAGCGCCCCTGAGCTGCGACGGCCGGATCGTGGTGCAGGCCCTGGCCAACGTGCTCAAGAACGCGAGCGAAGCCGTCACGGCCCGACGCGCCAAGGAGCGCGACTTCGTGGGCCACATTCGCGCCGGCTTGGCGGTCAGCGGCGGGCAGGTCCGGTTCCAGATCGAGGACAACGGTGTCGGGCTGCCGGCCAAGGATCGCGACCGGCTCACCGAGCCCTATGTCACCACGCGAGAGAAGGGGACCGGCCTTGGTCTGGCGATCGTCGAGCGAATCCTCGAGGATCACGGCGGAACGCTGTCCCTGGCCGACTCCGCCGAAGAGCCCGGAGCGCGCGTGACCTTGAGTTTTCCGGCAATCCGACGCGATCGGCGCAAACGGCCGATGGCGCAGGCCGCAGGCTGAGGGGGCGCAGCGATGGGGGGAGATGTTCTGGTCGTCGATGATGAAGCCGACATCCGCGATCTGGTGGCAGGCATCCTCGAGGACGAGGGCTACGAAGTCCGCACCGCCGCCGACTCGGACGGCGCGCTGGCAGCCATACGGGCGCGCAAACCCTCCCTGGTGATTCTGGACATCTGGATGCAGGGCGGAGGCCTTGACGGTCTCGAGCTTCTCGACGTGGTCAAGGCCCTGGACGCCGACCTGCCGGTCGTGATGATCTCGGGCCACGGCAACATCGACACCGCCGTCAGCGCCATCAAGCGCGGCGCCTACGACTTTCTCGAAAAGCCGTTCAAATCCGATCGCCTGCTGCTCGTGGCCGAGCGGGCGCTGGAAGCCGCCGGCCTAAGGCGGGAAAATCGCTTGTTGCGCACCAAGGCCAGCGTTCCGGAAGGGCTGGTGGGGGCTTCCGCGGCCGTCCAGCAACTGCGCGCCGTGATCGCCAAGGTCGCCCAGGCCAACAGCCGGGTGCTGATCTCCGGGCCTCCCGGAGCAGGAAAGGAAACCGCCGCCCGGCTCATCCATGCGGCTTCCGCGCGGGCATGGGCCGAGTTCGTCGTCGTCAGCGCCGCTGGCATGGCGCCCGAGCGGATGGACTGGGAGCTCTTCGGCGAGGAGGGCGAGGCTGGCCAGCCGCGCAAGATCGGCCTTTTCGAACGCGCCCACGGGGGCACTCTCTACATCGACGATGTCGGTGACATGCCGCGTGAGACCCAGAGCCGGATTCTGAGGGTGCTGGTGGAGCAGCGTTTCCGCCGCCTGGGAGGCGACCAGGACGTGCAGGTCGATGTGCGCGTCATGTCCTCGACCTCGCGCGATCTGCGCGAGGAGATCACCGCCGGGCGTTTCCGCGAGGATCTCTTCCATCGGCTCAACGTGGTGCCCCTGCGTGTGCCGGGGCTGGCGGAGCGGCGGGACGATATCCCCGCCCTTATCGCGTATTACCTCGACAAGGTGAGCGAAGCGCAGGGCCTGCCCAGGCGGGAGCTGGCCGACGACGCCATCGCCACCCTTCAGGTCCAGCCGTGGCCGGGCAACGTGCGGCAGCTGCGCAACGTGGTGGAGCGCATTCTCATTCTCGCCTCCGGCGATCCGAGCGAGGCGATCACGGCCGACATGCTGCCATCCGACGCCAGCGGCCCCTTGGCCGGAGCGAGCCTTGGGGCCGAGCGCGTCATCGCCCTGGCCCTTCGCGAGGCTCGGGAGTTCTTCGAGCGCGAATACCTGAACGCCCAGATCATGCGCTTCGGCGGCAACATATCTCGCACCGCCGCCTTCATCGGCATGGAACGCTCGGCGCTGCACCGGAAGCTCAAGTCGCTGGGCATCGGCGCCGCCCGCGCCGGGGCGGAAGTCAACGGCGCCTGATGCGGCTCGCCTATGTCGACGGTCGCCTCGTCCCGCTCAGCGAGGCGAAGGTGAGCATCCTGGACCGCGGGTTCCAGTTCGCCGACGCCATCTATGAGGTCTGGGCGGTCATGGACGGGCGCCTGGCCGACGCCGAAGGTCATTTCGCCAGGCTTTGGCGGAGCCTGGGGGAGTTGCGCATCACTCCTCCCATGTCGGAGCCGGCGCTGCGGATCGTCCTTTCCGAACTCGTCCGGCGCAACCGCGTCGTCAACGGCCTGGCGTACCTACAGATCACCAGAGGCGCAGCCCCGCGGGAGCATGTGTTTCCGACGCCCGCGCCCAGACCCATGCTGGTGATGACGGCGAGCCCGGTGGACCTTCAGGCGCAGGAGCGCCGCGCGGCACAAGGAATCGCCGTGATCACGCAGCCGGAGACCCGCTGGGCTCGCTGCGATATCAAGTCGACCGCCCTGCTGCCGAACGTGCTCGCCAAGCAGGCGGCGCGCGAGGTTGGCGCCAGCGAAGTCTGGTTCGTCGACGAGTTGGGCCTCGTCACCGAAGGAGGCTCCAGCAGCGCTTGGATCATCGACGCCGCCGGCGCCCTGCGCACCCGCGACCTGCAGGCCAACATCCTGCGCGGGGTCACCCGCGGGACCTTGCTCGAGGTGGCCAAGGCGGCGGGCCTCAAATTCGAGGAGCGCGCCTTCACGGCGGCAGAGGCCAGGGGCGCGCGGGAGGCGTTCATCACCGGGGCGGGATCGCTCCTGACTCCGGTGGTGCGGATCGATGGCGCGGCGATAGGCGATGGCGCCCCGGGGCCGGTGGCGAAACGGCTGCGGCAACTCTATATCGAAGAAGCGCGGCGGCGCGCCGCCTGATCGGCCAGGGCCGGATCGGATCCGCGGTGGCAGCGGCGCGTCCACGCCGCAAACAACGATGGGGGCTCAACCCATGCCCGGCGAACGCAAGCAGAATCTCCAGGACACGTTCTTGAACGCGGTGCGGCGGGCCAAGTCGCCCGTGACCATGTTCCTGGTCAACGGGGTGAAGCTGCAGGGCGTCATCGTCTGGTTCGACAGTTTTAGCATGCTGCTACGGCGGGACGGGCAATCGCAGCTGGTCTACAAGCACGCGATCTCGACGATCATGCCGGCCCAGCCGGTCTCGTTCCACGAGGACGTCGAAGAAGAAGAAGCGATCGAAGAGTGAAGTCGCATCCGACGCAACGCCCCGATCAGAGCCTGCGGGCGCTCGTCATCCACCCGGATCGCGGCCCTTCGGCTCACAACGGACGCGGTCCGGCGGCGCGCCTGGAAGAGGCGATCGGTCTTTCCCAAGCTCTGGGACTCGAGATCGCCTCGGCCCAGGTTGCGCCGATCCGGCGCGAGGCGCCCGCGACTCTCTTCCGCAGCGGCAAGGTCACCGAATTCGGTGAGCTTTGTCAGGACCAGAAGATCGAACTCGCGGTGATCGATGACGACCTCTCGCCGGTCCAACAGCGCAACCTGGAGCGAGCGTGGAAGGTCAAGGTCGTCGACCGGACCGGACTGATCCTGGAGATCTTCGGGCGCCGCGCCCGCACCAGCGAGGGCCGTCTGCAGGTCGAACTCGCCAGGCTGCAGTACGAGCGCTCGCGGCTGGTGCGCACCTGGACCCACCTGGAGCGGCAGCGCGGCGGCTTCGGCTTTCTCGGCGGCCCCGGCGAAACCCAGATCGAAGCAGACCGCCGCCTGATCACCGATCGCATCCAGCGGCTGAAGGCCGAACTGGCCGACGTGCGCCGCACCCGCTCGCTACAACGGCGCGCCCGCCGACGGGTGCCCTACCCGGTGGTCGCGCTGGTAGGGTACACCAACGCCGGCAAGTCGACCCTCTTCAATCGGCTTACCGGTTCGGACGTCGACGCCCGCAATGTCCTCTTCGCCACCCTCGACCCGACGCTGCGGCAGTTGCGCCTGCCACACGGCCGCTCGGCGGTGCTTTCCGACACCGTCGGTTTCGTTTCCGACCTGCCGCACGAGCTGATTGAAGCCTTCCGCGCCACCTTGGAGGAGGTGATCGAGGCCGATGTGATCGTCCACGTGCGCGACATCGCCGCCGTCGACACCGAGTCCGAGCGCGACGACGTCGCCCGGGTGCTCGAAGATCTCGGCGTGCGGGCCGGAGACGGGCGCCTTGTGGAGGCATGGAATAAGATCGACCTGCTGGGCCCCGAGGCGCGTGTCGAAGTGATCTCTCGCGCCGGCCGCGCCGGCGCGGTCGCTGTTTCGGCGCGCACCGGAGAGAATTGCGAGGCGCTGATCGCGGATTTGGCGGCCCGGGTGGACAGCGAACCCGAAGTGGACGTCGAGGTCGCCGCCGCCGACGGCGAGGCTCTGGCGTGGCTCTATCGCCACGGCCGGATCACCGCGCGCCAGGATATCGACGGTTCGGTGAGGTTGCGGGCGCGCCTCGACACCCAGGCGCTCGGCCGTTTCGAAAGCCGGTTCTCGGAAGCTCTGGTGCGGCGCTAGGCTAGTTCCTGTCCACAAACGTCAACATTTTGAATTTATTGGCGTAACCGGTGATCGGCTGGGATGCGGAGCCCGGCGGTTACGGGTAGTCTTGGGATCAAGCCACTGATTCCAAACACAAACCCATAACCGCCGGAGCCG
>DASYYX010000052.1:0-22890 GCA_035946795.1 Caulobacteraceae bacterium | reverse complement strand
CCCGTTCGGGCGGCCACCTCCCCCATGACGGGGGAGGAGAACGGTGGAGCCTTTCCCTCCCCTTCCGGGGGAGGGTCGACTCGGCGCGCTGCAGCGCGCCGAGCGGGGCGGGGAAGGCCACTCCCACGGCGCCGCGGAGGCGGCCTTTCCCCCTCCGGCCCCCCGCGGCCACCTCCCGCAGGAGGGGGAGGAGAGTTAGACGGCGCTGTCGCCTTCCCCCTCCGGCCGCCCGTTCGGGCGGCCACCTCCCCCAGCCCCCTTCCCGGCCTTCGGCCGGACTTCCCCCAAAGGGGGAAGGAGGAGAGGTAACGTTTATTCACGATGTCAAAGATCAAGGCGCCTTAGCGCCCCCACGACCGTAGCCCGCAGATGACAAGCTCTATTGCAATTCGCAATCGTCGTCAAGAGAAAATCCGCGGCCTAAACCGCCGTGGGTGCGCGCTACTCCCGCGTGTAGTTCTCCGGGATCTTCGGATCAGACCCGCCCTTGACCCAAAGCACGATCTCATTGCCCCAAGGATCGCGGAAAGCGTGGTTGAAGCCGTTGAATTCCTTCCAGTAGTGATCCTTCCACAGGATCTTGGCGCCGCGATCCGTGGCGCGCTTCAGAATGTCCTCGTGCGATTGTCCGTCACCGACCAGAATCCAGACGCGGGCCTTGCGGCCCTCGCCGGCGAGGGTGCGCGGCTCGACGCCCTCGGGGTTGGGGTGGGGCCGGGCGTTGGCGGCCTTGAAGATGCCCAGGTGCAGGTTGCCGATCTGGCTCTCGCTGCCGTCGGGATTGGGGAAGTTGCCGCCTGGCACCATGCGATGGAAGACGCCGCGCGGGCGCTCGTCGTCGCGCCAGCCGAAGACCTCGCTGTAGAAACGGCCGGCCGCGGCCGGATCGTCCGAGGCCAGGTCGACGAAGATGAGCGTATTGGGCGTGGCAGCCATGGTCGTTCCTTCTTCAGGCGGCGTATTCGGCGCGCTTGGGGGTGAAGACGTCGAGGTTCAGCACCGGCTCGTCGCCGACCACCTCGCCCCAATGCTCGACGTTGGGCGGCACGACGAGGAGCCCGCCGGCGGAAAGCCGCTTTACCGCATCGCCGATGTGGAACTCGATCTGGCCGGCGAGGATGTAGACGATCTGCTCGTGCGGGTGGCTGTGGGGCCGGGGCTCGTGGCCGGGCTGCAGGCGGTTCAAGGAGAGGGTGGCGCCGTCACCGGAAAAGGCCTTGCGTTCGACCCCGGCGCGCACCCTCTCCCAAGGCAGGGCGTCCCAGTCGACCGAATGGATGTCCATGCTCCACGCCTCCTCAGGCCGGACCGTAGCCGCCGCCGCCGGGCGTTTCCAGGAGGACCACGTCGCCCGGCTCCATGGTCATCTTGCGCGCTTCGGAGACCGGCCGGCCATTGACCAGGAACCGGCCCTTGGCCCCGGGCTCGCCGCCATCGAGGCCATCCGGCCCACGGTCCAGGCGGCTCGGAACGGCGTTCAGCAACCAAGGCTCCTGGGTGCGCATGTAGAACTCGATCCGCTGGCCGTCGCCGCCGCGCGAGCGCCCGGCCCCGCCCGAGCCGCGTCTCAGTTCGCGGCGGGTGAAGACGATCGGCATGGTCGCTTCGAGGATCTCTACCGGAACCGCGGCCACGCCCGTCGGATAGCAAGTGGCGGAAGGCCCGGGCTTCTCGCGACGCGCGCCCATGCCGCCCGAATAGTTGAACATGGACGAGGTGAATGGCTCCCCGTTTGCCTGCTTGCCCTGAATCTGCACCGTCCACACCGCGCCCGAGCCTTCCGCCAGCACCCGCTCGGGCATCACCTGCGCCAGGGCCTTGAGGATCGGCATAGGCACGAACATGCCCACGACATGCCGAGCGTTCAGCGGCGAGGGGTAGGCGGCGTTGACGATCGAGCCCTTGGGAGCGGCGACCTTGATCGGCGCCAGCGAGCCGTAGTTGTTCGGCTGCTCGGGGTTGAGGCAGCTGCGAACCGCGAATGTCGAATAGGCGTGGGTGTAGTTCATCACCACGTTGATGCCGAGCGGGCTGGCGCCGCTGCTGCCGGCGAAGTCGATCAGGACCTCGCCGGCCTTGTTGTCGATGGTGACCGCCGCCTCGAGCGTGATCTCATCGCCCCCGGGCACGTCGAAGCGGGTCTCGCCCCGCCACGTGCCTGCCGGCAGGGCGCGAATGGCCGCCCGGGTCGCCGCCTCGGAGCGCGAGATGACTTCGTCCGAAAGCTCCTCGATGTCGGCAAGTCCGGTGCGCCGGCAGAGGGCGATCAGGCGTTCGCCGCCGGAGCGGCCCGCCGAGACCTGCGCCGCGAGATCGCCGAAGACGTGGTCGGGAGTGCGCACGTTGTGGCGGATGATGTCGTGCAGCAGGGCGTTCGGCTCGCCCGCCTCGTAGAGCTTGCTGGGCGGGATCCAGAGGCCCTCTTCATGGATGTCGCGGGCGCCGGCGCCGATGCCGTAGCCGCCGATGTCGGTGTGGTGGATGGTCGAGCCGACGTAGCCGATCAGGCGCTCGTCCCAGAAGATCGGCGAGAGCACGGTGATATCGAAGAAATGGCCGGCCGAGAGCCACGGGTCGTTGGTGATGACGACATCGCCCGGGTGGAGCTGGTTGTGGAACAGGGCCGCGAGCCGCTCCCCGGCCGCGGCCAGGGAATTGATGTGGCCGGGCGTGCCGGTGTTGGCCTGAGCCACCATGCGCCCGCGCGCGTCGAAGAGGCCGCTGGCCAGATCTCCGGCCTCGCGCACGATCGGCGAAAAGGCGATGCGCTGCAGCGCCTTGGCCTGTTCGGAGACAATGCCGATCAGGTTCGACCACAGGATCTCGAGTTCGATGCCGTCCATCTTCAACTGTCCCGCGTGGCCGCCAGGCAGCCGATATCGTCTACCACCGCCCGCCAGCCCGGGGGGAGGACGATGGTCGTCTCACGCTCCTCGACGATGGCGGGGCCGGTAAGCCGCTGCCCGCGGACCAGGGCGGCTCGGTCGAAGACCGGGGTCGGCTGATCGGGCCAGAGCGCCACGATGCGGCGCGCCTTGGGGCCTCTCTCCTGCCCCGTTTCGGGCGGCGCCGGTTCGAAGCGGCTCTCGGGCCCCTGCAGGGTGAGCCGCCAGCTGACGATCTCGATCGGCACGTGCGAAGGGTTGACCCCGTAAAGGGTCCGATAGGCGCTCTCGAAGCGCTGGCAGACCTTGCCAATGTCGCGATCGCGGCGCGGATCATGGTCGAAGGCGACCGAAAGCTCGTTCTGCTGGCCGAAGTACCGCAGGTCGGCGCCGAAGGTGAGCCGCGCCGCGCGCTCGGGGCAGCCGGCCGCGGCCAGGGCCTCAAGGCCCTCGGCGCTCATGTCGTCCAGAAGGGCGTCCACCTGGTCCCACTGCAAGGCGTCGAGCCGGCCAAGGGCGCTTCTGGCAAGGTCGAGGCGCACCGGCGTCACCAAGGCGCCGAACGCCGAAAGGACGCTGGCCTGCGGCGGGAAGATCACGGCGGCGCTTCCGAGCAGAGAGCCGACCTCGCAAGCGTGAACCGGCCCGGCGCCGCCGAAGGCGAGCAGCGACAAGCCTCGATGATCGACGCCGCGGTCGGCGGCGTGGGCGCGCGCCGCACCGGCCATGGCTTCGGCGACGATGCGGTAGGCGCCGGCCGCGGCGGCCTCGATGCCGACCCCCAGCCGCTCGGCCAGCGGCGCAAAGGCGCGCTCGGCCCTGGCCCGGTCGAGCGGCATGTCGCCCCCCAGGAACTGCGCCGGATCGATGAGCCCCAGGACGACGTCGGCGTCGGTCACGGTGGCGTCTGTGCCGCCTAGCCCATAGCAGGCGGGGCCGGGCGAGGAGCCGGCGCTTCTGGGGCCGACCTTCAACAGACCCAGCGCGTCGATGGCGGCGATGCTGCCGCCGCCGGCGCCAATTTCGATCATGTCGATCGAGGGCACGGTGACCGGCAGGCCGCTGCCCTCGAGGAAGCGATACTTGCGGTCGACCTCGAAGGTCCCCGTGACCAGCGGTTTGCCGGCGTCGATCAGGCACGCCTTGGCGGTAGTGCCGCCCATATCGAAGCTCATCAGCCGGCCAAGGCCGAGGCGTTCGGCGTACCAGGCGGCGGCGAGCGCTCCGGCCGCCGGGCCGCTCTCGATCATCCGCACCGGGTTCTGCGCCGCGACGCCGGCCCCGATGACTCCGCCCGAACTCAGCATGATCAGCGGCGCGTTGCGCACGCCGGCCGCGGCGAGGCCCGCCGCCAGGCCCTCGAGGTAGGGTTGGGCGACCGGGCGGGCGTAGGCATTGATGGCGGTGGTCGAGGCCCGGGGATACTCGCGGATTTGCGGGGCCACGGTCGAGGAGAGCGACACCGAAACCGATGGGGCGCGCTCGCAGAGCGCCGCGGCTACCGCCTGCTCGTTGGCGGGATTGCGGAAACTGTTCAGCAGGCACACCGCCGCCGAGGCCACCCCTTTTTCCGTCAGCGTCGCGGCGATGCGCTCGACCTCGGCCGGGTCGACCTGCTCTTCGATCGTCCCGTCAGCCAGCACGCGCTCCTCGATCTCGAAAGTGAGATCGCGCGGGACGATCGGGTCGGAAAACTCGATCTGCGGATCGTACATGTCGTAGCGGTGCTCGTTGCGGATGAAGAGCACGTCGGCGAAGCCGCGGGTGACGAGCATCGCCGTCGGCGCCCCGCGACGCTCGATGAGGGCATTGGTGACAATCGTCGTAGCGTGCACGACCACGCCGTCCACGTCCGCCGGCCGCGCGCCGGCCCGGGCGAGGACGAGGTCCACCCCCTTGAAGAGACCCTCGAGCAGGTCGTCGTGGGTGGTCAGCACCTTGTCGACGAAGAGCGCGCCGTCACCGCGGCGAAGCACCACGTCGGTGAACGTCCCGCCGATGTCGATCGCCAGTGATGTCGGCATGAGCGCGCCTTCAAACGTCACGCTGCCGTGAATTCTTGTCAAACCGCGCGCCTTGGCGAGTGAGGCCGCGCACGAGTCCGGCGAAGACTTGATCCGCAGACGATGTGGAGCCGCGGCCGCACCGCGGTCGCAATCCGGGTCAAGAGTGCTCTAGTGTGGTGGATTCGAAGTTCGCCCGCTCTTTGGGGAGGCCCTAAGTGGCGAACTTCGAATCCGTAAACCACACTAGAATCATTGGCTTGCTAGTGTCCGATCGAGTCCGAAGTTCGTTGGATGCCCGCCCGGAACACTAGCGAACTTCGGACTCGGGACACTAGAACCAAGCGATGAGCGTTGCGGTGCTCGGCTCGATCAACCTCGACCTCGTGGCCAGCGTCGCCGAGCTGCCCAGGCCGGGCGAGACGGTGATGGCCACGAGCTACGCCCGGTTCGCCGGCGGCAAGGGAGCCAACCAGGCCAGAGCCAGCGCCGCCTGGGGCGCGCCGACACGCATGATCGGGGCCGTGGGCGTGGACGAGGCCGGGGAGTTCCTGCTGGGCGGCCTGGCCGATGCAAGGGTGGACACCGCCGGAGTGGCGCGTCTGGCCGACGAAACCACCGGACAGGCGCTGATCTTCGTCTCGGCGGCGGGCGAGAACATGATCGTGGTGGTCGGGGGCGCCAACCAAGCCATCGGGCCCGCGGCCGTGAACGTCGCCCCGCTCCACGACTGCCGGGTCTTCCTGTCCCAGCTCGAGACCCCGGTCGCGGCGGTCGCGGCGTTGTTCGAAAGCGAAACCGCCCGTGGCGGCGTGCGCATCCTCAACGCCGCCCCGGCGCTCGCCCAAGCGCGCGCGCTCTTCCCACTTACCGACATCCTGGTGGTCAACGAGACCGAGTTGGAGCGCTACGCCGGGGCGGCTAGCAGCGTCGAGGCCGCCGCCCGTCGCCTGATGACCCGAGCCGGACAGACCGTCATCGTCACCCTGGGCGCGGCCGGAGCGGTGGCGATCGATGCCGACGACCGTGTCGCGGTCGCCGGCCGGCCGGCCGCTGTCCTCGACACCACCGGAGCTGGCGACTGCTTCTGCGGCGTCCTGGCCGCAGCGCTGGAGCTGGGCGTCGATCTGAAGGCGGCGCTGTCGTCCGCCAACATGGCGGCATCACTCTCCACCGAGACGGCCGGGGCGGCGGCGCCCGCCGACCTTCGCGCCCGCTGTGGCGCGCTCGGATTGTCGTAGCTCCTGCGGCCCCGCGGCCACGCCGCGACCGCTCTTAGCCCGGTCAGATCCAGCCCCAGGCCAGAACAAGACCTATTTTTCAATAGCTTATGGGCGGCACGCGGCAGCTCGCTTTAACACATACCGGCACGTTTCCGCACGTTTCCGCACGTTTCCGCACGTTTCCGCACGTTTCCGCACGTTCCCACACGATTGTGCACGCCTACGCTCGGTGTCGCACGCCTCGGCACGCCGCGGCGTCGTCGACATCCTCGGTTGCAGCCGACGTTGGCCTGGCGCCACCGTAGATCACCGTACTTTACGGTCCGACAACGCCGCGGGCGGCGCGGCCGGCCTGACCTGGGGCGGCTGGCGGCCCGGCTGGAGGTCCGCCTCCGGCCGGTCTCGGGTCAGTTCGATTCACGATGTCAAAGACCCAGGCGCCAAGTCGTGTCAGGCGCCCTCACAGCCGCAGCCGCGACGGATCTCGTCTATTGCAATTCGCAATAGATGTCAAGGCGGCGGCTACGCCGGGAAAACGAAGGCGCCGCCGGCTTTGAAGCCGGCGGCGCTTCCGCTCGATAGGCCTCTGTCGGTTCGTTCAGGCGAACGCCAGGCGCCGCCGACCGCGCAACGCCCCGCCGATCCCGGCCACGCCCAGGATCAGCATGGCCCAGGTCGAAGGCTCGGGCACGCCGCCGCGGGAGCCGGCCCCGGAAAGCGGCGCGATGTCGTCGATGTAGTTGAAGCCGCCGACGAAGGTCACGTAGCTGGGACTGAGAATGTTGCCGCTCGCCCGATAGTCGATGAAGGTGATGCCGTTGGAGCCGGCGATCAGGGCGTGCCCGTGACCATCCGGCGCGCCCTGGTCGAAGTTGGGCGAGCCGACGCCAGGAATGTTGATCTGGAGCTGGGTTCCCACCGCGTCGGTCGTCGGATTGATCGTGTCGACGTAGCCGCCGCCAAACAGGTCGAGCATGCCGCTGTAGGGATCATACACGATCCCGTGAGCGGCCGTGAGGCCGTTGGCGAGCGATGAGGTGGTGTCGGTCGCCCCGAAGGTGAAGACGCCGACATTGCCACAGCAGTTCGGCTGGCTGTCGGTGTAGAACCACTTGCCGCCGGCGAAAGCGAGTTGGGTCACCTGGCCATCGCTGCCCGTGATCGAGGTGAGCGTCGGCGCATTGGCTGTGCCGAAGTTGCTGAGCGGGATGGTGACCAGCGGTTGGCCGCAGGCGCAGCCATAGATCCCCGAAGTGTAGACGGCCTTGCCGTCGGTCGAGAGGGCGAGATGGTACGAAGCCTGCCCCCCAGTGCTCGCCGAGGTGTAGGTTCCGGTGGCGATATTGACCTTGTACACCGCGCCGGCGCCCTGCCCGCCGACCAGGAGATCCTTGCCGCCGGGCGCGAACAGCAGGCCATCGGCCCCGGGAAGCGCCGCGATTTCATGCGGCGTGCCTACGGTGAAACTGTGCGTGGCGTCGTTGTACTGGTAGGTGACGCTCGCGACCTGTTGGTTCGCGTAATAGGTAAAGTAGGCCGTGCCCTTCCAGATCGTGGCCTGCGAAGCGCCGGCGCCGGCGAGACCGACAGCCAACGCGACCGCCATGACGGCGGCCCTCAACTTGGCGATGGACATAAACTCTGCCTCCCATCTTCCCCGATCGTCTCACGGGCCGCGTGACCCACAAGACGTTCAGCCGAGCTAACGATTCTTTAACCAACAAAAGCAAGCCCGCTCAACCTCCGCGCGAATCAGTGCTCCCGCCATGAGCCCGGCGCCGCCGGTGCGCCGGGCTACCATCAAGGGAAGGTGAGGGACTGGGCTGGGCATTGTGAAGCCGGACCGCCCGCGACATTGGCGGGCAATGACCGTATCCGATCCTCTGCGCCGCGCGGTGCGGCTGGTGGGGTTTCTCAACCTCGCCTACTTCGGGGTCGAAATGGCGGTGGCCCTCCGCATCGGCTCGGTGTCGCTGCTCGCCGACAGCGCCGACTTCTTCGAAGACGCCGCGGTCAACTTCCTGATCTTCGCGGCGCTCGGCTGGAGCACCGTGCGGCGCGCGCGCGTCGGCATGCTTCTGTCCGCCGTGCTCCTGGCGCCGGCGGCAGCCTTCCTCTGGACCCTGTGGGGCAAGTTCACCCACCCGGTCGCGCCAGAGCCGTTGGCGCTGAGCCTCACCGGATTGGGCGCGCTGGCGATCAATCTCTTCTGCGCGTTCACGTTCGCCCGCTACCGGGCGCGTGCAGGCAGCCTGACCAGGGCTGCTTACCTCTCGGCCCGGAACGACGTGATCGCCAACCTCGCCATCGTCGCCGCGGGGATTGCGACCGCAGTCAGCCGCTCGCTCTGGCCCGACGTCATCGTCGGCTTCGGCATTGCGGCCATGAACATCGGCGCGGCTCGGGAGGTATGGAGCGCAGCGCGCGGCGAACACCGCGAGGCGGTCGGCGCGCAGCCGTGATCCGTTGGGGCCGAGCTGCGGCCGGGCTGCTCGAGCGGGCCGATCGGCAGCCGAAACCTCATTTCACGGTGATGGTGGCGACCATCCTTGGGTGGATGCTGCACAGGTAGGTGTAGACGCCAGGCTTGGTGAAAGTGTGATCGTAGGTGTCGTCCTGATCGAGGGCGCCCGAGCGGAAGCTGCCGTCGGCGCTGGTGACCGTATGGGGCTCGCCGTCGAGATTCTTCCACTTCACCGTCGCGCCGATGGGCACGGTGAGGGCCATGGGATGGAAGTCGAAGTTCTGAATGGTCACGCTGGCGACGACAGGCGCTGCGATCGCCGCGTGACCGGCGATGCTGGCTGCTGCCGTCAGGACGCCGGCGGCGAACGTCCGAATGAAGACGCGTGGACTGCGCATGCGCATGTGAAGCTTCCTCGTGGTCGGGAGCGGCGCGGTTCAGGCGAGGGTGGCGTCGGCAAGCCGCAGCGGGCTGTGCAGCGAGGCTCGCCCGACGCTGGTGATGCCCAGCATTCGCGGCAGCTGGTCGGCGGGAACGTCGAGCGGTCCCGGGCCCGGGCCAACGCCCGGCGCGGGCTGGGGATAGGCGGTCGCGCGGGCGGTGTGGAAGGTGACGTTCCCCTCCACCTTGGAGATGATCTGGTGGATGTGGCCGTTGAGGATGGTGACCGAGCCGAAGCGACGGACGAGGGCCAGGATCTGGCCGGTGTCGCTCGACCCCCAACCCCAGGGATCGTAAATGCTCCACATCGGCATGTGCGCGAAGAGCACGATCGGCTGACTGGAGGGGCGCCCGGCGAGGTCGTCCTCGAGCCAAGCCAGCTGGGTGTCGCCCAAGGAGGCCAGGCCGCCCGGCTTGAATTGCATGACGTTGACAAGCGCGACCACATGCACGCCGGCGTGGTCGAAGCTGTAATACCCCCTGTTCTTCGAAGCCGCGCCGAAACGGGCGAAGTACTCCGCGCCGACGCCGTCGGTGACGTCATGTTCGCCGGGCGGGTGTGCAGCTCGCCGACACGCAGCTTCGACAGCAATTGCGACGCCTGGTCGAATTCTGCGGCCTTCGAAAGATGGGTGATGTCGCCGGTGTGGATGACGAAGGCCGGCCGTTTCGGCAGGGCGTTCACCCGAGCGACCGCCAGGTCGAGGGTGGCGGCCACGTCGGGATTGGCCTCCTTGGCGAAGCCGATATGGCTGTCACTGAGCTGGACGAAGAGCGGCGCGCCCAGCCTGTCGGCGGCACCGGGCTCGGCGGCCTGGGCAAGATCGAAGCCGGTCAAGACGCCACTGGTGAGGGCAAAGAGCGTCCCGGCGCCGAAGCCCAGACACTGGAGCGCGCGGCGCCTGGTTGAAGAGTGATCCATGTCCTCGGCCTTTCCTCGAATCTTCGAAGGCCTAGACCGAGGCGCGGCGCCGTTTATTCCGGCTCGGCCCGGACCAAATTGGAAAATGCCGCCAGCTCGGCCGGGTCGGCATCGGAAACAGCGGCGTAATCGAGGTCGCCGGCTTTCCAGAAGAGGGCGTGATAGCCATGCCGGGTCGCCGCCGGCGGCATCCGGCGGCCCCGATCGGCGGTGACGAAGAGATCAACCTCATGCTTGCCGTGTCGATAAACGACGACGGCCGCGGGCGCGCCGGCCAGTCGGTCCAGCCTGCCTCCCACCAGCCTGAAGCCCTGACCAGCGAAGTCGGCGACGGGCGGCGACAAGGGGATGCGGCCTTCGAACCAGGGCTTGACGGTGTGGTGGTCGCTCGAGGCCACCGCGATAGACCGCCCCGTCATCATGGCGCGTGCGTAGGCGCCGGTGACCTGGTCGGCCAGGGTTCCGGGCGATGGCGGGCTCGAGAAGACGATCGCCAGGGCCGCCGTCAGCGCGGTCGCGCCCGCTCCGCTCAGGGCGCCGCGCCAGAAATCGCCGCCGCCCAGGAAGGCCGGCAGGCGCCGCGGGCCGGAACCGCGCTGCCGCTCCCGCGACCAGGCGTCTTCGACGCGGCGGCGCAGATCGGCGGGAGCGGAGAGGCGTGGCGCGTGGCGGCGGATCGCCTCGCTCAAGGCGGCGGTGTCGGCGCACTGCGCCTGGCACTCGGGACAGCTTTCGATGTGTCGCTCCACGGCCTCGGCCTCGAGACCGGCGACTTCTCCATCGAGGAAGGCCTGGGTTTTCAGGCTCTCAGCGCACGACATGTTCGTCCTCCGCCTGCCATCGCGCCTTCAGCAGGGCGCGGGCGCGGGCCAGCCTGGACATCACTGCGCCGATCGGCGCGCCGGTGGCCTCGGCGATGTCGCGATAGCTCATGTCCTCCACTTCCCTCAGGACGAGCGCGGTGCGGAACTCCTCCGGCAGGCCGTCTATGATCGCCCTGAGCCGCCGCCCCTCGCTGGCCGAGACGGCTTGGACCTCGGGGTCGGGGCCGTCGTGGACCAAGGCGCGCTCGTCTTCGATCGGGACGTGGGCGTGGTCGCGCCGTCGACCGGCGAAACTGTTGCGCCAACAGTTGCGCACGATCGCCAGTAGCCAGGGGCGGATGTCGTCGCCGCGAAATTGGTCGAAGGCGCGCCAGGCGCGAACCATCGCGTCCTGCACGATGTCGTCGGCCTCGTTCGTCGAGCCACACAGCCATCGGGCGAGGTTGTAGGCCGCGTCCAGGTGCGGCAGGGCCAGCGCCTCGAAGCTTCGCTGAGCGCGCCTCATCGGCCTCCAGGACCAGCTAGGGACGCCATTTATTCCCTCCTCCAGCGTCCGCTGGGGGCGGTCGGAGGCGCGAACTCGGCCCGCTCACATCTTGTGGCTGAGGTCGCTGGCGGCTGGCGCTGGCGAGCCGTCGGACCAACGCCGAACCGGAATGAACAGGACCGTGGGTTCGAAGGCCAGTCCCTCCGCGCCGATCACCGGCGAGGCTTCCAGCCCGGCTCCCCAGGCCGCGGCCTGGCCGTGGGGTAGGAAGAACATCACGTGTGGCAGCCACGGGCCGCCGCCGGCCGGGTCGCCCAGATCCCCCTGCTTGGAGAGCATGAAGGAAAACGCTCCGGGCGCGGGCGGCGCGATGCGGTGGGCGGCGAAGGCGGCGCGGCTCCTGGCGGTGATCTGGGCCCTGCTGAGGCCGGCCAGCGCCCATCTGGTGCGCTGCAGGTACATGGGAAGGACGGTGCGCACAGCCGCCGGATTGAAGCAGTTCGGCGCCCGGACGTTCGGATCCCAGAACACCGGGTCGTCCAGGCCGGCGGTCCACGAACGTTCGACAAAGCAAACGAATCCGTTCGAGCCTTTGACCGCCATCTCATAACCGCGCCGGCCCAGCACGAGCACGCTGGCGTCAGCCGAGATCGATGGCGGCGCGGCGGTGCGGGCCAGGGCGATCTCGGCCTTGACGCCGGCCATGCGGTAGCGCTCGACCGGCGCCATGACCGGATAAGCGTTCGCCCCCTCGGCCCGCGCCGCCCCCGCTCCGGCAAGCAGCAGGACACACAGCATCAGAAGAGCTCTCATGCGCCCACCTTCAGTCTCCGCAGATTTCGCCCTGATCATTTCTCCGCGGTCGGGAAGAGGCTGCGCGGAATACGGGCATGCACGCCCCGACGGCCGTCGACGACCTGGGTGACGAAGAAATCGGCGGCGACGCTCATCAAGGAATAGGCGTCGTCGCGGCTCAAGGCGGCGTGCTCGGTCAGCAGCCGCAGCATGTCGACCGAAGCGTTGCGCATGGCCACGTTCAGGTCCTCGTCGAAGCCATGGACGATCAAGTGCCGCGGCGTGGCCAGCAGCGGGCTCGGAAAGGCGAAGTCCCGGCGCAGGATCACCTGGAAGACGACGTCGAGCGAGGCCTCGATGGCGGTGCCGCTGATCTCGCCATCGCCCTGGCTGACGTGCGGATCGCCGATCGAGAACAGAGCCCCGTCGACAGCGACGGGGTAGTACATCACCGCGCCTGCGCCGATGCGCCAGTTGTCGATGTTGCCGCCGTGGGCGCCGGGCGGGATGGTGCTGACCCGCCCCTTGACGTCCGGCGCCACGCCGGCGGTCCCCAGGTGCGGCCGGGCCGGGACGCGCACGCCTGTGAGCGCGGCCTGGCGGTCGCAGGCGGGGCAGTGGGTGATCGTCCCCGGCGTCTCGTACTTCCCGGGGAAGTCGTAGGCGTAGAGCGCCGAGGCCCAGGCCACGCCGTGGTCGAGTTCGTAGATGGTCACGCGCTCCTTGCGGCCGAACTCCTCGTACAGCCAGCCCCAGTTGGCCGCGAGGTTGGAGCCGTAGCGGCAGCGCGGGGCCATGGAGAGGTAGCGGACCTCGAGCATGTCGCCGGGCCTGGCGCCATTGACGAAGACCGGCCCGGTCATGATGTGGACGCCGGGGTTGCGGTCCGCCTCGGGGACGCCGCGGTAGAGGGCGGTCACGGCCTCGTCCATCATCAACTCGGGCGCATCGCCGGCGTGGTGGGTGATCGCTTCGGCGAAGACGAGATCGCCGCTCTCCACCCTCAGGGCGGGCGCGAGCGAGGCGCTGAAGTAGCCCCAATGCACGGTGGCCGGGGTAGCCCGGAGCGTGTGCAGGGCGCCGGGCGCAAGCGGCGCGGCGATGATGTCGCGAAAGGCCGCCCCCATGGCCGTCCAGACGCGGCCCTAGACCGCTTCGGCCTTGGCGCCCCAGACCTCGCGCGCCTTCTCGTAGACGCCCTGGTCGAAGGAGAACTCGATGGTGTTGCCGTCCGGGTCCTTCAGAAAACAGATGTAGCCAATCTGCTTGGGCATCTGCAGCGGCCCCAGGGCAAGGCAGCCGTGTTTCTTGCCCAGGGCCGCGGCCTTGTCCACCGCTTCGCGCGTCGGCAGCTCGATGCCGATGTGGGCGAAGGGACCCAGTGGCGGGTGGGCCGCCGGGGCGAAGGGGTCCTTGCCTTCGAAGAACTCGCCGACCACGAGGACGAACGGCTGGTCGGCCTGGGTCTCGTCGGCGAGCCACGCGTTGCGGCCGGCCTCGTCCTGGCCGCGCTGCAGCAGTTTCAGATGCGTGTGCCGCTCGTACCAGGCGATGGTGGCGTCGATGTCCTTCACCTTGAGGGCAATGTGGGTCCAGGTGGGCCGCCGCGGCCGCAGTTGGTGCTCCGCCATGGGAGGTCTCCGCGCCAGATGGATGGACGGGGGGCCAGAGAATGCCCCGAATGCGCCCTGCGGACTTGGCCCCAGGCGCACGATCATGTGCCGGCGGGCCGTTAGCCGGCCGCCGCCCGCTCCACCACTCAGCTTTCGGCTTCGTGGTCCCCCTTCCCCGCTTCGCGGTGGAGGAAAGCCCGCCAGCCGCCGAAGCCGGTGATCTCGCGCGCGCCGGCGAGCGCGCGCGGCTCGGCGACGAAACCCCGGACCTCGGCGCCGTCCGCCAGCGTCACCGCGCCGATGGCGAGCGGCGGCGCGACTTCGGCCGTGAAGCTCCCGAAGGCGGCAAGATCAAGCTCGTAAAGCTCGACCTCGATGGCGGCGCCGCCGTCGGCGTCGAAGACCAGCGCCGGCCTTTGCGGCGGGCCGCCGGCCATGGCGTAGAGGCGATAGGCAGGCACGGTCCTGGCCGCGCCCAGGAAACGGGCGTGGCGCGAGGTGAGCTGCCAGTGAAGGGGAAGGCCGTTCAGGTGCGCCCCGACCACCGCGAGCGTGACCCGCGCCTCGCGTTGCGCCAAATCGATCGGCGGCCGCTCCACCGGCAAGGCGGCCATGAGCCGCCCGGCGAGGCCGAGCAGGGTCCGGTCGCTCCAGGCGGGGCCGATCAGGCTGACGCCAAAACCAGCGCCGCTGTCGTGGAAACCGGCGGGAACGGAGACGGCGGCCATGTCGAGCAGGTTGACGAAGTTGGTGTAGGTCCCGAGCGCCGCGTTCAGGCCGAAGGGTTCGGCCAGGACCTCGGCGATCCGAAAGGTCGTGGGCGTGGTCGGCAGCAGCAGGATGTCGGCCCTGGCCCAGAGGGCCTGCGCGCTCCGCTCGTAGGTCTTCAGGCGGTAGAAGCCTTCGAAGGCCTCGGCGGCGGTGACATGGGCCGCGGCGGTGACGATGGCGCGGATCACCGGGTGCAGCGCCGCCGGACGCTCGCGCAGTATGGGGCCGAGCGCGGCCGCCCGCTCGGCCACCCAGGGGCCCTGGTAGAGCAGCCGCGCGCACTCCACGAACGGCTCCAAGTCCACTTCGACGACCTCGGCGCACAGGCCGCGGGCAGCGGCGACGGCGCGCTCGAAAAGCGCCTCGGACTGGCGATCACTCATCCAGTCGAGCCGGCCGGGAAGGGCGAGGCGCAGCGCGCCGGCGGCCGGCGCATCGGCCGGCGCGGCCCGGGCGTAAGGATCGGCAGGGTCGAAGCCGGCCAGCACCTGATCGATCAGGGCCGCGTCCGCCGCCGAACGGGCGAGCACGCTGACGCAATCAAGACTGCGGCAGGCAGGAACGACGCCCCGCGTGCTCCAGCGGCCGCGCGTCGGCTTGAAGCCGACAAGGCCGTTGAAAGCCGCCGGCGCCCGACCCGACCCGGCGGTGTCGGTGCCCAAGGCGAAAGGAACCAAGCCCGCGGCCACGGCCACGGCCGAGCCGGAGCTGGAGCCGCCGGAGATGTAGGCGCGGTTGAAGACGCAGCCACAGGCGCCGTAGGGGCTGCGCGAGCCGGTAAGGCCGGTGGCGAACTGATCCATGTTGGTCTTGCCGATCGGCACGGCGCCCGCCCGGCTCAGGCGCTCGATCACGGCCGCGTCCGCCGCCGGTTGGTAGGCGAAGGCGGGGCAGGCGACGGTGGTCGGGACGCCGGCGAGATCGATGTTGTCCTTGACCGCGAACGGGACCCCGGCGAGCGGCAGGTCCTCGCCGGCGGCCGCGCGAGCATCGGCCTCCCGGGCGCGCGCCAGAACCGCATCGGCCGTGAGGCGCATGATCCAGGCCTGCGGCTGGACGCCGTCATAGGCGTCGGCCCGGGCCAGAGCCTCGGCGGCGAGGCCGGCCGCGGTCGCCTTGCCCGTCCGCACGGCGCCGGCAAGCGCGCTCGTATCTAAGGCTTCGTCCATCAGCGGAGGCTCTTAAGGGCTGCCAGGGGGCGAGGACATCCCCTCCCCTTCCGCGCCGCGCTTTCGGCGGCGATCCAGGGTTTTTCTCGCGAGCGCCCCGCAGCGCGCCATCGCCGCCATAGTAGCCGGTGGCGCCGGCTTGGAGCGAGCGCCTCCGACAACACCAACGGCACAGGCTGGATCGACCGTGGGCGCCCCCAATCGGAGGGTTCCGCCGAGAGGCGCGACAAAACGCCCAGCCCGGCGTGCTCGACAGCGGTTCGGCCAGGGTCCAACCTTCTCGCGGGGTTGGGGATCGCAATGGGCTCAATATCTGGCGCGCGGGGGGGGGAGAACCCTGGCAAGCCGTGGTTAGGCTCGGCGCACGCCTAACGCGCCTCGGCCTGATTGTCATAAGCTGGGCTCTCGCAGCTCGCGCTCTCGCCGCCACAGCGCCGGCCATGCTCACGCCCGGCAAGTTCAGCGTCAACGATCGCGGGTCATTCACCTACACCGTTCCCGTCGCCGTGCCGCCCGGGACAGCGGGCATGGTCCCCAGTTTGTCGCTCGACTACGACAGCCAGATGGGCAACGGCCTGGAGGGCGTTGGCTGGAGCCTGCAGGGTCTGCCTTCGATCGGCCGCTGTCCGCGCACCCTCGCGCAGGATGGCGTTCACGGCGGCGTCAACTTCGACGCCAACGACCGTTTCTGCATGGAGGGCCAGCGCCTGATCCTGATCAGCGGGACTTACGGCGCCGACGGCTCCCAGTACCGCACCGAGATCGAGGGCTTTTCCAAGATCATCGCCCACGGGCAAGCGGGTAACGGTCCGGCGTGGTTCGAGGTGCACACCAAGGCCGGCCAGGAGATGGATTTCGGGAACACCACCGACTCTCGCATCCTCGCCCAGGGAAAGACCACGGCGCGGGCCTGGGCGGTGAACAAGGTCATCGACACGGTCGGCAACTACCTGACCGTGACCTACACCAACGACGAAACCAACGGGCAGGCCTACCCCAACGAGATCGACTACACCGGCAACGCCGGCCAGTCGCTGGCGACATACAACAAGGTCACTTTTGTCTACGCCACCCGCGGCGACATCACGCCGATGTACCAAGCCGGCTCGCTCGTCCAGGCCACGGTCATTCTGACCGACATCAAGACCTGGGCGGGGTCGAGCGAGATCGCCGACTACAAGCTCGGCTACTCGGCCGGCTCGTCGACCACGCCCAGCCTCCTCACTTCGATCCAGCACTGCGACGGCCAGCCGACCCAGACCTGCCTGCCGGCGACCGGCTTCGGATGGCAGGGCTCGCTCTGGCAACCGACGATGACCGAGAACGTGCTGCCGGCGAGCATGAATTCGGCGTACCAGGGGCAGGTGATCCCGGGCGACTTCAACGCCGACGGCATCACCGACGTCATGATCAATGATCCCTATCCCGGACCACCCCCCGGTGGGCAGAACCAGCCGTGTGACATCTTCGTCGGCACCGGGGCGGCCGGCGCGTTCGTCTCATCCGGGATGGTGGCCAACTTCTACCAATGGCAGTACGAGCCGCCCTGGTACGGGTTCCGGCAGGCGACGAACTGTCTCAACAACTGGAACATCATCAGCCCGCAGCTGATCCCCAGTCAAAGCGGCAACGGCTACACCGACATGGTGCTGAATCAGCTCGTCGGCTCTGACAATCACTCCGGCAATCTCGTCTCCTTCTATCTCCAGAACCAGTCGCCGACGCACAAGAGGCTGTATTCGTACGGTGAGTACGGCGACTTCGGGACCGGAGGCTATCCCGGAGATTTCAACGGCGACGGGCGCACCGATTTCCTGGCGCCGAGCCTCACCAGCGGCGGCCTATACGCGGAATACTACGCCGGCGGCGGCGACTCGGGGATCATCGGCAACGGCCCGTTCGCCGTTGGCGACTTCGACGGCGACGGTTGCGCCGATGCGCTGAGCATCGGCCTCCCGTACAGCTCGTTCCCGCAGGTCTACAACCTGATCATCTTCAGCTGCCAGCCGGCACAGGCGACGCTGAGCACCGGTATCCCCCAGGGCTGGGGGGTCGTCGTCGGCGACTTCAACGGCGATGGCAAGTCAGACATCCTGGCGCTCAATCCGGCCGGCGGCGGCGCCCTCTACCTCTCGACCGGGACCGGCCTGGTGGCGCAGAGCTTCTCGGTTCCCAGCGACTGGCTCAAGTATACGATCCTGGTCGGCGACTTCAACGGCGACGGCAAGCAGGACCTTGCGTTGATTGCGGACGGCAACAGCCAGCTTGGTCACTACCCGCCCAGCCACGGCAGCCAGGTGTGGCTCTCCAACGGAACGGGCTTCGTCGACGTCTACAGCATCGCAGGCACGAGCGATCCCCAGATCAACGCTGTCGTCGCCGACTGGAACAATGACGGCGCGGCGGACCTCTGGATCCAGCGCGCCTCGGGCGACGCCCAGTACGTCTTCTCCTTTGTCCCGCCCAAGATTCACACCGTCACCAACGGCCTGGGTGTCACGACCACGGTCACCTACGACCGCATCAACAATCCCGCGATCTACGCGAAAGGCTCGAGCGCGGCCTATCCGATTCAGGACTTGGACGGGCCGTTTTACGTCGTCTCCAGGGTCGACTCCTCAAACGGCGCCGGCGGGACCTACAGCTCGGCGTACGCTTACTCGGGCGCGCAGGCGGAACTCGACGGGCGGGGGTTCCTTGGCTTCGGCTCGATCGCGATCACGGACTCACAGACCGGCATCGTTCAGACCACGACCTACAATCTCGCCTTTCCGTACACCGGCTTCATCGCTTCACAGACCAAGACGGTCGGATCGACCACGCTCAGCTCGATCGTCAATAGCTACGGCAACACCAGCCCGAACCCGAAGACATATTTCGTCTACCTCACCCAGACGGTCGCCAGCGGCGCCGACCTCGACGGGACTGCGCTGCCAACGGTGACCACGTCATATTTGAACCAGGGCCAGCCGGCCTGCGATGCCTACGGCAATCCGACCCTCATCACAGTCTCCACGCCGGACGGGGCGACCAAGACGACGACCAATACCTACTGCAACGACACGACACTCTGGCATCTGGGGCGCCTCCTGACCGCACAGGTCCAGAGCGTTGTCGGGACATCGAACATCACCCGCCAAACGTCGTACGCCTACGGCGGCGGCTCCAACTGCAACGGCGGCAATGGCCTGCTGACGAGCGAGATCGTCGAGCCGAACAGTTCGAGCCTGAAGCTCGAAACCGACTACGTCTATGACAGCTTCGGCAATCGCAAGAGCGCCACGGTGAGCGGGCCGGGGATCACCACGCGCACCACCTCCCAGATGTTCGACTCGGCCGGCGAGTTCATGACCAGCGCCACCAATGCGCTCAACCAGTCCGAGTCATGGAACCACAGCGCCTCGTTCGGCCTGCCCACCAGCCACACCGATATCGACCAGCTGACCTCGTCCTGGAACTACGACACCTTCGGCCGTCCGACGCTCGCGACGGCGACCGACGGCACGCAGACCAAGTACCAGTACCTCTACTGCAGCGGCGTCGACGGCGGCTCGGCCAGCTGCCCGGCCAACAGCGCCTTCCTCGTCCAGGCGACGCCGCTCGGGACCGACGGCGCGACCCAGATCGGCCCGATCACGATCACCTACTACGACGCCCTCAGCCGGGAGATCGCCAGCAGCGTCCAGGGCTTCGACGGGACGGTGATCCGCGTCGACACGCCCTATGACGCCCAGGGCCACATCGCTCAGACGAGCCGGCCCTACTTCTGCCCGGGGACGCCGGCGGCTTGCAATGGCAGCCCGCAGTGGACCGTCTTCACCTACGACGCTCTGGGGCGCGTAATCAAACAGGTCATGCCCGACAGCAGCCAGACGACGTACGCCTTCCACGGCCTGACGACCTCGGTCACCAACGACAAGAGCCAGACGACGACCACGGTCAAGAACGACGAGGGCTTGATCGCCAGCGTCACCGACGCCGCCAGCGGGGCCACGAATTACGTCTACGACGCCTTCGGCGACCTGCTGACGACCACCGGACCGCTCGGCAAGACGATCACGAACACCTTCGACACGCGCGGGCGGAAGATAACCTCCAGCGATCCGGACATGGGAGGCTGGAGCTACGGCTATGACGTGCTGGACGAGCTGACAAGCCAGACCGATGCCAAGAATCAGACGACGACGCTCGACTATGACCTTCTCGGGCGGTTGACGAAACGCACCGAGCCGGACCTCACCAGCACCTGGACCTACGACACCGCGGCCCACGGCGTCGGCCGCCTGGCCCAGGCCGGCGCCAGCAACGGTTATCAGCGCGTCTTCACCTATGACACGCTCGGCCGGCCCAGCTCCCTTACCCTGACGATCAACGGCTCGAACTACGGTTATGCGACCAGCTACATCGCCCTCTCAGGCAAGGTCTATGAGATCACCTATCCATCGGGCCTGATCCTCAAGCACGACTACAACACCTGGGGCTACCTCTATCAGATCAAGGACCACACCACCGCGGCCAAGTACTGGCTCGCCAACACCCGAGACGCCGAGCTGCACCTGCTCAGCCAGACGATCGGGAACACTTTCACCGTCGCGCAGGCCTTCAGCGCCCAGACCGGGCGGGTGGAGACGATCCAGGCCGGGACCAGCAACGCCATCGCCAACTTCAGCTACGGCTTCGACACGCTGGGCAACCTCACCAGCCGGGCCGACGCCAACGAGTCGCTGACCGAAACCTATACCTACGATTCCCTGAACCGGCTGAAGACGGTCACCAAGAACAATGTGCAGTCCTGGACGGGAAGCTACGACGCCGAAGGGGACATCACCAGCAAGTCGGATGTCGGGAGCTATACCTACAGCGGCGTCGGCGCCGGCCCGCATGCCGTGACCAGCGTCGTCGGAACGGTGAACGGGGTCACCAACCCGACCTTCGCCTACGACGCCGACGGCAACATGACCTCGGGCGCGGGCCGCAGCTACGGCTGGACCAGCTACAACATGGCCGGCTCGGTGGTCGACGGGTCCAAGACTCTCAGCTTCACCTACGACAGCGAGCATCAGCGCATCACCCAGGTCGCGCCCGAAGGGACGACGCTCTACCTGAACGATCCCACGACCGGGGCCATGAGCGAGGCGTTCGTCGCCGGAAGCACGACCACCTGGCGCGACTACATCAAGGCGGACGGCGCCCTCGTCGTCGTCCGCCTGACACAGGGCTCCAGCATCACCTTGCAGTACGTCGTCAGCGACCACCTGGGCTCGGCAACCGTGGTGACCGATTCTTCAGGCAACGTGCTCCAGCGCCTCAGTTACGACGCCTGGGGCATGCGCCGGAACCCGGACGGGACAGTACCGGTCAACCCGATCACCGGCATCATCACCCGCGGCTTCACGGGTGAGGAGATGATGGACGACGTAGGCCTCATCAATTTCAACGCCCGCCTCTACGACCCGCAGCTGGGCCGGTTCCTCGCCGCCGACCCGGC
Organism: Caulobacteraceae bacterium; assembly: GCA_035946795.1. Classification (GTDB taxonomy): domain Bacteria; phylum Pseudomonadota; class Alphaproteobacteria; order Caulobacterales; family Caulobacteraceae; genus Acaudatibacter. The sequence goes on along the minus strand of DASYYX010000052.1, from coordinate 1,805 downwards.
CATGCGCAACGAGTACCTGGACAAGCTCCTCGACCGCTACGGCTATGTCGGCGACAACCCGCTGTCGCTGACCGATCCCACCGGCCTCTGCTTCATCAGCTGCACTGTCGACGAGATCCTGGGGATCGTGGTGGCCATCGCCCTCCCCGAGTTGCTGCCAGAGTTCGAGTTCCCGAGCATGGTGGGCGAGTCGCTGACGTCCATCGCCGCGGCGCATCCTTTCGTCTTCGCGTTGGACATCGGCATCAGCGGCGGGCTCTCCGGCTTCATCTCCACCGGCAATCTCAAGGGTGCGCTGCTGGGCTCGGCGGAGGCCCTGGCCTTCTACGGGGTGGGCGGGGAGCTCAGGGCGGCTAGGTTCACGGGCAAAACCGAATTCGTCGCCACGCGCTTTGTGGCCCACGGTTTCGTGGGCGGGCTATTCACGGCAGCGGAAGGCGGCAACTTCGGTTCCGGATTCCTCGCCGGCGGCGTCGGCTCGCTGGCGCCTGCGCCCACAACGGGCCAGGAGCTGACACTCGACGTCTTGGCCGAAGGCACGGCCGAATCGGCGGTCCTGGGCGGCATCGGCTCTGTGCTCGGCGGAGGGAAGTTCGAGAGTGGCGCAATTACCGGGGCGTTCGGGTACCTGTTCAATGCGGCGGCGCATCGCTGGACACTATCGCCGCGCGACAAGGCTTACCTAGACAAATACTACGACTTGGTGGTCGCAAGGGCCGTGTTTGATAAGACAGATCCCGCGTTTGTTCTTGGCGTAGGAGTCGAGTCGGGTTTTGCCGCCGACGGCACCTATTTGGAAACGGGCGATGTCTTTGGAATGACTGGCGGTAGTCCGACAACGATGGAGTACTTTGATAGCCCTCAGGCTGACGTCGCCGCTTGGTTCAGGCAGTGGGGGCCGCAGGTTTATGGGGATTTCAGCGCACGCGCATTCGTGAATGGGCTTGAAGGGGAAGATCCAGCGGGGAACCGTGTCCGTGATTGGAAGGTCTACAACACGGCAAACCCGGACTGGAGGAATTTCATAGCGGGGGGGATCCTGCAGATGCAGAAGGATATTCCCCTTTATTTACTGCAAAGGAAACCGCATTGAGCGGCCCGCAGACAGCAGCCCTGATAGTCATGTGCGGGAAGCTGGTCTGCCCCTACCACAACGTTGATTTCGGGTATGCCGTGGCGTTTCCCAAGATCTATGGCACGACCATCTGCGTGCCTTTATACTCTGGCGGTCTTCACGGGGTTCGGATGCTGTTCGAGAAGACGCCGGACTGCCAGCTGGCCGAACAACGGAGCATAAACGTGAGCGGTGACGTGGACGCTCTGGGCTGGGGGACTGCTGAAAAGGCCGCGAGCGCCATCTGCGCAGGGGAACGAATAACCAGAACAGCGGTGAGAATCCAAGGACATGAAGTCGTGAGGTGCGAGAGTTTCCGAAGGGCCAAGGGCGGTTGGATAAGCATTTCCTATATCGCAATCAGGCCAGGAAATGTTCAGAACCCGGACATCATCCTGACGGTGAACGCGCGCACGCGGCCATCCGACGAACGTCAAATGGACCGCTTGGCCATGCGCGTCGTTGGGTCGATCGAATTGCCGCCGTTACCAATTTGGCCGAAGCCCACGAATTGAGACGCCCCTGCGCGCCGGCGAGGCCCTCGTCTCCGGTAAGCGTCTCATATGACCCGCCTGCCGGGTTGTGGCGGAGGCGATTAGTGTCCGCTCATGGCGGAAGCGGACGCTTATGGGGGATCGCGGGCGTTGGCGGCGGTGAAGCGGTCGCGTCGGCGCTGGACGGTGGAGGAGAA
>DASYYX010000051.1:0-53372 GCA_035946795.1 Caulobacteraceae bacterium | reverse complement strand
CGCACCCTCATGGCCGGTCCGTCCCTTGGCGGCCGCTCCAATCGCCAACCGGGCCCTGATCGCGAGCAGCCGGCCCCAAGCGCGACCACGCAACCGCTTGCTTATTGAAAAACTTGGCGTTTATGGACAGGAACTAGCTAGCGTGGCGGCCTCGAAGGTCGCATGCGCTCTGGGAGGCCCCCGCTGGTGAACTTCGAATCCGTAAACCACGCCAGAATCATTCGCTTGCTTGTGTCCAATCGACTCCGAAGTTCATTCGACAGCCGCGCCGAACACTCGCGAACTTCGGACTCGCGACACTAGAAATCGGGAAGCAACTGGCCAGCGCAACTCGGCTTTAAGGGCTTTGGCGCGAGATGTCGGCGTGGCCACGCCCGTTTCCATCGAATCGGCGCAACAAGCGGCGCCCTCCGCCGGAGAAGGCGCTGGCGGCGTCGGCGCTCGCCAAACTTCCCGCGCCGCGCTGCTGAAGCGGCTGGCGGACGTCATCAGCCTGCCTTCCAGCCGTGTGAACGCCTTCGAAAAATCGGTAACCGGCGATCTCATGATCGAAATCCTGCAGACCGCCGATCCGGAGGTCCGCGTCCGCGTCGCGCGTCGCCTCGCGCCGGTATCCGACATTCCGCCGGTGATCGCGCGTCTGCTCTTGCGCGACGACATCGAAACCGCCGGGCCTCTGTTGGCCGAATGCGCCGCCCTCTCCGACGCCCAACTGCTCGACTGCGCGCGCCACGCCAGCGCCGCCCACCGGCGGCTGATCGCCACACGCCGCACCGTCGGGGACCTCCTCTGCGAGGCGCTGATCGACGCCGGCGACATCGAGGTGATCGAGGCGCTGCTCGCCAACCCCGGCGCCAAACTCTCGCATGGCGCCATCGAGGTCCTGGTGTCGCTGAGCCGATCGGTCCGCAGGCTGGTGCCTGCGTTGCTCCGACGCGCCGAGCTTCGCCCCAATCACGCTTACGCCCTCTTCTGGTGGGCCGACGCTCCGTCGCGCCGCACGATCCTGCAAAGGTTCGCCGTGTCGCGCGAAGTGCTGCAGGAGGCCGCCTCCGACGTGTTCCCGATGGCCGCGGAGGAGGGGTGGACCGATCCGATCTCCAGCAAGGCGTTGCAGTTCATCGAGCGGCGCCAGAGGGATCGGGGGGCGATCGAGCGCAGCGCCTTCGGCTCGCTCGAGGAAGCCATCGAAGCGGCCGAACGGGGGATGACCCCCGATCTTGCTCGCGAGATCGCCAAGCTCGCCGGCGTCAGGCCGATGACGGCGGCCAGGATTCTGGCGGACGAGGGCGGCGAACCCATGGCCATCCTCGCCAAGTCCACCGGATTGGCGAAGGGCGCCCTGGCCTCGCTCTGGCGCGCCATGCGCCGACCGGACGTCGAGCCTGACGGCCAGTTGAGCCCGGATTTCGAACGTGTGGCGACGACTTTCGACATGATCGCGGTCGAGCGCGCGCAGACGGTCTTGCGTTATTGGAACTGGAGTCTGGGGGCGGCGATGTCGCCGGCGTTGACCGAGGCGGTTGACGATCGCGTCGCCGATGAAAGCGCCAACCCGGCTCGCGCGGCCATGGTCGCGCAAGGGCCAGATATCGCCGCCTGAAGCACTGAAAGCGCGTCGAGACTTCGGCGTTTCTGGCGTTCTGGCGCATATCACACACCTAAGAACCGTTGAAATGCCGCTTACCGGGCGAAAACGCTCGCTCAACGCTTGACGGCGAACTCTAGAACATTAAGAACTTCGTTCGTGAGCGCGCCTTTCTTAACAGGCTTAGATTCAACCTTCCTCGTGGGACGACCATCAGGGCATTGAAAGAACATAACTATGGATGAAAAAGTCGACCTCATCGAGATGACGGCGGAAATCGTAGCTTCTTATGTCGAGAACAATTCGATCTCGACGACCGACCTGCCGGGTCTCATCCAGAGCGTGCATCGGGCGCTGAATGCGGTTTCCAGCGGCGGCGAGCCGGTGGAAGCAGCGCCAAAGGAGCCGGCGGTGCCGATCCGACGCTCAATCACACCCGATTACCTTGTCTGCCTGGAGGACGGGCGCAAATTCAAGTCGCTGAAGCGGCACTTGAGGACGAAGTACAATATGAGCCCGGAAGATTACCGGGCCAAATGGGGGCTGCCGAAGGACTATCCCATGGTCGCGCCCAACTACGCCAAGGCGCGCTCTGACCTGGCCAAGCAGATGGGCCTGGGCCAAGGCGGTCGTCAGGCGTCGCGCAAACGGCGCTGACCAGAGCCGGTCGGCGGGAGCCCGCCAGCCGCTTCCCTCCTTTCCCGCAGCGACGGATCACCGCATAGTCGATCCGGTTCTGACCGCTCGGAAGGGGTTAAGTCGGCAAGATGAGCGTTAACGTGGGCGGCGCAGCGGCCCTGCGCGCCCACCAGGAACTCATTGCCTATTGGCGCCAGGTTCGTGGCTCGGCGCGCCTGGCGCGCCGGCGCGACATCGATCCGGCCGGCATCAAACGCCTGCTGCCGAACATTCTCCTCATCGACGTGCTCGAGCGCCCGCGCGATTACCGCATGCGGCTCGCCGGAACGGCATTCTACGAAGTCTTCGGCGGAGAGATCACCGGCCGCAGGCTTGCAGACGTCCACACCCCCGAGGGGGCGGCATACTGGCGCGACGAACTCGACGCCGTCGTTGGCAGCCGGCGGCCGCGTGTCGGCTGGTACGCCCTGGACTGGCGGAACCGGGCGCGAGCACAGATCCTGTGGCTGCGCTTGCCGCTGGCCGCCAACGGGGCCGACGTCAACATGATCCTCGGCTACGACGCCGTCGTCGGGCTGGCGGGCCAGGACGCCGGCGGCGGACGGGCGGCCTGATCTGCCGCCTCGCGCCGGATGCGTTCCACCATCGCGAACAGACCATTGGCGCGCTGGGCCGAGAGCGCCGAAGGCAGGCCCAGCTGCTCGAGCGCCGGGCGCGCGGCGAAAGCGAGAATGGCGGCAGGAGTTCGTCCCGAATAGAGCGACAACAGCACCGCGATCAGACCACGGACGATATGCGCATCGGAATCGCCGCGAAATTCGAGCCGACCGTCGGCCGCGGAGGTCACGAGCCACACCTGGCTGGCGCAACCCCGAACCTTGTTGGCTTCGGAATACTCGGCCTCCTGCAGCTGCGGCAGGGTGCGCCCGAGATCGATCAGGTAGCGATATCGCTCCTCCCAATCCCCGAGAGCGTCAAACTCCGCCTCCAGGGCGGCCAACGCCTCTTCGATCGATGCTGTGCAGGAAAGGCGGTTCACACTACTGCCCCAGAATCTAGCCAGCCCCATATGGCGCGCCCGCGCCCGCTCTTCATCCCCACGCTCGCCTCCTGATTGAGCCGCCTCGCTCAGCGACCGCGGCTCGTTTAGGCTCGATATCTTGAAATGCCGATGAGTCGCCGATGACCGAACACGCGCGGTCGAGCGGGCGCTTGGCCCGGCCGGCGCCGCCAGGGCGGAGCGGGGCTGCGGCGACCCGCGGCTTTCACTTGGCATGGCTTGCAATTCTGGCAGCTGCGGCCCTGGCGGCGTGGTCGGGCTTCGGGGGCGCCGCCTCGGCGGCCCCGGCCCTGGCGCTCGCGGCCGCCCCTGGGGCCATCGGCGCTCTCATTGGCCGGAGCGATCGCCGGTTGCTCCGCTGGCTGGCGCTCGCCGTCTGGACCGCCGCTGTGACCGGTGGGGTGTGGATGACGGGCGGAGCGGTCGGGCCGCTGGCGGCCTTGGCCTTGGCGCCGCTTGCGGCTGGGGTGGCGCTGGACGGGACCGTGACGATCGCGGCGGGCGCTTCGTTGGCCATCGCCTCGGCCGCCTTGCTCGTCCTGGCCGGCGCGGCCGGCGCCACGCCGGCGCCGGTCCCTGCGGCCTGGCTTGCCCCATTCTCGGCCAGCGTCATCGGCGTAGCGCTTGCCGCGCTTCTGGTCCTGAAGGAACGAGCCCAGGCCGCCAGGATCAGTCTCGTCACTTCGGACGATCAGGCGCTCCGGCAGGCGTCGCAGTATCACGGTCAGCGCCTTCTCGAGCTCGACGCGGACGGCAAGGTCGTCAGCGTCGGCGGATCGGCCGAGGGGGCTCCTTGGGGTTCGGCGCCGCCGACGCACTTCGCCGATCTGGCCGCCGATCCCAGCGTCCTGGTGACCGCCCTGCGCGAGGCCCGCACGTGCGAACGCCTCGAAACCTTCTTCGCGCCGGCGGCCGATCCGGCGACCACCCTGGCCGCCGTGCTGGCGCGGAAGGAGGGAGGCTTCATCGTCATCCTCCGGGACGAGAGCGCCCGGAGTTCTCGCGAAGCGGCGCTCTCCCAGACCGCCGCCGACGCCCAGGCCCAGAACGAGGCCAAGAGCCGATTCCTCGCCAACATGAGCCACGAGCTGCGAACGCCGCTCAACGCCATAGTCGGTTTTTCGGACATCATGCGCGCCCAGATGTTCGGCCCGCTTACGCCCAAGTACCTCGAGTATTCCGAACTCATCCACGAATCCGGCGGCCACCTGGTCGAGCTGGTCAACGACATACTCGACCTTTCCCGCATCGAAGCGCAGCGCTTCGAACTGGCGAAGGAGGTCTTCGATGCCCGCGAAGCGGTGTCGGCCGCCCTCAGGCTGGTCCGCGTCCAGGCCGACACTGCCCACGTCAGGCTCCGCGGCTTACTGCCCTCGACACCCGTGCTGGTGGAAGCAGATCGCCGAGCTCTCAAGCAGATCGTCCTCAACCTCCTTTCCAACGCGCTGAAATTCACCCCGGCAGGAGGGCAGACCAAGGTGGTGCTTCAGCCGCGCGAAGCGCGCCTGGAAATCCTGGTGGCCGACACCGGAGTGGGCATCGCCGCCAAGGATCTGGAGCGCCTGGGTCAACCCTTCCGCCAAGCTGGCGACGCTCAGCACCGCTCCCTGGGTTCGGGACTTGGCCTGTCACTGGTGCGCGCCTTCTGCGCCGCGCACGGCGGCGAGATGATGATCGAGAGCGAACTGGGCGAGGGCACGGTGGTCACCATTCGCCTGCCGGTGCTGGCGAACCCGGCGCCGGAGTCGGCCACCAATGGCGACCGCTCCTCGCCGTCGCCACGGCCGTCGACGACATCACCGCATCCAACCGCCGATCTCCCCGGCAACGTGATCCCGTTCAGTCCCGAGCGGCGCGCCCAACGCCGCTGAGCGCGCCCCCGCATGCCGCTGATCGCCACCGAAGTCTGGGTCGGCAGTCTCATCCGACGCGTCGAACTCGGTGGCGGCTTCGCCGCAGTCCTTCGCAAAGGCGATCCGCGCGCCGGCGCGGTGCTGATCCGCACCGCCGATTATCGTGCTGGCGATTTCCGCCTTTACGCCTCGGCCGAACGGGGCGAGGGCGAGCGCGTCTGGATGCGGCCCACGCGCCAGACCGACGAAGCGACCCTCGAAGCCTATGTGGCTCGGGCGGTGGCCGTTGATCCCGATCTCTGGGTGGTGGAGATCGAAGCAAGCGACGGCGCTCGCTTCCTCACCGAACCGGTAGACGAGGGCTGAGCGCGGGTTTGCCGATCGGGGGCGGCCTCGCTAGCAAACGCGGGTGACCAAGGCTCGTGGGGATAGCGACTCTCTGGGCGTATGGGGCCAGCCGCCCACCGAGCTGACCCGCGCAGCCGAAGGCGCGCGGCAATTCTCCCCCGTTGCGCTGAGCTCCGAGCGCCCAGAGGATGTGCTGGACGAGCAGTTGAACGGTTTCATCGTCGTGGCGCCAGCCGGCGCGCTCGAGCGGCGGTACGCGCTCGCCCAGGCTTTGCGCGTGCTTCGCACCGGAGGCGAGCTGATCGCGCTCGCCCCGAGGCGGCTCGGCGGCTTGCGGCTGCGGCCGGAACTGGAGAGCTTCGGCTGCCGTGTGGTCGAGGACGCGCGGCGCCATCACCGCATCTGCCGCACGAAGCGGCCGGCCCAGCCGATCGGGCTGGAGACGGCGATCAGCGACGGCGGTCCGCAGTTCGTCGAGGCGCTCGGTTTGTGGTCCCAGCCCGGCATCTTCAGCTGGGACCGGCTCGATCCCGGCACGAAGATGCTGGGCGCCACGCTTTCCGGACTGGCCGGGCGCGGCGCCGACTTGGGCTGTGGGGTGGGCGCGCTCGGCAGGGCGCTGCTTGCCTCGCCTCAGGTCACCGAACTCACGCTGGTCGACATTGATCGGCGCGCCATCGATGCGGCGCGGCGCAACATCGAGGACCCGCGCGCCCGCTTCGTGCGCGCCGATGTTGGCGACCTAGCCGGTCGCGATCTCGACTTCGTGGTCGCCAATCCCCCTTTTCACCGGGACGGGAGAGCCGATCTCGCGCTCGGGCAGGCCTTCATCCGCGCCGCGGCGCGCGCGCTACGCCGCGGGGGCGCGTGCCGGCTCGTCGCCAACCGGACCCTTCCCTACGAAACCGCCATCGCCGCGTGCTTCTCCAAGAGCCGCAGCCTTGGCGAAGAGCGCGGCTACAAGGTTCTCGAGGCGCTGCGGTGAACGGCATCCGGCTCGATCGCCTGCTGGCCAGTCTTGGCTACGGATCGCGGCGCGAGGTGGGCGCCTTGATCGCGGCGGGCGAGGTCAGGCTCGACGGCGCGCCGGTTTACGCCCCGTCCGTCCGGTTGCCGGCGGGGGAACCGCTCGAGCTGCGCATGGTCGTCGGCGGCGAGCCCCTAGACCCCACTCCCCCTCTGACGCTCCTGATGAACAAGCCGCTGGGGGTCGTGTGTTCGCGCGGGGAAGCCGGGCGGAGCATCTACGAGCTTCTCCCGGACCGGTGGCGGGCGCGCCGGCCGGCCCTTTCCACCATCGGACGGCTCGACGCCGACACCTCGGGCCTGCTGCTGTTCACCGACGACGGCGGGCTGTTGCATCGCGTCATTTCGCCCAGATCACGAACAACCAAGGTGTATGAGGCCGAGCTCGAACGGCCGCTCAGAGGAGACGAGGCGGAGCTCTTCGCCGGCGGCAGGCTCGTCCTGGCCGGGGAGGCGCGCCCCCTTGCGCCGGCCACCTTGGAAGCGCTTGCGCCCACGCGCGTCCGCCTTGGCCTTGTCGAAGGCCGATATCATCAGGTCCGCAGGATGTTCGCCGCCGCCGGCAACCGGGTGGTGTGGCTTCACCGGATTCGGATCGGGGACCTGGCGCTTCCCAATGACCTGACGCCCGGGGCGTTCAGGCGGGTCCTTCCTGGCGAGCTGGAGCTGCTGCTGGCGTGTTGAGGCCCCGCCTCGAGCCCCGCCCTCAGCGGCCTCGCCACCAAGAGAGAAGCCGCTTCTCCACTAGCCCCAGCAGTCCATTCAGGGCGCCGGCCATGGCCGCCAGCACTAGAATGGCCGCGAACATCCGGGGCGTCTGCAGGAGGTTGCCGGCCTCGAGAATGCGCCAGGCGAGCCCTTGGGCGGCGCCGCTGCCGGCGACGAACTCGGCCACGACCGCGCCGATGATGGCCAGGCCCGCGGCCACCTTGACCGCCTCAATGAGGAACGGCGCCGCCGAAGGCGCTCGCAGGAGCGCCAATCGCTGCAGCGGCGTGGCTTGATACAGGTCGAAGAGGCGCTCGAGATCGCGGTCGGCTGAGGCGAGCCCGGCGACCGCGCCGGAGAACAACGGGAAGAAGGCCACCACCGCGGCAAGGGAGACGATGGCCCGCTGCGGATGGTCGATCCCAGCCCAGATCACCACCAGAGGCGCGATGGCCACCACCGGCGTGACCTGCACCGCGGCCGCCAGCGGCCGGACGATGTGGTCGACGGTGCGGCTGAGGGCGGCGGCGATGGCGAGGCCGCCGGCTACAGCCGCGGCGACCAGCAGCGCCTCGAGGGCCATGGCCAAAGTGCGCCAGGCCGATGCCGCGAGCAAACCCGCATTGTCGACGCCGGCCGCCGCCACGGCGCTCGGCGCCGGCAGGAGGTAAGTTGGCGCGTGGAGCAGTCGGCACCCGAGCTCCCATGCCGCCAGCAGGACGACCGCGGCCACGGCCGGGGCGGCCCAGCTGCGAGCGCCGCCCATTCAGTTGCTCTCCATGGCTTGGGCTAGGTCCGCAGATACGGTCTCTACGTCGGCGCGAAACCGGCTCGAGGCGCGGAACCCCGAGGGGCGTTCATCGGGACCGGTCACACGACGCTCGGCGGCTATTCGCCCCGGCCCCGGCGTGAGCACCAGGACCCGTCCGGCCATGTACACCGCCTCTTCGACGTTATGGGTCACGAACACCATCGTCGATCGCCGCTCGCGCCATAGCGACAGCACATCATCGGCGAGCGCTCGACGGGTGATTTCGTCGAGGGCCGCAAACGGTTCGTCCAGGAGCAGCAGCCGGGGTCCGGATACAAGCGCGCGGGCGAGCGAAACCCGCATGGCCATGCCGCCGGAGAGATGGGCAGGCCTGGCCTTCAACGCATCTTTGAGACCGACGCGTTCGAGCGCGGCCCGGGCGCGCGCTTCCGATTCCGACCGGCCGACTCCCGACAGCTCCAGCGGCATGCGGACATTGGCGAGCGCACTCAGCCACGGGGCCAGCGTGGGGGCCTGGAAAACGACCGAGGTCTCGCGGGAGCCGAGGTCGCGTCGGACAAGACCCCGAGTTGGCCGTTCCAGTCCCGCGAGGAGGCGCAGGGCCGTCGACTTGCCCGCGCCAGAGGCGCCGACCAGAGCCACTGCCTCGCCGTTCTCGAGTTCGAGGTTCAACGGCCCGAGCGCGGCGCCGCGACCCTTGTAGGCGACCTCGGCGGCCTCGAGCGTGATGAGCGCCGTCAAACCCTATTCCGAGCGAGGGAGGAACTGCAGCGTATAGGCGCTCTTCCAATCCATGTTGCGGGAATAGACGCCTGCCGCCGAAGCCATGGCGAAGAATTGGCCCCACCGCGCGTCGGTCATGACGCCCAGGCCCAGCCTGGCCGCGTCTCCCGAATCGATGATCCCGTAGCGCCGCAGCTTGTCCCGCGCTTGCGCCAGCACGTCCTCGGTCATTTCCTTATTGGCCTGGAGGATGAGGCGGTCCGCCGGCGTCGGATCGCCATAAAGGTACGATTTCCACCCGGCGGCGGCGGCCTGGATGAAGGCGCGCACAGCCTCGGGATGCGCGGCCATGAAGCGATCACTGGCGAGGATCATGCCGGCGTAGCCGGGGTATCCCGCATCCGCCAGGAGGAACACCTTCGGGACGAAGTGACCCGCCTTTTCGATCGTGTATGGCTCGGAAGTGACGTAGCCTTGCTGGACAATGCGCTTGTCGGCCAGGAACGGCGCGCTGGAGAAGGCGTATTTCCCGACCTGGTCGTCCGTGAAGCCGTACTTCGCCTTGAGCCAGACCCAGAAGGCGTTGATCGAGGCGTCGGCCAGCAGAACGGGGTGACCCTTCATCTCCGCGATCGTCTCGATGCCAGCGTCCGGGTGGGCGATCAGCACTTGCGGATCCTTCTGCATGAAGGCCGCGACCGCTTTAACCGGGACCTTCTGCGCCGCCAGATTCATGACGATGAAGCTGTTGGAGCCAACACCCATGTCGACCGCGCCGGCGGCGAGGAGCTGGGGCACGTTGACGCCGGGACCACCGCTGATCAGGTTCACCGCGAGGCCGCGCTTGGCGTATTCGCCGGTGGCTAAGGCCTGATACAGACCGCCGAGCTCCGCCTCCGCCTCCCAGTCGGTAACGAAGCGAACCGGCGTCAGCCCGCGGTCGCCGCCGGCGCCAGTGCTTCGGGCGCATGCCGCCAGCGCCCATGCCGTGGTCAGGAACCGCCGCCGATGGAGCGCTCGAAGCAGTGACATTCGGGCGAAGGTAACGGCGGACCATGGCCGCCGCCAAGCCGTTCCGGTGAGCGCCCCCTTTACGAGGCTGTGTCGATAAACCGGGCGGTGTCTCCGGCTGTCATCGAGACAGCGCCGGCCAACGCCTCCAGGCCGCGACGCCACGCATCCAACTCTTCGACAAGGAGGTCGGCGTGGGCGACGATCAGATCCTGAGGGGTTCGACAGCGCCACAAGGCGAGCCAACCCGCCATCTGAGCCGACTGACGCTGGTGCGCCAGTCCCAGCCAGGCGAGCGAGGCCTGGCCCAGGTCCCGCGCCAGTTCGGCGCCGCCGACCGCCGCTTCGCCCATTGGAATTGAGGCGCTCAGCGGACGAGAATAGGTTTCATCCAGCAAGGCCATGATGCTGCATCGCACAATTCATGCTGCAATGCAAGGAATTCTTATCCGGCGAGACGGCGGGAAGCTTTCCCCGCGCCCTGCCCAGCCCTAAGTTTGACCGATGGCCAAACTTCCGTTCTGGGAGACGAAGCCTCTCGCCGCCATGACGGTGGCGGAATGGGAGAGTCTCTGCGATGGCTGCGGCCTCTGCTGCCTCGTCCGTGTCGAGGATGAGGATACCGGCGAGGTCATACCAACGCGCGTAGCTTGCCGCCTGTTCGATTCGCAAAGCTGCCGCTGCACCGATTACGTCCACCGCCATGCGCGGGTGCCCGACTGTATCAAGCTGACACCCCACAATGTCGACGCCCTCCCGTGGATGCCGCCCAGCTGCGCCTACCGACGTCTGGCCGAAGGCAAGCCTTTGCCTGAGTGGCATCCGCTGATCACCGGAGACGCGGATAGCGTCCACTCGGCTGGGGTTTCGGTTCGCGGCAAGACCTTGGGCGAGGCTAATCTGGCCGATCCCGACGATGCCCTCCAATTTCTGGCGCCCGAATTCCTGGAAGACCGGAGCGAGAACCCCTGGGAAGGAGCTTCCCGTTGAGCCCCGGCGCGCGGCCCTCGGCGGAGCGACATCTGCTGTTCCGGGCATCGGCCGCGTCGAACCGCGAGGCGCTCGGCTAGCGTGGCTCAGGATCCTTATCAGGAGCTCGGCGTCTCCCGGAACGCCAGCGCGGACGACATCCGCAAGGCCTTCCGCAAGCTCGCCAAGAAGCATCATCCGGACGCCAATCCCGGAGACAAGGCCTCGGAAGAGAGATTCAAGCGCATAAGCGCCGCCTTCGACCTGCTCGGCGATCCCGAAAAACGACGCCGGTTCGACGCCGGCGAGATCGACGCCGACGGTCGCGAAACCATGCAGGCCTATGGCAACCCCTTCGGAGCCGGGCGACCGTTCGGACAGGGCGGCTTTCGCAGCGCCGAGTTCGACAATATCGATCTGGGCGAGATCCTGGGCGACATGTTTGGCGGCCGCGGCGAACAAGGCGGCCGGCGGCGCGGCTTCGCTTCGCGCGGGGCGGACGTGCGCGCCCGTGTGGAGGTCGATCTCGAGGATGCGATCAGAGGCGGCAAGACGCGGCTGGCGTTCTCGGACGGACGCACGCTGGATGTCACCATCCCAAAAGGGGCCGCGGAAGGTCAGGTCCTGAGGTTGAAGGGCCAGGGAGGCCCCGGACCGGCGGGAGCGGGCGACGCCCTCATCGAGATCACCTTCCGGCCGCATCCGGTCTACCGGCGCGAAGGCGATGACCTCGTCATGGAGGTCCCGATCTCCGTCCCGGACGCCGTCCTCGGCGGCAAGATCGAAGCGCCCACGCCCGACGGCCCAGTGACGCTGACCATTCCGAAAGGCTCCAACACCGGGAGCCGCCTGCGTCTGCGCGGCCGCGGGCTGACCGACGCACAAGGACGCCGCGGCGATCTCTATGCCCGTCTTGTGGTCACGCTGCCCGAGGCCCCCGACGCCGACCTGGAAGGCTTCGCCAAGACCTGGCGCGAGCGCCGGCCCTATGCTCCCAGGCGGCGGCTCTGATGGTGGCGAAAGGTTGTTCAGTTGGCGTTCAGGCCGCGCGGACTATCGCCGGATCGGTGAAATTGCGCGCACTCCTTACGGCGGCCCTGACCGCCTGCGCGATAGCGTCCGCCGCCTTTGCGGGAGATCGCCGTGAAACCGGCGGCTTCCGGGGCGGAGACGGCTTTCGCGCCGCGCCAGGGCCCGCCCCGCGAGAGGCCGGCCGAAGCTTTGGAGCGGAGGGTTATCGGCAGCCGTCCCAGTTCGGCTTCGCCCCGCCCTATCGTAACTGGGGCCCGCCCCCGGCCTGGGGGGAACCGCAGGCCCCAGGGCGAGGCGGCGGTCGGGGCCGCATCGCGCCGCTGGGACGGGTGATCGAGAACCTCTCGCGGCGGTCCCCGGGGCGCCAACTCGACGCCGGCCTCGAATACCAGGATGGGCGGCCGGTCTACCGCGTCTTGTGGATGACCAAACATGGTCGGCGCATCGACTATATCGTCGACGCGGCCACCGGCCAGGTCATCGGTAGCCAATAGCATGCGCATCCTGCTCGTCGAAGATGATCCCGACCTCTCGCGCCAGCTCAAGGCGGCCCTGGGCGATGCCGGCTACGCCGTCGACCATGCGCCCGACGGCGAGGAGGCGAGTTTTCTGGGCGACACCGAGCCTTATGACGCCGTCGTGCTGGATCTTGGCCTGCCCAAGATCGACGGGGTATCAGTGCTCGAGGGGTGGCGCCGCGCGGGTCTGGCCACCCCGGTGCTCATCCTGACGGCGCGAGGCGCTTGGAGCGAAAAGGTCGCTGGCTTCGACGCCGGGGCTGACGATTATCTGACCAAGCCGTTCCACACCGAGGAGTTGCTCGCTCGGCTACGGGCGCTGCTGCGTCGGTCGGCGGGTCACGCCGCGCCGAATCTCACCTGCGGAGCCTTGCACCTCGATCCTCGCGCCGCGCGCGCATCGGTGGCCGGGGAGCCTTTGCGGCTCACGTCTCTCGAGTACCGCCTTTTGCATTACCTGATGATGCACCAGGGCAAGGTGATCAGCCGAACCGAACTGGTCGAGCATCTTTATGACCAGGACTTCGATCGCGACTCCAATACGATCGAGGTCTTCATTGGTCGTTTGCGTCGCAAGATTGGCGCGGATCGGATCGAGACCGTCCGCGGGCTCGGCTACCGATTGGTCAATCTGGAGGGCGAGGCGACCAGGGCGTGAAACGCGCGCCCTCGGCCGTCCGGGCCCGGCCCGGATCGCTCGTCGGCCGGCTGATCGGCCTGGCGGCAGCCTGGAGCCTTGCCGTGCTCGTCGCGGCGGGACTTGCACTGTCGTCGTCGTTCGAACGAGCCGCGACCACGCGCTTCGATGACGAACTCTCCGACACGGTCGATAATCTGATCGCCGGAACCGCCGTCGCGGCCGGCCAGGTCGCGGCGCCGACGTTCACGGATCCGAGGGCGCTTCGCGCCTACTCCGGCGAGTACTGGCAAATCGCTTCGACGGACGGCGCTAGGCTGCGGCCGCTGGCGCGGTCGCGCTCACTGTGGGACCGAGCTCTCGGCGCTCCACCCCAGGGCTTGGGCGCCCTGGCCCAGGCGCAAGGTCGGGTCCTGTTCTATGACGAGCCAGGACCCCTCGGGCAGAGCCTGCGCATCGCCGCCATGCAGGTCCGCTTGCCGGGCGTGGCCGCGCCGGTGGTCTTCATGGCCGCCGAAGATCGTTCGCCGATCGACCGCGGCGTGAGATCCTTCGCCACCACGACCGCGATCACCCTGGTGCTTCTGGGCGCGGGGCTGATGACCGCGGTGTTCATTCAGGTGCGGGTGGGCCTGCGGCCGCTGTTCGCGTTGCGTCGAGAAGTGGCGGACCTGCGCACCGGCCAGCGCGAGCGCCTCACCGGCTCTTATCCGAGCGAGTTGGCGCCCCTCGCGGGGGAGCTGAACGCCCTCATGGCCCACAACCAGGAGGTGGTGGAGCGCCAGCGCACCCACGTCGGCAACTTGGCGCATGCGCTCAAGACGCCGCTCACGGTTATGCTGGCCGAAGCCGGCCGCAGGCCCGATTCCTTCTCGCAGCTGGTCACCCGCCAGGCCGAGATGATGCGCCAGCACGTCGATCATCACTTGCGGCGCGCCCGCGCCGCGGCGCGGGCGCAGGGACAGGGCGAGCGCACGCCCGTGCGCCCCGCCCTCGCGGACCTCGCCCGGACTTTGGAGCGGGTCTTTCAGCAGAAGGGTGTCACGATCGCCGTCGATGCGCCGCGCAATCTCCATTTCTTCGGTGAGCGCCAGGACCTCCTGGAGATGGCGGGCAACGTCATGGAGAACGCCTGCAAGTGGTGCCGCCACCAGGTGCGCGTGCGGGCCGCGCCGGATGTCGGGGGCCCGCGGACGCTCGCCCTGACCGTAGAGGACGATGGCCCTGGACTGGCGGCGGAGGAACGCGAACGGGTGATCCAGCGTGGGGCTCGGCTTGACGAAAGCTCCCCCGGTTCCGGCCTGGGCCTCTCGATCGTGGACGAACTGGCGCGGGCCTACCGCGGGGCGCTGCGACTCGGGGTCTCCGAACTTGGGGGACTGGAGGTCGAGATCCTCCTTCCGCGCGCAGACACCTGACGCTCGCTCGCGCCGGCCGGATCGAGTATCTGAGCATCATGCTCCTCTTCTGCCTGGCGGCCGCGGTCTTGGCCGCGGCGGCTTCCAGCTTGATCCTGGCGCGGACGGTCCGCGCCCATGGCGGCCAGTTCCACGATCCCACGGAAGCGGTTTACCGACGGGCGCTGGAAGAGATCGATGACTTGGCCGAACGGGACTTGATCGCCGAGAGTGAGCGGCGCGACGCCCGCGTCGAGGCCGGTCGTCGGCTGCTCACGGCTTCGGCGCTGCCCATCCCGAAGGCCCGCGCCGCTTCGAGAGCGACGCTGGCGCTTGCCGCCGCGGTCCCACCGATACTGGCGCTCGCCGTTTATCTGACGATCGGTTCGCCTGGGTACGCAGACCAGCCTTTCGACAAACGACTGGCCGGCTGGCGAGCCCGGCCCGAAGCCGACAGCGGTCCCGAGCTCGCTGCGGTGCTGAAATCGGTGGCTGCGGAGCGGCCACACGATCCCGAGCCGCTCACGCAGCTGGCGCGGGTGGACCTGTCGCTGGGTGACGCAGATGGCGCCGCGCACGCCCTGCGCGAAGCCCTGGCGATCGCGCCGGCGCGGACCGACCTTCTCGCGCCGTTGGGTGAGATTCTCACCCTCAAGTCCAATGGCGAGGTCGGCCCAGAAGCGGCGGCCGTCTTCGCGCAGGCGCTGCGGGATGATCCGGGCTCGGTGGCGGCGCGCTATTACCTGGCCCGGGCCCAGATCGCGAACGGTGATGTCGCCGGAGGCCTGGCCCGCTGGCGATCGCTGCTGGCCGGGCTGCCGGCGGGGGACCCGCGCCGGCCGATGCTGACATCTGAAATCCAGCAAGTCGCCAGCACCGGCGCCCTTGCGCCGTCGCCCTTTGAGGGCTCCGGCGGCGCGCCGCCCGGCGCCATCCAGGCCATGGTGGACGGCTTAGCCCAGCGGCTCAAGGCCCATCCGGACGACCCCGACGGCTGGGTGCGTCTCGTGCGGGCCTATGCCGTTTTGGGTGATGCCAAAGCGCGCGACGCGGCTTTCGACGAGGCGAGCCGGCGCTACGCCAGCCGGCCGGATGTCCTGGCGCGGTTGGCGAGCGCCAAGGCGCCCTCCTGAAGGCGCGAGCTAGTTCCATGCGTCTTGTTCCGAAATCCCGCGCCGCCCGAGCCCGACTGTTGGTGATTGGGACCGCCGCGCCCATCGTCATCCTCGCCGTCGCCTTGGGCCTCTACGGTTTGCGCAACTCGATCTCTTACTTCTACACTCCAGCGCAGGCGCGCGCGGCGCGCGTACGCGCCGGCCAATCAATCCAGCTGGGCGGCTTGGTCGAGACCGGCAGCGTCCATCGGCTGGCATCTGGCGAGGTGGACTTCGTGATCACCGACCGCCGAGCCGCCAGCCCTGTCGTTTTCCGCGGCGAACTGCCCGATCTTTTTCGCGAGGGTCAGGGCGTGGTGGCGATTGGCGCATACGAGGCGAACGGCGTCTTCTCGGCGGAGAAGATCCTGGCCAAGCACGACGAGCGTTACATGCCGCGCGAGTTGACGCGGGCTCTGAAGGCCGAGGGCGAGTGGCGTGGGGGCGGCGCTCCTGGCCGGTACGACCGGGGAGCCGGAGCTTCTTCAGGAGCGAGCTTGTGATCGACGAGCTGGGTTCGTTTGCTCTGGCGCTGGCGTTGGTTTGCTCGGCGGCGCAGGCGCTGCTGTCTCTGCTTGGCTGGAAACGGGCCGACACGACTCTGGCGGGGGCCGGCGAAGGCGCTGCGCAGGCCGCTTTTCTGGGAACCGCACTCGCTTTCGCCGCCCTCATCCACGCCTTCGTCACCTCCGACTTCTCGGTGGTCAACGCGGCCGCCAACTCGCACACGGAAAAGCCGCTGATCTACAAGATCGCTGGCGCATGGGGCAGCCATGAAGGCTCCATGTTGTTGTGGTGCTTCGTGCTCACCGCATATGGCGCCGCGATGGCCGCAAGCCGCGGCCTGCCGTTCCGGCTCAAGGCGGCGGCCGTGGGCGTGCAGGGCATCCTGGGAACTCTGTTCCTGGCGTATCTGGCGTTCGCTTCGAACCCCCTGGCACGCCTTGGCCAGCCTCCGGTCGAAGGCGCTTCGCTCAACCCGCTCCTCCAAGACCCCGCGCTCGCCGCTCATCCGCCCTTCCTCTATGCCGGCTACGTCGGCTTTTCCGTCGTCTTCTCGCTGGCTGCCGCAGCCCTCATGGAAGGCAGAATTGACGCGGCCTGGGCCCGCTGGGTGCGGCCATGGACGCTGGCCGCTTGGAGCCTGCTGACAGTCGGCATCTCTCTGGGGTCGTTCTGGGCCTACTACCAGCTGGGCTGGGGTGGCTGGTGGTTCTGGGACCCGGTGGAGAACGCCTCGCTGATGCCCTGGCTGGCGGGGACGGCCCTGCTGCACTCGGCCCTCGTCACCGAACGACGCGGCGCGCTCGCGCCCTGGACCGTGTTCCTGGCGATCTGCGCCTTCACCTTGTCGATGCTGGGCGCTTTCCTGGTCCGGTCGGGGGTGCTCACCTCGGTGCACGCCTTCGCCCTTGATCCGAGGCGCGGCATCCTGCTGCTCAGCATTCTCGGCCTTGCATCGGGATCGGGTTTCGCCCTTTTCGCCTGGCGCTCGCCGACCCTGAAAGACACGGCCGTTTTCGCCCCGATCAGTCGGGAAAGCGCCCTGATCGTCAACAACATCATCCTGGCGGCGGTGACCGCCGCCGTGCTCATCGGCACCCTGTGGCCGCTGGCGCTCGAGGCGATCGGGGCTCAGGGCGGCGTCGGCGCGCCGTATTTCAACCTCGTGGTGGGGGTGTTGATGGCCCTGGCGTTCCTGATCCTGCCGGCAGGCCCACTGATGGCCTGGCGACGGGCGGAGATCGGCCCGGTCCTTGGCCGGCTGCGGTGGGCGGCGCTGGCGCCGATCGCCGCTGCCCTCATTGTGCTGGCGACACAACGCCCGGAGAAGGCGCTCGCCGCTGTCGAGGTCGGTTTCGGAGCCTGGCTCATCGCCGGAGCGCTGGCGGAGGCTCTCGGTCGGATCCGGGCCTTCAAAGCCTCGGCCGGCGAGGTGTGGCGACGGCTGGCCGGTCTGCCTTGGGGCGCCTGGGGAATGACCTTCGCGCACCTCGGCCTGGGAGTGTTCCTGATCGGCGCCGCCGTCGAAACGAGCTTCCGGGTGCAGACATCCGCCGTGATGCGCCCCGGAGCCTCGATGCCTCTGGGCGGCTATTCCGTGAGCCTCCAGGGGGTAACTGAAGAGCCGCACGCCAACTATGATGTCGCACGCGGTCGTCTTGTAGTGGCTGATGCGGCCGGCCGGCTCGCATGCGACGCCACGCCCGAGCGGCGCACCTACGCCGTCGGCGGCGAAACCGTGTCGAAGGTGGCCCTCTGTTTTCGCGGCCTGAACGACATCTATATCGTGCTTGGAGAACGGCGCATCCTGCCCTCAGGCGCCTCTGCCTGGCTCGTGCGAGCATACGTCAACCCCTTGGTCCGACTGATTTATCTGGGGCCGCTGCTGATGGCGATCGGAGGCGTCGTGTCGCTTTCCGACCGCCGGCTGCGCCTGAGCGCGACCAGGCGGGCCGCCGCTTCGCGCCCGGCCCTGGCGGCGGGCGGATGAGGGCGGCGCCGCTCGCCGCGGCGCTCTGCGCCCTGATGTGCGTGGCCGATGTCGGCGACCCGGCGGCGCGCCTCCGCGATCCGGCCAAGGAGGCGCGGGCGGAGTCACTCTTTCGCGAAATCCGCTGCCTCGTCTGCCAGGGCGAGTCGATCGCCGAGTCGGACGCCGCGTTGGCGGGAGACCTTCGTCAGATCGTTCGCGCCCAGGTGGCCCAAGGGCGTTCGGATGGCGAGATCCGCGCCTGGTTGGAGGCGCGCTATGGGCCGTTCGTCCTGCTGCGGCCGCCCTTTTCCGCCACCAACGCGCTGCTATGGGCTTCGCCTTTCATCGTCGTCCTGATCGGCGCGGCGCTGCTTGTCCGCCGCGGCGGCCGCGGCGCCGGCGAACCCGCGCTTTCCCCCGAAGAACTGGCGCGGCTCGAGGATTTGGGGGCAGGTCCGCTCGACTGACAATTTGCCGCCAGAAAACCGCTGCAAGAACGCCGCGCGCCTTGCGGAAAGGTAATTTCAAGAGCCCTCGCGCTCTTTGATGAGCAACACTAGATTACGTCAGCCCGGCGCGTGTGGTCTCCGGGCGCAAGGAACCCGTGAGATGGCCGTTAAGAAGATTCACATTGTCGCCGGCGCCCTGGCCGGGGCCGGCGTTGCCGTCGCCGCCATGGCCGGGGCCGGCATGCATCCGGCGACGGCGTCCCAGTCGACCGATCCGCAGATGCTCAAGGCCGACTTCTCGCCCGCTCCGGGCGCGCCGCGGTCATTCGCAGACATCTTCGCCAAGGTGTCCCCGGCGGTGGTGTCGATCAACGTCACCTCGAGGGCCCAGCAAGCCCCGTTCACCCAGATCCCCGGGTTCAACTTCCCCTTCGAGATCATTCCACGGCAGCCCAATGGCCAACAGGCGCCGACGCCCCAGGGGCCCGGGCCTAAGCAGCTGTCGTCGGGTTCGGGGTTCTTCATCTCGCCCGACGGTTACATCGTCACCAACAACCACGTCATCGACAACGCCCTGGAGATCAAGGTCGTCCTCAAGGACGGCAAGGAGCTGAAGGCGCGCGTCGTCGGCCGCGACGAGGGCACGGACCTCGCGGTCCTCAAGGTGGATGGGACCGGATATCCGTACGTCGATTTCGAGAATACGGCGCGTCCCCGCGTCGGCGATTGGGTGCTGGCGGTCGGCAATCCCTTCGGATTGGGCAACACGGCGACGGCGGGCATCGTATCGGCCTACGGCCGCGACATCGGTGAGACTTTCGTCGACTACATTCAGATCGACGCGCCGATCAATCGCGGCAACTCCGGCGGCCCGACTTTCGACATCTATGGCCGTGTGATCGGCGTGAACACGGCGATCTTCTCGCCCTCGGGCGGTTCCGTGGGCATCGGCTTTGACATTCCGGCCGACGTGGCCGCCGGCATCACCCGCCAGCTGATGGAGGGCCACCAGATCGTTCGCGGCTATCTCGGCGCCACCATCCAAAACTTGAACGACGAGATGGCGGACGCCTTCGGTCTTGCGGGACGAAAAGGCGCGGTTGTCGCCGAACTCGTGCCGGGCGGTCCGGCGCAGCGCGCCGGGGTCCAGCCCGGGGACGTCGTGGTGGCGGTGGATGGCCATCCGGTGACCAGCTCCACCGAGATGACGCGCGAGGTCGCCCAGGCTCACGCCGGCGACATCATTCGCCTGGACCTTTTCCGGGATGGCAAGGAGCAGGTCGTCGACGTGCGCTCCGGCGTGCGCCCCTCGGACGCCCAACTGGCGCTGAACGGCGGCCCCGGTAGCGGCGATGAGGGGGCCGTAGGCCCGAACGGCATCAGCGTGGCGCCACATTCGGAAGTGTTGGGGATGAGTCTGGCGCCGCTCAATGCCGCCGCCCGCCAGCAGTTCAGCATCGGCGACAAAGTGCAGGGAGTCGTCATTGCGGGCGTGAAGGACAGCTCCGACGCGAATGACAAAGGGCTGCGCGCCGGTGACGTGATCGAGCGCGCCGGCGATCGTCAAGTCGCCACCGCGGGCGATGTCGCAGCCGCCGTCGGCGAGTGGAAGCGGGCCGGGCGCGACTCCATTCCGCTGGCGGTGAATCGCGAGGGCCGGACCATATTCGTACCCATAAAGATCGCCAGCTGACGGGGATCGCTAGGGGCGGGGCGCGATGCGGCTTCTGATCGTCGAGGACGACCGCGAAGCAGCCGAGGCCATGGCCAGGGCGCTGGCCGAGGCGGGGCACGATTGCGCCTTGGCGTTCGACGGTCGCGAGGGACTGGCGGCTGCGAGCGCGGGCCGCTTCGACGTCCTGATCGTCGATCGGATGATGCCGGTGATAGATGGCGTCGCCATGGTCGAGCAGCTGCGGGCCAGAGGCGATCAGACGCCGGTGCTGTTTCTGTCCGCGCTCGGAGAGATCCACGACCGCGTCGCCGGATTGCGAGCTGGAGGCGACGACTACCTCGTCAAGCCCTATGCCCTTGCCGAACTGATCGCGCGCGTAGAGGCCCTTGCCCGGCGGCGCGAGACGGGTTCGGTCCAGACGGTGTTGCGCACCGGCGACCTGGAGATGGACCTGATCAAACGCGAGGTTCGGCGCGGGGGCCAGGAGATCGACCTGCAGCCACGAGAGTTCCAGCTGCTGGAGTTCCTCATGCGGCACGCGGGTCAGTCGGTCACCCGCACGATGCTGCTCGAACAGGTGTGGGACTACCATTTCGATCCGCAGACCAACGTGATCGACGTGCACATCTCGCGACTGCGCTCGAAGATCGACAAGGGTTTCGACCGCGCCATGCTGCAGACCGTTCGCGGAGCGGGCTACCGACTGGAGGCTTGAGGGCGGGCCGATGCGCCTGCCGCGCCTCTTCCGCACCACGCCGTTCCGGCTGACGGTGCTGTTTCTGGCGCTGTTCGCAGCCGCCGCCAGCGCCTTTTTGGCCTACATATACCTGGCGACCGTAGGGGAGGTCTCCCGTCAGGCCGACGCCTCTATCCTCAAGGAGATGCGCTCTTTTCAGACGCTGTATCGGCAAGGCGGCTTCAACAGCGTCAATCGGGCCATCATCGAGCGCTCGGCCGGCGGCGGGCAATTCGTCTACCTGCTGATGGATCCGACCGGAGCGGCTGTCTCCGGATCTCTGGCGGCCTCCCCGGTCAAGCACTTCGACAACGACCGCGACTGGGTGACTTTCAACATCACCGATCAGGGCCCCAACGGCGGCCTGGTGCGGCACCCGGCCCGTGGCCTGGAAGATCGACTGCCTGGGGGCGAGCGCCTCTTTGTCGGGGTCGATGTCGGCCGATCCGAGTCCTTCGTGGTCAGCATTCTGCGAGCGCTCTGGGGCGCCGGGGCGCTGGTTCTTGTCCTCGGCCTCCTTGGCGGGCTGCTCGTGAGCCGCAACGTCAGTCGCAGTATCGGCAACCTCGTGGCCGTGATCGATGCCGCGCGCACCGGCGACTTGCACGCCCGCGCGCCACTTTCCGGAAGCGGCGATGAGTACGAAGAGCTGGCGCGGGGCCTCAACGAGATGCTCGAACGTCTGGAGCGCTCGGTGGCGGGCCTGCGCCACGCCGGCGACGCCATCGCCCACGATCTGCGTTCGCCCCTGACGCGCCTTCGGGCGCGCCTGGAGGCGGCCATGGTCGAGACCGAAGCGGGCCGCGCCGATCCCAAGGTCGCGCTCCGCCAAGCCCTCGAGGACGCCGATGGCCTGCTCCGAACCTTCGCAGCGGTCCTTGCCATCGGCCGGCTGGAGGCGGCAGGTCAGGCGCCAGATCCGACCACCTTCGATCCGGCCGTGCTCGCCAGCGACATGGCGGAGCTCTACCAACCCTTGTGCGAGGACAAGGGATTGGACTTCGAGGCGCAGCTCGAACAGGGCCTGACGGTGCGCGCCAATCGCGAATTCATCGCCCAGGCGCTGGCCAACATTCTCGACAACGCCGTCAAATACACCCCCTGCGGCGGAGCAGTGATGTTGCGCGTGCGGCGCCGAGCCAGCGGCGATGTCGAGTTCGCCGTCACCGACACCGGACCGGGCGTGCCCGCCAAAGATCGCGACCGCGTCGCCGAGCGCTTCGTGCGTCTGGAGAACAGCCGCAACCAGCCCGGCGCGGGCCTTGGGCTTTCCCTCGTCGCGGCCGTCGCTCGCACCCACAAGGGTCATCTGGAGATCGACGAAGGTCCAGGTGAAGTCGACGGCCATGGACCAGGACTGAGAGTGGCCCTGGTTCTGCCCAAGGCCGGCTGAGGTGGACGCGGCCGCCAGCCCGGCCCCAGCCTGGTTCTGCGGTGCGCCACTGCCGCCAGCGGTCGATCCGGGTCTAGCGCGCCGGACGCAGGAGGCGATCGAGGCGGCGGCGCCCGCCGACGACTGGGCAGAGCTGCTCCAGCGCGCCTGGCCTAGCCTCGAGCCGATCTTCGGCGCGTCGCCCTATCTGGCGGGGCTGGCGCGCAGCCGCCCCGGAGCGCTTGCCGACATCCTTTCTCTCGGCCCGACGAAGAGTTTGGATCGCCTGCTATCGCAGACTGCGCGGCCGTCCGTCGATAGCGGCGAGACGATGGTGCGGCTGCGCCGGCTCAAGGCCGAGCTGCACCTGCTGACAGCGCTGGCCGACCTCTGGGGCGCCTGGCGCCTGGAGGAGGTCACCGCGGCCTTGACCCGGTTCGCCGATGCCGCGGTTCAGAGCGCCCTGGCGCTGGCGGCGCGGGAGGCGGCCGCGGCGGCCGCCCTGAGGCCGCCGGCGGGCGAAGAAGACGGACCGGTTCCAGGCTTTTTTGTCGTGGCCATGGGGAAAATGGGCGCCTGCGAGCTCAACTATTCCAGCGATATCGACCTGATAGTTTTCTACGATCCAACCGCCTTGCCGCTCGCCCCAGGGAAGGAAAGCGCCGCTGTCGCGATCCGCCTCACCGACCGAATGGCGGCGATTCTCCAGGAGCGGACCGCGGACGGCTATGTCTTCCGCGTCGATCTGCGCCTGCGTCCTGATCCGGCTTCGACCCGAGTTGCGGTGCCCGTGCCGGCGGCGCTCGAGTACTACGAGACGGTCGGCCAGAATTGGGAACGCGCCGCCCTGATCAAGGCCCGCCCGGCGGCCGGCGATCTTCGCCGGGCCGGCGCCTTTCTCGAAGCCCTGCAGCCCTACATCTGGCGGCGCAACCTCGATTTCGCCGCCATCGCCGATATCCATTCCATCAAGCGGCAGATCCAGGCGGGGGTCGAGAAGGAGCGCCTCGCCGCGGCCGGACACGACCTGAAACTGGGCGCCGGCGGCATCCGCGAAATCGAGTTCTTCGTCCAGACGCAGCAGCTGATCGCGGGCGGCCGCAGATCGCAGCTGCGCGCGCCGGCGACCCTGCACGCTCTCGAGGCGCTAGTGGCCGCTGGCCACGTCGAACGCGCTGCAGCGGACGAACTCAGCGGAGCATACCGCACCCTGCGCGCGCTCGAACACCGCGTGCAGATGGTGCACGATGAACAGACGCACCGTCTGCCTCGCGCCGAGGCGGAGCGACGACGCGTCGCCGCCCTAGCCGGATACCGGGACCTCAGGACCTTCGACGCCGTCGTGGCGCGCACGCTCCGGACCGTCGATCGCCGTTACGGCGAGCTCTTCGCCGGCGAGGAGGCCCTCGCTTCGCGTTTCGGCAGCCTCGTGTTCACCGGCGTAGAGGACGACCCCGAGACGCTGGAAACGCTCCAGCGCATGGGGTTTTCTCGTCCCAAAGCCGCGGCGGCCGCCATCCGCAGCTGGCACCATGGCCACATAGCCGCCACCCGGACCGAGCGGGGGCGCGAGTTGCTGACGCGTCTTGCTCCGCGGCTGCTAGAGGCCTCGCGGGTGACCGGCGCGCCCGATCTCGCCTTCGAGCGCTTCAGCGCGTTCTTCAGCGCATTGAAGGCGGGAGTTCAGGTCCAATCCCTGTTCCTCGCCCGCCCGAAGCTCCTCGAGTTGGTGGTGAAGGTGATGGCTTGCGCTCCGGAGTTCGCGCGCGACCTGGCCCGAAGGCCCGCCGCCCTCGACGCCTTGCTCGATCCCACCTTCTTTGCGCCTCTGACGCTCGCGCCGGGCTCGGCGGATCGCATCGCCGGCGCCGGCGGCTTCGAGGCGGCCATGGACGCCGCCCGCCGCGCTCACCGCGAAGAGGCGTTCCGGATTGGCATGCAGCTTCTGGCCGGCCTTGCCGGGGCGTCGCAAGCCGGCGGCGCCTTCTCCGATCTCGCTGACGCCATCGCCACCGGGCTTTGCCGCGCGTCCCTCGAGGAGGTCGGACGTGTCGCTGGTGAGTTCAACGGGGAAGTCGCGCTGGTGGCCCTAGGGAAGTGGGGCTCGCGGGAGATGACCGCCCGCTCCGATCTCGACCTGATGACGCTGTACCGCGCCCGTGAACCCGCGACCGCCTCGAGCATCACAGGCCTGTCCGCTGATACCTTCTACGCCCGCTTCACACAGCGCCTGGTTGCGGCGCTGTCGGCGCCCACCGCCGAGGGGACCCTCTATCAAGCCGACCTGCAGCTTCGGCCTTCGGGCACCAAGGGACCCGTGGCCGTAAGCTTCGCCGCGTTCGAGGACTACTACGAGCGCGAGGCCGAGGTATGGGAACTGCTCGCAATGACCCGCGCCAGAGTCGTCTGGGCCAGCTCACGGGAGCACGCCGAGGCTGCGCGGAGCGCGATCGACACGGCGCTGCGGCGCAAGCGGGACAGGGCTGCGACCGCCCGCGAGGTCCGCGCAATGCGCGCCCTCATGGCGGCCGAACGGCCGAGCGGCGGTTTCTGGGACATGAAGCTCTGCGACGGTGGCCTCGTCGACATAGAGTTTGCTGCCCAATACCTACAGCTGTGTCACGCCGCCGACGGCGGGCCTTTGCGGGCCAACACCGCCGAGGCGCTCACTGCGCTGGCGGCTGCCGGTCTGGGCGAGCCGGCGCCGATAACGGCGCTGGCGCACGCCTGGCGACTGCAGCAAGACCTCTCGCAGATCCTGAAGGTCGCACTACCGGACGACGCCGATCCCGCCGCCGAACCGAAGGCGCTCCAGGGCCTGCTCGCCAAGGCCGGCGGGGCGCGCAGCTTGAGGTCGCTCGTCCGCAACCTCGAGGCCGTCCGCGCCGAGGCCCACGGCGCCTTCACCGAACTCACATCCGGCTGAGCCGGCCGGCTCGGCCGGCCACTTTCAGGCGGCTGCCGCCTGAGTTTGAATCAGGGGGAGGGTGAAGTGCGCCGAAAGGGGCGCTCCCGCCTCGCTGTCGACAACCAAGGCGCCGCCATGCAACTCGATGAGGGAGCGGCAGAGCGCCAGGCCCAGCGGCGTGCTGGGGCCACCAAAGCCCCATGAGGGGGGCGACCGCGCCGTTCCAGCCTCTCCCTCGGCCGGCGCGCCGACGGCCACGCGGACGATGGCGACCGCCCGGCCCTCGTCGGCCGCGGCGGCGTCCATACGGACGGTCGAGTTCCTCGGGGCCGAGTCGATCGCCGTGGCGAGCAGATTGAGCAACACCTGTTCGAGAGCGTGATAGTCAGCTTCGACTCGCGACGCTGCGGAGAGATCCAGAACGACCGCCACATCCGCGGCGCGGGCCTGACGGCGGACGCGCCGCAAGGCGTCGGCGGCGACCTCCCCGAGCGTCACAGACTCCAGATTCAGCTTAGTCCGGCCAGCTTCGACTCTGGAGAGGTCGAGGACGTCGTCAATGAGGGCCAAGAGGCGCTCGCCCGAGGCGAGGATGTCGGCCGCATACTGGCGATAGCGCGGATCCCCCAGAGGACCGAAGGCCTCCTCGACCATCATCGCCGAAAAACCGTTGATGGCGTTGAGCGGCGTGCGCAACTCATGGCTTACGCCCGAGAGAAAGTCACTCCGGGCGCGGTCGGCGGCCTCGGCCCGCTTCCGTTCGGATTCCCACGCCTGCGCCAGTTCCTGGGCCTCGTCGCGAGCGGCCCCGAGGCTTCGAGACAGCTCTTCGACCTCCCGCTGCTGGCGCTCCGCCGCCTCGACGTCGGCACTCTCGGCCGTGGCGTCCCGGGCCGTGATCAGTAGGCCGCCGTCTCCCGTAGAGCGCTCCTCGATTACTGTCCGGCGGCCGTTCTTGAGCGCGTGCTCGCCTGCGATGGATCTGCCTTTTGCCGGTGGGGAGGCGAGCGCCAGTTCGATCCATCGCAGAACGTAGGCTCGGCGTGCGCCGCGGACGAGCTGGCCAGGGCCGATCCCGAATAGGTCGCAGAAGGCGCGATTGAACCGCCTCAGCCGGCCAGAGCGGTCGAAGAGGGCCGCGCCAAGCGACGTGCCTTCGAGCACGACCGCAAGATCAACTTCGGCCTGCCTCAGCGCCAGCACCAGCTGACGGTCGCGGGTCACGTCCGAAGCCACGCCCACCAGGCGCTCGACGCGGCCGCTGCGATCACGGCCCGAGCCCAAACCCTGAAACGCCAGCCACCGCGGCGGCCCCTGGCCTGTCGCCTCGAGCGGAGCGGCGAGGTCCATGACGCTCTCGGTCCTGGCCCGGACCAGTCCAGCGCGCACCGCCTGGCGATGGCTGGCCGCGATCGCCGCGAGGAAAGCCTCGCCGCTCATCTCTGCGCCATCGTCGACCCCCAGCGCCGCAGCCAGGGCCGCCGAAACCTTGATCGAGTCGTTCTCGAATCTCCAATCGAACAGTCCAAGCCCTGCTGCTTCCAGAGCCGCGCCCGTGCGCGCCAGAGCTCCGACCGCCTCGCGCCGTGCTCTTTCGGCGGCGAACGCGCGCACCGCGGCGAGGACGATGACAGCAATCGCAGCGCCGGCGGCGATCAGGATTGCAGCCAAGCCAATCGCCGCCGACCGTCGGGCCGCCTCGATATGGGCCAATTCGCTGAGCATCGCCCCGGCCGCAATGGCCGCCAGCGCCACGGCGGCCACGGCGGCGGCGCTCACTCGATTCGGGGATTCCGAGGCCCCGCCCGCCCTTCTGCTGCGCCCGGTCGGCCGCGCTCGCCGGCCTGACTGGCCCAAGCCGATCGCTCCCCAAATGCCATGGTGGCGCGGACCGAGTCGCCCGCCCGGTAGCGAATCCTACAGAGCGTCGCGCGCAGCGTCACCGGCCCAGGGGCGGCGCCGGAAGGGATTTTCGATCAGGCGGCCTGACGGCCGAAGCGTTCAGCGGCCCGTCGCCGGGCCTTCTGCGCCTCGATATCGCGATCGCGCGGCGCCGCCGTGGTCTGGAGTGACAACAGCAGTCGGCGCGCGGCGGCGAACACCTCGTCGACGGCGGCCGAGAACGCCGCCTCGTTGGACTTCGAGGGCGCATGAAAGCCGCTGACCTTGCGGACGAATTGCAGCGACGCGGCCCGGATCTCGTCCTCGGTCGCTGCCGGGTCGAAGTTGAACAGGGTCTTGATGTTGCGGCACATGGTTCAGTTTTCCTTCGACAACAGAACCGCCATCGGAGCGACGTGCGCGCCTGCCGCTGCAAAGGCCTCGTTCTGACGTCCGATGATCTCCGCCGCCGTATCGCCGCCGGAGGGCCACGTGCCGTGAGCGTCCGCCACGACAGTGACATCGAGCCCGCGCGCCAGCGCCCCCTTGACCGTCTCGGCGACACACATCTCGCTCTGCGCTCCCAGCAGGATCACACCTGATGCGCCCGCCGCCTCCACCCATTGGCCCAGCGCCGGATTGCTGAAGGCGTCGCCGACGGATTTCGAAAACGTGGGCTCGCCGGGGACCTGTCCGAGCGCCGGCCACACGGCCCAGCCCGGTTTCCCGGGGGCCAGGGAGTCGCCCGGCGCGCCGTCGTGGCGCACGAAGGCGACCGGCCGGCCCGAGCCGCGCGCCCAGGCGATCACCTCCCGCGCATTCTGGGTGAGGCGCTCTGCGTCGGCGATCGGCGGCTCAGCGACGCCATCGAACATGCCCGTTTGCAGGTCGATGACGATAACAGGGGCAGGGGCTGACATCCTCTTTCCTTAGCGCAGCGGGCCGGCCGGCGCGAGGCGCCCCTCCGCCCTCCCCTTTTCCGCGCGCAAAGCTTAAGGAGACGCCGTGACCGGCCCGTACGCGCGCATCCTCCTGGCCTACGACGGCTCCCTCGAAGGGGCGATCGCGCTTCGCGAAGGCGCGATCCTGGCTCGGCGATGTGGGTCTCAGGTGTTCGTTCTGTCGGTGGCGCCGCAAACGGCCGGCGTGCACGTGGCCGAAGCCGCCCACGGCGGGGCGGTGGCGCAGGAAATGGCGCGCTACCGCGAGATTCTGGACCGCGGGATTGCACGGCTGACGTCGCTCGGGATGGCCCCCAAAGCGCGACTGGTGATTGGCGATCCGGTGCGCGCCATCGGCGCCTATGCCCGCGAGGTCAAGGCCGACCTGGTGGTGGTAGGCCACCGCCGTCGCAGCATGCTGGAGCGCTGGTGGTCAGGCCCGAGCGGCGCTTACGTCTCCGACCATGTCGGCTGCAGCGTCATGATCGCCCGCAATGTCGTCAGCGACGAAGCCTTCGAGGCGGCGATGCGGCAAGGCGTGGTGGAGGCGTGAACTTCGGGGGCGCAGGCGCGGTCACGCATTCCTGACGGTGCTCGTCGAGCCTCAGTCCCGCCGGTACGCAGCCGGATCGAGGCCGAAGAGGCGGGCGGCGTTGAGGCCCAGGATTTTCGCCCGCGTGTCGTCGGCGAGGCCGCCCATGGTGCGCTCGATCGCCTCGGCCGAGTGCGGCCACGAACCTTCGTGATGCGGATAGTCGTTGGCCCAGAGGAAGTTGTCGACGAGGCCATAGCTCTCGACAAGCTTCAGTCCCGCGGCGTCGTCCTGGAAGGTGGCGAAGCAGTTGCGACGGAAATAGGCCGAAGGCGGCTCGGGAAGCTGCGGGCGGACCCAGAAGTGGTGCGCCCTGGCGGCATGGTCGAGCGTTTCCAGCAGCCAGGGGACGAAGCCGACGCCGCTCTCGACCAGGCCCGCGTTCAGCTTCGGGTGACGGGCGAAAACCCCGGAAGCGATCATCTGGACCAGCGGCTCGATGGTCGTTTCCATGGAATGGCAGGCGTAGTTGATGATCGCGCCGCCGGCGCCCCCGACGGCGCGGGGATCCCGCCCCGTCGACACGTGGAAGCATGCGACGAGCCTCGCCTCCTCGATCAACGACCACATCTCTTCGAAGGAGGGATCGTTGTACTCGAGCTCGCCAAAGCGCTTGGGGCCGTAGATCACCGAGTTGGAAAGGGTAAGGGCGCGAAAGCCGTGCTCGGCGGCCCAGGCGATCTCGGCCATGGCCCCGGCCTGGTCTCCGGGCGCGATGAGCGCCGCGGGCAGCATGCGCGGCGTCGCGCCTTGCATGTGCGGCCCGCAGAACCGGTGCGCCCAGCGGTTCCATTGCCGGCACATGGCCATGGCGAAAGCCGGATCCGGCGTCGCCCAGGAAAGCAGGCCGCGATTGGGGAACATCAGCTCCGCGTCGACGCCGTCGGCGGCGTTGTCGGCCAGGCGCTGCTCGACCGTCCGGCCGGCGGCATTGCGCAGCGCGTCCTCGTCATCGAGCGGGGAGAACACCGCGCCTGCGCCCGCTGAGATCGCAGCCTCGCCCGCCGCCTTGGCTGCTCCGCGAACCCGCTGCGGCCGGTTGCCCTCGGTGATCAGCCACTGAGAGCCGTCGTCGCGCAGTTCCAGGCGCGGGATCCGTTCGCGGTACTGCGGCTCGATGTCCGCGAGGTAGTCGGCGGGCTCGACCAGATGGGTGTCGGCGCTGAACATGAAGTATTTGTCGGGCGCGCCCGGCCGCACCGAACGCGGCCAGCCCGCCGCTCCCGGCGTCTTCCGTCGCCAGAGGTTGAAACGCGTGCGCTCCGGGTCCCGTCGCAGAGCTTCCAAGATTTCGCTCATCGCCTTTCCTCCAGCGCCTTTCAGTCTAGCGTCCGCAGGCGGCGACGGCGATCACGGATCTGGCGCATGCCGACAAGGCTGAGACTGCGTTCCGCGAGCATGGGCTCGATCTTGCCGGAGGCGAAGAGGGCGTACTCCTCGGTCCGGATGTGGGCCAGTTCAGGCTCGACCGCTTCGTAGTCTCCAGGCTGGTTAAAATGGAACATCATGTAGGTGAGCCCGTCGGGGACCTTGTCGAAGTGGGCGGCATAGGCCGACGCGACATCTCCCCGGCGCTTCCAGGGCGTCTCGAGGAGGCGGTCGAAGATGGGCTCGCCGCGCGCCCGCGCAGCCTCGATGATGGGTGGATAGACCTCCGTCGGCGGAGGGCCGCGGAAGTTTTCGCGGAAATAGCGCTCCATCATCGGAGCAAGCACGATCGGCACGTCGTAGTCGCGCCCGAGGCGCACATAGATATCGACGAACTCGGGAGCCATTATCGCGCCGCAATGGGCGTCGAGGTGGGTCACGTCGATGCCCGCCGACAGCACGGCGTCGATCTGGGCGCGAAGCTCCGCCTCGACCGCCTCCGGTTCGGCATTGCGCCGCACAGGCTCGACCTCGAGATGGAGATAGTCGGCGTCGTCGGTAAGCCCAGCTGAGCGCGGCGGGCGGGTGAGCGGGCGCCAGCGGCAGGGGACCTTCTCTGCGTTCAGAGTCAGATGGACACCGACGTCGAGCTTGGGGTCGGCGGCCGCCATGGCGGCGACCTCCGGGAACCAGGGCGTGGGCGCCATGACCGAGCCGCAGCTGCAGATCCCCTTGTCGACGAGTTCTCGAAAGGCGGCGTTGGCGCCGTGCGTCATGCCAAGGTCGTCCTCATGGATGACAATGGTGCGCGGCCCGGCGGCGTAGGGTTGCACGGTCATAACGGCGAGACCATAGCCCAGATCGGGCGCGCGGAAGCCCGCGATCGAGGCTTTCGAGACAGGCTGGGGCATATCGCCGGTCGCCAGCCCCGCTGCTATCGTGGCCGCGCCATGAGAAGGCGTCACCGATGACTCGGGTCCTGATCGCCGGCGGCTATGGGGTCGTCGGCTCGCAGATCGCCCGCTGCCTTCGCGCGGCGCATCCCGACCTCGACCTCCTGCTCGCCGGCCGCAATCCGCTGAACGGGGCGATCCTCGCCGCCGAACTGGGCGCGCGCACGGCGCGATGCGATGTTTCGGATGCGCAGACCGGTCTCGCTGAAATCGGCCCCGTGGATCTCGTAATCGCCGCCCTGCGCGACCCGGGCGATAACCTGATGTTGGCGGCCTCCAGGGCCGGCGCCGCTTTCACCTCGATCGCCGGGACCGAGAACCTGAGCGCACTTGCCATTGCCTTTAGACTCGGCCGGCGGCCGGCGCTCGTCCTCAGTTACTGGATGGCGGGCGCCCTGACGCTCGCGGCCCTTGCTGCCGCCAGGGCGTTCGCGAAAGTCGAGAGGATCGAATTGGCCGCCCTGTACGACAGTGCTGACCCCATCGGCCCGATGACCGTCGCTGACAGCGGCGGCTTCTCCGGCGGGGCGCTCATCCGAAGGGGCCGGGACTGGGCGCGCCTCGAACCCTCGGCGAACGCGCGCACCGTGGCGCGCGGCGAGCAGGCGCCGGCCTTCGAGGCACGGCCGGTGACT
Organism: Caulobacteraceae bacterium; assembly: GCA_035946795.1. GTDB lineage: Bacteria > Pseudomonadota > Alphaproteobacteria > Caulobacterales > Caulobacteraceae > Acaudatibacter. The sequence goes on along the minus strand of DASYYX010000051.1, from coordinate 21,951 downwards.
GTGCTCGATGTTCCCGGTTTGGCGGCGGCCACCCTTGCTCCCGACATTCGCTTCGACCTGGGATTCGCCCCGTCCCTGGGGACGCTGTCACAACGCGCCCCCTCGCACGACCTCTACATCGACCTTTCCGGTAGCGACGCGGCGGGCAAGGCGCTTTGCCAGCGCACTATTGTGAGCGATCCCAAGGGCCAGGCGCGCTTGACCGCGCTCGGAGTCCTGATCGGGGCGGAACGCCTGCTCGGGCTGGACGGAAAGGCCCCGCCGCCGGCGGGGATAGCGTTTCCGGAAGAGGCGATTGAACCGGAGTTCGCCGCGCGCCGCCTGCGAGATTTCGGCGTATCGATCGAAACCGTTGCCATGCCGCTGAGCTGAAAGCTGGCGCCAGCAGGGCGGACGCGGAGGTTGCATGTACGAAGTCGGTGAGGCGGAGATCGAGGCTCTGGCGCGAGTGATCCGGAACCGGGCCTTGTTCCGTTATGGCGTCGGTGGCGAGTGCAACCGCTTCGAGCAGCGTTATGCCGACTATCTCGGCGTCAGGCATTTCGCGCTGTGCGCCAGCGGCAGCCAGGCTTTGACCGCGGCGATGATGGCGCTTGGGCTCGGGCCTGGCGACGAGGTCATCATGCCAGCGCACACCTACATGGCCACGGCCACGGCCGTGCTCGCCTGCGGCGCGATTCCGGTGATCGTCGACATCGACGAGTCGATCACCATCGACCCGGCCGCGGTCGAGGCGTCGATCGGCCCCAGGACCAGGGCGGTCGTCGCCGTCCACATGTGGGGCGCGGCCTGCGACATGGACGCCATCCTGGCCATTGCTCGGCGGCGGCGGTTGCTCGTCATCGAGGACGCCTGTCAGGGCGTGGGCGGCGGTTACAAGGGCCGCAAGTTCGGCGCGATCGGCGACATCGGGGCCTTTTCGTTCAATTACTACAAGAACATGACTGCCGGCGAAGGCGGCGGGGTGGCGGTCAACAACGACGCCGTCGCCGAGCGCGTGCGCTGCGCCATCGATCCCTGCCACTTCTATTGGGAGGGACGCAGCGATGCGGCGCAGCCCTTCTCGGCCTGCGGCGCGCGCGCCAGCGAACTCGTCGGGGCGATGCTGAACGTCCAACTCGACCGCATCGACGGCATGATCGGCAGGATGCGCTCCGAAAAGCGCGCCATCCTCGAGGGGACACGCGCGCTGGGCAACCTTGGGCTGAAGCCCACACCCATGCACAGCCAGGACGACGACTGCGCCACCCAGGCAATGTTCTCCCTGCCAAGCGGCGACGCGGCCGAACGCTTCTCCGCCCTGACCCCGAGCGTCGTCATCGGCAGGACCGGTCGGCACAATTACGCTGAATGGGATCAGGTGCTGATGGGCGCGGGCGCGGCCCACCCGGCCATGAACCCGTTCCTGATGCCGGCCAACGCCGAGTGCCGGAAGAGCTACTCGAAAGACATGTGCGCCCGTTCGCTGGAGACCCTCAACCGAACGGTGATGGTCGCCACAGACCCGGTGCATTCGGATGACGACATCGCCGATATCATCCACGATATCGACGCCGCTGCGCGGGTGGCTCTCGGCGCCGCCCGGCGCGAAGAGGTGAGCCTTCGCCGCATCGGCAGGGTCGACGCCCAGAAGTTCGACCTCGCCGGCTGATCGCTGCGGCCCGCTGGCCGCCACAGGTGAGACGCTAGGCCCCTCATTGCCGGCCACGCCAGCCGAGGCGGTCGAGGGCCTCCGCCAGTCGGGCGAAGTCATCCCTGGTGACGTAGGCCTGGGCCGAAAGGCGCAGCAGCAAGGCGCCGTCGAGGACGCCGGCCGCCACCTGGATCTGCTCGCGCGCCCAAAGTTCTCGCCGCAGGTCCAGGGCGTCCTGGAGGACCGACGCAGCGCGCGTGGGCAGGATAAAGGCGCGCATGAACGCCGATTGCCCGGGCGTCCCGACCGGCTGGGCGCCGATCCTCGCAAGAACGTCGCTGGCGAAGCCGATCAGGTCGCGATTGTAGGGGCCTAGGCGCTGGAACCCTCCCAGTCGGCGCCAAAAGGCCAGGGCCGCCGGCAGGGCGAGCCAGCCGCTGTAATCCCGGGTCCCGATGTAGTCGAAGGCATAAGGAAAACCGAGACCGACGAAGTGGCTGGTGATCGCCGGCTTTGTCGAAGGCGCGACACGAGGCGAGGCCCACAACAGGCCGCAGCCCTTGGGGGCGAATAGCCATTTGTGGGCATTGGTGACGTGCCAGTCAGCGCCGATGGCTGGCAGATCGAGCGGGAGCTGGCCGATGGCGTGCGCGCCGTCGATCAGCACCTTGACGCCACGGTACCCGAGGCGTGCGGCAATGGTCGCCACCGGGAAGATGAGCGCCGTGGGTGAGGCGACATGGTCGATGATCGCAAAGCGCGTCCTGGCGGTCACCGCCGCCTCGATGCGCTCCACCATCTCTTCTTCGCCTGCGCCCAGCGGGATAGCCGCCGCTACTGGGACCGCGCCGGCGCGGGCGCAACGTTCCTCCACGGCCAGGCGAACGGCATTGTAGCGCTGCGAAGTGGTCAGCACTTCGTCCCCGGGCCCAAGGTCGAGAGAGTTGAGGACTGCCTGGATGCCGGTGGTGGCATTCTCGACAAGGGCGATGGCCTCGCCCGGGGCGCCGATGAACGCGCCGACCTCTTCGGCCACGGCGCGTAACCCGCCGGTGGCCCGATCGGGCATGATAGGGGTTTCGAAGAACTGGTCCGGCGCCCGCTCCATCTCGTCCCGGATCACGTCCTGGGCATCCAACACGGCTTTGGGGCAGGCGCCGAAGGAGCCGTGGTTCAGGAAAGCGGGGCCGGGCTGCAGACGCCACAGCCACCGCGCGGCCGCCCCGAACTCGACGCGCCCTGCTTTCTCTTCCATCGTGGCGGTTCAAGCACGGCCGGAGGGCGCCATGAAACCCGAAACCATCGCCGCCCAGGCCCTGGGCTGGATCGATGCAGCCACGGGCGCGATTTCCCCCCCGATCGCCATGAGCACCACCTTCGAGCGCGACCCCGACAACGCCTACAGCACCGGGCGCGCCTACGTGCGCGCTGACAACCCGGCCTTCGATCAGCCGGAAAGGGTGCTCGCCGCCCTCGAGGGCGGCGCGGCGGCGATGCTGTTTTCCTCCGGCATGGCGGCCGCGAGCGCCTGCTTTCTTTCCTTGAGGAGTGGGGACCACGTGGTCTTCCCCAAGGTGATGTATTGGGGTCTGCGCCGCTGGATCCTCGACTTTGCCCGGGACTTCGGCCTTGCCTTCGATGCGGTCGACACCACGCGGCCCGAGGCGCTCGCAGACGCCCTGCAGCCGGGCCGCACCAAGCTGGTGTGGATCGAAACGCCGGCGAACCCGACCTGGGAAGTTACCGATATCGCCGCCGCTGCCGAACTTGCCCACGAAGCCGGCGCGCTTTTGGCGGTCGACTCCACCGTCGCCACGCCGGCGCTGACCCGCCCGCTGGCGCTGGGCGCCGATATCGTCATGCACTCGGCCACCAAATATCTGAACGGCCATTCGGACCTGGCGATGGGCGCGCTAGTCGCAGCGACCGAGAGCGACGCCTGGGCGCGGCTGCGGGACGTTCGCAGCCATCAAGGCGCCATCCCCGGCTCGTTCGAGGCCTGGCTGCTGCTCCGCGGGATGCGGACGTTGTTCCCGCGCGTGCGCCTCGCCTCTGCCAATGCGATGACGCTGGCGGAGCGTTTCGATGGCGACCGGCGGCTCGAAGCCGTCATCTACCCGGGCCTCGCCGGCCATCCGGGCCACGAGATCGCCGCGCGCCAGATGACCGGCGCGTTTGGCGGCATGCTTTCTATCCGCGTCAAGGGCGGAGCAGAGGCGGCGATCGCCGCAGCGGCGAAGGTGAAGGTCTTCAAGCGCGCCACCTCTCTCGGCGGTCCTGAAAGCCTTATCGAGCACCGCGCCTCGGTCGAAGGCGAAGGTTCGCCGGCGCCGGCGGATCTGCTTCGCCTCTCGGCCGGCCTGGAGGACGTGGAAGACCTTTTCTCTGACCTGGATCAGGCGCTGGGCTAGCAGCGTCGCAGTTGAGTTTCCGCGCGCCCACCGTATGGGAAGCCGGCGGACCGAAGAGAAGGGGTGACCCGTGGCGCTCGAACTGGGCGTGCTGGCCGACGACCTGACCGGCGGGATGATGATCGCCAGCCTGATCGAGCGCGAGGGCGTGGTCTGTCCGCTGGCGACCAACGCCGAGGCGCTCGCGGACGTCGGGCCGGCGGCCGAAGCGGTCGTGCTGGCGCGCAAGATCCGGCTCGCCGACCCGGACGTGGCGCGGGCAGAAGCGAGGGCGGCCGCCGCGGCCTTCGCCAAAGCCGGGGCGCGGCGGATCTATTCGAAGTACTGCGCCACCTTCGATTCCACCGAGCGCGGGAACATCGGCCCGATAGCCGAGGCGCTGATGGAGGCGATGGGCGCGCAGCGCACCGTCTTCAGCCCGGCGTTCCCGCAGCGGCGAGTCACCGTCTTCCAAGGCCATGTGTTCCTAGGGCCGACGCTCATGGGTGAGTCGTTCAAGCGCTTCGACCCGGCCACGCCAATGACGGAATCCAATCTCGTCAAGGTGCTGCAGGCGCAAACCCAAACCAGAGTCGGCCTGCTGGCGCATGAAACGCTGGCGCGAGGCAAGGCAGCGGCCGAGGCGGAGCTGGAGCGACAGTCCGACATTCCTTTCTTCATCGTCGACGCCGTCGACGAAGCCGATATCGAGCGGACGGCGGAGCTCACGCTCGATTGGCCGCTGATCACCGGCGGCGATTCGCTTGCTCCGGCCTTGGCCCGCACCTGGCGCTCGAGCGCGCGGCCACAGGAGGGCGCCAACCGACGCCTGCTCCCCCCGGCCCCGGGCAAGACCGCCGTGCTCGCCGGCAGTTGCGCCGCCGCGACCCTGAGGCAACTGGCCCTGTTCGAGGAACGCCATCCGGTCCGGCGGATCGACCTCGTCGCCGAGGCCGACGATCAGGATCTTGCCGCCAGCATTCTAGATTGGGCCGCCGAACAGCTCGAGCACGGGCCGGTGGCGATCGCGACCTCGGCAGACCGCGACGGCGTGGCCGCAGCGCAAGCCCGCTTCGGGCGTCAAGGCGCGGCGGCGCGAGCCGACACGGTGCTGGGCGCTCTGGCCAAGGGGCTCCATCGCCTCGGCGTTCGCAAGTTCCTGGTCGCCGGGGGCGAAACCTCCGGCGAAGTGATCGGGGCGCTGGGGGCGCGCCGCTTCGAGGTCTCCGGCTTCGACGACCTGGGCGGCGGCTACTGCCATCAGCCTGGGGCCACGCCGCTGAGCTTCGTGATCAAGGCGGGGGGCATGGGAAGCGAGGACTTCTTCTTCGCCGCCCTGGCGCGGCTCGCCGAAGCCGACGCCGCCGGAAAGGTTTGAGCAAAAGAGATGGACAAATCCGACGAAGCGTCGTCGCGCGCCGAGCTGGCCAGCGCCTACCGCCAGTGCGCCAGCATCGGGCTCAATGAACTCGCCTCGGGCAATCTCTCCTGCCGCCTTGGCGGGGGGATGCTCATCTCGCCCACTGGCGCAACGGCCGAGACCATCTCGCCCGAGGCGTTCGTCTACATGAGCTTGGAAGGCGAGTGGACGGGCCCGGTGCGCCCCTCGACCGAGTGGCGCATGCATGCGGCGATATACCAGCGTCATCCCAAGGCCAAGGCGATCGTCCACACCCATTCCGACTACTGCGTCGCCGTCGCCTGCCACGGCGCACTGCCCGGCTTCCACTATCTCGTCGGCAGCTTCGGCGGGAACGATGTGCCCTGCGTGCCCTACTCCACCTTCGGCAGCCCGAAACTCGCCGAGGACGCGGCCGACGCCCTCACCGAACGCTCTGCCTGTTTGCTCGGCAGCCATGGCATGATCTGCCGCGGGCCGGACCTCGGAGCCGCCGTCGCCCTGGCGCATCGGCTGGAGATCATGTGCCGGCAATACCTGCTCGCCCGCGCCCTGGGCGAGCCATACCTGCTTACGGCCGAGGAGTGGCGCGCCTTCTTCGACAAGGCCCGCGAGGTGCGCTACGGCCGGATCTGAAGCGGAGAGGTGAGGACGTGAAGCCGATACTGGCGCTCATCTTGGCGGCCGCCGTCGGGGCCGCGCCCGCGGCCCAGGCCAAGGGCTGCGTCAAAGGGGCGGTCGTCGGCGGGGTCGCCGGCCACTATGCCCACCACCACGCGCTGGCTGGCGCTGCGGTCGGCTGCGTCGTGGGCCACCACCTGGCCAAGGAAAAGGAGAAAAAAGAGAGGCGGCAGAGGGAGGCGGCTCGGCAGGCGCGCGCGCATGGCTGACAGCACCGCCGCTGATCTTCGCATCGACGGGGCGCGGTTGTGGGCGAGCCTGATGGAAATGGCGAAGGTCGGGGCGACGGAGCGCGGCGGCTGCAATCGCCAAGCGCTCACGGACACAGACCGGCAAGGGCGTGCGCTCTTCCGAAGCTGGTGCGAGGCCGCCGGCCTCGGGGTGAGTTTCGACGCCATCGGCAACCTGTTCGCCCGCCGCCGCGGCCGCCAGAGCGACGCCGCCCCGGTGCTCATCGGCAGTCACCTCGACACCCAGCCGACGGGAGGGCGATTTGACGGCGTCTTCGGTGTGCTCGCCGGGCTCGAGGTCGCGCGGGCGCTGAACCAGTCCAGTTTGGAAACCAAGCGTCCGATCGTGATCGCCGATTGGACCAATGAGGAAGGCGCTCGGTTCGCCCCGGCGATGATGGGCTCGGGCGTATTCGCCGGCATCCATGACCTCGAGTTCGTCTACAGCCGCATCGACAAGGACGGCGTCAGCGTCAAAGAAGCTCTCGAGGCGATCGGCTGGCTTGGTGTGCTGGCGCCGGGCGCTTTCCGCCCGCACGCCGCCTTCGAGGCCCACATCGAGCAAGGACCGATCCTGGAAGCTGCCGGCGAAACCATCGGGGTGGTGACCGGAATTCAGGGATGCGTCTGGCTCGACCTGACGCTCACCGGCGTTCCGGCCCACGCCGGCACCACGCCCATGGAGGCGCGGCGCGATCCTTGGCGCGCCGCCACCCCGGTGATCGAAGCGGCCTTCGCCGCCGCGGCCGCAGCCGGTCCGGAGGCCCGCTGCACCATTGGCGATGTCGGCATCGCGCCCGGCTCGCGCAACACCATCCCCGAGACACTCAAGGTGAGCTTCGACCTCCGCCACCCGGACGCGGCGACGCTGGGGCGCATGCGGGCCGAGCTGGAGTCCGCCGCCTCTCGGGAGACCGCCGCGCGCGGGCTTGGCTGGCGCGTCGAGGAGGTCTTTCACATGGCGCCAACGCCGTTCGACCCTGGTCTCGTGGCAACCGTCGAGACGGCCGCGGCGAAGCTCGGCTACCCCTACCGCCGAATGATCAGCGGCGCCGGGCACGACTCCCTGCACTTGGCCAAGATCGCGCCCACGGCCATGGTGTTCACGCCTTGCCTCGCCGGCCTCTCGCATAACGAGGCCGAGGACGCCCGACCGGACGATCTGGCCGCCGGGGCCAACGTGCTGCTGCACGCGGCGCTGGCGGCCGCCAACGCGTGAGCGCGTCCTCGCCACTGCGCTCGCGGCGCGAGGCCGGAGGAACACCGAAGCCGCAGCGCTGGGGCGTTCAGAGCGAGACGGGCCGGCTCGTCGACGTCCTGATGGGGCTGCCCGACCACTTCTCCTGGCGGGTGGTCAACGCGGTCGCCGCACGCACCGCCCGTCTGGGCCTGCCGTTCGATCTTGCGCGCGCGCAGGCGCAGCACGTCGGGTTGACCGATGCACTCGTCGCGGCCGGCGTCCGCGTCCACACGCTGCCGGCCGACCCGGTCCTGCCCTACCAAGTCTTTACCCGCGACAGCAGCGTCATGACCCCTTGGGGAGCGCTCATCATGCAGCCGTACCGGGCATTTCGCCGAGGCGAGACGGCGGCCTGCCTGCGCTTCTATCTCGAGAGCGAGATCCCGATCTTCGACATCGTTACCGCCGGAACCGCGGAAGGCGGAGACCTGATGATTCTGAAGCCGGGCTTGGCCGTCTGCGGCGTTTCGGGCGAGCGTACGACAACCGAAGCCGTGGCGCAGATGCGCTCCTGGTTCGAGGCGGAGGGCTGGGACTTCACCTCCTACGCCTTCGACCGCCACTTCCTGCATCTCGACGTGCAGCTGGGAATGGCGGCGGAGGGTTTGGCCCTCGTGTGCAGGGAGGCCGTGGAGGCCGAACTTGTCGGCTTCCTGCAGGCGCGGCGGATCCGCGTCCTCGATGTCCCTTACGCCGAAGCGATGCGCATGGGCTGCAACGTCGTCGCCCTGGGAGACGAGCGCGTGCTGGTGGCCGCCCAGAATCCGACGATTGCCGAGATGTGCCGGGCCGAGGGGCTGGAGGTCATCGAAATCGATGTCTCCATGTTCGCCGCCGCCGGCGGCAGCCTGCACTGCCTTTGCCAGCCCCTCCGGCGCGAGGACTGAGGGCTCGTTCGCATAGAGTCGCCGGCATCTTGCCGACGTCCTCCGCGCCGGAGCCCCAGCCTCGCCCCGCTCGAGCCTACTGTGGCGTCGCGTTCGCCGTCTTGGCCGAGGTGTCGATGGCGTGCTTCTCGGCGTTGGCCGAGGAATCGATCGCCTTCTTCTCGGAACTGGCCGACTTGTCGATGGCCTTGTTCTGATTCTGGTCGGCCTGCTTTTCCGCCTTCGCCGAATCGTTCACCGCCGCCTTCTCCGCGGTCGCGGACTCGCTCACCGCCTTCTTGGCGTCATGTTCCGCCTTGCCGGCCTCGCTCTTGGCGTTGTGCTCGGCCTTCTTGGCCGCGGCCTCGGCGTGCTGCGCCTCCTTCTTTGCTTGCTCGGCGTTGGCTGCGGCGGCGTTCGATGCAGCCGAATTGTCAGCGGCGGCGTTGCTCTGCGCCTGGGCGAGCACGGGCGCGAGCGCCAGCGCCGCGGCGGCGCCAGCGAGCAGCAACTTTGTCTTCATGGAAGTCCCTCCGTAGGCGAAGCTTGACGCCTCCCCGCTTCAACAACCGAAACGGGAAACGGTTTCGCCGGGAGGCCGCTTCAGCAGGGGCCGATGTAGTGCGACTCCATCCGCCCGTGCATGGTCACGGAGCGGCCTCCCACGTTCATCGTCATGTTGCTGTCGGCGAGGTACTTGGTGCGGAAGTCGCCCGAGATGGTTTCATGCAGGGTAAAGTCCACGTTGGGACCGCTGCAGTGTCCGTCGACGACGAAACCCCCAAGGCCACGGGCGACACGAAGGTCCTGGCAACGGCTGAACTGTTTCGGCGTCACCTGCGCCGGCTCGCCCTTCATGCAATTGCGCTCGACGTGCGGGGGACCACCGTTCATGCTGAAGCTGACTTGCCACCTGCCTGGCAGGGGACGCGGCAACTCGCCCAGACCCAGTCCGGCCGGCAGCGCCAGCGCCGGAATCGCCAGCAAGGCCGCGCCGATCGCCGCGGAGAACCGTAGTGTCATGAAACCCTCCACCCGTTACTTGAAAGGGCGCAAGGGTTAGCGCTCGACGGGATGCGCGGCAATCGATTGTCGGGAGAGAGCCGGCCGGCCATCAAGGCCGGCCGGTGAAGCTGGAAGGCGAACCCGTCAGGCCGGAGCGCTGCCGCTCCAGTCGGCCATGGTGCGCCGCCAGAGACCCATGCAGACGCCGACCACCGAGGCGCCGAACGCGGCGGTCCCGATGCCCGTAAAGATGGTAGTCAAATAGTCGCCGACGCTCGGTATCGCCTTGAGCGAGGCCGCGCCGACCATGAGGACGATGGCCACCAGGAAGACCCGCATGTTGTCCTCGGCGGTGTTGCCGATGCCGGCGATGCCGCCCAACACAAGAAGAATGACCGCGACAGAAGGAATGGTCGCGAACGCCGCCGCAATGGCAACCAGTACAGCCAGAGCCCTGGCTGCAGCATAGATTTTTGTCATCTATCCCACCCCAAAAGACGCCACGTTGAGCGTCCGAGAAACCGGATACTCTGCCGCGATTCGCAAATTGTCAAGGTTGATGGAATCTTGCGCTCGAGCGCGGCGACTTGTGCGATGCTTCAGATGACGCCGTCGGCCTTCAAATCAGCGAATTCCGCTGCCCCGAAATCGAGGAACTGCTGAAGCACTTCGGCGGTATTCGCGCCCAGACCCGGGCTAAGGCGGGCCGGCGTTTGCGGGGTGCCGTGGAAGCGCAAGGGACTGCCCGGCACCGTAATTCGGCCAAGGCTCGGGTGGTCGATGTCCTCGAGCATGCCGCGGCCGCGCATGTGCGCGTTGGCAAGGACTTCGGGAAGGTCTCGCACGGGGGCCGAAGGGATACGCCGCGCGCCCGTGACAGCGAAGATCTCGGCCCGGGTAAGGCCCGCCGCCCAGGCCTCGACCAGGGCGTCGGTCTCGGCCATGTGGCGGACGCGGGCGGCGTTGTCGCAAAAGCGGGGGTCGGAAGCCAGTTCGGGCGCTCCCATGGCGGCGGCCAGGCTCTTCCAGTGCTGCTCGTTGGTGCAGATGATCGCGAACCAGCCGTCCTTGCACGGGTAGACGTTGTAGGGCGAGACCGAGAGACCGCCATGGCGATTGCCGGTGCGACCGACGGCGCGTTGCGGGGCGCGGTGGATCATGCCCAGGTTCGAGGCCAGGGTCGGAAACATGGCCTCGATCATCGCCACTTCCACGAGGCGTCCGCGGCCGGTGCGCTCGCGCTCGTAGAGCGCGGTGACGATGCCGGCATAGAGATGCGTGCCGGAAAGGAAGTCGGCGATCGCCGGGCCGGCCTTGACCGGCGGGCCATCGGCAAAGCCGGTCACTGCGATCGCGCCCGAGGCTGCCTGGATGGTGATGTCCATGGCAAGATTGTCGCGCTCCGGACCAGAAAGGCCGTAGCCGGTCGCGGTCGCGTAGATGAGGCGCGGATTGGCGGCCATCAGCGCCTCGGCGCCGACGCCGAGCCGCTCCATGACGCCCGGAGCGAAGTTTTCGATGAGCACGTCGGCCTCGAGCGCGAGCCGCCGCAGCAGCTCTGCGCCCCGGGGGTGCTTGAGGTTCAGGGTGATGGCGCGTTTGTTCGAGTTGAGCATGGCCAGCGGCAGCGAGGCGCCGCCGCCGACGGCCTCGCGGGCGCGCAGCGGCTCGCCGTGCGGCGGCTCGATCTTGATCACGTCCGCCCCCGCCTTGGCCATCAGCAGGCCGGCGTATGGACCCTGGTAGACCTGGCCGAGGTCGAGCACCGTCACCCCCTGGAGCGGCGGCGGGCGCGCCATATCGGCGTCCATCAATAGAGCGCCTGGTCAAAGAGGCTGCGGGCGACCACGATGCGCTGCACTTCGCTGGGCCCCTCGCCGATGCGGCGGATGCGCAGCTCGCGCCACCAGCGTTCGAGCGGAAAGTCCTTGGTGACTCCGTAGCCCCCATGGATCTGGATGGCCCGATCGACGACCCGGCCGGCACCCTCGCTGGCGAGCAGCTTGGCGAGCGCCGCCTCGGTCCGGAACGGCTGGCCCCGCTCGGCCTTGCAGGCCGCCGCCATCACCGCCCACCAAGCGGTGCGGATGTCGATCTCGTTGTCCACCACCATCCATTGGATCGCCTGCCGGGTGGAAAGCGGCGCTCCGAAGGTCACCCGCTCCTTGGCGTAGGCGATCGCCATCTCCTGGGCGCGGATGGCCACGCCAAGGCAGCCGGCGGCGTAGGGGATACGCTGACGGGTGAGGCGGTCGTTGGCGATGGCAAAGCCCTTGCCGACCTCGCCCAGCACATTGGCCGCCGGCACGCGCGCGTCCTCGAATTGCAGTTCGGTACCGTAATGGCCAGACCGCAGCGTGTGCACCACCCGGCGCACATGGAAGCCGGGCGTACCGGCATCGACGATAAAGCAGGTGATCCCGCCGCGACCCTTGCTCTCGTCGGTGCGAGCGAAGACGATGCCGAAATCCGCCTTGTCCGCCCCGGAAATGAAGATCTTGGAGCCGGTGATCACCCAGTCCTCGCCCACCTTCCGTGCGCGGGTCTGAATGGCGCGCGCCGGGTCGGAGCCGCCGGAGGGCTCGGTAAGGGCGAAGAAGCCATGCTTCTCACCGCGCAGCATCGGCATCAGATACCGCTGCTTCTGGTCCTCGTTGGCCTCGTAGAGCTGGGCCAGGCCCGCGCCGCCGAAAGCGCCGAAGCAAGGCGAGTACAGGCCCGCCCGATGTTGGGCGGTTTCGATCGCGATCAGGGTCTGGGTGACGATATCGACGTCCGGGCCGCCGAATTCGGGCGGGATGCCAAGGCCGTAGAGGCCCATCGCCCGGGTGAGCGAGACAAGACGGGCGTGGTCCGCGGGCTCGACCTGGGAGGCGTCCGGATCGAGCCTCGCCTCCAGGGGCCAAATCTCCTCGCGCACAAAGCGGCGCACCTGATCGACGATCAGCGCCTGCTCGGGCGTGGGCTCGAAATCCATGCCGCTAGCCCGGGCTGAGCCGGCCGAGCCGCCGCTCAGCGTTTCCGTCCGGCAGCTCGCCATTGTCGGCCAAGTGGACCATCAACAGCTCCTCAAAGCGCGACAGGTAGGCCGAGGTGACCTCGGTGCGGAACCGGGCGTAACGATTTTCGGCCAGCGCCGACTGCAGCTCGCTGCGCAGGCCGAACAGGGAGCGCGCGCCGGCGTAGCCGATGCGGCGCACCGCGCCAGCGGCATCGGCGAGCTGATAGACCCCGAGTTCGGCGGCAAGTTCGGCGACATTGGCGGCGGTGAGGTCACGCCAAGGCTTTTCGAGTCGCACGCTCACCTAGCGGCCCTCGAACTTCGGCGAGCGGCGTCCGAGCATGGCGGCGACGCCTTCGCGGACATCGGCGCTGGCGGAAGCGGTGGCGACCAGGGAGTCGATATCGCCATGGGGTATGGAGTCGCGAAACTCCATCGCCCGCACCAGCGTCGCCTTCATGGCTCTGAGGGACAGCGGCGCGTTCGCCGCCAGGCGCTGGATGACCGTGTCGGCGAGGCCCTGCAAGCCGCCGGCGGCGACAGCGCGGTGGATGAGGCCCAACTCGGCCAGCCTCAGGGCCGGGACGAGGTCGCCCAGAAGCAGGATCTCCCGCGCCACCACCGGCCCGGCCGTCTCGAGGATCTTCTTGGCCAGGAACCAGCTGGGAGCGAGGCCGATCCTGGCGAGCGACATCCCCAGGCGCGCGTCCTCGTCGGCGACCACGAAATCACAGTGCAGCGCCAGTTCGAAGCCGCCGGCGATGGCGTCGCCCTGGACGACCGCGACCACCGGCAAGGGCCAGAGCTCCACCGCTCGCAGCATCGTCTCGATGGAGCCCGAGGCGACGCCTCCGCCTCCGCGCTCGCGCAGATCCAGGCCGGCGCAAAAGGCCGGCCCCCGCGCGCGCAGCACCGCTACCCGCTCGGCCGTCGTCGGCTCGCCGGAGAACGCCGACTGCAGCTCGTCCAGCATTTCGGCGTCGAGCGCGTTGCGCTTGTCTGGCCGCGCCAGAACGATCTCGCGGACCGCCCCGGCTACCGAAGTGAGCACCTTGGGCATTGCGCTCTTCCTAACACAGAGGCTGCCCGCACTTCATGCACAGCCTCATGTGGGCATGAGGGGTCGCATCACCGTCCGCTAAGCGTACATCCGCTCGCGCACAGCCGTCTCGAAAGCGGCGTAATCGGCAAATCCCGATTGCGACGCGATCGCTTCTCGCCAGACTGCATCCAGCGACTCTCCGATGCTCGCCGGCAGGTCGTCGCGATGGGAGCCAACGGCGCCCCGCCGCACCTTGGCGGAGTCGCTGCCGGGCGGCAGGCCGGCGAGACGCTCGGAGGCTTGCCGCATCATCAGGTCGTCGAACTGCGACTTGTGCGCCAGCATGTAGGCGAGGGAGGTCCGCTCGAGGGTGAGAGCCAGCAGCTCTTCGTCTAACGGAAATCCGCAGAAGCGGGCCACCACGCGCACCGCCGCCGCCGGATCGGCGTTCGTCGCTTCGTATGAGAGAAGCAGCACCGCGGGATCGTTGCGCCGGGCCCACCAGCTCAACAGATGGCTCCAGTAATCCTGGCCTTCGCCGCGGCCCCTGAGCCGGACCGCGGCGTAGTCGGCTATCGGCACGGCGCCAGGTTCTAGAAACCAGCCCTCCATGAACCGGAAGTGCGAGACAAGCGCGTCCTTGGGGTCGCGGAAGCTGACGATCGCCTTTGCGCCCGCCGGCAGCTGGTCGGCGCCGAGATGGCTCTTGAAACCGCGAGGCTCGGCCTTCTGCGGGGCCTCCAGGTCGAGGCCGAGAAGGCGCGAGGTCTCGATCCACGGCACCACGCGCGAGATGTCGTCGAAATCGGCGTCGCCGCGCGTGCGCAAGGTGTGGAACATCTGCTGCAGGCGGGTGGTGCCGCACTTGCCGTATGGGGTGATGACGACATCTGTGGGCCGCGGCTTCCAGGCGGCGATGGAGCCGGCAAAATCAGCGGCCGCGAACATGCGCCCTTGAAGGGCGCGCATCTCGTCCATGTTGCGGGCGCGATGAGGGGTTGGAGCGTCCATGGCTCTCCGATGCGGCAGCACCCCGGTCCTGGCAAGCGGGATGAGGCTAAACCGGCCGATCGCCGGCGAGGGTGACGCGCCAGCCCGACCGGACCTGCGGGAAATAGTCCCAGACCGCCAGGTGCTGGGTGCAGCGGTTGTCCCAGAAAGCCACCGAGTGGGGGCGCCAGCGGAAGCGGACGTGGAAGTTCGGATTGGTGATATGGCGATAGAGGAAATCCAGGACCGCGTCGCTCTCGGACTTGGGCAGCTCCAGGATGCGGGTGGTGTAGGAGCTGTTCACGAAGATGCCCTTGCGGCCGGTCACCGGATGGGTGCGCACCACCGGGTGCACGGCGCGTGGATAGGTCCTCTGCGCGTCGGGGAAGAGTGGCCGGTAGACGTGGTCGGCGTCGTGCTCGGCGGTGAGACCGTCGAGGAAGCCTCGCAGGCGCTCCGACAGGGCCTCGTAGGCCGCGTACATGCTGCAGAACAGGGTGTCGCCGCCCGTCTCCGGGACGGTGTGCAGGTAGAGGATACTGCCCATCGGCGGGGCTTCATCGCAGGTCAGGTCCGAGTGCCAATCGTCGCCGGCGATGTACTTGGAGTTGGCGTCGGCATGGATGGCGACGATGTACGGATGGTCGGGCAGGCCGCTGACGGCGCTGTGCAGGATGGGCGTCCCCAGCGAGCGGCCGGCCGCCTCGAGAGTCGCGGGCGTAAGGCGCTGATCTCGGAAGAAGACAACTTGATGGGCGGCAAGGGCAGTGTGGACCGCGGCCGCCTCATCGGGTCCCAGCGAGGCAGAGAGATCGATGCCGGTGATTTCGGCGCCGATCCTGGCCGTCAGCGGCCGCACCTCGATGGCCTTGGCGTTCACCCCTGCCCTCCGCGGCCGACCCATGCCCTGCTCACCTCATCGGCGTTCACGACAATGGCGCAATGGAGCGCCAAGGCTTCGAGTGCGGCCCGATGCAGGCGCTCATCGTAGCTGGCGCAGGCGTCGGCCACGACGAAGACATGATAGTCGCGATGACAAGCCTCGCGCACGCTGGAGTCGATGCAGCACTCGGTGGTGAGGCCGCACACGACCAAGGTGTCGATGGCGCGCGCCTCGAGGGCCGCATCCAGGCCGGTGTCGAAGAAGGCGCTGTAGCGTCGCTTGCGGACGACAAGATCACGTGGTGCTGGCTGCGGTCCGACCGGCGCCGCGCCGGCTTGGCCGCTCCGGCAGATGGCCAGCTCGGCGCGGGGCCGGCCGGTCCTCGCCAGTCGCTCGCTCCACACCGGCGAGTCGGTCGCCTCGGCCGTCTCCAGCAAGGCGAAGGCGACGAGCGCGCCGGCCGCCCGGGCGGCCCGGGCAAGGCGGTCGGCGGCCGTGAGAGCGGAGGGAACCATGTCCAGCGAGGCGCCGCCCCGGGCCGCCGCGCCTTCCGGCGAGGCGAAATCGGCCTGCATGTCGATGATGAGCAGCGCCGTTCGGGACGGCCGGATCCAATCGGAGTGGATCGAGTGAGCTCGGCGCAGGGACTCAGCCTCGGCCATGGCCGACCGTTGCCGCTCCGCCACACTCGCGTGGCGGCGAGTGGTGATACAGACTTGTCCCACTTGCCATTCGCTTCTGGCCAAGTCTGACCGTGCGCGTGGGCGGAATCTGAACACCTGGAGTTCGGGGCGGCATCCAATCCTCAGATGCGACTTTGGTTTTGGCCGTTTTCACTCGGCGCGCGGGCGCGGACAAGCGTTGAGCTTCCGTCAACGCGCGCCGGGTTAAGCTGAACCGGACTCGGCCAGGAGGGGCTGCAATGTCTTCATCGTCTCTGCGCGCAACGCTCGCTGTTTCGAGCTCCGTGCTTGCTCTCATCACGGTCACGGCCGCGCGGGCCCAGACCACCGCGCCTGCGCCAGCGGCGGGCGGAAGAGTGGTCAGCGAGATCGTGGTGACCGCGGAGCGCCGCGCCACCGATATCCAGAAGACACCGGTGGCGATCACGGCCCTGCCGGCCCAGACCCTCGACAAGTCGTTCGTCACCGACGTCGCCCAGCTGAACGGGCAGGTGCCGAGCTTCCAGTCGACCCAGACCTCCGGCTTCGAGAACATCGTCACCATCCGGGGCATCGGTTCGGAAACGCCGGAGAACGACCTCACCACGGTGACGGGCGTGTCGCTCTTCGAGGACGGCGTCTATCTGATCAACACCATCGCGCTATCGCAGACCCTGTTCGACGTCGATCACATCGAGGTGCTGCGCGGGCCGCAAGGCGCCCTCTACGGTCAGAGCTCGATCGGCGGGGTGATCAACATCCTCACCCGCCAGCCGCAGTTGGGCCAATTCGGCGCGGCAGGCGACTTCTCGATCGGCAACTACGACCTTCGCCGTGTCCGCGGCTGGGTGAACCTGCCGGTAGGCGACACCTTCGCCCTGCGTCTGTCGGCCCAGCATTTCGAGCACGAGGGGTTCACCCACGATTTCGCGATCCCGGGCTT
This sequence comes from Caulobacteraceae bacterium, assembly GCA_035946795.1. Taxonomy (GTDB): domain Bacteria; phylum Pseudomonadota; class Alphaproteobacteria; order Caulobacterales; family Caulobacteraceae; genus Acaudatibacter. The sequence continues at coordinate 4,986 of DASYYX010000051.1, read as the reverse complement.
CCGCGAGGACGACGCCAACAATTCCGAATTCAAGGCGGCAATGACGTGGAAGCCGGTGAGCAACTTCACCGGCACGCTCACGGGCGAGTGGTACGACCAGAACGAGCACGGCCAGGCGCAGAAGAACGTCCTCGATCCCGAGCCCAGTCCCTGGCAGATTTACCAGGACTATCCGTCACGGAACGTGCTCCGGAACCAACTCTATCACCTCAACCTGGAGTACGACGCGCCCTGGTTCGAGGTGCGGTCGGTCACCGCCTACCAGGGCCTCAACAGCATCCTGCAGGAGGACAGCTCGCGCAGCGCGGTCTCGCTGATCCACGCCTATGATGATGTCGCCGGCTGGAACACCATCGGGCATTCCTGGACCGAGGAGTTCGACATTCTCTCCAAGCCGGGCGGCCCGGTGGACTGGGTCGTCGGCGCCTTCTTCCTCAGCGCCAGCAGCACGCAGTTCGTGGCCGAGTTTGAGGGCTTCGGCGTCAACACGCCTCCGGTGATCAACATCCTGCCGGACATCGCGACCAACCCGCCCGGCAATCTCGCCTACGGCAATTTGTCGTTCGTGCACCGCAAGGCCGACGACGGCTTTGTCCAGGCCACCTGGCACGTACTACCTAGGCTGAACATTACGGGCGGCGTGCGTTACAATCACGACGAGTACAGCGACGACTCCCACAACTTCTCGGCTTTCGGGAAGAGCGTCGTCGATCACAGCGCCACGGACGACGTGTGGACCTGGCGCGCCGATGTCGATTACGACCTGACACCCGACAACTTGCTCTACGCCAGCGTGGCGCGCGGCTACAAGCCGGCCGGGGTCAACGGCAGTTATGGCCAAGTCGTGGTCCCGCCGATCTTCCAGAACGAGACCAACACCGCCTTTGAGATCGGCTCGAAGAATGACTTTCTCGACCACACGCTGCGCTTCAACATCGACGGCTTCTACTATCTCTACAAGAATATGCAGTACATCGAAACTGATCCGGTGCCGTTCGACGCCGGTATTGCGAACATCCCCAACATCCACATCTATGGCATCGAGGCGGAGGGTTCCTACAACGGTCTCGACAACCACCTGCACCTGAACGGCCAAGTGGCGTGGGAGCGCGGCCACGTCGTAGGTGACACTTTCACGATCGACTCGACGGTCGCCAACCCCATCGAGAGTCAGCCGTATCCCAGTCCGTGCGCGTTTGGCGTTCCCCCAAATTATGGCGGGCCTTACAACAACCCTCCTTGTTGGGCGCTGGTGATCGCGGCCGCGAAAGACATCAAGGGCAACACTCCGCCAGCGATGCCGCAATGGTCTGGGGAGGCCGACGCTTCCTATGACATCGATACGCGTTGGGGCGTGCTGACGCCGCGTGTCCAGTACATCTATCGCGGCAACATGTGGGCGCGCCTCTTCAACGAGCCCAGCCTCGACTACATCCCCTCTTACGGTGTGTGGAATCTGTACGCGGAGTTCCGGCCCGCCGGCTCGAAGGTCACCCTGTCAGTCGCCGCCACCAACGTCGGCAACACCGCCGGCATAAACTCCCAGTACACGGATCCGTATGGCACCGGGACCACGAGCCGGCAGTACATCGCCCCGCGCCAAGTCATCTTTACCGTCGTCGCGGAGTTCTAAGGCGAAGCAGCCGAGATCATCGCGACGATCTCGGCCGCGCGCTTCACGTCAGCGAAGTTCAGGCGCAGGTTCATCAGGGCGGCGTTGTGCTCGGCGTCGGTGACAGCGGCGCAGGCGTCAGCTGCGACGATCACCTTGTAGCCGGCCATGTAGGCCTCGCGGGCCGTGGTCTCGCAGCAGACGTTGGTCAGCGTCCCGGCGATGACCAGCATCTCGGGCGCGAGACGCGCGAGCGCTTCGGGAACCGCGCGCGCGGGGCAGGAGAAGGCGCCGTAGCGGTGCTTGTCGATGACCAGGTCGGCGGCGGCGACCTCAACGGCCGGATAGAGCCCGTGGCCGCTCGCGTCAGCGGTGAGGGCCGCGGTCGCGGCCGCGACGGCGGGGTCAGAGAGATCGTACTGCCAGGGCGCCGGCGCGAACGGGCCTTCCGCCACATAGGTCTGACGCGTCCAGATCGCCCGCCCGCCGGCGTCCCTCAGGGCGCGCGCCAACGCATTGATCGCCGGAACGATGTCGCGCGCGTGCGGATTGCCGTAGACCTCGCCCTCGGCGATGAAGGCGTTCTGCATGTCGATGACGAGCAACACCGTCCGCTGCGGCTCTAAGCTCGCAAAAGCGTTGAGCGCCGCGCCGCGGGCGCGGGCCCAATCTGGCAGGCGGATCTGGTGCATGCGCGCCGATCCTGCCGCCGGGGAGCGCTGATGGCCAGCCGCGCCGCGCATCCGTGGGCGGTCTTCGCCGCCAATTCGCTGCTCTTCTTCATCGTCATGGCCGGGACCTTCTCGACGCTCGGCGTGGTGCTGCCGGCGATGGTGCGCGAGCTGCGCTGGAACTGGACCGAGGCCGGGCTCGGCTACACCCTGCTGGGCGTCACCTGCGGACTGACGAGCGTACTGGCCGCGGCGCTGGTGCGCCGGTTCGGCGTCAAAGGGACGCTGGCCTGCGGCGGCGCCCTGCTGGTTTCCGGCTACGGCGCCCTGGCGCTCACCCATTCGCTGTGGCTGTACCTTGCCGCCACCTCGGTGATCGGCGTCGCCTTTTCCCTGAGCAGCACCGTGCCGGGCACCTATGTGCTCACCGGCATCTTCAAACGGCGATCGACGGTGCTCGGGGCCTACTTCACCATCGGCGCGCTCGGCGGCGTCGCCGGCCCGCTGATCTATATCAGCGTCGCTCCGGCAGCAGGCTGGCGGGCGTTCTGGTGGTTGCTCGTCGCGCTCTCGGCGGTGCTGGCGGCGTGGGCCGTCCTCTCCAGTCCCAACCGGGTCGAGCACGGACCCGAGGACGAAACCGAACTGGCGAGCGTGGCGCCCGGCGAGCTGGTGGAGCGCCTTTCGGACTGGACGGTGCGGCGGGCGCTGGCGACGAGCCAGTTCTACGTGATCGTCGGCGCCTACACGATGTACCTGCTCATCAACACCACCGCCCACGGCTTCGCCGTCGAGCATCTCGTCGAGCACGGCGTCGCGCAGAAGGCGGCCGCCGAAATGCTGTCGGTCGAGGCGCTGATCGGGGCGGCCGTTTCGGTGCTGGGCGGCATGGCCGGCGAGAAGGTGCGCGCCAAGACCCTGCTCGCCGTCTGCATGATCACTCTCATCGCCGGCATGACGGCGCTCGCCTACGCCCGCGGCTGGTGGCTGATGAGCGTCTACGCCCTGGGCGTCGGCATCGGCTATGGCTTGTCGTTCGTGGCCTCGACGATGCTGCTGCTCACCTACTTCGGCCGGCGCGCCTACCTCGAGCTTTATTCGATCATGTGCCTGATCAGCACCGCCGCAGCGCTGGGGCCGGCGGTAGGCGGCTGGGCCCGCGATACGCTGGGGACCTTCGCCGGCGTCTTCGACCTGTGCGCGCTCGCCGCGCTCGTCATGCTCATCGCCACCCTGGCGATGAAGCCGCCCGTCATCGCTGGAGCGCGCGAGGCGCAAGCCGCCGAGCCGCTGCCAAGCCGGGCGCTCTGAAGGCGGATCGGTGAAGCGCTGGCTCGTCACCGGCGTCGGCTCGGGCCTGGGCGCGGCGCTCGCCAAGGCCGCCCTGGCGCGTGGCGACACCGTCGCCGGAACGTTCCGCCACGCCCAACAGATAACCCCCTTCGAAGCCCAGGCGCCAGACCGGGCCTTCGGCTTCCAGCTCGACCTTCTGGACGAAGCGCGCATCGGCGAGGTCGCGGCGGCGGCGGAGGAGGAGACCGGCGGCGTCGACGTCCTCGTCAACAACGCCGGCTACGGCCTGGTAGGCGCAATCGAAGAAGCGGAGGCGACGGAGATCGCCGATCAGTTCGCGGTGAACGTGTTCGCACCGCTCGCCATCATCCGCGCCGTGCTCCCGGGGATGCGCGCCCGCCGCGCCGGCCATGTCGTCAACATCACCTCGGTGAGCGGGCTCGCGACCTGGGCCGGAACCGGCATCTATTGCGCCAGCAAGTGGGCTTTCCAGGCCCTGGGCGAGTGCCTGGCCGCCGAAGTCGCCGAACTCGGGATCAGGGTGACCAACATCGCCCCCGGCGGCATGCGCACCGATTACGCCGGCCGCTCCCTGGTCCACGCCCATCGCTGCATCCCCGATTACGACGGTGCGGCGCGGCAAGCTCGGCGGCTGCTGGCGCAGCACGCCGGCCACGAGGCCGGCGACCCCGACAAGGTCGCCCAAGCGATCCTGAAAGTGGTCGATGCCGAGAAGCCTCCGCTCAACCTGCTGCTGGGCGCGGACGCATTGCATTATGCCGAAGCGCGGATCGAGCAGCTCCAGGCCGAAATCGCCGCCTGGCGGGAGGTCAGCCTGTCGACGGGATTCGGCTGAAGCCGAGCCCCATTTCGAACGACTGGCGCGAACTGGCGCGGAGTGGCGCAAACTGGCGCGGAATGGCGCGCAACGGCACGCTTTCGCACGGCTCCGGCGCAGACGGCGCGCTCTCGGCGCGCAACGGCGCGCCTACTGGCGCGGACAAGGCTGGGCCGGCCGGTTCCCGTTCTTGCGCGCCGGAGTCGAGATTCCAGCCCGATCCAGAACATCTTTTCCCAGTGCAATGCGTCGGTTAGGTGGGGGGTCGGCGGGTTCCCGAGGCCGCGGAAACGGGAACTTTCGGGAACTTTCGGGAACTTTCGGGAACTTTCGGGGTCCGAAAAGGAACCTTCGGGGTCTCATCGGGAACTTTCGGGGTCTCAAAGAGGTCCGAAAAGGAACCAACGGGAACCGCCACGCCATAGACGTCGGCGCCTGCCGCCTTTCCCCCTCCGGCCGCCCGTTCGGGCGGCCACCTCCCCCATGAAGGGGGAGGAGAGTTAGACGGCGCTGCCGCCTTTCCCCCTCCGGCCGCCCGTTCGGGCGGCCACCTCCCCCATGAAGGGGGAGGA
>DASYYX010000050.1:0-20689 GCA_035946795.1 Caulobacteraceae bacterium | reverse complement strand
AGCGGCGACCGCATGTGAGGTTGTGCGGACCAGGCGTCCGCTCTCCAACCCGGCTCAGACTGGATCGATCACAGCAGCTGGAAACAATCATGGACCCGACACGCCACCCCCCTTGACCCGCAAAACCCCATGTGAGGGGGGGGTCAAAGCGGAACCAGGCAAGACGCCCTCAGATCGTCTCCAGGGCCCGGCCGCGGGCGGGAGGGCCGAAGAGGCCGACGGCGGCGGCGGCCGTCACCATGGCCAGGGCGATGAAGGCGAACACCGCGCCAACGCCGGCGGCGCGCAGCAGCGCGGCGATGGCGAAGCTGGAAAGGGCGGTGGAGAGCCGGCTCCAGGCGTAGACGAAGCCGGCGGCGCGGGCCCGCACCAGCGTCGGGAAGACTTCCGCCTGATAGGCGTGGAAGGCGAGCGACATCAGGTTGTTGGAAAAGACGATGGCGACGCCGAAGACGATCAGGGCCGCCGGCGCGGTCTGGACGCCGAAAAGGAGGCCGAGCGCCGCGGTCGCCAGGCAGGCAAGCGCGATCAGGCGCCGCCGCTCGAGCCGGTCGGCCAGAGGCGCGCAGGCCAGCGACGACAGCGGCCAGGCGATGGCGATGACGGCGCCGTAGAGGAGGCTTTTCAGGATCGGATGGCCACGTGCGGCGATGAGCGCCGGGGCCCAGTTGGCGAAGCCGTAGTAGCCGATGGCCTGGGCGAGGTTGAACACCGTCAGCATGACGGTGCGCCCGCGCCATGCGGGGGCGAAGGGCGAGACGGCCGCGGCCGGCGCGGGCTTGGGCGCCTCGGCGATGGGAGCCGAGGCGGTAGCTGAAACCGGGGCTGGCGAGCGCGCATGCCCGCCCTCCAGGCGCTCGACGATGGCCCAGGCCTCGGCCAGGCGTCCGTGCGCCGCCAGCCAGCGCGGCGATTCCGGCAGGCGGGCGCGGATGAACCAGACGGCGAGCGCCGCCGCCGCGCCCAGGATCGCCACCCAGCGCCAGCCGGCAAGTCCGAGCACGGTCCGCGGCGCCAGCGCCAAGGAGACGAAGGCCACCACCGGCACGGCGGTGAACTGGATCGCCTGGCTGACGGCGAAGACGCGGCCGCGGCGGCCGGGCCCGGCCAGTTCGGCGAGGTAGGCGTCGATGGTGACCAGCTCGACGCCGACGCCGACGCCGGCGAAAAAACGCGCGAGGTCGACGCCGACCGGCCCGTTCGCCGCCGCCATGACCAGGGTGGCGGCGGTGTACCAGATAAGGGAGAAGGTGAAGATCGCCCGGCGCCCGAAGCGGTCGGCGATGCGGGCGAAGGCGATCGTGCCGACGAAGAGTCCGAGAAAGGTGGCGGCGGCGAAGCTCGCCTGGTCGTCGAGGCCGAAAAGGCCGCGCGCGCCGAGGTGAAAAACGCCGTCGCGCACCAGGATCGGCGAGATGTAGGCCGTCATCATCAGGTCGTAGAATTCGAAGAAGGCGCCCAGCGAGATCAGGACGACGAGGGGCCAGACGGCCCGCGCCGGCAGGGCGTCCAGGCGCGCGCCGACCGATCGCTCGGCCTCGATCTGCTGCATGCGCCCCTTCCCTCGAGCAAGACGCCCGGACCGGCGGGCGGAATCGCCGCTATACTTCGGCCCATGGCCATCCGAAGGCTGCCGAGCGAGGTCGTCAACCGGATCGCCGCCGGCGAAGTGGTCGAGCGCCCGGCGAGCGCGGTCAAGGAGCTGATCGAAAACGCCATCGACGCCGGGGCGCGGCGCATCGAGGTGCAGGCCGACGGCGGCGGCCTGACGCGCATCCTGGTGGCCGACGACGGGGTGGGCCTCGCCCGCGAGGAGCTGCCGCTGGCCATCGAGCGCCACGCCACCTCCAAGCTCGACCCGAAGGGCGATCTTGCCGCCATCGCCACCCTTGGCTTCCGCGGCGAGGCCCTGCCCTCCATCGGCGCGGTGTGCCGCCTGACCATCGCCGCGCGCGCCGCCGCCGCCGCCCAGGCGTGGAAGATCGAGGTCGTGGGCGGCAAGGCGGGCGCGCCGACGCCGACCGCGTTTGCGCAGGCGCACGGGGCGCGGGTCGAGGCCCGAGATCTCTTCTTCGCCACCCCGGCGCGGCTGAAGTTCATGAAATCGCCCCGGACCGAGGCGGCGGCGATCGCCGAGGAAGTGAAGCGCGCCGCCATGGCGAGGCCCGCGGTCGCTTTCCGGCTCGACCTCGACGGCCGCGCCGCCCTGCGGCTGCCGGCATCGACCGACGACGAGGCGGCGCGGCTGGCGCGCATCGCCGCGGTCTTGGGCGAGGACTTCGCCGACAACGCCGCGGCCATCGCCTTCGAGCGCGACGGCGTCCTCCTGACCGGCTTTGCCGGCCTGCCGACCTTCAACCGCGGCGCGGCCACCCACCAATTCCTGTTCGTCAACGGCCGGCCGGTGCGCGACCGGCTACTGACCGGGGCCTTGAGGGGCGCCTACGCCGACGTGCTCGCCCGCGACCGCCATCCGGTGGCGGCCCTCTTCATCACCCTCGATCCCAAGGACGTCGACGTGAACGTCCATCCGGCCAAGGCCGAGGTCCGTTTCGCCGATCCGGGCCTCATCCGCGGCCTCATCGTAGGCGGGCTGCGCCACGCCCTGGCCGCCGATTCGCGGCGCAGCTCCAGCGCGCTGGCGGCCCAGGCTTTGGCAGGCTTCCGCTCCGAGCCGAGCGCCGCGGGGTTTTCCGCTTGGCGACAGGGCGGCTGGGAGCAGTCGCAGCCGCTGCTCGAGGGGGTGGCGGCCCCGTTGTCACCGCCGTTCGAGCGCGGCGCCGAAGAGGCGGCCGACGGCGCCTTCCCACTGGGAAGCGCCAGGGCCCAGCTGCATGGGACCTATATCCTGGCCCAGACAGGCGACGGCGTCGTCATCGTCGACCAGCACGCCGCCCACGAGCGCCTGGTGCTGGAAAAGATGAAGGCGCAGCTGGCGCAGGGGGGCCTCGCGCGCCAAGCGCTGCTCGTGCCGCAAGTGGTCGAGCTTGCCGGCGCCGAAGCCGAGCGCCTGCTGGCGCGCGCCGGGGAACTGGCGGCGCTGGGCCTTGCCATCGAGCCCTTCGGCGCCGGGGCGGTGCTGGTGCGCGAGACCCCGGCCCTGCTGGGGACGGCCGACGCCGCGGCGCTGGTGCGCGACATCGCCGACGACCTGGCCGAGAGCGAGGCGCCGCTGGCTCTGGCCGAGCGGCTGGATCACCTGGCCGCGACCATCGCCTGCCACGGCGCGGTGCGGGCCGGGCGGCGGCTGGAGACGGCGGAGATGAACGCCCTGCTGCGCGAGATGGAGACGACGCCGCGCTCGGGCCAGTGCAACCACGGCCGCCCGACCTTCGTGGAGCTGAAGCTCGCCGACATCGAGCGCCTGTTCGGGCGGCGCTAGGCGCGCAAGATGGGAGACCATCGCTCCTCCACCACGCATCAGCGTGGGGGAGGGGGATGACGAGCGCGAAAACGCGCTCGCGTTTTCGATGCGATCGCCAACTGCTTGGCGATCGCCGCGAGGAACGCCCGCGGCCCGGGCCGCGGGCTGGGCCGAGCGCGCAGCGCGAAGGATGGTGGAAGGGGGGTGGCGCGGGAGGGCGGCCCTGACCCCCCTCCACCACTCAGGCTCCGCCTTCGTGGTCCCCCTCCCCCACGCCGAAGCGTGGGGGAGGAGCAAGTAGCGTTAGCTCGCTTTCGTCAGTTCCACTGGCCCGAGCCGGTCACGTCGGCGCTCTTGCGGTCGGGATGGATGACCAGATGCCAGGAGGCCTGGCCGACGCGCTTGTCGACCGGACCGCCCAGGCCGCTGAGGAACCCCCAGCACGCCGAACCGGTGTGCTCCTTGCTGTCCCAGTCGCAGCCGTAGACGAACGAGGCCTTGCCGCCGTTCGGGCCGGCCGTCATGCACACGCCGTTGCGTTCGAAGATCTGCCCGGGCGGCGCGGTCCAGGTGGCGCACTGGCCGGTAATCGGGATCTTCTGGCCCCCGCTCAACACCTGGCCGTTGATCTCGGTGAAGACGGCGCCGACGTCCGAGCCGCCGGTCACCGGCGCGTTGATCTGGTTCACCAGATGCGAGGTCCAAGAGATGGTGAACTGCTGCGCGTGCGCGCCGCTGGCCAGCGCCGCGATGGCGAGGCCAATGCCGATAGCTTTCATGATGGTTTCCTCCGCCCGCGGGCGAGAAGCCGCCCGTCCCCAAGGCTGTCTGGAGTTTGCGGCTGATCAAGCGCGGCCGCAATCCTTTATGGTCGGCGCAGGAAGGCCACCCTGGCCGCCCCCCAACGCCGCTCGTCGACGATCTCGAAGCCGGGGGCCGTCACCGGGCCCTCGCGGACGCCGCGCTCGACCACGGCAAGCGCCCCGGCGGCGAGGCGCGCATCTCGGACGAGGACCGCCAGCGCCTCTTCGGCCAGACCCTGCCCGTAGGGCGGATCGAGGAACACGAGGTCGAAGGCCGATCGCTGCCCCAGGCTGCGGGCATCGCCGAAACGCGCCGAAGCTCTGTCGGCAAGGCCAAGCCGGGCGAGGTTGGCCTCGATCGCCCCGACCGCCGCCCGGTCGTTGTCGATGAAGAGACACGAGAGGGCGCCGCGGGAAAGCGCCTCCAGACCCATGGCGCCGGCCCCGGCGAAAAGATCGGCGACCTTCAGGCCCGCGGGGGCGCGGCCGAAGGCGGCGTGCTCGAGGACGTTGAAGATCGCCTGGCGGGTGGAATCGGCCGTCGGCCGGGTGGAGTGTCCCTTTGGCGCCACAAGCGAGCGCCCGCGCAACACACCAGCAATGATCCGCATGCTTTCACCCTGGCGTTGCGTTCCCAGCTTAGAGAAAATCATAGGCGGACTTTGACGAGGGATTCGAGATGAGCGGCCACAGCGCCCTGGCCGGGATGCGAGGGTCGGTGTTCCTGGCCGACCTGGGCGCGGGCGACCGCCGGCCGTGGCGCATCGCCCTGGCCATCGGCGGCGGCATCGTCCTTGGCTTGGCGGCCGCGTTCGCGGCCCTGCTGGTGGTGCTCAACCTCTATCTGCTGTTCACCGGCCGGGCCGACCAGGGGATGGAGGGCATCGGCCGCGCCGCCCTGCTGCTCGATTCGGCCAACGGCCGCCAGCTCGGCCCCTCGATCCTGATGATGGCCGTCCCTGCGGCCACCAACGGCGCCCTGGTGCTGGCCTTCGTCGCCCTGGCGGCGGTGCTCAGCCATCATCCGCTCATGGCCTACGTCACCGCCGCCCCGACGGTGCGCTGGCGCCTGCTCGTCGCCGGGCTGGCGCTCTCCGTGGTGGTGCTGGCGCCGCTGGCGGTGGTCGACCGCCTCACCTCGCCGGGCGGGGGCGGCCTGCCGCTGCTGATGGTGTCGCCGGTCCCGCTGGGTCGCGCCGCCTATGGCCTGGCCGCAGTGCTGCTGCTCGTGCCGGCGGCGGCGGCCGAGGAGCTGTTCTTCCGCGGCTGGATGCTGCGGCAGCTGGCCGCCTTCAGCCGGCGTCCCACCTTCCTGATCCTGGTCACCGCGATCGCCTTCTCGGCGGCGCACGTCTCCTTCAGCCAGGGCCATGTCGACCTCTCCCTCGGGGCCTTCCTCACCCGGGCCATCATGGGGGCCGGGTTCGCCTACATGACCCTGAGGCTCGGCGGCATCGAGTTTTCCACCGGGGTGCACGCCGCCAACAACATCCTCATCGTCCTTTTGATCGAGCCTCTGACCTTGAAGACGGCCGCCGCGCCCACCGACCTGACGCCCGGATCGCTGATCGAAGACGTCATCCTGGTGGCCGGCTATGTGTTGATCACCGAGGCGGTGGCGCGCTGGCCGGCCTTGAGAGAGTGGGCGGGGGTGCGGCCGCAGGAGATTTCGGCGACAGCCACGGCTTAGAAGGCCGGCGCGCGCAGAAGGAGGCCCAGCCTTGGCCCTGATCACCATCGAGCGCCACGGCGGCGCGGCCCTGATCATCTACGCCAACCCGCCGCTGGGGACGATGACCGCGCCAGGTTCGGTCGAGACGCGCGACGCCGTTGAGGCCGCCGCCGCCGACCCGGCGGTGCGCTCGATCATCCTCACCGGCGGCATGGCGGACATCTTCATCCGCCATTACGATGTCGGCGAGCTTTCGGCTTTCAGCGACCGCCTGGGCGCAGGACCGCCGCCGCCCCCGGCGCCCGGAGTACGCGCCGGCGGGGCCTTCGGCGAACTGGTGGACCTGATCACCGCGGCCCCCAAGCCGGTGATCGCCGCCATCAACGGCCTGTGCATGGGCGGGGGCTTCGAGATCAGCCTGGCGTGCGACCTGCGCATCGCCAGCCCCAAGGTCGCGGCCATCGGCCTGCCGGAGACCCGCGTCGGCATCTTCCCCGGCGGCGGCGGCACCCAGCGCCTGCCGCGGGTGGTCGGGGAGGCCAGGGCGCTGGAGATGATCCTGCGCGGGCTGACGGTGGACGGGGCGCGCGCCTTCGAACTGGGGCTGGTGCACGAGCTGGCCGACGACCCGCGGGCGCGGGCGCTCGAGATCGCCGCCGAGTTCGATCAACGCCCACCGGAGGGCGTGGCGTTCGCCAAGCGCCTCACCCGCGCCGCCCTGGACCGCCCCCTCGCGGCGGGCCTCGCCGACGAGCGCGCGAGCTTTTTGGAAGTGATGCAGACCGCATCGGCGCGCGCGGCGCTGAAGGCGGCGGTTCCGCCGGCCCAGATCCAGAACCTCTGAGGACGGGCGCCAGCGCCGCCCGCCACCGGCGCGCGCCCAGCTCCCGCACCTCGCCCCGCGGAAGGTCGCCCAGGGCGAAGGGGCCATAGCCGGTGCGGATGAGGCGGTTCACCCTCAGCCCCAGCGCCTCGAGCACGCGCCGTACCTCGCGGTTCTTGCCTTCGGCGAGCTCCAGCGCGATCCACTGGTTGGCCGCCTCCGGATTGCGCCCGCGCGGTTCCAGGCTCGCGGTGATCGGGCCGTAGCGCACGCCGGCGACGACCGATCCCTGGCGCAGGCGGTCGAGCCTCTGCTGATCGATGCGCCCCAGCGCCCGGGCGCGGTAGCGCCGGACGAGGCCGGTGGCCGGGAGCTCGAGGCGGCGCGCCAGCTCGCCGTCGTTGGTGAGCAGCAGCAGGCCTTCGCTGGAAAGATCGAGCCGGCCGACCGAGATCAGCCGCGGCAGGCCCGCCGGCAGGGCGTCGAAAACCGTCGGCCGACCCTTGGGATCGGCGTGCGTCGTCAGCAGGCCCGGGGGCTTGTGATAGAGGAAGAGCCGGCTCGGCTCGGCAGCGGCCACCGGCGCGCCGTCCAGGGTGACGACATCGCCCGGGCCGATGGTGACCGCCGGAGTGGCGAGCACCCGCCCGTTGACCGCCACCCGCCCCTCGCTGATCAGTCGCTCCGCCGCCCGGCGGGAGGCGACGCCAGCCCGCGCCAGCAGCTTGGCGATGCGCTCGGGCGCCATACGCTCGGGGACGGCGCCCTCGGCGCGGCTGCGGCCTTGACCTTCGCCCTTTCCGCCCCTTGGCTCGTCGCCATGGCCGACCATGATCTTGCCAGCATGCGCATCGCCCTTGCTGAGGCGCAAGCCGCAGCGGCGCGCGGCGAGGCGCCGGTAGGCGCGGCCCTCATCGACCCGGCCAGCGGCGACGTGATCGCCCGCGCCGGCAACTCCCCCATCGGCCTTGCCGACCCCACCGCCCACGCCGAGATCCTGGCCCTGCGCGCCGGGGCGGCCAAGATCGGCAACTACCGCCTCACCGGCCTGACCCTCTTCGTCACCCTGGAGCCGTGCGCCATGTGCGCCGGCGCCATCAGCCTGGCGCGCATCGGGCGCCTGGTGTTCGGGGCGCAGGACGAGAAGGGCGGCGGCGTCCTCCACGGAGCCCGGGTCTTCGAGCAGCCGACCTGCCACTGGCGCCCGGCGGTGGATAGCGGGCTGCTGGGCGAGGAGAGCGCGGCGCTGCTGCGCGCGTTTTTCGCCTCCCGGCGGTGAGCCAAGGGGTTGCGGGACGGGCCGCGCGGGCGGAATGATCGCGGCGGGAGGAGAGCGCCATGGGACTGCTGGACGGCAAGGTCGCCATCGTCACCGGTGGCGGCAACGGCCTGGGCGAGGCCTACTGCAAGCTGTTCGCGCGCGAGGGCGCGGCGGTAGTGGTCAACGACCTGGGCGGAGCGCGGGACGGGACCGGCGCCAGCGCCGAGGCGGCGCGCAAGGTCGCCGACGCCATCACCGCCGAGGGCGGTCGGGCCATCGCCAACGGCGACGACGTCTCCACCATGGAAGGCGGCGAGCGCATCCTGCGCGCCGCCCTGGACGCCTTCGGCCGGGTGGACATCCTGGTCAACAACGCCGGCATCCTGCGCGACCGCACCTTCGCCAACATGAGCGAGGCCGAATGGGACGCGGTGGTGCGGGTGCACCTCAAAGGCGCCTACTGCGTCACCCTGCCGGTGTGGCGCTACATGAAGGATAACGGCGTCAAGGGCGTCATCGTGCTGACCTCGTCGACCTCGGGGCTCTACGGCAACTTCGGCCAGGGCAACTACGGCGCCGCCAAGGCCGGACTCTACGGCCTCATGCGCGTCCTCTCGATCGAAGGGCGCAAGTACGGCATCCGCGTCTGGGCCCTCTCGCCGGGGGCCTACACCCGCATGACCTCGGACCTGCCGGGGCGCCGCGATCAGACGCCGGACCCGATGAGCCTGCCCGAGCGCATCGCTCCCGGCGTGCTCTACATGGTCTCCGACCTTTCCGGCGATCAGACGGGAAAGGTGCTGGGCGTCTCCAGCCGCGGCGTGCGCGAGCTGAAGCTCTTCGAGACCAAGGGCTTCACGCCCACGGCGCCATGGACGGCGCAGGACGTGGCCGACCACGCCGCGGAGATCTTCTTTCCCGATGAGAGCGGCCGCGTCCTCGCCTGACCAACTCTCCCTCACCTTCATGGGGAGGGTCGACTCGGCGCGCTGCGGCGCGCCGAGCGGGGTGGGGAAGGCTAGTCCCACGGCGCCCCGCGCGTGGCCTTTCCCCCTCCGGCCGCCCGTTCGGGCGGCCACCTCCCCCAGGAGGGGAAGGAGAGAAGACGGCGCTTGCGCGAGGTTGGCGCCCATGCGAGAAGGTGTTCAAACGATCGTTTGAAATCCCCAGGAGGCCGATGATGGATTTCGACTATTCGCCCCGCCAGAAAGACCTGATGAGCCGCATCGGCGCCTTCATGGATGACTACGTCTTTCCGGCCGTGCCCACCTTCGAGCAGCAGTCCCGCGAAGGCGAGCGCTGGAAGGTGATCCCGATCGTCGAGGAGCTGAAGGCCAAGGCCAAGGCGGCGGGCCTGTGGAACATGTTCATGCCGCCCTCGGCCGGCGAACCGCACGTGGACGACACCTTCGAGTTCGAAGGCGTCCAGCTCACCAACCTCGAATACGCCCCGATCGCCGAGATGTTCGGGCGGGTGTCATTCGCCTCCGAGGTGTTCAACTGCTCGGCCCCCGACACCGGCAACATGGAGGTGCTGAACCGCTACGGCACCCGCGAGCAGAAGGAGCGCTGGCTGCGGCCGCTGATGAATGGCGAGATCCGCTCGGCCTTCCTGATGACCGAGCCGGCGGTCGCCTCCTCAGACGCCACCAACATCGAGACCCGGATCGAGCGCGACGGCGACGACTACGTGCTGAACGGCCGCAAGTGGTGGTCTTCGGGGGTCGGTGACCCGCGCTGCAAGGTCGCCATCGTCATGGGCAAGACCAACCCGCAGTCGGCTCGGCACCAGCAGCAGTCGCAGATCCTGGTGCCGCTGGACGCGCCCGGCCTGAAGATCGAGCGCATGCTGCCGGTGTTCGGCTACGACGACGCCCCGCACGGCCACGGCCAGGTGCTGCTGGAGAACGTACGGGTGCCGGTCGAGAACCTGATCCTCGGCGAAGGCCGTGGGTTCGAGATCGCCCAGGGACGCCTGGGGCCGGGCCGGATCCACCACTGCATGCGCACCATCGGCTCGGCAGAGGTGGCGCTGGAGCGCATGTGCAAGCGGCTGATGAGCCGCAAGGCCTTCGGCAAGTACATCTCCGAGCACAGTGTCTGGGAACAGCGCGTCGCCCGCGCCCGCACCGACATCGAGATGACGCGGCTCTTGTGCCTGAAGGCCGCCGACATGATGGACAAGGCCGGCAACAAGGTCGCCCGCCTGGAGATCTCGATGATCAAGGTGGCCGCGCCCAACATGGCGCTGCGCATCATCGACGACGCCATCCAGGCGCACGGCGGCGGCGGGGTCACCTCCGACTTCGGCCTGGCGCGCATGTACGCCAGCCAGCGCACCCTGCGCCTGGCCGACGGCCCCGACGAGGTGCACAACCGCACCATCGCGCGCATGGAGTTCGCCAAGTACGGCGACCTGCACGCCAAGATCCGCGCCGAGAAGGAAGCCGAGCTGCTGCCCGTCGGCTCGCGATGAGCCTTGTCCTTGGCGAGGAGATCAAGGAGCTCGTCAACGGCGCCCTGATGGGCGGCCATCCGATGGTGATCGGCGTCGTCGGCCCGCAAGGTCGGCCGCGGCTCTCCTTCCGCGGCTCCATCCAGGCGTTCTCGGACGACGCGCTCGGCTTCTGGGCGCGCAACCGCGAGGGCTCGACGGTCAAGGCTATCGCAGCGAACCCCCACGTCGCCCTGATGCTGCGCGTCCCCTCCGGCCCGGTGGTGCTGCAGTTCGCCGGCCGGGCGCGCCTGGCCAGCGTCGAGGAAGGCGAGCAGGTGTTCGCGGCCGCCCCAGAGGTCGAGCGCCGCGCCGATCCGGAGAAGAAGGGCGTGGGCGTGATCATCGAGCTCGACCGCGTCGAGGGCCTGCTCGGCCTCGATCCCTCGGGCCAGAGGCGGTTCGTGCGCCTGACGCGCGACTAGGCGGCCGGCTCAGCGGCGGCGGATCACCCCGGGCTGAATCCACAGAGGACGGCGAGCTTGGCGCGTACTTCGTCGAGCACGCCCGCCGGAACCGAGGCTCCCGCGGCAAGAATGGGGCGCGCCAAGGTGTCGATGCTGCGAACCTGATAGGTGAGTATCTCGCCGGCGATCGGCAGCCCCTCCGGCAGGATGACGCTGGAGCCGAAGTCGCGGATCGTGCGTGTGATCGGACACACGATCACGAAGGCGGAAGCGGCGCAGAGGGCCGCCGGCGATATGACGAGCGCCGGCCGGCGGCCGCTCTGCTCGCGCCCGCGCCGCGGGTCGAAATCGGTCCAGATGAGATCGCCGGCCTCCGGGACGTATGTCCCCTCACTCATCGACGCGCTCGCGCCCCGCGTCCTCCCCCCAATCGAAGGCTGCGTGGGCCGCTTGCGGGGTCATGTTGCGCAACACGTCCTGCAGGGAAAAGGCGGGAACGGCCCGCACCACGAGACGACCCCCCTGGGCCTTGAGGTCGGCCCGTCCGCCTTCCTCGAGGCCGACCTCCTCCGCCAGGGCGCGCGGAATCCGCAGCCCCAGGGAATTGCCCCACTTGGCGATCCGCACCCGCATGCTGGATACACATAGTATAGACAACTCACGCCGCAAGGCCCGCCCCCGGCGTCAGTACCCGGTCGAGGGCGCGGGCGACCAGGCCGCCGGGCGCGAGGTCCCCAGCCGCGGATCGGAGAGCAGGGCGCCGATGGCGTCCGCCCCGGTAGCTCCCATTCCCCCGCCGCCGGCTCCGGCCGCCTTGGCCAGGCAGCCGCCGGTCTCACCCAGCGCATGCTCGCCCAGGCAGAAGACGTCCTCGTACTGCGGCCCGGCGACCGCCAGGCACTGGTAGAGGTTGAGGCGGGCCAGGCGCAGGCAGTCCTCGCTCCTGCGGTCGCGGGTGACGGCGGCGACCTCCTCGCCGGAGCGGCCGTACGGGCCTTCGGCGGCGGCGATCGCCGCCAGCGCCAGGGCGTCGATGACGACGCCCGTCGGGGCCGCGCCGGGATAGGCGTCGGGCGGGTCGGCGGCAAAGGCGGCAGGCAAAGCTTGGGGGTCGGCGTCCGATGCGCCCAGCGGCGCCATGGCGAGCGCCTTCACCGCGGCCAGGCGCGCCGCCGGATCGGCGACCCTGGCGCGCGACCAGGCCTGATGCTGGATCGAGTAGGCCGCGGCCTTCACCGCCACGCCGGCTCCGGCGAGCCCCTGCGCCTGGCGCGCGAGCGCCGCCTCGACGCGCCCCGCCGCAGCCTGGGCGCCGTCGAGCTGCAGCACCGCCGCCGGCTCGGCCGCCAGCTGCTGAGCGAAGTCCGGCCCGGCCGCGCGCGCCGCCTCTTCGAAGCGGGGGTCGGCCAGGGCCGCCAGGGCGCCAAAGGCGATCATGCCTTCGACGAGCGAGATTTCGTCATGCGGGGCCGCGTCCATGAGGCTGCGGCGGACCGCCTCGCCGTCGGCGAAGCGGCCGTCCAGGGCGCCGGCGCGCTCGGTCCAGGCGGCATAGCCGACGGCGGCCTGGGTAAGCTCGGGGCTCAGGGCCGGGCCGCCCTCCTGGGCAAGGCCGGCGGTGATGGCGCCGCCTGCCAGGCCGGCGGCGACAAGGGCGGCCAGAGCGAGCCGCGATCGGGTGTGCATTTCCAGTCCCCTTCCCCGCGCGTCCTCGCATGCGAGGCATTGCGGTTCAGGGGTTTACGCTTCCATAACAACAGCTTGGCTGCGGCGTTCGGTAGCAAGCGGCGCCGTGGCGCAGCGCCCGCGCGGCTCGGCTGGCGGCTTGCTTCCCGGTGAACCCGGCCTTCAGGCCACGATCTTGGGCCGCTCCTTCAGCGCCCGCTCGGCCTCGCCGATATAGTCGCGGGTGATCGGCACCACGCCGTGGCTCTTGGCCAGCTGCAGCTGGAAGACCATGTGCGGCCCGTAGCGGAAGCCCATCTCGGCGCCGGCGAGATAGAACTCCCACATGCGGCAGAAACGCTCGTCGTAGATGTTGGCGATGGCGGCGCGGTTGGCCATGAAGCGCTCGCGCCAGGCCTTGAGGGTGTCGGCGTAGTGCAGGCGCAGGATCTCGATGTCGGTGATCTTCAGGCCGGCGCGCTCCACGGCCGGGATCACCTCCGACAGCGCCGGGATGTAGCCGCCCGGGAAGATGTACTTGGCGGTGAAGGCGTCGGTGGTGCTCGGCCCCTCGGCCCGGCCGATCGAGTGGATCAAGGCGACGCCGTCGTCGGCCAGCAGGCGCGCGACCTGGTCGAAGTAGGTCTGGTAGTTGGCCGCTCCGACGTGCTCGAACATGCCCACCGAGACGATGCGGTCGTAGGGGCCTTCCACGTCGCGGTAGTCAGTCAGGGAAAACCGCGCCGCCGAAGAAAGCCCGGCGGCTTCGGCGCGGGCGCGGGCGGCCGCCAGCTGCTCCGCCGATAAGGTGACGCCGTCCACCTTCACCTCGGCCCAGCGCGTCAGCGACAGCGCCAGTCCGCCCCAGCCGCAACCGATGTCGAGGACCCGCTGGCCCGGGGCGAGCCTGAGCTTGGCGGCGATGTGCCGCTTCTTGGCGCGCTGGGCCTCCTCAAGGCTCATGCCGGGCCGCTCGAAATAGGCGCAGGAGTACTGCAGGTCCTCGTCAAGGAACCGACGGTAGAGCTCGATCGAAAGGTCATAGTGGTGGGCGGCGTTGCGGCGGGCCGCGCCTTTGGAGTTGCGCCGCCTGACCCAGTTCGACCAGACCCGCCGCAGCAGCCCGGCGCGGCGCCGCAGGGGCGTGTCGGCGCTGTTCCTCGCCGCCAGCGCCAGGAGGTCGGCGATCGCGCCGCGCTCGAAGGTGACATCGCCGTCCATGTAGCCTTCGCCCAGGCCCAGCGATGGCTTGAGGAGGATCGCGGCCAGGCGCGCGCGCTCGGCGATGCGCACGATCAACTGCGGCTCGCCGCCGTCGCCGGCGCGCACCCGCCGCCCGTCCGGCAGCACGACCTCGATCGCGCCCTGCCGGATGATTCCCCCGAGGAAGTTTTCGAAGTTCCCCATCTCTCCTCCCGCGCCCGCTGCGCAGGCCCGTCCGACGATTTTTCAGATAATCAACTCCGTCGCGCCTTGACAGGCAAGTGTTCGCCGCCTACCTGCGCGGCGTTGGCACTCGCCATGCCCGGCTGCTAACAGCCGCGCGGGGGGCTGCCACTGGCTCATTGAAGACAAACGAGACTAACGGAGAGACATCGCATGGCGTTTCGTCCACTCGGCGACCGCGTCCTCGTCCGCCGCGTCGAGGAAGAAGAAAAGACCAAGGGCGGCATCATCATTCCCGATACCGCCAAGGAAAAGCCGCAGGAAGGCAAGGTTATCGCCGTCGGCCCCGGGGCCCGCGACGAGCACGGCAAGGTCCAGCCCCTGGATCTGAAGGCCGGCGACCGCATCCTGTTCGGCAAATGGTCGGGCAGCGAGGTCAAGCTGGAAGGCGAAGACCTGCTGATCATGAAGGAGAGCGACGTCCTGGGCATCCTCGAATAGCCCCGGCTCGACCCTTCGAAGATCAACTCATTCTCATTTAGAAAGCACGAAACAAGATGGCTGCCAAAGACGTCTATTTCTCAACCGACGCGCGCGATCGCATGCTTCGCGGCGTCAACATCCTGGCCAATGCGGTCAAGGTGACCCTCGGCCCCAAGGGCCGCAACGTGGTGATCGAAAAATCCTTCGGCGCCCCGCGCTCGACCAAGGACGGCGTCGCCGTCGCCAAGGAGATCGAACTTTCCGACAAGTTCGAGAACCTCGGCGCCCAGATGATCCGCGAGGTCGCCTCCAAGACCAACGACAAGGCCGGCGACGGCACCACCACCGCCACCATCCTGGCCCAGTCGATCGTCTCCGAAGGCGCAAAGTCGGTGGCCGCGGGCATGAACCCGATGGACCTCAAGCGCGGCGTCGACAAGGCCGTGACCAAGGTCGTCGAACACATCAAGTCGAGCTCGAAGAAGGTTACCACCAACCAGGAAATCGCCCAGGTCGGCTCGATCAGCGCCAATGGCGACACCGAGATCGGCGACATGATCGCCAAGGCGATGGAAAAGGTCGGCAACGAGGGCGTGATCACGGTCGAAGAGGCCAAGAGCCTGGAGACCGAGCTCGACGTCGTCGAGGGGATGCAGTTCGACCGCGGCTACCTGTCGCCGTACTTCATCACCAACGCCGACAAGATGGAGGCCGTGCTCGAGGAGCCGCTGATCCTTCTCTACGAGAAGAAGCTCTCCTCGCTGCAGCCGCTGCTGCCGGTGCTCGAATCGGTGGTGCAGGCCGGACGCCCGCTCCTCATCGTCGCCGAGGACATCGAAGGCGAAGCCCTGGCCACCCTGGTGGTCAACAAGCTCCGCGGCGGCCTGCGGGTCGCGGCGGTGAAGGCCCCCGGCTTCGGTGACCGCCGCAAGGCCATGCTCGAGGACATCGCCACCCTGACCGGCGGTCAGCTGATCAGCGAAGATCTCGGCATCAAGCTCGAGAACGTCGGCCTCGACATGCTCGGCAAGGCCAAGAAGGTGTCGATCACCAAGGACGACACCACCATCGTGGACGGCGCTGGCGCCAAGACCGACATCGAGGCCCGGATCAGCCAGATCAAGAAGCAGATCGAGGAAACCACCTCCGACTACGACAAGGAGAAGCTGCAGGAGCGGCTGGCCAAGCTCGCCGGCGGCGTCGCCATCGTCCGCGTCGGCGGCTCGACCGAAGTCGAGGTCAAGGAAAAGAAGGACCGCGTCGATGACGCCCTCAACGCCACCCGCGCGGCGGTCGAGGAAGGCATCGTGGCCGGCGGCGGCGTGTCGCTGCTGAAGGCGGCCAAGGTCCTCGAAGGCCTCAAGGGCGACAACCACGACCAGGACGCCGGCATCGCCATCGTCCGTCGGGCCCTGCAGGCGCCGATCCGCCAGATCGCCGAGAACGCCGGCGTGGAAGGCTCGATCGTCGTCGGCAAGGTGCTGGAGAACGCCTCGGCCACCTACGGCTTCGACGCCCAGAAGGAGGAGTACGTCGACCTGATCAGCGCCGGCATCATCGATCCGGCCAAGGTCGTGCGCACCGCCCTTCAGGACGCGGCCTCGGTCGCCGGCCTGATGATCACCACCGAAGCGGCGATCGTCGAGGCCCCCAAGAAGCAGGGCCCGGCCGCCGGCGGCATGCCGGGCGGCATGGGCGGCGGCATGGGCGACATGGACTTCTAAGTCCGCCTCCAAGCGCTCTTCCTGCTGCAACCAAGCGAACCCCCGGCCCAACGGCCGGGGGTTTTGCTGTGGCTTGCAGCCGGTGGACTGATCCTTATATCTGACCATCTAGATAGTCAGGAATGAGCCATGACCGACATCGCCCTCGCTGAGGCCAAGGCCCGGCTGAGCGAACTCGTCGAACGCGCAATCGCTGGAGAGACGGTTCGGATTACCCGGCGCGGCAAGCCGGTGGCTGAGCTCAGGGCGGTTGCCGGTCAACGGGAGCCCATCGACACCGCAGCCTTGCGGGCCTTCGCCAGGGCGCAACCTTATCAGATGGAGAGCGCGGCGGACTTCATTCGCCGGATGCGCGACGAGGAGCGATATTGAGGCTGTACCTCGATACTTCCCTCCTGGTCGCAGTATTGACCAACGAACCACGCACCGAAGCGGTGGCCAGCTGGATGGACGATCACCGCGGTGCGGAGTTCGTCTCCAGCTTGTGGATGGAAGCGGAACTCTCGGCCGCGCTTTCCATGAAGGTTCGTTCCAAGGCTCTGGACGAAGACGGACGCAGGGGAGCGCTCGCCCTCTTTCGGAGGGTGCGGACTAGAAGCCTCTCCGTCCTGTCGGTCGCGGATGAACACTTCCGTTCCGCCGCATTGTTGGCTGACCGACCGGAAACCGGGCTACGCGCCGGCGACGCGCTGCACATGGCAATCGCGAGTAGTCATGGCGCCAGGATTTGCACGCTGGACCGCCGCCTAGCCGCGGCCGGGCCGCCACTGGGCGTCCAAACCGAACTCGTCTGACCGGCTTGACCTCAGATCCCGACGCGGCGGCTGCGGCCGACGAGGCCGCCGGCGATCCAGCTGACGATCGAGATGACCAACGCCGTCAGTATGGCGGCGATCGGCCCGCTGAGATGCACCCCATGGATGAAGACCGTCACCAGCCAGACGGTGAAGCCGTTCACCACCAGCAGGAAGAGGCCAAGGGTGACCAGGGTCAGAGGGAAGGTGAGGAAGACGAGGATCGGGCGCACCAGGGCGTTGATGAGCCCCAGCACCAGGCCGGCGGCGACGAGGCTCTGCCAGGTCCCGACGCTGACGCCGGGAACGATCCTGGCCGCCACCCAAAAGCCGATCGCCGCGGCGATCGCATGCACGACGAAGCGGATCATCACTCCCCTCCCCGACCTGGCGCTTTAAGATTGTCCCCGCCCGGTCGTCATGGCAATGGCCGCGCTTGCTTGACGTTGACGTTCGCGTAAATTAGCCAATCGCCGTCCTCGAGGGGGGCTGTCGACCAAGAGCCCCACAGCTCGCGCACGGGAGACCCGCTATGACCGCCGACTACCGCCGCCCCGACATTCGCCTTTCACGCACCTTCACCATCCGCCAGCTGACGCGCGAGTTCGGCTGCACCCCCAGGGCGCTGAGATTCTACGAGGACAAGGGGCTGCTGGCGCCCGCCCGCCAGGGCCTCAACCGCGTCTATTCCTATCGCGATCGCGCCCGCCTGCAGCTCATCCTTCGGGGCAAGCGCGTCGGTCTTTCGCTCGCCGACATCCGCGACATCCTCGACCTCTACGACAAGGACGACGGCGGCGCGGCCCAGAGCGCCAAGGCGCTGCGCAAGTTCCGCGAGCGCATCGCCGCCTTCGAGCGCCAGCGCGAGGACATCGACAGCGCCATCGCCGAGCTTCGGACCGCGTGCGAGCGGCTGGAAAGGCAGCTGGCCGAGAGCCGCCCGGACCTGCTTCCCAAGGCCGAGGACTACGACCGCATCGTGCGCCCCAGCGTCGACGGCCGGCACGAGGCCATCGGCCTGAAGTAGGCGTCTGGCCGATGGCCTACCGGCCGCCCGTCCGCGAGCAGCTGTTCGTCCTCTTCGATCTGCTCGGGATCGGCAATCTTTCCAACCTCGAGGGCTTTTCCGAGCTGACCCCGGATCTGGCGCGCCAGATCCTGGAGGAGGGGGCGAGGATCTGCGCCGACAAGCTCGCCCCGCTCAACGCCATCGGCGACAAGACCGGCTGCAAGCGCGGCGACGACGGCTCGGTCTCCACCCCGCCGGGGTTCGCCGCGGCCTGGCGCGATTTCGTCGCCGGCGGCTGGCCGGCCCTGAGCGCGGCGCCGCGGTGGGGCGGCCAGGGGCTGCCGGCCGTCCTCGCCCTCGCCTTCAGCGAGATGTCGAGCTCGGCCAACATGGCCTTTTCCATGTACCCGGGCCTCACCCACGGGGCCTATTCGGCCATCGTCGCCGGCGGTTCGGAGGCGCAGCAGGCGCTCTATCTGCCCAGGCTCGCCTCCGGCGAGTGGTGCGGCACCATGAACCTCACCGAGCCGCAGTGCGGCACCGATCTGGGCCTGCTCCGGACCAAGGCCCGGCCGGCGGCGGACGGCGCTTACGAGATCAGCGGCGAGAAGATCTGGATCAGCGCCGGCGAGCACGACCTTGCCGACAACATCGTCCACCTGGTGCTCGCCAGGATCGAGGGCGCCCCGGAGGGCGTGCGCGGCATCAGCCTCTTCGTCGTGCCGAAATTCCTTCCGGGTCCGGACGGGCGCCCGGGCGCGCGCAATCGGCTGGTCTGCGCCGGCCTGGAAGAGAAGATGGGCATCCACGCCAACGCCACCTGCTTCATGAGCTACGACGGCGCCAGAGGTTGGCTGGTGGGCGAGGAGAACCGCGGCCTTTCCCTGATGTTCGTGATGATGAACGAGGCGCGCATCGGCGTCGGCCTGCAGGGTCTGGCGCAAGCCGAGGCAGCAATGCAGGCGGCGGCCGATTTCGCCCGCGAGCGCCTGCAGGGGCGCTCGCTCACCGGGCCGAAGAACGCGCAGGGCCCGGCCGATCCCAT
This sequence comes from Caulobacteraceae bacterium, assembly GCA_035946795.1. GTDB lineage: Bacteria > Pseudomonadota > Alphaproteobacteria > Caulobacterales > Caulobacteraceae > Acaudatibacter. The sequence goes on along the minus strand of DASYYX010000050.1, from coordinate 1,759 downwards.
CATCGTCCATCCGGACGTGCGCCGCATGCTGATGGACGCCAGGGCCATCCTCGAGGGCGGCCGCGCCTTCGTCTACTGGACCGCGCTAAAAGGCGACCTTGCCCGCCGCCATCCCGATCCGGCCGCCCGGCAGGCGGCCGAGGACCTGCTCGGGCTGATGACGCCGGTGGCCAAGGCCTTCCTCACCGACCGTGGCTTCGCCATCTGCTCGGACGCGGTGCAGATCTGCGGCGGCGCCGGCTACACCGAGCACCTGCCGGTGAGCCAGTATCTGCGCGATTGCCGCATCACCCTCATCTATGAAGGGACCAACGGCGTCCAGGCGCTGGACCTCGTCGGCCGCAAGCTCGCCGCCAACGGCGGCCGCGCCGTCATGGGCTTCTTCTCCGAGATCGACGCCTTCGCCGAAGCGGCCGAAGCCGGTGAGAGCCAGACCGAGCTGGCGCCTTTCGTCGCCGCCCTGCTGCGGGCCAAGGGCGAGCTGCAGGAGGCCAGCCTGTGGCTGATGCAGAACGGTCCGGCCGATCCCGACAACGTCGGCGCCGCCTCGGTCGACTACCTGCACCTGATGGGGCTCACGGCCCTGGCCTACATGTGGGCGCAGATGGCCAGGGCGGCCCTGGCCAAGATCGCGGTGGGCGAGACCGACCCCTACTTCCAGGCCAAGCTGGTGACGGGCCGGCACTTCATCGACAAGCTCCTGCCCGAGACTTCGCTGCGCCTGGCGCGGATCAAGGCCGGAGCGGCCAGCCTCATGGCCCTGCCGGCGGAGGCGTTCTAAAGGCCCCCATGTCCCTGCATCACGCCACCGTCGAATGGGCCTGGGATGGCGGCGATTTCCCTAAGCGCCGCTACAGCCGCCTGCACACCCTGGATTTCGGCCACGGCGTCACCGCGCCCGGCTCTCCGGCCACGGCGATCGTCCCGGCTCCTTTTTCCAGCGAAGCGGCGATCGACCCCGAGAGCGCCTTCGTGGCCTCGCTCTCCGCTTGCCACATGCTGTGGTTCCTGGATCTGGCCGCCGGCGCCGGCTGGGTCGTGAAGCGCTATCGTGACGAGGCCGAAGGGACCTTGGGGCGGATCGCGCCGGGCAAGATGGCGATGACCCGCGTCGCCCTGCGCCCGCAGATCGCCTTCGAAGGGCGGGCGCCCGACGCCGCCGAGCTCGAGCGCCTGCACCACGAGGCGCACGCGCGCTGCTTCATCGCCAACTCGGTCACGACCGAGGTCGTGGTCGAGCCGGCCTAGGCCTGCTGCCCTTCGAGGGCAGGCGGAGCCAGTCGGCGATACGCGCCTTCACCGCCGCCTCGTCCTTCATCTCGCACTCCCACACCCACTCGACCCGCCAGCCGGCGCCTTCGAGCGCCGCCCGGTGGGCGAGGTCGCGGGCGCGGTTGGCCGCGATCTTCGCGGTCCAGTAGGCGCGGTTGGCCTTGGGGACGCGGGCCCCGCGGGCGCAGTCGTGGCCGTGCCAGAAGCAGCCGTGGACGAAGACCGCCAGGCGCCGGCCGGCAAGGACGATGTCGGGCTTGCCCGGGAGGTCGCGGCGGGAAAGGCGATAGCGGCCGCCGGCGCTGAAGACGAGCCGCCGCAAGGCCCGCTCCGGGGCGGTGTCGCGGCCCTTCACCTGGCGCATCACCGCCGAGCGCTTGGCCGGTGGATAGACGTCGGTTGACAAGACCCCCCTCCGGGCTGCGCCGGGTCTCCCCCCAGAGGGGGGAGAGAGCGCCGACGCCTCTCCTCCCCCCCTGGGGGAGGG
>DASYYX010000049.1:0-18118 GCA_035946795.1 Caulobacteraceae bacterium | reverse complement strand
GATGGCGGTCGGCGCAAAGCAATCGGTGTTCGACATCGGTGGCTCCCAGTTTGGTTGGTTGGAAGCCCAGTCTGGTACGCCAGGCCGCCATCCACCCGCATGGGATCTCCACCACGCGGGCGTTGCCCGCGCGGTCCCCCTTGTTTGATCAAGCGGGTCTAAGGTGGGGTGTCTTCCGGGACAGTCCGCCTGACGCGCCAGCGCCAGGCGGACCGCCGTCGGAGGGGCCGTTTTCCCCTGAGCCTTGCGGGCTGTGGGGGAGCAGGGCCGCCGTCGGTGTTCCATGACCCGGATGGTTGCAGGGACTTTGAGGTCCGGAGCCACAAGGAGGGGTCGGTGGAACAGGTGGAGACTAACACGAAGGTCGCCGGCATCGATGCGGCAAAGGCGAAGCTGGACGTCGCGGCGCATCGATCTGGCGAGGCGGCGACGTTCGCCAACGACGCGGGTGGCTGGCGCGAGCTGGCGGCCTGGCTTGCCGAGCGCAGTGTCGGTCGCGTGGGGATCGAGGCCAGCGGCGGCTACGAACGGGGCGTGACCGCTCACCTGCAGCAGATCGGCCTGGAGGTGGTCATCCATCAGCCGGCGCACATCCGAGCCTTCGCCCGCTTCAAGCGGATCAAGGCCAAGAACGACCGCATCGACGCCGCGCTGATCGCCGCCGCAACGGCTCAGGTCGAGGTGGTCCGCAGCGTCGGGGATCCGGAGCTCGTCGAACTGAGCGACCGCCTCACCGCCTACGAGCAGGCCGCCGAGCTGGCCGCCCAGCTCAAGACCATGCTCGAGCATGTTGTCTTGCCGGATCTCAGAGCCCAGTACGAGGCCCAGCTGAAGAGCCTGAGGGCGTGGAAGAAGCAACTGGCCAAGGATCTGGTCGGCCGCATCGCCCAGCACCCCAGACTGCGGCGACGCTTCGATCTGGTCGCTTCGCTCCCCGGCGTGGGCTCCATCGTCGCGGCCAGCCTGGTCCTGCGCATGCCCGAACTGGGGGCGATGGCCCGCGGCCAGGCCGCCAGCCTCCTGGGGGTGGCGCCATTCGACCGCGATACCGGCAAAAGCTCCGGAGAAAGACACATCTTCGGCGGCAGAGCCCGCGTCCGGCGCATGGTCTACCTCGCCGCCGCCGTCGCCAAACGAACCGACACCGGCTTCAAAGCCTTCGCCCAACGCCTCGCAGCCGCCGGCAAGAAGCCGAAGGTCGTCCTCGTCGCCGTCATGCGAAAACTCATCGAAGCGGCCAATACCGTCCTGGGCCGAGGAACAGCCTGGGTTCCCGCATGAACCCAACTTCACATGGTTGCTTCCCCGCACGCGGGGGAGGATCAGCGCGGTAGGTTGACGATGCCGTAACGCGCCGGGCCGCCTTTGCGCGCGCGGTTGGCCAGCAGGGTCACGGCCGCCCTTGCGCGCGCTGGATCGGCAGTGGGGAGGAGGAGGGCCAGCTCGCCGCTCACGATCGGCGCGGCGAACGAGGCGCCGCGGACCTTGGTCGAGACGCCGCCGGCGTTGGGGAGCGCGAGGCCAGCGCCTTGGGCGGCGAAGTCGAGGTGGCTCGCCCGGCCGGCCTCGGGCAGGGGCCGGCCGCGGGGATCGACCGGGGTCACCGCGATCACCCCGGGGTAGGAGGCCGGGAAGGCGAGGGGCGCGGCCGGACCGTCATTGCCGACGGGAGCGACGATGAGGGCGCCGCGCGCCAGCACCGCGCGGACCGCGGCCGCCACGGCAAGGTTCGGAGGACCGGTCAGGCTGATGTTGATCACCGGCGCCTTCATCCCGGCGAGCCAGCCCAGGGCCAGCACGATGGCTTCGGCCGAGCCGCCGGTCGGCCCGCGGCCATAGACGTCCGCCGCCAGCAGCTGCGCCCCCGGCGCGACCCCTTCGAAGCCGCCGCCGTCGCCGGCGAGCAGCGCCGCCACCTCGGTCCCGTGGTCGCTGGGCGCCGGCGCGCCGGGCGCAAAGCCGCGCGCCTGGAGCCGCGCCTTGGCGAAGACAGCGAGACCCGAGGCGACGCCGCCGTCGATCATGCCGATCCGGGCGTGCGCGGCCGGTTCGGCCGGCGCTGCCGGTTCTCCGGCGGCGGCGGCCGCGCCCGAGGGTTCGTACAAGTGGTCGAAATCGTACCGGCCGGCGGGATCCAGGCGCCTGAGGCGCCGCACCGCCTCGCGGGTCGTCATCCCGGCCGGCGCCTGCAAGGTGACCAGCTCGAGGCCAAGCCCGGTGAGGGCGCTGCGGCGCGTGACCGTAAACCCGGCCCTCTGCGCCCGCGCCAGCGCCGCGGCCGTGGGCGATATCGCCAGGGCCGCGCCGCGCACCACCGCCTCCCCATGTTCGCCGAAGTCGAGCGCCTGCGGATTGCCGCGCACCAGGGCGCGCAGACGCTCCAGCCGCATGCGGGCGAGGCGCTCCGCGCCGGCGGGCAGCGATTCGACCTGGCCGAGGGACTGGCCGAGCAGCGGACCAAGCGCGCTGCCGAGCGGCGCCGCCGGCAGGGCCGGCAGACCCCCCGGCAGACCGCCCGGCAGGATCTGGGCGGCGGCGGGCCCGCCGAGGGCGAAGAGGGCGAGGCCGACTGCGGCGCCCGTCAGGCGCCTTGGTGCGCGAGCGTAAGACATGGGATCATCCCGACTCGACGATGGCCCGCATTCCCTGCGTAAATCAGAAACTCTCGGGATGAAACGGCCGCTCCCATGCGTTCCATCCATACGCCGTGTCCGGGACTGACCCGTTCGCCGACGGCCTCACCGAGCTGCTGCCCAGGTTGCGGCGGTTCGGGCGTGCGCTGACCGGCGATTCGGCCGAGGCCGACGACCTCGTCCAGACCGCCCTCGAGCGGGCCTGGGCGCGGCGGCGCCAGTGGCGGGAGGGAACAAGGCTCGATGCCTGGATTTTCGCCATCATGAGGAACGCCTGGACCGACGAGGCGCGGGCGAGGGCCCGCCGCCGGACCGTCGACGATCCGGACGAAGCACTGGCCGCGGTCGCCGACCCCGGCATCGCTTCCCTGGAGGAAAAGCTCGAGGCGCGGGCCGCGGAACGGGCGCTGGCGGCGCTGCCGGCCGAGCAGCGCGCCGCCGTGGCCCTGGTTCTGATCGAGGGACTCTCCTATCGCGAAGCGGCGCAGGCCCTGGGCGTGCCCGAGGGCACGCTGACCAGCCGCCTGGGCCGCGCCCGCACGGCGCTGGCCGAACGGCTGCTGGGAGCGGAGGGCGCGTGATCTCCGACCGCGAGCTGGACGCTTTCGTCGACGGTGAACTGGGCGCCGCCGAGACCAAGCGCATCGAGGCCGCCGCCGGCGCCGACCAGGTGCTCGCCGCCCGGCTCGAACGCCGCCGCGCCCTGCGGCGCATCGTCAGCGCCGCGCACGGCGATGCGCTCAGCGAAGCCATGCCAGAACGGCTGCTGGCCGCCGCCCGCGCCGTTACCAGCGCGGCCGGCGCAGCCGAGGTCATCGATCTGGCGCAGGCGCGGGCGCGCCGCGCCGCGGCCAGGCCATGGCCCCAGGCGGCGCTGGTCGCCGCTTCGCTCGCCGCCGGCCTGATCGCCGGCCTGGAGCTGCCGCTGCTGCGAGCGGGGCCGCTGCTTTCCAGTCGCGGCGGCGAGGTCGTGGCCGGCGGAGCGCTGGCGCGCGCTCTCGACGACCAGCTGGCGGCGAACGAGGCCGGCCGCCCGATCCGCATCGGCGTCAGCTTCCGCTCGCGCGCCGGCCGCTATTGCCGCACTTTCCGGGTCGCGCGCGGCGGCCTCGCCGGCATTGCCTGCCGCGGGCCCTCGGGCTGGGTCGTGCCGATCACCGCGGCCACGCCCGGCGAGAGGACCGCGGCGGGCGCCTATGAACAGGCCGCCTCGCCCCTGCCGCCGCCGGTGGCCGAAACCATGGACGCCATGATCGCCGGACCGCCGCTGGACGCCGCCGGCGAAGAGCGCGCTCGCGCCCGCGGCTGGCGATAACGACGATACCAACCGCGACCCTGGCGCCACACCGGCGAAGCTAATCGGCGCCGCCGGCGGAGAACCCTTTTTTCGCCGCTCCCGGGACGAAAAGCCGCCGCACCGTCGTTGGCTCTTTGGGGGGACCTTCCAGGGAGGCCAGGGACAATGCCGCGGATCTACCGCGACAGCGCAGCCCCCGGGGCGGCGAGTGAGGGCGCCGGGGCGCCGGAAGGCGCGCGCCCATCGCCGGTCGACGGCGTCGTCGACCGCCACATCGGCGGGCGCCTGCGCCGACGCCGCAAGCTCATGGGCATGGCCCAGCACCAGCTCGCCGCCGCCCTGGGGGTGCGCTTCCAGCAGATCCAGAAATACGAGAGCGGCGCCAACCGCCTCTCGGCCTCGCGCCTGTGGCGGCTGACGCAGGTGCTGGAGGTGCCGATCGGGTATTTCTTCGAGGGCTTGTAGGCGGCGGCGGGGCCGGCCGAGGCGGTTGCGGATCAGCGGCGCTAAATGTCCGGTCACGCTTTGTGGAGGACTCTGCTTGACTGACGGCGCACACCGCTGCGGCACGATCACGCGCTCAGTCCGGGCGGCGACAGGGCGAAGGGTGTGATCCAAGCGGTGTGCGGGTGGTCGTGTTTCGATCCGCGCCCCCGTGAGGGGGCGACGCTCGCACCTTCGAAGCCCTCGGCGAGAACGGCAAGTTTCGATCCGCGCCCCCGTGAGGGGGCGACCCGACCGATTCGTCGTTAAGGCACGCGTTGCGGTTGTTTCGATGCGCGCCCCCGTGAGGGGGCGACCCCCCGACGCCGCGGAGTTGGGCTGATCACCAGGGGTTTCGATCCGCGCCCCCGTGAGGGGGCGACCCGCATCTTGCCCTCTAGCCCGGCCGCGAGCGCGTTTCGATCCGCGCCCCCGTGAGGGGGCGACGCGTGCGCGTAACACCGTTCATCGCCAAGAAAATGTTTCGATCCGCGCCCCCGTGAGGGGGCGACCTGAGGCTTGGTGATGCGCCCCGCCGCAAAGAGGTTTCGATCCGCGCCCCCGTGAGGGGGCGACGCGCGCGCGAGCCGCTACCTTGAGCGTTGCATCCGTTTCGATCCGCGCCCCCGTGAGGGGGCGACCTCCCATCTTGGGCGGTTGTCAAGAGGGCCAAGTTTCGATCCGCGCCCCCGTGAGGGGGCGACCCGAGTTTCGCGCGCCCAAGCGCACGGACGCTCAGTTTCGATCCGCGCCCCCGTGAGGGGGCGACACCGACGCCCAGGACGACAGCCGCATGGTGCTGATGTTTCGATCCGCGCCCCCGTGAGGGGGCGACAGCAGCTCGCCCGCACGCTCCACTGCACCGCCATGGTTTCGATCCGCGCCCCCGTGAGGGGGCGACGCTGCTTGAGCGTGAGATCCACCGCCATCTCGTGGTTTCGATCCGCGCCCCCGTGAGGGGGCGACGGCAGCCCACCGGCAGCCCGGTCGAGCCGTCGTAGTTTCGATCCGCGCCCCCGTGAGGGGGCGACCCGTGCACCCCGGGCGCGCGCCACTTGCCGCCGATGTTTCGATCCGCGCCCCCGTGAGGGGGCGACTCGCCAAGGCGCACGGCTACTATGTCCGCCGGGGCGTTTCGATCCGCGCCCCCGTGAGGGGGCGACCTCGGCCGTCCAGGTATTCGGCCACGGCGATCAGGTTTCGATCCGCGCCCCCGTGAGGGGGCGACTCGATTCCGGCAAGACCCGCTCGGCCCTCTTCTGGTTTCGATCCGCGCCCCCGTGAGGGGGCGACGCGACCTTGAGGACGCCCTTGAGACCATGTGACGGTTTCGATCCGCGCCCCCGTGAGGGGGCGACCCTTGTTCTGGGTGATCAGCGCCGGCGAATTCATGTTTCGATCCGCGCCCCCGTGAGGGGGCGACCCGAGCCCGAGACGCCGTCGACGACGTAGTCGCGGTTTCGATCCGCGCCCCCGTGAGGGGGCGACCCTTGATCGAGCGCGAGCCGAAGAGCGCCGTCGGGTTTCGATCCGCGCCCCCGTGAGGGGGCGACCTCGCCAATGTAAGTTGTTGGGACAACGAGGGAAAGCTGCGCTGGCGCGCGAACCGCCGACCGCTCGGCGCGGTTGACGGCGCATCCACTGGCGAGGCGCCGACCACTTCGTTGATCCCAAAAGGGAACGTCCTCGCGCGAACCATAGGCGTCGGCGGCGTACGCTTAGGATTCGCACAGAGTCGGGCCGACGCCCCGCCGCGGGCCATTCAGATGACGAGAGGCCCCTCCAGGTCGATGCCGGGACGGGCGCCCACATGCTCCACCCGGCGCCGCCCCTCTGCACCCAGCCGGTAGAAACGCAGACTATCCAGCCTCGCGTCCGTCTCGGCCAGCAGGCGGGCCCTGAGCTTCGCCCATTGCGCCGGCTCGACCTCGCACTCGAAAACGGACTTCTGCACCCTCTGGCCGTAGTCCAGACACGCCCGCGCCACGCGTCGCAGGCGGCGGCGGCCCGCCGGGTTTTCGGTGTTCACGTCGTAGGTGACGAGCATCAGCACCGACGTCCTCATTTCCAAACGAAAGCTGGATAGCCGTCCAGATCGCCCCGCAAATGGCGTGCTAGCAGTTGCGCCTGCAGGTGCGGCGTCAGCCCGAGAGGCGCCTTCTCGTCCAGAAAGGGGTGCCGCAGTTCGTCGCGCTTGCGCTCCTGCCAGGCCACCAGAACCTGCCGACGGGCATCATCGCTTAGCCGCACCCCGCCCGCCTCTTCGATGACGAAATCATCGACCCCCAGCTGACGCCGATTGACGAGCGTGAGCGCCAGACGATCGGCGGTCACGGGCCGCAGCTCCTCCATGAGGTCGAGCGCCAAGCCGGCTCTGCCTGGTCGGTCGGCATGCAGGAACCCGACCTGCGGATCGAGCCCCTGCGCCTCCAGTGCCGAGCGGCAGTCGTGGCCGAGCATGGCGTATAGAAAAGAGAGCAGCGCGTTCATTCGATCGAGCGGCGGGCGGCGCGAACGGCCGCGGAACCGGAACGCAGGGTCGCCTGCGACGATCAGGTGATCGAAAACTCCGAAGTACGTCACCGCCGCTTCGCCCTCCAGACCTCTCAACCCTTCGACCGAGGCCGCCGAAAGGACGCGTCGGGTTATGTCGGTGAGACGCCTTTCCGCGGCTTCGAGCGCGTTGCGGTCCAACGCAGAGAACCCCTCCGCGTGGTCCCGCAGGCCGCGGCGCACGACAGCCCTTTGGTTGGCGGCCTTGGCCGCGACTACGGACCGGACGATCGGGAGTTTCAGGGTGTCGTCATCGGCGACCCGGAACTGCGTCCGCCGCAGCAGCACGTTCCCTGACCGAGCACCCTCGATGCGAGCCAGAAAACGCCCGTTGGGATCGAGATACGACACCGTGATCGCAGCCTCGGCGCACGCGGCCAGCAGCGAGGGCGATGCTCCGGCGCGGCCGAACGTGACCACGCCGTCGAGCATGTGCAGCGGCGCTCTGCCCCTCTCGGCGCCCTCCACCTCCACGACGATGTTGGCGCCGTCCTTTCGCAACCACGCCTCGGCGCTGGTCACGTACAGCGTGTTGCGCATCCGCCGCATCGTCAGTGGGCAACCTGCCTTACCAACCAGCGGTTGATATCGGGTGGCTTCTGGAGGCGCTCGGGTTGGCAAGCGGGGCGAAGGGAGCAGCGCCGGCACGCGGCCGTGAAAATGGGAGGCGGCGTGCGGCCGCAAACGATCGTGTCGCGAGCTGCCACCGCCGTCTCGGCGGTGAGACGGCGCAGGTTCTCATCGAAGGCGACCACAGTTCTGCGGCGCGTCAGGCCGTAGAACAAAGCGCCTTCCGGAACCTCCATCCCGAACATCTCCTCCAGGCAGATCGCCTGGGCGCAAAGCTGGACCTCATCGGCACGATGCCTCTTTGGCCGGCCGCGCTTGTACTCGACCGGGTAGGGGCGGCCTGGCCGGCCGGAGAACTCTACCACGTCGGCTTTACCGGCAACGCCAAGCGCCACGGAACGCAGCTGAAGACCACGAGCGACACGCACGCCGGCCCGCGCTTCGGCCACTCCGCGATCTACCTTCTCGTGCAAGAGGCGCCCTTCAGCGGTCGCCTTGTCGTCCGACCACAGCCGTTCAACGTGGATGAGGGCGCACTGCCGCGGGCAGAAGACATAATGCTGCAGCGCCGAGATGGGGATCAGCGCGTCCTCGACCTCGCGCGGGAGAGGCGCGGTCGCACGCCCAGAGCGATCGATCTTCGTCACGTCTCGCCCCTCTCCACGCCCGGGGTCCGGCCCGCGCGGCTTATGATAATTGCAAACAGGTTATAGAAGGCCTTCGGCAGTCGTCGTTCTCTTGCCGGGGGCCGCGAAAGCCGGCACCGGCTCAGAATGCGTCTTCACGCTCCGGAGACAACTGCCTCGTCCTCGAGCACCTCGACCCCTTCCGGCAAGCCGCCCCGGTCCACGGTGATGAAGTAATCCTCGAAAGCTCGGGCAGGCGGCCAGTTGTCGGTCGGGTCCGATCCGATCTCCTGAACCGAGCCCTTGTGCCTGCGAAGGCACTTGACCCGCTCAAAAAGCCGGTGCGCCGGCGCATTGCCGAGCGTTGTCGCGTGTCGGAAAACCACGAGCTTGCGAGCTGCCATCTCGCCGCGGGCGGCGGAGCGATCGTGGTCGAACATGTTCCTGAGGGCTTCGAAGAAGAGGCCCAAGTCCTCGTTCGAAAATCCCGTCCCTTTCACGGGGTGCGAGGCCAGGGGCGCCGATACGAAGCCGTGGACGCTGTAGAGGCCGTAGGGGACAATGTGTTTGCGCCCCATCGTCCGCCCACCCTTCGCCTCCGCGTCTGCCTCGGTCGTTGCGGCCAGGCGCGTGATCGAGATCTCGAGCGGCAGTATGGGTTCGACCGAGCGCCCGAAGCCGAGCTGCACGGGGCCCCTCACCTGACCCGCATTGACCCCCGTCGTCATCACGGCCCCGAAGGTGCGGATGTCGTAGAAGTTGGCGCACATCCAGGCCGTGAGTTCGCGCGCTCGCTCCCGGTCCTTCGGCCCCGCCTTCAGCTCCTCGGTCTTGGTAATTTCAGGCGCTTTGGCCGCATAAGCGCGCTTGTGCTCCAGGTTCAAGGTCGCGCCTTCGCGCATGTAGATCTCGAAGCCGGGGAGCGACGCCCCTTGCGCATCTGAACGCGCCAGAGCGACGTAATTTCTCACTTTTCGCTTCAGGCAGACGTCGGAGACGAGGCCGAGATTGGTTTCGGGATCGAGCCGCGGCAGGTTGCCGGCGTCCGGGTCGCCGTTGGGGTTGCCGTTGGTGACGTCGAAGAAGAGCACGAACTCGTGCCGCCGGCTCACGGCCGCATTTTCAGTTGTCATCGGGGGTCTCCTCGTCCTCGTCGATCTCTGAAGTCGGCCGGCCGGCGAACTGGGCGCTGCGCTGGTGGTAATAGCCGAGGAAGAAGCGCCCCTGGTCGTCCAGCCTCAAGGATCTAGGATAGCCACCGTCGCCGAAGCGGTTCTCGATCTCCTCGATCTCCCGCTCCAACCAGCCCCCCTTGCCCGTCCTCCGCAACTTGCCCAGGTGCTCCTGGGCGTTGCGCATCAGCAGCGGAAACATCCCGGCAGGGGCGGCTGAGGCTGCCCCCATGTACCGGTCGCGGATAGTGGCGTTCACCTTGCCGAGGGCGCTCCGCTGTGTCGCCTCCAGGACGGCGAACAGGCGGCCGAGCTGGTAGGCCGGATCGGGACTCTCGCGGTTAAGGCTCATCGGGGGCTCCTCTGTCGTGAAACCGAGGCGGTGCTCGCGGGCGAGCACGGCCCTGATCACCGCCGCATGCCAGCCGCTGGTCGGATCGTCCCTGGCTCGCAGTCGCATGATCACCCCGGCGAGCAGCGCTCGCGGGTATGGGCCGCCGGTCAGGATGGAGCGCATCACTTCTCCAGCGAGCAGCGGCGGGACATTGTCGAACTCGCCGCGAAGCGCTGTTGTCCGCACAAGCAGCCATCGGACGGCCGGCGGCCTACGCATGCCGCGCGGGGTTGGCTCTATCCGCAGGTCGTTCAGGTGATCTCGCAGCCGGCCGGCCAACGCCGCGAAGTCGTCGTCCAGCCAGTAGCGGATCGAGAGCCGAGCCGCATTCGGCGCCAGACCAAGGACATGAAACCGCGTCCCGCGCCGAAGCCGAGGATCGACCTCCTGGGGGCGGCCGGCGGCGACCGCCTTCAGCGCATCCATAAGCTTGGCGCCCTCCGCGGGGTCCTGGTCGTGGTCCACGCCCGCGGGCGTCTCGAACCAACTCAGGAAGTCTTCTTCGGCGGCTTGGGCCGCGTCCTCGTCAACGGTATCGGAGGTGTCGGCCCAGAACACCACGGTGGCGTCGCCGATGGGTCGGGGCAGCCGATTGCGACTGTCGGGATCCAGCATGCGGTTGAGCGCCGCGCCGTAGCGGAAGCCCGCCTCCTCGGAGGTTGGAGCGTTCGCGCCTTGCTCGGCGCCGTAGGAGGTGAAGGCATCGAGATTGAACGAGACGAGCGCCGCCCCAGACGATTGGGCGCCCTGGACACCCCGGATGGCCGGGTGCAGCCGCGCGAGCCGCGCCTCGCGCCCGGTGACCAGGCAAAACCCGATCGGGCCGTCCGGTGGGGGCAACCCTTTGACGAGAGTTCTCGCGGCCTCCCGCTCGTGCAGGTAGCGGTTCTCGCCAGCGAGCCGGAAGACGATGTTAGTGTCCGCCATATCGGGCGTGAACGGCGGACGGTTGAAGTCCTCCGGGCGCCACCGCTGAAGGAAACTCTTCAGTGCAACCAGACCATCGTCCTCGCAGTCGCCGATAAGTTCGAGGCTGCGGTCTTTGAAAGCCTGATGCTCCTGTTCCGTGCGCTTCCCGTCTCCCGCCGTTCGCCCGAGGACGTACGCGGTCTTGTCCCAGAACAGGTTTGCGCTCACCCCGGAGGTCCGTGTGACGGCCTTTGGCACCTCTAGCAGGCGAGGGCGCAGGGCCTTTCCTCTCGGCTCGCGCAGGTCGGTGATATCGCTAACAATCCCGTCACGATTTAGGACGATGGCGAAGCTGATTTTCTCCCGCGAATAGCCGGGCTGCTCCGCCTCGCCGCGCTTCGCCATACGGTCGTAATAGTGGTCGAGCGCTTCGAGAACGCTCACGTCGCCGCTCCCTCAGCCAAGCACTTGGCGACGTCGACGACACCTTCCGCCAGCCGAGCGCGGAAGAACTGGGAGCGGTTGCCGTGTGCGAAATCGATGTCGCGCAGCATCCAGCCGAGGTCGCGGTTCCGCTGCTCTTCGGCGAGCTGGCTCTTCGGCAGGAGCGCGTCTGCCGCGATGAATTCGAAGTCAGCAGGGAATTCGCGGGTCCCGAGGCAAGGCCTATGAAAGCATTGTCCGGCGGCCGCACGTCGGTTGAACATGGAGAGGTGCTTGGCGGAGCTATCGTCTGCCGCGGCTTTGTCGGTCAGCTCGAAGTGGGCTTCGATGACGTAGGCGACATCGACGAGGACGAGGGCGGCCCGTTGTTGGCGGCTCTCCTCGACAACCAGACCGAGGCCACTCGTCGTGCCGGCGCGCATGGCGCGCTCAGCCAGAACGGCGCTCGCCTTGTCGCCGACCTCATTGCGGCGGATCGACTGGAACCGGACCGGTTTGAGCACGTGGATGCGGTCTACGACCCAGCGAATGGCCGGCTTCCAGTGAATAGCCTCCAAGATCCCGCGCGCCGCCGAGGGCGTCATCACGTCGTAGGAGACACGCTCCACCTTCATCTCCGGACGGGTGAAGCAAGCCCTCTCACCCCAGACGTGCAGGCGGACGCCGAAGGTCATGACAGCCCTCTTCACGGCCAGAGAACATATAGCGAACCAGATGTAAAGCCGAGCGCGCTGGGTCTCTTATGAAATTATGTTCGATTCCGCTGCGCGCTGGAACTTGTCCACAACCTGGAGCCCTGTGCGCTCCTCATAGAGCGCCATATCTCGTAGCTTGAGAAGGGCTTCGCCAAGGCGCGGGTGGATTGGATGTAGTAGGCCCGCAGCAAGCCATTCGCCCCTGGTCCGGTTGGGTATCGGCACTAAATACTGTTGCAGTTCGCGTAGTTGAGCCCGCGTGGGTCGATCTGCTCTGCTCAGGGCGTCAAGGAGCGCCTCGCCCCTGTCATCGAAAGGAACAGCGACAGGCTCCATCGCGTCTTGAATCAGACTGAAGGCGCGCGCTACCGTCTGGAACGTGAAGTCCAGCCCCCTGTCGGCGATGTTCCGCAGTATCGGAAACACCTCCCCCTCCAGCCTGGGAGCGTCGAGCGCTGCGTCGCCCTTCTGGAAGTAGAGTTCTCGAAAATAGGCGCGGACGGCAGGGAGACAAAGTGGATCGCCGAACTTCCTGAGCACCGGCCTCGCAGCTTGATAAAAGACCTTCAGGTCGTGAGGCGGCTGCTCGTCGGCGGGCTCGAACACGACCGCGAGTCCGCTCGCGGCCTTGCCCTCGCGGTTGCAGCGGCCGGCGGCCTGAGCGACCGAATCGAGACCGGCCGCCGCCCGCCACACCTCCGGAAAATCAAGGTCGACGCCTGCCTCGACAAGAGATGTCGCCACCAGCCGAACCGGCTTGCCTGCCGCGAGTCTTCCGCGCACGTCCTGAAGCACTAGCCGGCGATGTTGGGCGCACATGAGAGTCGTGAGGTGCGTAGCGCCCGCCTGCTCCCGGATCGTCTCGAAGAGACTGCGAGCGTGCCGACGGCTGTTGACGATGCACAGTATCTGCGGGCGTTCGACGAAGCGCTCGGCGATTGCCGCGTCGGTGACGGCCTCATGGCGCCACTCGACCCGGACGCGCCTGAGCGCCTCATAGATTTCGGCGGGCCGTGGGGCGAGCTCGCGCTCGTTTTCGATCTCGAGCCCGAGGTTGCGCCCGGCGCGGTCCACCAGCGCCCGGTCCTTCTGACGCCATGCCGGTTGCGTCGCGGTGCAGATGACGACGCTGGCCCGGTAGTTTCGCGCCAGCTCGTCGAGCGCCGCCAGGCATGGCCTGACGACGTGGATGGGAAGCGTCTGCGCCTCGTCCAGGATGATGACGCTTCGCGCCATGTTGTGCAGCTTGCGGCACTGTGAGGTCCGGGCGGCGAACAGGCTTTCGAAGAACTGGACCGCCGTGGTCACGATCACCGGCGCTTCCCAATTCTCAGCCGCGCGGCGGAGCTTGCGCAATCCGTCAGGGCCTTCACTGTCGGCGGCAGGTACACTGCGGAACTTTTCCCAATCGAAGCTGGAGTGATGCTCGAGCACGTCAGCGTCCGTCTCCAAGGCTTCCCGGAACACCTGGGCCGTCTGTTCGATGATCGAGGTGTACGGGATGACGTAGATCACGCGCTGCAGTCCATGTCGGACGGCGTGCTCCAGCGCGAACGCTAACGAAGCGAGGGTCTTGCCGCTGCCGGTCGGCGCCGTGAGAGTGAAGAGCCCCGGCGCAAGCGGCGCCTTCCCCACGGCATGGTCCCTGATCTCGTTGCGGAGCCTGTTGAGCGGTGTGTCGGAAGCTCGGAGACGCAACTGCCCCATGTGGCCTCGCAGCCGATCAAGAAGCTGTGGCGGCGCCTGATGACCTCCTCGCTCGACCGTCTCGCCGTGAACAGACGCGTAATAGCGCTCGGTTTCTAGGAAATCGGCGTCGACCAGACAGGAGAAGATCATCCGCGCGAGGAACGCCTGCGTGAAGCCGGCCTCCCTTGACATCGTGGGCGCGTTCCGGGGGCGGAGGGCGTCGATCGTTGGCAGTTTGCCGGCGTGCACCTCCCAGCCGCTGAAGTCGCAGATCTTCTTCTCGGTGAGTCGCCGATCGAGGCCATCGAAGTCCGCCAGACCAGCGTGGTGCCCGGCGATGGCGAAGGCGAGCATCCGTCCGAGGGGGCCCTTGTAGGCCTTGGCGACCTCGCGGGCGCCGGCGGTGGAGTGGTCCGGTCCGCGTGCCCCGACGCTGTCTTCACCCGTGTGGGAAATGTACGCCTGGAACTCGGCGGAGCACTTGCCGATGTCGTGCAACCTCCCGGCGACGCGAGCGGCTTCGGCCCAGCCGAACGCCTCGGCGAAGCTGGCCGCGCGCTGACCCACCCTGGCCAAATGATGGGAAAGCGGCTCCCACTCGCTCGGCGGCCGGCCCTCGGCCGAATGAGCGAACACGCTCAGATCATTCTCCTGGGCGAGGGCAGCCTGCGTCCCGCCCAGAAGTCTCGCTACGGCGCCGCTGATCGACCGGCCGGCAGCAGGCGCGCAGACGGGAGGCGGGGGGCGGGAGGCGGGACATGCCGTCGCTTGTACGCCGAAGCGGCCCGAGCAATTGAGGTCGCCGTGCGTCGGTTGCGCTAACCCCAGACAGCCGCGATCTTATATGTCGCCAGGGGAGAGCTGTCTGCGGGGTCCAGGCCCACTTGCTCCTTCGCGTTGCGGAAACCGAGCCGTGGAGCTTGATGTTCATCCTGTACAGCGGGCGATTGGCGCCGTTCCTAGGAATGAAATCGGCGTTGGTTCTCCGGGCGCGGTCGTCCTCCAGTTGTACCTCGGTCGTCTGCACTGGGGAAGAACGTAAGGTTCCGCTCGGGGCGCTGGCGCTCATGTGGAATCCCCGACTCGTCTCGCAATGTTAGTCGCACGGCGGCACCCCAGCATCCTTAGCAGGGGACGGGGCCAGCGCAAGAACGAAACAAGAACTCAAGTCAGCGACCTTCCCGATTGGTCTGCCGGAGCTGCCAGCGCAGCAAGGTCAGAAAGTGATGTTGGAACTCCCGCCGTTCGAATTCGCTTGGGGCTCGGCCTCTAGGCGCCGCCGAGCGGCTTGTCTTCGACCCGCGCTCTTTGTCCGCCCTCGGGCGCCTCCTCAGCTTCCGTTCGCGCCCCTTCTCGGCCATGCGCTTGTCGGCGGGTGGACTCCGGTCGGAGTTTGGGACGACTAAGCCATTGAAAAGATTGGTGGGTGTAGCAGGGCTCGAACCTGCGACCCGCTGATTAAGAGTCAGCTGCTCTACCAACTGAGCTATACACCCGCCCGCGCCCGCTTGCCCTCGGGGCGGAAGGGCGCGGACCATAGCCAAATCCGAATCGATGGCAAGGCGACGGGCCGATGGCCAAACGCGACATCAAGGGGGCGGTGGATTTCGCCTATCTGGAGAGCTTCGCCGCCGGCGACGGCGGCATGATCGACGAGGTTCTGGCCATCTTCCGCGAGCAGGCGGCGCTGTGGGCGCGGCTGCTGGATCCCGCCTCAGAAGGCTGGCGCGACGCGGTGCACACCATCAAGGGCGCGGCCAGAGGCGTCGGCGCGTTCGCGCTGGGCGATGCCTGCGAGGGCTGCGAGGCGGCCGGGCCGGCGCGGCTTACCGAGGTGCGCGATGCGCTGGACGCGGCGCTGGCCGACATCGCCGCCTATGCGCACGAGCGGGCGCTGAAGGGGCTGAGGCGGGGGTGAACCGGGTTGCTCTTCCACCGCAAGGCGGAGGAGCGGGACCATCGGCGCTCCTTCACTTGCCCCCTCCACCGCGTCTCTTCGCCCTTGCTGCCGCAAGGGCTCGGCCCCAGCCCGCGGCCGCGGGCCGCGGGCGTTCGTCGCGGGAATCGGCGAATCGTTGCCGATTCCATGCCGGCGCGCTTGTCGCGCCGGCCGCTCCTCACCCCCTCCCCCACGCTGAAGCGTGGTGGAGGAGCAAGACACCCCGGCTCCCCGCTCACCCCGTCCAGCCCGGAGGGGGCCAGAAGCGACGGGCCGGGTCGACGGCGCTCATCAGCCCTACGGCGACGCCGTTGGGGTCTTCGACGATGGCGTAGCGCGCGCCCCAGAAGGCATCGAAAGCCTCGGCGAGGCTCTTGTGGCCGGCGGCGGTGATGTCGGCGTGCAGGCGATCGACGTCGCCCCGCTCCTCGACGCGGAAGCCGACGACGATGCGGCCGACGAGATCGTGGCGTCCGGCCCAGGAAGGGTTCCACACCGCAGCGAAATCCGCAGTGTCCAGGTCGACGGCGATCGCTTCGCCGGCCTGGCCGTTGGCGTGAAAGGCCTGCGGGTCCCGGGCCGCGGCCTCGAAGCCGACGCCGAGGCGCCCGTAGAAGTCGGCGGTGGCGGCGATGTCGCCGGCGACGATGTTCAACTGTTCCAGGACGGGCTTGGCGCTCACCCTTAGATCCCGGCGCCGTTGTCGAGGGTGCGCAGGGTCGCCTCGTGGGCGGCGGCCTCGGCGGTGATCCAGGCGACGAAGCTCTTCACCTGCGGCAGGCGTCCCTTGGCCTTGGGGTGGACGACGTAATAGGCGAAGTCGACGGTGGTATCGATTTCCATCGGGGCCACCAGGCGTCCGGCGTCCAGATCGTCCTGGGCCAGGGTGCGCTTGGCCAGGGCGACGCCGCGGCCGCCCACCGCCGCCTCGATGACGAGGCTGGACTGGTTGAAGCGCGGGCCGCGGGCGCCGTCGACGCCCTTGATGCCGCGGGCGGCCAGCCACATGGTCCAGTCGGGGCAGGAATCGTCGGCGTCCGGCGAGCCGTCGTGCAGGAGAACGTGGCGGCCGAGGTCGCCGGGCTCCCGGAGCGGCTTTTCGGCCAGCAGCGCCGGGCTCAGCATCGGCGACACCGTCTCGCTCATCAGGCGGATGGTCTCCAGGCCCGGATAATTGCCGGCGCCATAGCGGATGGCCAGATCGATCTCGCCGGCGGCGAAGTCGACGACGTCCATGTCGGCCGAGAGCCAGACGTCCACCTGCGGATGGGCGGCCTCGAAACGGCCCAGGCGCGGCACCAGCCACTTGGCGGCGAACGACGGGGCGGCGGTGAGGGTCAGGCGGCGGCCCTCGACCGGCGCGGTCAGCAGGGTCGCGGCCTCGGCGAGGCGATCGAAGGCTTCGCGCAGGGCCGGGAGGGCGGTCTGGGCGGCGTCGGTCAGCAAGAGGCCGCGCGGGGTGCGCTTGAAAAGGGCGCCGCCGACATAGTCCTCGAGGTTCTGGATCTGCTGGCTCACGGCTCCGGGGGTCACCGACAGCTCGTCGGCGGCGCGGGTGAAATTGAGGTGGCGCGCGGCCGCCTCGAAGGCGCGCAGAGCGTTGAGCGGAGGCAGGCGCCGGCGCGTCTCCATGTAAGAAATCCTGCAAGCCCCTAGCAGAAGTCTTCGGTTGCGAAGTGGTCCTCGGAGGCCCAATTTTCAAGGCGTCCCGCGGCGTACTGGCCCTTTTCGCCTAGGGATGTGGCGGGGCGGGCCATGGTGGTTCGCCCCGCCCTGGCGCCGGCGAGCCTTTAGAGTTCCTCGAAGCGAGTTATCCTTTCATGGCGCGATCGTCGAGCAGAGAGAGAGCCCAGGGCCTGGTCCTTCTGCGGGGCGGGGAAGGGCGCGGCGGCAAGACCTGGGGAAAGGTCTGGCTGGTCGGCGCCGGCCCGGGCGACCCGGAGCTGCTGACGCTGAAGGCGGCGCGCCTGATCGCCGCGGCCGACGTCGTCGTCCACGACGCCCTGGTTTCCGAAGAGATCCTGGCGCTGGTTCCGGAAAGCGCCCGCCGGATCAGCGTCGCCAAGCGCAAGTCGCGCCATTCCCATGCCCAGGGCGAGATCGACCGGCTGCTGATCGCCCTGGCGCGCGAGGGGCTGAAGGTGGTGCGCCTCAAGGGCGGCGACCCGTTCGTGTTCGGCCGCGGGGCCGAGGAAGTCGCGGCCTGCCGCGCCGCCGGGATCGCCTGCGAGGTCGTTCCGGGGATCACCGCCGCCCTGGCGGCCGCGGCCGGAGCGCTGGCGCCGCTGACGGCGCGCGGGGCGGCGCAGGCGGTGAGCTTCGTCACCGGCCACTCGGAGAGCGGCGGCCTGCCGGCGCTCGACTGGACGGCGCTGGCGCAGCCGAACGCCACCCTCGTCGTGTACATGGGCCGCACCGTCGCCGGCGACATCGCGAGGCGCCTCATCGGCGCCGGGCGCGCCGCCTCGACCCCGGCCCTCATCGTCGAAAACGCCAGCCTCGCCGCCGAGCGCCGCATCGCCACCACCCTGGCGGGTCTGGGAGAAGCGGCCGCCGGCCTCACCGGCCCGGCCCTGCTGATGATCGGCGAAGCGATGGCGGCGGCCAGCGTGGCCCCGGCCCCCCTCCCGGCTTCGCGGGGCCTCCCCCCAGAGGGGGGAGAGAGCGCCTGTGCATCTCCTCCCCCACAGGGGGAGGGGGACCGATCTCCTCCC
>DASYYX010000048.1:0-35152 GCA_035946795.1 Caulobacteraceae bacterium | reverse complement strand
CGCACCCTCATGGCCGGTCCGTCCCTTGGCGGCCGCTCCAATCGCCAACCGGGCCCTGATCGCGAGCAGCCGGCCCCAAGCGCGACCACGCAACCGCTTGCTTATTGAAAAACTTGGCGTTTATGGACAGGAACTAGCTAGTCGGCGGTGGTCAACTCGCCGCACACGAAGGCGGTTTCGCCGGCTTCCCGCAATCGCTGCAGGACTTCTCCGGCGT
Source organism: Caulobacteraceae bacterium (assembly GCA_035946795.1). Taxonomy (GTDB): domain Bacteria; phylum Pseudomonadota; class Alphaproteobacteria; order Caulobacterales; family Caulobacteraceae; genus Acaudatibacter. The sequence continues at coordinate 34,935 of DASYYX010000048.1, read as the reverse complement.
CATCGGCGGCGGTGACGAGGACGTAGCCGATGCCGCAGTTGAAGGTGCGACGAAGTTCAGGCAATTCGATTCCGCCAACTTCCACGAGCCAGGTGAACATCGGCGGCAAGAGCCAGGTGTCGAAATCGAACCAGCCACGAAGCGCCGGCGCGACGGCGCGCGGCGGATTGTCGGTGAGGCCGCCGCCGGTGATGTGAGCCGCGCCCTTGATCAGCCCGGCCTTCATCAGCGGCAGGACCGAGCGCACGTAGATTCGCGTCGGGACAAGGAAGGCTTCCGCGAGGGTCGTTTCCGCCGCAAAGGGCGCAGCCGCGGTCCAGGGAAGGCCGGCGATATCAACGACCTTGCGGATGAGCGAGAAGCCGTTGGCGTGGGCGCCGGACGAGGCAAGTCCGATGAGGACGTCGCCGGCCGCCTGCGCCTCGAGCCTGGGGAGCACCCGATCGCGTTCGACTGCGCCCAGGGCAAAGCCGGCGAGGTCGAAATCGCCGGCTGTGTAAAGACCGGGCATCTCGGCTGTTTCGCCGCCCACCAGCGCCGCGCCGGCCAGACGGCAACCCTCGGCGATGCCGGCGATCACCCCCGCAGCTTGTGGAACGTCCAGCACGCCGGCGGCGAAATAGTCGAGGAAGAGGAGTGGCTCGGCCCCCTGGGCCAGCAGGTCGTTGACGCACATGGCGACCAGGTCGACGCCGATCCCATCCAGACGGCCGGCGTCGATCGCCACCTTGAGCTTGGTGCCGACGCCATCGGTGGTGGCGACGATGAGCGGGTCGGCGTAGCCGGCCGCCTTCAGATCGAAGAGGGCGCCAAAACCCCCAAGGCCGCCGATGACGCCAGACCTGGAGGTCCTGGCCGCCAGCGGCTTGATGGCTTCAACCAGGGCTGCGCCAGCGTCGATATCGACGCCCGCCTGGGCGTAGGTGAGGCTGTTGCGCCGACGGTTCATGGTCCCTGCGTCGCCCCCCGAGCGCCCATTTGCAAGGCCCGGCCTTGCCTAGTTGCGCCTTCACGGGGCTATTGGGCCCCGGCGCATGACCCCGATCACCACCACCGCCGAACTCAGCCGCTTCTGTAGCCACCTTGCCGGCGCGCCCTTCGTGGCCGTCGACACCGAGTTCATGCGCGAGACCACCTACTGGCCGAAGCTCTGCCTCATCCAGGCGGCCGCGCCCGAAGGCGAGGCGGTGATCGATCCGCTTGCCGCCGAGATCGACCTGGCCCCCTTTCTGACCGTCTTGCGTGACGAGCGCACGCTGAAGGTCTTCCACGCCGCCCGCCAGGACGTCGAGATCTTCAACAATCTGGGCGCCCTGCCAAATCCTCTGTTCGATACTCAAATCGCCGCCATGGCGGCCGGCTTCGGCGAGCAGGTGGCTTACGAGTCGCTGGTTCGACAGATGCTCAAGGCCCAGGTCGACAAGTCGAGCCGCTTCACCGATTGGGCCCGTCGGCCGCTTTCCGAATCGCAGCTCGCTTATGCGCTCGCCGACGTCACCCATTTGGCGCGCCTCTATCCGATGCTGCGCCAGCAGCTGGAAAGCGCTGGACGCCTCGCCTGGGTCACCGAGGAGATTGCCGCGATCGCCGATCCGGCGCTCTACGACGTCGATCCAGAAAACGCCTGGCGGCGGCTGAAACCGCGGCGGCATTCCGCCCGCTACCTGGCGGTCTTCCGCGCCGTCGCCGCCTGGCGCGAGCGCACCGCCCAGAACCGCGACCAGCCGCGCGGGCGCATTCTGCGCGACGAGGCGATCGATGAGCTGGCGGCGCAAGCGCCGACAACGACCGAGGCGCTCATGCGCCTGCGAGCGGTGCCCAGGGGTTTTGCCGGATCGCGCTTCGGCGACGAGCTGCTGACGGCGATTCGCTACGGCCTGAAGAACGCCGAAGACTATGCTCCGGCTCTGCCGCGTCCGGTTCATCCGGCGACGCCTCCGGCCGCGGCCGTCGTCGAACTGCTCAAGGTGTTGCTCAAGGCGCGCGCGGAGGAGGCTGGCGTAGCCCCCCGCCTGATTGCGGCGGTCTCCGACCTGGACAAGATCGCCGCCGCCGACGATGCCGACGTACCCGCCCTTTGCGGTTGGCGCCGCGAGGTCTTCGGCGAAGATGCGTTGCGGCTCAAGCGCGGCGAGCTGGCTTTGATGGTCGACGGTGATCAGGTGCGCCTGGCCCCGGTGCGACGAAAAGGAGAGTAGGACCTTAGGCGGCGTCCTTGTCGGGCAGCGGCTTGATGGAGAGGTCCATGTCCAGGCGTTCGGCCAGGGTGGCGGCGCGCTTGGCTATCTGCTCTGCGAGCAAGAGGGGAGCGAAGTCGGCCTCGGCGCGCAGCAGCATCCGGCCGCCGTCGAAATCCAGGCGCGCGCGCTTGAGGAGGGAGGGAGCGCGACCGGAGAGCTCGCAGGCCAGGCGGATAGCCGCGCCCAGGGCCTGGGCGCGTTGCAGCCGCTCGCTGCTCAGCAACCGGCCGATCAGGTTTGGAGCGCGCACCACTGCCGCGCCGGTATGGCGGGCGAAGGCGGCGCAGGCGAGATAGCCGCGTTCGGCGTGACTGGCGCCGCCCACCGGCGCGCGCAGCACTTGGTCGAAGACGAGATCGGCGCGATGGTCGGGATGAAGCCGGGCGCCAAGATCGGCAAGCGCGCAGGCCGCCTCCAGGAGCAAGCCGTCCCGGCCGTCGAACAACGGCTCGAGCCGGGAGAACGGGTCGGCGATCCAGGCCGCTACGGCGGCGCCCAGGCCATCGTCGCCGGCGCCGGAGGCGAGCACCCTACAGCCCTCCACCAACGGATCACGGCGGCGTATCGCCGGCGTCATGGCGTCGTAGAGCAGCCCCTCGCGCAGGCCGAAGGCCGAGATCACGACTTCCTTCAGCTCCAGGGCGCCGATCAGCTCCTCGAGCACCAGGGCGGCGTGGGGCAGGGTGTCGACGCGCCGCTTGGCAACCCCTTCGATCCGCTCGAGCGAGCTGCGCGACTGCAGCTGTACGAACCGGCAGAGTTCCAGCGCCTCACGCCGGCTAAGTCGATACTGATGAATTATTTCGAGCTGATAGTCGGTTAACTTCATGTGGACGACGGCCAAGCTTCGCCACGCTCCACCGACGGCGCTCAAGCACGACGCCCGGTAGGCCGGCGCCAGGGACTCCAGCACCGCGGCTATCTTCGGCCGCGCCTCCGAGACGGAGAACTTGCCCGGAGACGCCAGGCTGAAGGGGCCCAAGGGCACGCTCACGCCGGCGCCCGCCCGCCCGCCCTTCAGCTTGGAGAGTTCCAGGCTGCCGCCACCGAGGTCGGCGGCGACGCCGGCGGCGGTTGGCGCGCCGGCGATGACGCCCAAGGCCGAAGCGCGCGCTTCTTCGGTTCCGTCGAGCACTTCGAGGGCAAGGCCGGTTTCGGCGCGAACGCGATCGACGAAGACCCGGCCATCGGCCGCCTCGCGCACCGCCGCCGTAGCCACCGCGAACAGCGCCTCGGGACGGCTGGCGCGGATGATTGCGGCGTAGCGGCGCAGGGCTGGCAGCGCCAGGGCCAGGCCATCGGCCGACAATCGGCCGGTCGAAGGCAGGTCGCGCCCGAGGCCCGCCAGCACCTTTTCGTTGTGCATCGGCCAGATGGTGCGGCCTTCGATCCGATAGAGCACCAGACGCACCGAGTTCGAGCCGACATCGACGACGGCGGCTGTCTTTGGAGAGCCGGCGCGGCGGCGCGGCGGCCTGGCGGCAGGCGCGCTCAAGGGGACGATCGCGAAGCTGCCGGCGCGGCTTGGAGCGAGACCTTAGCGCCCCGCTCAGCGCGTGTGGCCGACATGCTCGAAGGCCCGTGGAAGATCCTTGACCTTGTGGCCGCGGCCGGAGAGCGACGGATTGGTCATGAAATACTCGTGGGCGGAGAAGGCGCCGGGACGGTCCCAGCCTGGAGCGCGGCGATAGACGCCGTCGGCGTCCAGCAGCCAGCTTTGGGCTTCGTCGTTGAGATTGGCGACCATGATCTGGGAGAGGACCTGCTGGTGCACGGTCGGATTCTCTACGGGAACCATGACCTCGACCCGGCGGTCGAGGTTGCGTGGCATCCAATCGGCGGAGGTGATGAAGACGCGCGCCCGGTGCGAAGGCATCGGCTCGCCGTTAGCGAAGGCGACGATACGGGCGTGCTCGAGAAAGCGGCCGATGATGCTTTTGACGCGGATGTTGTCCGACAGCGCAGGCACGCCTGGGCGAAGGCAGCAGATGCCGCGCACGATGAGGTCGATGACCACACCGGCCCGACTGGCGGCGTAGAGGGCGTCGATGATCTCGCCGTCCACAAGGGAGTTCATCTTGGCCCAGATAGCCGCCGGCTTGCCCGCGCCGGCATTGGCGATCTCGGCGGCGATCAGCTCGAGCAGGTCCTCCTTTAGGCTGATCGGCGAATACGAAAGCTTTTCCAGCCGCTCTGGCAGGGCGTAGCCCGTTATATAGTTGAAAAGTTTACCTGAATCGCGACCGAGCGCGGCGTCCGTCGTGAACAGGGAAAGGTCGGTGTAAGTCTTGGCCGTCACCGGATGGTAGTTGCCGGTGCCGTAGTGGCAGTAGGTCCGAAGGGTGTCGCCTTCACGCCGGACTACCAGCGACAGCTTGGCGTGGGTCTTGTACTCGACGAAGCCGAAGACGACGTGCACGCCGGCGCGCTCGAGGTCGCGGGCCCATTTGAGGTTCGCTTCCTCGTCGAACCGCGCCTTGATCTCCACCAAGGCGACGACATTCTTGCCGTTTTCGGCCGCCTCGATCAGGGCGGCCACGATCGGGCTGTCGGTGGATGTGCGGTAGAGCGTCTGCTTGATCGCCAGCACCTGCGGATCGCGCGCCGCCTGGATCAGGAACTGCACCACCACGTCGAAGCTCTCGAAGGGGTGGTGGACGAGGATATCCTTCTCGCGGATGGCCGCGAAGCAATCGCCACCGTGATCGCGGATGCGCTCGGGAAAGCGTGGCTGAAACGGCTTGAACTTCAGCTCCGGCCGGTCCGCGGGGATGAGTTGGTCGAGTTGCGAGAGCCCGAGCTTGTTCTCCAGGCGGACCACATCCTGAGGCTGGGCGCGAAGGCCGGCGAGGATGAACTCCGACAGCTCCTCGGGCATGGAGGCCTGGACGTCGACGCGCACCACGGATCCGAGCCGGCGGCGCTTGAGGCGCGCCTCGAACTCGCGCACCAGGTCCTCGGCCTCCTCCTCGATCTCCACGTCGGAGTCACGGATGAGGCGGAAGAAACCCGCTCCCTCCACGGCGCACCCGGGAAAGAGGCGGTCGAGGAACAGCAGCAGAAAGCTCTCGAGCGCCACGAACCGACGCTCGCCGCCTCGGCGCCCGCCGGCAGGCGGCGGCAGCTCGAAGAAGCGGGCCACCTGATTGGGGATAGGCGCCAGCGCGTAGAGGAGGCGATTGTCCGACAGGCGCCGCAGCTTCAGGGCAAGGCAGAAGCCGAGATTGGGAATGAATGGGAAAGGATGGGCCGGGTCGATCGCTAGCGGCGTGAGCACTGGGAAGATGGCGGCCTCGAAGATCGCTGTGGCCGCGGCCCGGTCCGCCCGCCGCGTCAACTCGCGCGCATCCAGGAGCTTGAAACCGGCTGCGGCCATTTCGCTGCGCAACGAGCGCCAGATGCGCTGTTGGGCGGCCATGAGGTGGCTCGCCTTGTCGTCGATTTGGCGCAGCTGCTCCTCGGGCGTGAGCCCGTCCTGGCTGACGACGCGCACCCGCTCGCGCACCTGGCCCTTAAGCCCAGCGACGCGCACCATGTAGAATTCGTCGAGGTTGTTGGCCGAGATCGACAGGAAGCGGAGGCGCTCGAACAACGGATGACGCGGATTCACCGCTTCGGCCAGCACCAAGGCGTTGAAGGCCAGCCACGACAGCTCGCGATTGAAGAAGCGGCGCGGCGAGTGCGCCAGTTCCTCCGCCCCGGCCTCGATCGGCTCCAGCTCAGCCGCTGTGGCCGGGTCGTCGTGCGAGGTCGAGACGACTGGCCGCTGATGGTCAGCCGGCGCTTCCAGGGTGTCAATCGAAAAGGTCGCCCGATTCATTCTGCTCGAACAGCTGTCGCGCCAAGGCGCGGTTCACTTCCCGGCCCTGAGTGTCGGCCAGTTCGTCCAGACGGGATACCACATCTTGCGCCGCCGCCACCGAGCGTTCCATGCGTCGCAGCAGATACGGCAGGAGGTCGTCACCCGGTCGGATGTTCCGCGCTCTGAAGAGGCGGCGCAGCACCCCCTCGAGCACGACGTCGTCGGGCGGGCCTAGGCGGGCGACGACAAGGCCGGCCAGCCGCGAGGCCAGGTCGGGCAGGGCCACGGTCCATTCCGACGGCGCGGCGCGCCCCGTCAGCAGCAGAGTCTGGCCTTCGCCCGAGCGGTTGAACAGGTGAAACAGGAACTCTTCGGGGCGATCGTGATCCGCGTCCTCCACCAGGACGGCCGCCGCCCCGGTCTCGGGCAGGGTGCGATCAGCGGGGGTGACCACCGCCGCGCCCGCCTTGGTGGCCCAGGCGCGGGCGAGGTGACTCTTGCCGGCGCCGGCAGGGCCGATAAGCGCCACCCCGCCCCCTGGCCAGCTGGGCCAGGCATCAATGAGGGCGACTGCCTCGGCATTGCCGGCAGAGACGACGATGTCTTCGCGCGCGAAGCCGGGATCATCAGCCAGAGCCAGGCGCAACTGTCGGGATCCGGGCCAGGCGGGACGGGTCACGGAAGGCGAATGTATGGGCGGCGCTGTGCGCTTGCGACGATCATGCCGTGGACCAAGGCTTGGAGCGGGGAGAGAGGCGCAGCTCCGTGACCGGGCGATCCAGGGCGTCCAATGCCTGGCGCATGGCCAGCTCGCCCGCTTCCACTGCGGGCGCGTAGGCTTTCCAGTCGCGGATCTCGATATCCTCGATGGGCGGCAGGACCAGAACGTCGGCGGCGGCGCGCGCCGCCGCGATGTCGCGCTCGGCGCCAACGGTGCCGGCGCGCATCAGAATCGAGACTATCGGCGGCCCATCGCGCCAGGCGCCCGAAACTATCCAGCGCCACAGGGAGAATTCTCCGGTGAGCTCCTTGGCCGTGATGCTCTGCGCGCGGGTGACGTCGATCCCGATGATCGGTCCGGAGTGGTAGCCGCGCATGACATCGACGGGGAAGTTCTTGATGACCGCCCCATCCACCAGCACCTGGCGGTTCTTGACCACCGGCGGCAGCAGTCCGGGCAGCGCCACCGAGGCGGTCAGCGCCTCGCGCACCTTGCCGCGGCGATGGAGTTGGTAGGCGCCGGTGGTGAGATTGGTGGAGAGGCAGAAGAACGGACGCCAAAGGTCCTCGATGTCGCGGTCGCCGAAGTGCTCCGCCAGCCGGCGCCGGACCTTGCGGCCGTGGGTCATGGACACGATCGGAAAGGCGATGTCGTCCACCGGACTCGACTCGACGAACGCCTTGCGGATGCGGCGGTCCAGCTCGGCAGGGTCCCACTCCATCGCCTCGCCGGCGCCGATGATGGCGCCCATGGAAACGCCGGCGACGAAGTCGACCGGGACTTTGGCTGCGCTCAGCGCTTTCAGAGCGCCCACGTGGGCGTAGGCGCGGGCGGCCCCGCCGGAGAGCACGAGGCCGACGCCCTGGCTGGTGATCCGGCGGGCCAGCCGTCCCAGATCTTGGCGGTGGCCGCGGCGCAGGTGCAGGACGCGGTTCGGCGACAGCGCCCGCTCGAACGCCGCGCCGCCGGACGGGGTCCGTTTGCGCGCCGGATGGGAGAGCACGAGATCGGCGAGCGGGCCAAAGCGCGCCGCAGCGCGGCCGAGGGTGTCGGTGATCGCCGGGGGATGCCGTTCGCCGTCGGCCACCAGCATCATGTGGTCGATCTGCCGCGACAGCCGGTCGATCCAGTCGTCGTCACCGGCTTCGGCAGCGTAGATGACGAAATCGCCGCTCGCCTCGAATCGGGAGAACCACTCCAGACCCTCGGCGGCCGCTTCGGGGCCGGCCGAAAGCGCCTTCCACCCGCCCTCGGCCATGGCTCGGCACAACTCCTCGGCAAGGTCGTGGACCGCCAGACCTTGGCTCAGCGCCACCAAGCCGAAAACCCGCGGCGGGCTGACCGGCGCTCCGGGGGCGATGTGCCGGGCGCGCTCGGCGATCAGGCGGGCGAGTTCGCCCATGGCGGCGGCGTCGCGGCCGGCGGCGGCCAGGAAGGTATGGCGCTCCATGGCCCAAAGCTCACTGTCGCGAAGCGCCGTCACCGTGGCCTGATGGGTCTCGCCGGTGAGCAGCGAAAACTCACCCACGGTTTCGCCGGGGTGGACGATTCCCAAGAGGCGCGTCTTGCCGTCCGGATCGGTGGCGCTGGCGCCAAGGCGGCCGTATCTGAGCAGATACAGGGTTTCGGAGGCCTCTCCGGCCTGAAAGAGCGCCGCGCCGCCCGGGACCGTGAGCCCCATCGCTTCGCCGGTGCGGTGGGCGCGCTCGAAGAGGCGCGCCAGGGCGTTGGAGCTCTCGACTGCGCTCGCCACGAGATGGAGCTTTAGTCGCGGGCGCGATTCAGGGCGAGGCTTGCCAATGGCTCACTCCTCTGGCGCGGATCGTCTCGCGCTTGCTTCGAGCGCCGCCTGGCGGTCTATGACGCCGCCATGGCGCGGCTTCAGAGCACCGTTGACACCGCATCCGCGGACTTCGCCGCCAACCGCGACCAAAACTTGGCGCTTGCCCGCAAGCTGCGCGAGAAGGTGAGCGAGGCGGCGCTTGGCGGCCCCGAGGCCGCGCGCAAGCGGCACCAGGCGCGCGGCAAGCTGCTGCCCCGCGAGCGCGTCGAGCGGCTGCTTGATCCGGCCTCGCCCTTCCTCGAGATCGGCCAGCTCGCCGCGGGCGACATGTATGGCGGCGAAGCGCCGGGCGCGGGCTTGATCGCCGGCGTTGGCCGCGTCAGCGGCCGCGAGGCCATGGTCATCGCCAACGACGCCACCGTCAAAGGGGGGGCCTACTTCCCGATGACGGTGAAGAAGCACCTGCGGGGCCAGGAGATCGCGCTGCAGAACCGCCTGCCATGCATCTATCTGGTCGACAGCGGTGGCGCGAACCTGCCGCACCAGGCCGAGGTGTTTCCCGATCGGGAGCATTTCGGGCGGATCTTCTTCAACCAGGCGCAGATGAGCGCCGCCGGGATCGCGCAGATCGCCTGCGTCATGGGCTCGTGCACCGCCGGAGGCGCCTACGTTCCGGCGATGAGCGACGAGACGGTGATCGTACGCGGCCAGGGCACCATCTTCCTGGGCGGACCGCCGCTGGTGAAGGCGGCGACCGGGGAAGTGATCAGCGCCGAGGAGCTGGGGGGCGCCGAGACGCACGCGCGGCGCTCGGGGGTGGTGGACCACGTGGCCGACGACGACGAGTCGGCGCTGACCAGGGTGCGCGCGATCGTGGCCGGCCTGAACACCGTGAAGCGGATCGAGCTGCCACTCGCGGCCCCTGAGGCGCCGGCCTACGATCCAGCCGAGCTCTACGGCATCATCCCTACCGACGTGCGCGCGCCATACGAGGTGCGCGAGGTGATCGCGCGCATGGTCGACGGCTCCCGGTTCGACGAGTTCAAGGCGCTCTACGGATCGACGCTCGTCGCCGGCTTTGCCCACGTCTGCGGCTACCCGGCGGCTATCCTGGCCAACAACGGAGTCCTCTTTTCCGAGAGCGCCTTGAAAGGCGCCCATTTCATCGAGCTCGCCTGCCAAAGAGGCATCCCGCTCGTTTTCCTGCAGAACATCTCCGGCTTCATGGTCGGGGGCGCTTACGAGGCCCGCGGCATCGCCAAGGACGGCGCCAAGCTGGTGACCGCTGTCGCCTGCGCCGCCGTCCCGAAATTCACGGTCTTGATCGGCGGCTCGTTCGGCGCTGGCAACTACGGCATGTGCGGCCGGGCGTTCTCGCCGCGGTTCCTGTTTTCCTGGCCCAACAGCCGCATCAGCGTCATGGGTGGCGAGCAGGCGGCCAGCGTCCTCGCCACGGTCCGTCGCGACGCCATGGAAGCGCGCGGAGAGACCTGGACGGCCGAGGACGAGGAGGCGTTCAAGGCGCCGGTTCGGGAGCGCTACGAGGCCGAAGGCGATCCTTTCCACGCCACCGCGCGGCTGTGGGACGACGGTATCGTCGATCCGGTCGAGACGCGGACGGTGCTGGGACTGGCGATCGGCGCAGCCCTCAACGCCCCGATCGAGCAGACCCGGTTCGGCGTCTTTCGAATGTGAGGAGGGCCGATGCCCAGGCGCAGCGACGACGACTATCCCAACCCGATTGCCGACCCGATCGTCGAGGTCGTCGACAGTGACGCCGCCTCGCCTCTGGCGCGGATCGAGGCGAATGAGGACGGCGCGGCGAGCGTGATCATCAATCGGCCGGAGAAGAAGAACGCCTTCAACGCCGAAGTCATCGGAGCGCTGCGCGAAGCCTTCGAGACCCTGGAGGGAGCCGATGGCGTGCGGGTGGTGTTCGTGCGCGGCGCCGGCGGGACGTTCTCCGCCGGCGCCGATCTGGAATGGATGCGCGACGCCGCCGATTTCACCGAGGCGGAGAACCACGAAGACGCGCTGCAGATGGCGATCATGCTGCGCCACCTCCATTCGCTGCCCAAGCTCACGGTCGCCCTGGTGGAGGGCGGAGCTTTCGGCGGCGGCGCCGGCCTTGTGGCCGCATGCGACCTCGCCGTGGCGACGCGCACCGCTTCATTCGCGTTTTCCGAGGTCAAGCTCGGTCTGATCCCAGCGACTGTGAGCCCCTACGTGGTCGCTGCGGTGGGCGCGCGCCGAGCCCGGGCCCTGTTCGCTACCGGCCGGCGATTCGATGCGGCGCAGGCGCTCGCGATCGGCCTTGTCGACGAATTGGTCGAGGACGCTGCAGCCCTGGATGCTGCCCGGACGCGCATCACCCGCGACGCGCGCGAGTGCGCTCCCGAGGCGCTCGGCGCCGCCAAACGGCTCGTTGCCGACGTCGCCGGGCGGCCTGTCGATCACGCCCTGATGGAGGAGACCGCCCGCCGCATCGCCAAGGCCCGGGTTTCTCCCGAGGGGCAGGAAGGCGTACGCGCGTTCCTCGCCGGGCGCGCCCCCAGATGGCGGAGCGGGTAGGGAAGTGGCGCGGGAGCTCGAGCTCGTCGCCGCGGCCTCGATCGCGGCGGAAGGATCGCCGCACGGCCAGCACCTGCGCGCCGTCGGCTCGCCGTGCGCCAATTGCGGGACGACCCTGGAGGGGCCGTACTGTCACGCCTGCGGGCAGCTGGCTGAGGACTTCGATCAGCGCTCCCTCGTCTCGCTCGTCGGCGAGGGGCTGGAGAATCTCTTTCATGCCGACGGGCGGCTCTGGCGCACCCTTCCGAGGCTGGCGTTTCGGCCGGCGGGCCTGACCCGCGACTATCTGGCCGGCAAGCGGGCCTCGCAGCTGCCGCCGTTGCGGCTCTTCCTGGTCGCGATCCTGTTGGTCTTCCTTGCCGGCGGCATCGTCAGGGCGGCAAAGCCGCACACGCTTGATCTGCGTACGCCCACTGGAAGCTCGAAGGCGATCAATCTCGAGTTCAACGGCCGTCCCGCCCCGTTCCAGGCTTGGCTCAATCCACGCGTCCAATACGCCATCGCCCACCCGCGAGAGCTGGAGTCCCAGATCGAGGGCGGCCTGCATAACCTGGCGATCCTGTTTCTGCCGATCGCCACGGTGCTGCTCTGCCTGCTCTTTCCCTTCAGCCGGCGCTTCAAGGTCTATGACCACGCCATCTTTTCGATGCACTCGCTGTCATTCGTCGGCCTGCTGTTTACCGTCATCACCCTCACCGATCCGCTGTTGCCGATCAGCGTCCTGGCGCTTGCCGCGCCGGTCCACCTCTTCGCCCATATGCGCGGGGTCTATCGGACGGGCGTCTTGGGGACCGTGTTGCGCATGGCCCTGCTTTTCCTGCTCTCGTGCATCGCTTTCGGCGTGGCGATGCTGGTGCTGGTCCTGCTCGGACTGAACGCACTGGGAACGAGCTGAGAGAAAGTGGCGCCGTTCGCCTCGGTGCTGGTCGCCAATCGCGGCGAGATCGCCCGGCGCGTGACCCGGACCGCGCGCCGCATGGGCTTGCGAACCATCGCCGTCTTCTCCGACGCCGACGCGCGGGCCGCCCATGTGCGCGACGCCGACGAGGCGATCCTGATCGGGCCGCCGCCGGCCTCGGAGAGCTATCTCTCGACTGAGCGCATCCTGGCCGCGGCGCGCGCCAGCGCGGCGGAGGCGGTTCACCCGGGCTACGGCTTTCTTTCCGAGAACGCTGACTTCGCCGAGGCGGTGATTTCGGCCGGGCTCACCTGGATCGGCCCGCCCCCAGCGGCGATCCGCGCCATGGGCCGCAAGGACGAGGCCAAGCGCCTAATGGGCGCGGCGGGGGTCGCCGTCACCCCGGGGTACCTCGGCGCGGACCAGAGCGATGCAAGGCTGGCTGCCGAGGCAGCGAAGTTGGGCTGGCCAGTGCTCATCAAGGCTGTCGCGGGCGGCGGCGGCAGGGGCATGCGGCGCGCCAACTCCCGGCGCGATTTTCTCCCGGCGCTGGCTTCGGCCCGGCGCGAAGCCGCTGCGGCGTTCGGCGACGATGCGGTGCTGCTCGAGAAGCTGATCACGACGCCGCGGCACATCGAGGTCCAGGTTTTCGGGGACGGCCACGGTGGCCTTGTCCATCTCTTCGAACGCGACTGTTCGTTGCAGCGCCGCCATCAGAAGGTGATCGAAGAGGCGCCCGCCCCAGGACTGACCCCCGAGGTGCGCGCCGCCCTCTGCGAGGCCGCCGTGCGCGCCGCCCGGGCCGTCGCCTATCAGAACGCCGGGACGGTCGAGTTCATCGCCGACGCCTCCGGGCCGCTGAGCGCCGAGCGTATCTGGTTCATGGAAATGAACACCCGCCTGCAGGTCGAGCATCCCGTCACCGAAGCCATCACCGGCCTCGACCTGGTCGAGTGGCAGCTGCGCATCGCCGCAGGCGAGCCTTTGCCGCTGGCTCAGGACGAGATCGCGATGCGCGGATTCGCCATCGAAGCGCGGCTCTACGCCGAAGCGCCTGGGGAGCACTTCCGGCCATCCGCGGGAGGACTGGGGCGGTTTCGGATGAGTTGCGCCGTGCGCGTCGATTCGGGGTTCGAAGAAGGTGATCGGGTGTCGGCCTTTTACGACCCGATGCTGGCGAAGCTCGTGACCCACGGTGATACCCGGGCGGCGGCGCGGCGCCGGCTCGCGGAGGCGTGCCGGTCTGCGGAGGTCTGGCCGGTGGAGACCAATGCGGCCTTCCTGGCCCACTGCCTTGAGGATCCGGAATTTGCCGCGGGCGCGGCAGATACCGGTCTCATCGAACGCAAGCTCGCCACTCTGGCGGCGCCCCCGCCGACGCCAACCGGCGCGATTGCCGCCGCTCTGGCGCGCACCTCGAGCCGGAACGGCGACGGCCCGTGGGGCCCGGATCCCGCCGTCGCCGGCTGGCGGCTGAATGCGCCGGCCCGCAGGACGGTGCGTCTCTTCGTCGGCGGCGAAGCGATGGAGGTGGTCCCCGACTACGATGCCGCGCCGCTGCCGCTGGCGCATGTGGCGGGCGAGGAAGTAGCGTTCTTCGGCGGTGCGGCTGTCGCTTTCAGCGCTTCCCAACCCGAGGCTCGCGCAATCGGCGGCCTAGCTGGCGACGGCATTGTCCGCTCACCGATGCCGGGCCGTATCGCACAGGTCGCAGTCCGCGTCGGCGAAGCGGTGTGCGCGGGCCAGACCCTTGTCGTGCTCGAGGCCATGAAAATGGAGCACGCGCTTGCCGCCTCGCTCGACGGCGTGGTGGCCGAACTCCTGGTCGAGCCGGGACGTCAGGTGGGCGAAGGGGCGCTCCTTGTGCGCGTCGAGCCGCGACCGGCGCGGTCGACCCGCTCGAAGGGCGTTTGACCTGGCGTGGCCCTGCACCTCATCAAGCTCTGCGTCGGCGCCGACAGCATCGAGGACCTGGCCAAATGGCAGGCGCAGCGCTTCGGACCTCATGGGCCCGCGATCATGTCGACACGCCAGACGCCCCGACGGGCCGCCGAACTCGCGGGCGAGGGCTCGCTCTATTGGGTGATCAAGGGTCTCGTCCTATGCCGCCAAGCTATTGTGGACGTACAGACGGTCGGTGAAGGGCCGGCCCGACGCTGTCGCGTTCTGCTGGAGCTGGGGATCACGCCGACCGAACCGGCGCCGCGACGCGCCTTCCAGGGATGGCGTTATTTCGAAGGCAAGGACGCGCCTGCGGATCTGCCGCCGGTAAGCGAGGAAGGCGCGCCGCCAGAACTGGCCCGGGCCTTGCGACGCCTCGGCGCCTGGTGAGGCGGCCACTTCGGCGACCACCGCTCGGATGTGGTATCCTGCCTTCGGCAGGGGGTTCGCGTGCGAGGAGAATGAGCCGTGACCATTCACTCCATCCCTTGGGCCGCCGGCGCCGAGACGCCCGCCGTGCGGCGCATCACCACAGCCGATCTCGACTGGGCCCTGGCGCAAGGTTGGAAGGACTTTATCGCCAAGCGCGGCGATGTAGTGCTCATCGCCTTGATCTACCCCTTCATCGGCTTTGCGGCCGCGGCGGCCTCGCTCAACGAGCGGGCGCTGCTGCCGATGTTCTTCCCGCTCGTCGCCGGGCTCTCGATCCTGGGGCCGGCCTTGGCGAGCGGATTTTACGAGATCGCCCGCCGCCGTGACGCGGGCCTTGACGCCAGCTGGCGCCACTTCTTCGATCCGCTGGGACGCCGCGGCCGCTGGTCCTTGCGGACACTGACGCTGGCGCTGGGGGTGCTGTTCGCCCTCTGGCTCGCCGCAGCGTGGGCCGTCTATGCGACCACGCTGGGACGCGCCCCGATCACGGGCCTCGCGGACTTTGTCTCGCGCCTGTTCACCACGCCCGAAGGCTGGACGATGATCATCGTCGGCAATCTCATGGGCGCCGCGTTCGCCGCCGTCACCCTGGTGTTCAGCCTGGTTTCGTTTCCGATGGCCGTCGACAAGGCTGCCGACCCCTTCACCGCGGTCGAGACCTCCGTGCGCGCCGTGCAGGCGAACCTGGGAGCGACCATCGCCTGGGGGGCGCGGATCGCCGTTCTCCTGCTCGTGGGCTGCCTGCCGGCTTTTGTCGGGCTCGCTGTGGTGCTCCCGGTGCTCGGCTACGCCACCTGGCACCTGTACACGCGCCTGGTGGAGCGCTGAGCTAGGCGGCTACGTTGTCGATGAGGCGCGTGGGCCCGAGCCGCCCGGCGGCAAACAATCGCGCCGGGCCCGCCAGTGGCGGCCCCAGCCGTTGCAGCGTCGCCGGATCGCGCGCCTCGAAATAATCGACGGCCGCGAAGCCTGCCGCGAGCACGCTGGCGCGCCCGCGGCTCTCGGCGTCAGCCACTGTTGCACCTCGGCCCAGGGCGCCGGCGGCCATAGCCAGCGCTGTGTACAGAGCCGGCGCGACCGCCCGCTCTCACCGATCGAGGTAGGCATTTCGCGAGGAGAGGGCGAGGCCGTCGGCCTCGCGCACCGTCGGCGCGGCGATCACCTTCGCGCCGAGGTCGAGATCGGCGACCAGGCGGCGGATGACCAGCAACTGCTGATAGTCCTTCTCTCCAAACACGGCGATCTCAGGGGCGCGCTGGACCAGGAGCTTGGCGACCACACGCCGGCGAAGTGACCCGGCCGGAACTGGCCCTCGAGCGGCTCGGAGACGCCGCTCACACGCACCGTCGTGCCAAACCCTGTCGGGTACATCGTCGCGGCCGATGGCGCATAGAGCAGGTCGCAACCGGCCGCCTCGAGCAGAGCCGCGTCGCGCTGCTCATCCCGCGGATAGCGCGCCAGGTCTTCGCCGGGGCCGAACTGGGTGGGGTTCACGAACAGGCTGGCGACCACAGTGGCCGCTTCCCGGCGGGCGATCGCGATCAGCGAGAAGTGTCCGGCGTGCAGCGCTCCCATCGTCGGGGCCAGGGTGACATCACCCCGCGAGCGTCGTAGCTCCAGCTGAGCCCGCAGCTCGGCGGGGTGCGGACAATGGCCAGCTGCATGGGCGGCCCTTGCGCCGCGCGCGCGGCCGGCGCAAGCACGCTCCCTGGCGGGGTCGAGTCGCAACGTGCGTATCATCGTCATCGGCAACGAGAAGGGCGGCGCGGGCAAGTCCACCATCGCCGTGCACCTGGCCACCTGTCTTTTGTACGAGGGCGCGCGCGTCGCCGTCGCCGACCTCGACCTGCGCCAACGCTCGACGGCCGCGTTCTTCGCCAATCGTCTCGCCTGGACGGCGGCGGCGGGCGTCGCCTTGCCGGCCCCAACGAGCCTGGAACCCACGACGCTCGAGGAGTTGGCACAGGCGCTGGCTGCCGATGTCGACTATGTCATTGTCGATACGCCCGGGTCCGACACCGAGTTCTCCCGCGCCGCGCACCAGCGCGCCGACCTCATTGTCACGCCGATGAACGACAGCTTCGTCGATTTCGGCATGCTTGGGGTGATCGATCCTGTGAGCCTCGATCTGGTGCGGCCGAGCCTTTACGCCGAGGTTGTCTGGGAGGCGCGCAAGCGGCGCGCCGCCGAGGGCGGACACTCGATCGACTGGGTGGTGCTGCGCAATCGCCTCGCCTCGGTCGAGCCGCGAAATCGCCGCCGTGTCGACGAGCGCCTGGCGCTGCTGTCACGCCGCGTCGGCTTTCGCGCCATAGCGGGCCTCAAGGACCGGGTGATCTACCGCGAACTCTATCCATTCGGGCTGACCGTCGCCGATCTCTCGCGCCAGGTGCGACCGGTGCAGGTCTCATTGACGCACTTGGCGGCGCGACAGGAGCTGCGGGCCCTGATGCTGGAGCTTGGGCTGACGAGCGCCGAGGCGCGCGCCAGCGCCGCAGCCTGAGCCCCGCGTCAGCCTTCCTCGCCGACCTCGCAACCCAGTCCGGCGCGGCGCATGCTCTGGCAGGCCGCATCGGCGCCGCCGCGCGTAAACCCAGAGAACCACGCCCGCCAGTGGCGGCCATCGGGCTCGGCCCGCCCTTCGGCGCTGTCGAACTGCTGGGTGAACCGGCGCGCCACCCTCTCGACCTGGGCGCGCGCCTGGCTCCGCAGGCTATATTCGCCGACCTGGACAAAGAACCGATGGTCGGCATTGGGCGAAGACGTCCGCGCAGCACGCCCTTCAGTCGGGGCGGCGGGCCTCATCGACCCTGGGCGACCGGGCAGTTGCGCCATGAGCATGCCCGGCCGGACCGCCTGGACGACGGAGGGGAGGAGGGCCATGGAAGCGGGCCGGGCGGTCGCGCCGGTGAGGATCACATCGATGGGATCGTTAGGCTGGGCGGCCGCCGGTTGGGCCCGGGCCGCCGTGCGATAAGGCGCCACAGTGAAGGCGTTCTGGGCCAGCATCACGCCCTGGCCGCGATCGCGCCTGTCCTCGGCGTCGAAACCGGCGAGAAGCAGCTCTTCGACATTCTCGTTCCGCCAGCCGCCGGAGGGTCCGCCGAGCTCCACAGCGATCAGCCGGTGGCCGTTGCGCACTGCCGAGGCCGCGAGATTGAAGCCGGCGGCGTTCGTGAATCCGGTCTTCAGGCCATCCACGCCCGGCATGCGTCCAAGCAGGTGATTGGTGTTGTAGTAGGTGCGGCCGGCATAGGTGAATTCTTCGTCGCTAAAGTAGTGATAATATTGAGGATAATCACGCAAGACCGCGCGAACGAGGATGGCGATGTCGCGGGCGCTGGTGACCTGGCGGCTGTCGGGCAGGCCATTGGCGTTGACGTAGCGTGTATGAGTCATTCCCAGTCGCTGCGCTTCCGCAGTCATCATTTCGGCGAACCGCGACTCGGTGCCGCCGATCCGCTCGGCCATGGCCACGGCCATATCGTTTGCCGAGTGCACCGCCATGCCGTGCATCGCGTTTTCGACGCTGATGGTCTCGCCTGCCCTGAGGCCCAGCTTCGTGGGCGACTGGGCCGCGGCCAGTGGCGAGACCACGATCCGGTCGTAGGTGTGCAGGCGACCAGACGCCAGCGCCTGGAACGTCAGGTAGAGCGTCATGATCTTCGTCAGCGAGGCGGGGTAGCGAACCTCGTCGGCACGCTTATCGAAGAGCACCTCGCCGGTGTTGGCGTCCATGACGATGGCGGCGTACTTCGGCCCGCCCTCGTCGACCCGCAGATAAGAGAAATACGGTGTCTGCGCGTGGCCCAAGGCCGGCGCCGCGACGGCGGCCAGGATCGCAAGGGCGAGGCGGCGAGCGGACCGGGCGCGTTTCGACATGGACGCTCCGAATACGACGAGACGAATCAAAACAAGGACATGGCGAGCGCGCCGCCGCCTTGAAACGTTAGCATGCGTTCACGCCGGTTGTTCAATTGTAAACAATAGTTGAGCGACGGATCGGTTTTCGCGGCGGGAACCCCACGTCGCCCGAGGGCGCCCGAGCTCATTGTGCACCGCACAAAAACGGTTGACTTGTGCAGTGCAGCATGGCATTTGGGCCGTGGCGCCGAGGAAGGATCCCTGGCGCCATTCGATCATAGTGCAATGCGAAACCGACCCGCCGCCCAACCCAAAGCCCAAGGACCAGACCCCATGCCCACCGCCGCTCCCGAAACCGTGAAGACCGCGTCCGACAAGGCCAACGAGACGCTGGCGGCCGCCAGCGGCGCCTTCAAGGACCAGGTGGAAAAGTCCGTCGCCGCGATGCGCGACCTCTCCGCCTATTCGGCCAAGAATTTCGAGGCCCTGGTGGCTTCGGCGACTGCTGCGGCCAAGGGCGCCGAAGCGCTCGGCGCGCAGGCACTCGCTTTTTCGAAGAAGTCGCTCGAGGACCAGGCCGCCGCCGCCAAGGCCATGACCACCGCCAAGAGCGTGCAGGAGCTGATCGAGGCGCAGACCTCGTTCGCCCGCAGCGCTTTCGAGGCGTACGTCGCCGAGGCGACCAAGATGGGCGAAACGTTCACGGCTTCGGTGCGCGAGACGGTCCAGCCGATCAGCGAGCGCGTGACCGCGTTCGTGGAGCGTGTGCAGGCCGTCCGCTAACACCGGCGCGCCTTTCGGCGTCATCCTTCCAACCCCTCCGCTCTCCTGAGCGGAGGGGTTTTGCATGCCCACCGCGCGCCACGCTTTCCGGTCTACGGCCCAGGCGCTAAGGGAGCGCCCATGGCCACTCCCGACGACCGGCTAGAGGCGCTTGGGCTCAAGCTGCCGCCGCCGGCAGCGCCTGCCGCCAACTATGTGCCCTTCGTGCGCGCCGGGTCTCTGGTGCACATCGCCGGTCAGGTGAGTGTCGACGGCGGCGGCGGCATCCGGGGAACCGTCGGCAAGGATCTCGACCTTGCCACCGGCCAGGCGGCGGCGCGCCTGTGCGCCCTCAACCTGCTGGCCCAGATGAAGGCTGCCGCCGACGGCGACTGGAGCCGATTGAAGCGGGTGGTGAAACTCGGTGGCTTCGTGCAAGCGGGGCCTGATTTCATCGACATCCCGCAGGTGGTGAACGGCTGCTCGGACCTCATCGTCGACGTCCTGGGCGAGGCTGGCCGCCACGCCCGCTCGGCCGTGGGGGTGTACCGGCTGCCGTTCGACTTCGCCGTCGAGGTCGACGCCATCATCGAGGTGGCCGAAGAACCATGAAGCCGCCCAGCGGCAAGGCCCTTTTTGGCGAGCTCTGGGACCATCTGTTCGCGCCGCCGATCGCCCACCAGGGCTACTGGTCCCATCCCGACGCCCCGGCCAATTCGCTGGCGGCGTTCGAGGCGGCGTGCGAGGCCGGCTACGACATCGAGCTCGATGTGCACCTCTCGGCCGATGGCGAGGCCATGGTGTTCCACGACGAGACCCTCCAGCGCATGACCGGGGTCGAAGGACGCTTGGCTGACCATTCCGCCGCCGATCTTCAGCGTATGCGGCTTGCCAGCAGCGGCGAGACCATCCCCAGGCTTGCCGACGTGCTGACGATCGTTGGCCGGCGCTCCATGATCCATATCGAGCTGAAGACGCCCTGGGGCGAGGTCGGACGCTTGGAGCGGCGCGTGTGCGAAGTGTTGATCGACCACAACGGACCGACCTGCGTCATCGGCTTCAATCCCTACAGCCACGCCTGGTTCGCCCGCCATCACCCCCAGGTTCTGCGTGGGCTCGATTCCCACGCCTACCGGCGCGAGGACGCGCCGCACCTGGCTACCGAACAGAGGCGCGCCTTCGCCAAGCTCGAGCACGTGCACATCGCCAAGCCGCATTTCCTGGCCTTGTCGCTCGATATGCTCGCCAATTCGGCCGCAATGAAGCTGCGGCGGGCCGGCATGCCGGTGATCGCCTGGACCGTGCGGGATCGGTCCCAGATGCCCCCCGATGGCGCCTGTGACAATTTCATCTTCGAGGGCTTCGCCGCGTGAAGTCTGCTTGCGCCGTACGGGCGCATCGGCGCATCAGCGAGATCGGCCGCACTGCCTGGGACGCCTGCGCGCTCACCCGCGGACCGGAGAATCCCTTCGTCGCCTACGATTTTCTGCACGCGCTCGAGGAGTCCGGGTGCGTCAGCGAGCGCGCCGGCTGGGGACCACAATATCTGGCGCTCGACGACGGGGCCGGTGGGATCGCGGCGGTCGCGCCGCTTTATCTGAAGGCCCACAGCCAAGGCGAATACATCTTCGATCACGCCTGGGCCGACGCCTACGAGCGCGCCGGCGGCCGCTATTATCCCAAGCTGCTCTGCGCCTCGCCGTTCTCGCCGGTCACCGGGCCGCGGCTGCTGGTCGCGGCCGGCGCCAACCTGGAGGCGGGGAGGCGGGGCCTGCTCGCCGGCGTTGTAGGCCTTGCCGAACGCTTCGGGATCGCCAACGCAGGCTTTAACTTCCCGACGCGCGAGGAATGGGAGTTCCTGCGCGGCGAAGGCCTGCTCGGGCGCAAGGCGCGGCAGTACCACTGGCGCAACGCTGGTTATGCCAGCTTTGATGAGTTCCTGGCGACGCTGTCATCCGCCCGGCGTAAGGTCATCCGGCGCGAGCGGCGAGAGGCGGGGCGCGGTCTCGACATCGTCGCCCTCACCGGCGGCGAGCTGAGCGAGGCGCACTGGGACGCCTTCTTCGCCTTCTACATGGACACTGGTTCTCGCAAGTGGGGCCGGCCCTATCTCAACCGACGCTTCTTTTCACTGCTGTCCGACGCCATGGCGGACCGGATCCTGCTCGTCATGGCTCGTCGCGGCGGCCGCTGGATCGCCGGAGCTCTCAACCTCATCGGCGGCGATTGCCTGTTCGGCCGCAACTGGGGGTGTGTCGAGCACGTCCCGTTCCTCCACTTCGAACTCTGCTACTACCAGGCCATCGAGCAGGCGATCGCCCGGGGGCTGGCGAGAGTCGAGGCCGGGGCCCAGGGCGAGCACAAGATCACCCGCGGTTATCTGCCGGTGGAGGTCTACTCGGCGCACTACATCGCCGACCCGGGGCTACGGAACGCGGTGGCGCGCTACCTCGAGCAGGAGCGCCCGGCAGTAGAAAGCGAGATCGAGTGGTTGGCCGAGGCCTATTCGCCATATCGACAGGCAAGCGCATGAGCGACGAGGTCGAGCCCTGGCCGCCGGCGGTCGAACTGGGCGGACGCTTCGTCCGGCTGGTTCCTCTCGAGCCCGCCCATGCTCCCGATCTCATCGAGGCCGTGAAGGACGGTGATCTCTGGAGGCTCTGGTATACGAACGTCCCGGCGCCCGAGGGCATGCAGGGCGAGATCGCCCGCCGGCTGGCGTTGCGCGCCGCCGGCTCGATGCTGCCCTTCGCCGTGATCTCGCCCGAAGCGGGCCGGCCGGTCGGCATGACTACGTACATGAACATCGACGCCGAAAACCGCCGCGTCGAGATCGGCTCGACTTGGTATCGGCGCTCGGTCCAGCGGACCGGGTTGAACACAGAAGCCAAGCGCCTGCTGCTCGCCCATGCTTTCGAAGGCCTCGGCTGCATTGCCGTCGAGTTCCGCACCCACTTCTTCAATCGCGCCAGTCGCGCGGCGATCGAACGGTTGGGGGCGCGGCTGGACGGGATTCTGCGCAGCCACACGCGTGACCGGGACGGCGTTCTGCGCGATACCTGCGTCTATTCGATCACCGCCTCCGAGTGGCCGACGGTGCGCCGGCATCTGGACTTTCAGCTCACGCGAGGAGCTGCCGGAGAAGCTTAGGAGGCTTCCCAAGCGCGGCGCAGCAGCGAAACAATGGTCGCGTCGACCTCCGAGGAAGAGCCGATCTCCAGGCGCGACTTCAGTCTCTCGGACCAGGCCTCGTTCCGCGCCGGCGCGAGACGCAGATCTGCAGCGGGGTCGAGGGCGAGGCCGAGCAAAGCGCCGCCATGCCTCAACGGCCGGGCGGCGGCGAACTGGAATTCCCGGCCCCAGGCTGTGTAGGTCTTCCGGGGGGTGCGCACAGTTCCTGGCAGGGCCGTCGCCAGTCGATCGAGGGCTTTGTAAATCCCTCGCGGGCCAGGCTCGCTCCACACCGCGCGCACCAGCGCGTCCGGATCATCCCAGGCCCGGCGGCCGCCCTCGAGAGCCTCGGCGAGCACCAACGAGGCGCGGTTCTGCAACAGGCCGTGCTCTTGCTTGAACCATGTGAGCCTCGCATGCGGCGCCGTCTCCGGGCAGGTGCGAGCGATCGCGACCCATTCGGCCAGGGACTTGCCGGTGTCGCGCTCGAGCGAGGCGCGCATCGCGGCAAAGTACTTCTTCTGGCGCACCGTGAAAGGCTCGTCGGCCATGCTCGCCTCCCCGCCGCTGTGATACCACGCAGCGGCAAGCGAGGGAGCCAGGCCATGAGCCTCACGGGCGCATACGATCCGGACAACATCTTCGCCAAGATCATCCGCGGCGAGGCGCCGGCCGTGCGCATCTTCGAGGACGACGCGACGCTCGCCTTCATGGATGTCTTTCCGCAATCCGAGGGCCACAGCCTCGTCGTCCACAAGCGCTCGCGCGCC
Source organism: Caulobacteraceae bacterium (assembly GCA_035946795.1). GTDB lineage: Bacteria > Pseudomonadota > Alphaproteobacteria > Caulobacterales > Caulobacteraceae > Acaudatibacter. The sequence continues at coordinate 11,980 of DASYYX010000048.1, read as the reverse complement.
CGCAACCTGCTGGAGATCGAGCCCGACCACCTGCACGAGCTGATGGACGCCGTGCAGCGCCTGGCGCGCGCCAGCGCCAAGGCGTTAGCGCCCGACGCGGTGCTGGTCAGCCAATTCAACGGCGAGGCCGCGGGCCAGACCGTGTTCCATCTCCACTTCCACGTGATCCCGCGCTGGGCGAACCGGCCGCTCGGGCGTCACGCCGGCGGGGGCATGGCCGATCGGGGACGCCTGGAGGAGCTGGCGAAGAAGATCTCGGCCGCGGCCTGAAGCCGGCGTCCAGATTGGTCCGCCGCGGGCGAGGGGCGGCGCCGACTGAGCAGCTAGACGAGCGCTGGTTCGTCCGAGCCGGACTTGCTGTCGGCGGAAGAGGGGGGAGTCGCGACCTTGGGCTCGAACTCGAAGGCGAGCTTGCCGTCCCTGAGGATCACCTTGACGTGCCCGCCCTTGGCGAGGCGCCCGAAGAGGATATCGTCCGCCAGCGGCCGTTTGATCTCCTCCTGGATGACGCGAGCCAGCGGCCGAGCCCCATAGAGCTCGTCGTAGCCGTTCTTCGCCAGCCAATCGACGGCTTCATCGCTGGTCTCGATGGTGACGTGACGATCGGCCAGCTGCGCCTCGAGCTGAAGAATGAACTTCTGCACCACCATGCGGATGATCTCGGGCGTCAGCGCCTTGAATCCGACGGTGGCGTCGAGGCGGTTGCGGAACTCGGGCGTGAACAGGCGCTTGATCGCCTCCTCATCCTGACCCTCGACCTTGCCGCGGCCGAAGCCGATAGAGTTGCGCTGCGAATCCGAAGCGCCGGCATTGGTGGTCATGATCAGGATGACGTTCCTGAAATCGACTTTCTTGCCGTTGGCGTCGGTCAGGGTGCCGTGGTCCATGACCTGCAGCAGGATGTTGAAGACGTCCTGGTGCGCCTTTTCGATCTCGTCCAGCAAGACGACGGCATGCGGGTGCTGGTCGACGGCGTCGGTGAGCAGGCCGCCCTGGTCGAAGCCCACATAGCCCGGGGGCGCGCCGATGAGGCGGCTGACCGTATGCCGCTCCATGTACTCGCTCATGTCGAAGCGCAGCAGCTCGATACCGAGCGTGGTCGCCAGCTGCCTGGCGGTTTCGGTCTTGCCGGTGCCGGTCGGGCCGCTGAAAAGATAGCAGCCGATTGGCTTGCCGCTTTCGCGCAGGCCGGCGCGGGCCATCTTCATGGCCGAGGAGAGCTGCCGGATTGCTTCCTCCTGGCCGAAGACGGCGCTCTTGAGGTCCGCCTCGAGCTGCTTGAGAGCCACGGTGTCGGACTTGGAGACGCTCTTGGGCGGGATGCGCGCGATCTTGCTGACCACCACCTCCACTTCCTTGATGCCGATCACCTTCTTGCGGCGGGCCTCGGGCAGCAGCATCTGGGAGGCCCCAGCCTCGTCGATGACGTCGATCGCCTTGTCCGGCAGCTTCCGGTCGGTGATGTACTTGGCCGAAAGTTCCGCGGCCGCCCGCAGCGCCTCGGCGGTGTACTTCAGCTTGTGGAATTCCTCGTAGTAGGTCTTCAGGCCCTTGAGGATCTTCACCGTGTCTTCGACCGAAGGCTCGTTGACATCGATCTTCTGGAAGCGGCGGACAAGCGCCCGGTCCTTCTCGAAGTGCTGGCGGAACTCCTTGTAGGTGGTCGAGCCCATGCAGCGCAGGTTGCCCGACGCCAGCGCTGGCTTGAGCAGGTTCGAGGCGTCCATGGCGCCACCGCTGGTGGCGCCGGCGCCGATGACGGTGTGAATCTCGTCGATGAAGAGAATGGCGCCGGGGTGGTGCTCCAGCTCCTTGATGACCTGCTTGACCCGTTCCTCAAAGTCGCCGCGGTAGCGGGTGCCGGCCAGAAGGGCGCCCATGTCGAGGCAGAACATGGTGGCGCCGGCAAGAACGTCGGGCACCTGCTTGCCGACGATCTTGCGCGCCAGTCCCTCGGCGATCGCGGTCTTGCCGACGCCGGGGTCGCCCACCAGCAACGGGTTGTTCTTGTTGCGCCGGCAAAGAATCTGGATGCAGCGCTCGACCTCGATGGCGCGGCCGATGAGGGGGTCGACCTTGCCCTGCCGCGCCTTCTCGTTGAGGTTGATGCAGTAGGCTTCTAGCGCTTCGCCGCCGGTCTTGACGGCCGGCTTGTCCTCGTCCTCGCCCGCGCCCTTCGCCGGACGCGCTTCGGAAGCGCCGGGCTTTTTGGCGATGCCGTGGGCAATGAAATTGACCGCGTCGTAGCGCGTCATCTCCTGTTGCTGCAGGAAGTAGGCGGCATGGCTCTCGCGCTCGGAGAAGATCGCCACCAGCACGTTGGCCCCGGTGACGTCCTCACGTCCCGAGGACTGGACGTGGATGACCGCCCTCTGGATGACGCGCTGGAAGCCAGCAGTCGGCTTGGCGTCCTCGCCGTCGTCGACGACGAGCGATTTCAGCTCCGTGTCGACATACTGGGTGAGGGTCTTCTTCAGCTGCGCGAGATCGACGTCGCAGGCCTTCATGACGCCTGCGGCGTCGGCGTCGTCGGTCAGCGACAACAGCAGGTGTTCCAGGGTCGCGTACTCGTGCTTGCGCTGGTTGGCGTAAGCGACAGCCCGGTGGAGGGTCTCTTCGAGGTTACGCGAGAACGACGGCACGGCTCTTTCTTCAGTCCTTTTCCATGGTGCACTGCAACGGGTGCTGATGGCGGCGCGCTGTCTCGATCACCTGCGCCACCTTCGTCTCGGCGACCTCGTATGTAAAGACGCCGCAGACGCCGACGCCGTTCTGATGGACATGCAGCATAATGCGAATGGCGTTCTCTCGTGACTTATTGAAAAACCTCTCGAGGACGTAAGTAACGAACTCCATCGGCGTGTAGTCGTCATTGAGAATCAGCACGCGATACATCGATGGCTTCTGGGTTTTGGTCTTCGTCTGGGTGACGATGGCCGTACCCGTGCCGATCAGCTGATCACCTTGCTGCTTGGCGGCCACGACAGGTCTCCAGGGCTCGCGCTCCATGCATGTTAGCCCGCCGATTAGATATGGAAAGTGAACGGGTTTGGAAGGGCTCATTTTGTCCCGGGGTCCCCCGCTCGCCCCCAGGGCGGATTACTGGCGCAGGCTCCGGGCCCGGACCAGCGCTCCCGCGCCGAACCGCGCGGCCAGGGCGTCTTGCGCCCTTTCCTGCGCCAGGGCGCGGGCTTCGGCGCCTGAAAAGAAGTCTTCCGCGTTGACCGGGCCGGGCGCCAGGCCGGTCAGGCCGACCCCGATGAGTCGCAACATCCCCGCCGGACTTTCCCTCAGGAGGGCGCGGGCTTCGGCGAAGAGCGTGCGCGCAGTCCGGCATGGAACAGGCAACGTTCTTCGCCGTGTTCGGATGCGAAAGTCCGCGGATCTCAGCTTCAAGGTGACGACCCGGCCGGCCAGCTCTTCGGACCGGGCGCGGCGGGCCACCTTGTCGGCGAGGGCGAAGAGGATCGGCTCCAGGTCTTCGAGGCGGGAAAGATCACGCTCGAAGGTGGTCTCGGCGCTAATACTGCGACGCGGCTCGGCCGGATTGACCCGACGGCCGTCTTCGCCGCGGGCCAGGGCCGCCAGATGCGCGCCTTGGTCGCCAAAGAGCCGCCGCAGATCGTCTTCCCGGGTCGCCAGTTCGCCGACCCTCGAGAAGCCGGCGCCCTGCAGACGCGCCGCGAACGCCGGGCCCACTCCCGGCAGCTGGCCGACCGGAAGGGGCGCTAGGAAGCTCCGCGCCTCAGCTGCGCCGACGACGAAGAAACCACTGGGCTTGCCGAAGCCCGAGGCGATCTTGGCCAGGAACTTGTTGGGCGCGAGCCCGATCGATACCGGCAGCCCTATATCGGCGGAGATCTCGTTTTGCAGCCGGGCCAGGACGAGGGCCGGGCGGCCGCCGTGCAATCGCTCGGTCCCGGAAAGATCGAGCCAAGCCTCGTCCAGGGAGAGGCCCTGCACCAGGGGGGTCAAGGCGCGCAGCTTGGCGAAGATACGCCGGCTCACGGCGATGTAGCGGGGAAAGTCGGGCTGGATGACCACCGCGTGCGGGCAGGCAGCTCTCGCCTTGAACATCGGCATCGCGGAGCGGACGCCGTACTGGCGCGCGATGTAGCAGCAGGTGGTGACCACGCCGCGGGCGCCGCCGCCGACGATCACCGGCTGGTCGGCCAGTTCCGGCCGGTCGCGTTTCTCGACCGAAGCGTAAAAGGCGTCGCAGTCGAGATGGGCGATAGACAGCTCGAAAAGCTCGGCGTGGGCGATCAGACGCGCCGAATCGCAAACCGGGCACCGGCCGCCCGGAGCGTCGCCCGTCCACAGGCAGTCCCGGCAGAGCGCCGGCGCTCGGCCTAGTCCGCCGGCCATAGCCACGCCGCGCCGCGTACGCCGGAGGAGTCGCCGAAGGCCGCCGGCGCCACGGGCGTGACGAAGACATCCGAGAACACCCACCGGGCGATCGCGGCCGGCGCCTGATCGTAGAGTTCCTTAACCTGGCTCATGCCGCCGCCCAGCACGATGACGTCGGGATCGAGGATGTCGCAGATCACGGCCAGGCCTCGCCCGAGCCGCTCGACATAGGCCTCCAGGGTCGCGACCGCATGCGGCTCGGCCGCGCGCGCCCGCTCCACGATCTTCTCGCCCTCGAGCGTCTCGCCGGCGCGCCGGGCGTAGTCGGCGGTAAAGGCAGTGCCGGAAATCCAAGTTTCCAGGCAATCGACGCGGCCGCACCAGCACCGATGCGCGGCGCGCTCGTCCTCGCTCGGCCAGGGCAGGGGCGAATGGCCCCACTCGCCGGCGATCAGGTTGCGCCCCTCGACGACCGTCCGGTCGACGACGACGCCGCCGCCGCAACCTGTGCCTAGGATCGCGCCGAAGACGACGCGGGCGCCGTCGGCCGCGCCGCCGACTGCCTCAGAAAGGGCGAAGCAATTGGCGTCGTTCGAGACCCGCACCGGGCGTTCGAGGACCCGCTCGAGATCCTGCGGGAACGGCCGATCGGCAAGCCACAGGCTGTTGGCGTTGCGGATGAGGCCGGTGACAGGAGAAAGCGAGCCCGGCATCCCCACCCCGACCCGGAGGCGCCCAACGCCGGCGAGCCGTTCGGCCTCGGCCACGACCTCGGCCACGACCCGCAGAGACTGCTCGTAGATCCTCGGATTTGGCGCGCGCACGCGAGCGACGATGGCGCCGCCATCGTCCACAGCGGCCGCCTCGATTTTGGTGCCGCCGAAATCGACGCCGATCCGGATCATCCTCCCTCCGGGGGTGGACAAACCACGCCCACGGGTCCCTGGCTAGCGCCGCTGCCCTACCACCTCGTCGGCTAGCTGGCCGCCATCCCGCTCCCGATCAACTTCGACTTAAGGATATTTGCGCCACCTTCCGAGCCCGGCGCAGAGGCGACTCGGCGCGGCTGGCTCGAGCTTGCATGGCTTCATCGGCGCCCAAGACCGTCCTCATCGTCGAGGACAATGAGCTCAACATGAAGCTCTTTCGCGACCTCCTGGACGCACAGGGATACCGCACCCTGGAAACGCGCGAGGGTCTGGCGGCTCTGACGCTCGCCCGCGAGCACAATCCCGATCTCATCCTCATGGACATCCAGCTTCCCGAGATCTCAGGCCTCGAGGTCACCAAGTGGCTCAAGGAGGACGAGACGCTCGCCCACATTCCGGTAATCGCGGTCACCGCGTTCGCCATGAAGGGCGACGAGGAACGCATCCGCGAGGGCGGCTGCGAGGCCTATATCGCCAAGCCGATCGCCGTCGGCCCGTTCCTCGAAACCGTACGCAAGTTCCTGGGCTGAGGCGATGACGGCCCGCATCCTCGTCGTCGACGATCTCGAGGCGAACCTTCGCATCCTGAAGGCCAAGCTCGAGGCGGAATATTACGAGGTGCGCACCGCCGCTGACGGCGAGTCGGCGCTGAAGATGGCCCAGGACGACCCGCCGGACATCGTCCTCCTGGACGTGATGATGCCGGGGCTCGACGGTTTTCAGGTCTGCCGCCGTCTCAAGGGCGACCCATGCACCGCCCATGTGCCGGTGGTTCTGGTGACCGCGCTCGATTCGCGCGCCGATAAGATCGCCGGCCTGGAGGCGGGCGCGGACGACTTCCTGACCAAGCCCATCGACGACCTGATGCTGTTCGCGCGGGTCCGCAGTCTCTCCCGGTTGAAGATCGTTATCGACGAGCTGCGCCAGCGTGAGGCTTCGGGCCGGCGCCTGGGAGTCATGGGCGACGCCGACGGACGCCTGGCCGGGAGTGCGGGGCGAGTGCTGATCGTGGACGACGACCTCGACGAGGCTCGACGACTGGCGGACGACCTCGCCGCCGAGCATCGCCCGGTAATCGAGACCGATCCGGAAAAGGCGCTGCTCACCGCCAGGTCGCCACTGGACCTGGCCATCGTGAACACCGCCGCCAGCGCCTTCGATGGCTTGCGCCTTGGGGTACAGCTGCGCGCCGACGAAGCCGCCCGGCGCGCGCCCATCTTGGGTGTGGTCGATCCCAAGGACCGCGCGCGCGTCGTCAAGGCCCTCGAGATCGGCTTCAACGACATCATCGCCGCCCCGGTCGACGCGCGCGAGCTCGGGGCGCGGGTGAAAAGCCTGATCCGCGCCAAGCGCTACACCGAATTCCTACGCGGCAGTCTGGACAACAGCCTGGAAATGGCGGTCACAGACCCGCTCACCGGTCTTCACAACCGTCGCTACATGACGAGCCAGCTGGCGGCCCTGGTGGAGCGCGCCAAGCTCGGTGGCGAGCCGGTGGCGGCGCTGATGATCGATCTCGATCGGTTCAAGCAGATCAACGACTGTTTTGGCCACGAAATCGGCGATGAGGTGTTGCGGGAGTTCGCCGTGCGCCTCGCGTCCAACGTGCGGGCGGCGGACCTGCCGTGCCGGTTCGGCGGTGAGGAGTTCATCGTCATCATGCCCGGAACGCAGCTCGCCGATGCCCATCGTATCGCCGAGCGCATCCGCACCCATGTCGCCGGCTCGCCTTTCCGCGTTGCCGGCTCGGCGGAGCCGCTGATGGTGACGATCTCGATCGGAGTGGCGGTGACGCAGGGGGCGGTCGACAGCCCCGAGGATCTGCTCAAGCGCGCCGACGCCGGCGTCTACGAGGCCAAGGCGGCGGGCCGGAACACGGTCATCGCCAAGGCGGCTTGAGGCCGCCTATTTGATCTTGCCTTCCTTGAACTCGACGTGTTTGCGCACGACCGGGTCATACTTACGGACGACCATCTTCTCGGTCATCGTCCGGGCGTTCTTCTTGGTGACGTAGAAGAAGCCGGTGTCGGCCGATGAGTTCAGGCGGATCTTGATCGAAGCGGGCTTGGCCATCGGAAAGACTTGGGACCTCGAAAGGGCGCGGACCATACGGAGCGCGGCGCCCAAGTCAATCGCAGGGCCCCCGTATCCACGGCAGCGTCGCGCCCCAGGCGTCGAGCACGGCTCCATGCCCAGAGGCCCGGAAGTGCGGCTCCAGCCGGCGCACGAGCACCTGCAGCGCCGCCAGAGGGGAGGGCGACAGGACCCCGGTGAGGAGATCGAGCAATTCCGCTCCCGTAAGGGGCAAGCCCGCGGGCGGACGATTCTCGATCTCCCACCGCAGGTGCTTTGCGTACGGTCGAGCGCGCCCAGCGTCGAGGGCGAACAAGGCGTCGAGAAGCGGATTGACAGCCTCGACGGCCTCGAGCCGGCCCGCGAACGGATCGCCGTCGCGCACGCACTTGGCGCAGCGGTAGACTTGGTTGACGAAGTGATCGAGGCTCGCAGCGACGAAAGCGGTCGCCTTTCCCGGCGGAACGCGCGCCTTGGCCGCAGTCATTGTCGCTAGGTGGCCGACGCGATCGATCAACACCTTGGCGTCCTCGAGAGCGTAGCGGACCCAGCGCTCAGTCCCCTCCCACTCCGCCCAGTCCTGAAAGTCGGCCAGGGTGAGCGCGCGGCCATCGAAGACGGCGCCATCCAGCGCCGCTACCCGTCTGCGCCATTCGTCTAGCGCGGCCCCGGCGACCACCACGGCGAAATCGTAGTCGGGATCCGGCCGGGCGGTCTCCTTGGTCCGCGAACCATAGAGAATGAGGCCCAGGCAGGTCGGGTCGGCGGCTGCAACCGCAACAAAGGTCTCGAACGGACCGGCGCCGGTCGCCCTCGTCAGAGGTGCTCCAGTTGCTGACGCCCGCGCCGGAACGCCAGCGAAGGGGCCGGCCGGTGCGGCTCGGAAAGACGCGCCGGGATCTCGCGCAAGACGAAGCGGGTGACGCTGGGAAGATCGAGCTTCAGCGCCTGCTCCAGGTCGAACCAGGCGATCTCGTCCAGTTCGCCGCAGTCGGCGCCGCGCTCGAGGCTGATGAGGGCTTCCGCCGGCGCCATGAAGAAGCGAGCGTCGAAGCGTTTGGGCGATATCGGTGGGGTGACGGCGCGGGCGACGAAGTCGAGGGGTTCGAGATTGGGCACGGCCCCTTGAGCCAGGAATTCCCGCCAAGGCCCGACGGCGATGCGGGCCGGGGCAGGGCGGCCCAGCAGGAGGCCAGCCTCCTCGAAGGTCTCACGGATGGCGGCGAGCGCCAGCGCTCTGGCGCGTGAAGGCGTGGTGGTGCGCTCGAGGCGCGCGGCAACCCGCGGATGCAGCTGGCCCACATGAGGGGCCCGGAAGTCCGATCGGTCGATCCGGCCTCCCGGGAAGACCCATTTTCCGGGCATGAAGTCGTGGCCGCCGTGGCGCCGGCCCAGGAGGACCTGCGGCGCCGGTCCGTCCCGCCGCACCAGAATCAGGGTCGCGGCGTCGCGCGGCCGCACCGGCCGGCCGGTCCGCGGCGGCGGGTTGATGCGCGACTCGGCCGCCGCCAGTTCCTCAAACGCGTCGCTCATGAAGGGCGACTGTGGCGGTCTTCGCCGGCCGGCGAAAGGGTGACGTAAGGAGAAGTCGGATTTGCCGCCTTCTGGCCGTCCTAGGTGCGGGTATAAGAGCCTGCTTCGGGAGGAACGCGATGAGCCAAGCGGTTCAACTGCTGATCGGGACGCGCAAGGGGGCCTGGATCTGGACCAGCGACGATCGGCGTTCCAGCTGGTCCGTCGAAGGCCCGATCTTCTTGGGCCAGATCGTCAATCATCTGGTTTCCGATCCGCGGGACCGGGGCGCCTTGCTGATGGCGGCGAAGACCGGGCACTTGGGGCCGACCATCTTCCGCTCCGGCGACGGCGGAAAAACCTGGAAGGAGGCGGATCGGCCGCCGGCGTTCCCGAAAAGTGGAAACGGCGGCCGGGCGGTGGAGCACAGCTTCTGGCTGCAGCCCGGTCATTCGAGCGAGCCGGGGGTTTGGTGGGCCGGGACCTCGCCGCCCGGGCTCTTCGTCAGCGGCGATGGCGGCGCGACCTGGGATGGCGTTCCGGGGTTCAACGACCATCCGATGTACGACAAGTGGGTTCCGGCTGACTCGGGCACACCGGACGGACCGCTGCTCAATCAGGTGGTCATCGACCCGCGCGATCCGCGGCACATGTACGTCGCTACTTCGACCGGCGGCGTCTTCGAGAGCCGCGACCGGGCGCAGAGTTGGGCGCCCCTGAACGAAAACGTCGAGGCGAACTTCCTCCCCGACCCCTATCCCGAATTCGGCCAGGACGCCCACTTCATCGCCCTTGCCCCGACCGCGCCGGACCGCATCTGGCAACAGAACCACTGCGGCATCTATCGCCTGGACCGACCGGGAACACGCTGGGAGCGGATCGGCCGGGCCATGCCGGCCGACATCGGCGATATCGGCTTCACCATCGTGCCGCACCCCCGCAGCGCCGACACGGCCTTCGTCTTTCCCATGGACGGCACGGAGGTGTGGCCGCGCACTAGCCCCGGGGGGCGGCCGGCGGTCTATCGGACCGGCGACGGCGGGGCCAGCTGGGAGCGGCGCGATCGCGGCTTCCCGGCCGAGCAGGGCTGGTTCACCGTCAAGCGCCAAGCCTTCTGCGCCGACCAGCACGAACCTCTGGGGCTCTATCTGGGCACCACCGGCGGCGAGCTTTGGACCAGTTCCGACGAAGGCGGCTCCTGGCGCCAGATCGGCGCCCATCTGCCGGAAATCTATTCGGTCGTCGCCGCGCCACTCCCATGATCGAGGTGCGGGTCCCCTCGCAATTGACCGCCTACACCGAAGGCGCAACGCGGGTGAGCGCAAAGGGGGCTACGGTGGACGATGTCCTCCATGACCTCGACCAACGCTTCCGCGGAATCCGCTTCCGGGTGATCGACGAGCAGGGCCGCGTTCGGCGCCATATGCGTATTTTCCTCGGCCGCGAGGCGGTGGTTGATCTCGCTCAACCCGTGCGGGCCGGCGATTCCCTCATGATCTTCGGGGCGTTGAGCGGCGGTTGAAAGAACCGTCCTGATCCGTTAGCCGGGGACCGTGATTGAGAACAGTTCTCATTTGCGAGTCGGCGTGATGGCGCGCGATGCCGGGGAGGGGCCCGGCCGACATCGCGGTCGTGCGCGCCAGTTCCTGGCGGTGTTCGGCCCGGGCATGGTCGTCATGCTCGCCGACACGGACGTGGGCAGCATCGTCACCGCGGGTCAGAGCGGCGTCGCCTGGGGCTACCGCCTTCTCCTGCTGCAGGTCCTGCTGATCCCCATTCTCTACGTGGTCCAGGAGCTGACGGTCCGTCTGGGGATCTTCACCGGCCGCGGACACGGGGAGCTCATCAAGCAGACGTTCGGCTCCGTCTGGGCGTGGATTTCGGTCGCTGGTCTGGCGGTAGCTACGACGGGAGCGCTGCTCACCGAACTGTCCGGGGTCGCCGGGGTGGGGGAACTCTACGGCGTGCCGCGATATGTGAGCCTCGCGCTCGCTGGCGCGGCGTTGCTGGCGACGGTGCTCACTGGCTCTTACCGACGGGTGGAGCGGATCGCGCTTCTGGTAGGCCTTTTCGAGTTCGCCTTCTTCGGGGTCGCCTGGGCCGCCCGCCCCGACCTGGGGCAGATGGCGCGCCAAGCGATCAGCATCCCCGTGCACGACCGGGGCTTCCTCTATCTGGTGGCTGCCAACATCGGGGCGGTGATCATGCCCTGGATGGTGTTCTACCAGCAGTCCGCGATCGCCGATAAGAAGCTTCGGAGCAAGGATTTCGCCGCGGCGCGATGGGACACGGCGCTGGGCGCGATCATCACCCAGATGGTCATGGCGGCGGTGCTGGTAGCGGCCGCGGCGACGCTAGGAGGGCACCAGGCAAAGACAAGCCTTGGCTCCGTCGGCGAGTTGTCATCAGCCCTGACCCCTTATCTAGGGGTGGGCGCCGGCCGCGCCGTTTTCGGGCTGGGGATCATCGGCGCCGGCCTGGTGGCCGCCATCGTCACGTCCCTGGCGCTCGCCTGGGGCCTTGGCGAGGTGACCGGCTACCGACACTCGCTCGAGCACCACCCGCTGGAGGCGCGCTGGTTCTACGGTGTCTACGCACTTTGCGTGGTGGGCGGGTGTGCCGCCGTGGCGGTCGCCCCCAATCTGGTGTCGCTCAACCTCGGCGTGCAGGTGATGAACGCTCTCATGCTGCCGCTGGTGCTCGGGTTCCTGATCGCGCTCGCCGCCAAGGCTCTGCCCGGCCGGATGCGCCTGCGAGGCGCCTATCTCTGGATCGTGACCAGCGTCGCCACGGCGACGTGCCTGCTTGGCGTGTTCGGCGCGCTCTCGGGAATCGGGGTGATCTAGAGCGTTTCCCGGCGCCGATGAATCGAATGTGATCGTCGGGGGGATTCAAGCGAAGGGTCGGATGTGAATCGATGACCGTCTCTGATTCGGGAGGCGGACATGAGCGGGGCGCGTTCGGTGGATCTGCGGTCGCGGGTTGTGGCGGAAGTGGAGGGGGGCAGTTCCAGGCGGGCGGCGGCGCGGCGGTTCAAGGTCGGCGCATCCTCGGCGATCCGCTGGGTGGTGCTGAAGGCGCGGACGGGGAGCCTGGAGCCGCGGCGCGGCCGCAAG
>DASYYX010000047.1:0-7441 GCA_035946795.1 Caulobacteraceae bacterium | reverse complement strand
TGGCGCGAGTGACGGGACTTGAACCCGCGACCTCCGGCGTGACAGGCCGGGTGAATCCAGTTTTGAAACAGTCGTTAGTCCGACTCGGGACGCCCGTTTCGGGCTGCGGCTCCCCTCCGTGCTCGGCCGCGAGTCGGACCGCGTCGAAGCGCCGCCACGCGCGCTTCCAGAGGTAGGGGCCGAGCGCGTCGTGCTTTTGCGCCCAGCGCCGCCGCTCGACTTCCTCGACGCTGCAGATCACGGCGTCCGCCAGTCGGGGAACGGCAATTCCGCTTCGCGGGGCCACCAGCGGTGTCGCCAACCCTGGAAGCCGCGGACCGGCTCGGAGAGCGTGACGGCGACAGCGCCGCCGCGACGGCAGATCATCCAGGAGCGCCCGTCGCGCCCGTTCGGACGGTTTCGCGGCTTGAGCGGGCCGAGCTCCAAGCGAGTGACCGGAGCGTAGCCGCGGAGCCGGTCGTGCGCGACCACGTAGAGCCGATCACCCGGCCACCCGATCGGCGGAATGAGGCCGGAACCGTACCACGCCCATTCCTCGCCCGACTCCGGACCGCCAGCCGCATCACCTTCGGCGATCCAGTCTGCCCAGAAGCCCTTGGGGCAGGTGACGACGAGGTCGACCATTCACTTCGACCGCGCCCGGGTGAGCTCGACCGCGAGGCGCTTGCGGCCTTCGAGGCGGAGATTGGCGACCTGCCGCGCCTTGGCGACCGTCGGCGGCGTGTACGTCTCGTCCAAGAAAGCCGAGCGATCGAGGGTGTTGGCCAGCAGCTGCGCCATGGTCGCCTTGTCGGCGCCGGCGGCGTCGGCCTCGACGTTGCCCGAGCGGCGCAGGTCCTGAAACTGCCGGCGCTCGCCTGAGCCGAAAGCTGCAAGTCGGACCTCGCGGAAGTCGTCGCCGAAGGTGTCCTTCGAGATCCACGCCGCGCCCGTGTGCCGGCGCAGCAGCGCGCCCTCGGGCGGCACGGCGAACGGCAGCGACCGCAGATATAACAAAATTGCGATATCGGTGGCGGCGGTGAGGGCGCCGTAGGCCAGCTTGCCCGTCTTCGTGCGCGCGTGCTCGAGAAAGGCGCCGCCGACATCGCGCTTCAGCTCGGCGCGGGTGAGGGTCCAGACGTCGATCGGCGCGAACAGCGTCTCCCAGGCGACGGCGATGGCCAGCGCCATGCCTTCCCGCGGCGGCCCCATGGCTCTCGCGGCGGCGATGAGCTGCGCGACCTCGGCGCCGAGCCAGATGGCCGAGCGCCCGACCGGCTGCGGATTGCGGATGCCCTTGGCGGGATTGGCCCAGCCGGCGAGCTGCAGGCGAAAGCTGGCGTCGGCGAGCATGGCCCGCAGGCACTTGACTGTGCGGTAGCGTTCGTGCGCGCCGGCGCGCGCCTCGAGGGCGTCGGCCAGCCGCTCGACGTCATCGACGCTGATCCGGGTCAAGGTGCGCGGCGCGAGCTCGCCCAGGTGACGCCAGGCGCGCTCGTAATCCTGGCGGGTGCGCAGCGCCTTCTTTTGCCACGCGGCCGTGCGCCGCATGGCGTCGTAGAAGTGGCCGAGCGACCCGGCCGGCCAGGCGCTGACCTTTTCGCCCTCGCTCAGCAGCTGCTTCCAGGCGCCATAAAGCCGGCGCGCCTCGGCGATCGAAACGTCGCCCTCGGGCCCCAGCGGTTTGGGCAGAAAGCCGCGGGCGCGCATGGCGCGCGTCGGCTCCCAGAAGAGAAGCCCGCGCTTACGACGGACGTACGGCAGGCGCACGGTGACCATCGCCGCCCCCTGAGCCACGGGCCAGAGCGTCGATGCGCCGGCCCAGCGCCACACCTTCGTCCTCGGCCGCGCCGATTGGCAAGACCTCGATCACGCCGTCGCGCACCAGCACCTTGAAAGAGCCGCGCGGCCAACCGGCCGCCTCCGCCGCGCGGATGGCGCGGGCGAGGTCGGCCTGGCGGAAGGCGCCGCGGCTCATGCGGCGCGCCCGTAGAGTGATCGACGGATCTCGGCCAGCCGTGCGCGCGCCGCGCGCCGGCGTCGAATCTTGCGGACCGCGGCCGTTGCTCCGGCCAAGGTTACCCGAACGGCCGCGAAGGCCTCGTCGACCTCGTCGGGCGCGCCGCGTCGTTCGCAACAGGCCCACCAATGGAGATCGTAGCGCGTCCATGGATCGACCAGTCGCCAGCAGGCGTCGCAGAAGACTTCGTACCACGGGATGGCCTCGCCGCACCCCAAACAATGGCGGGGCTCGCGGCTCACCGGTCCCTCGCCCGGACCTCGGCCAGGCGCGCCCGCCCCGTCGGCGTCAGCCGGTAGCCGAAGCCCCACAAGGTCTCGACGGCGTCGAAACCGAGCGCCCGGCGGATCCGCCAGACATGGACGCTCCAGGTGTTGGGCGCGCGGCCCTCGTCGCCATCGGTGGGGAAGATCTCGTCGAGGAAGGCCTTGGAGGTGTAGCGGTGGCCCCGGCGCTGGAGGAAGAGGAGCAGCAGCGCCGGCGTCGGCGGCAGCCGCAGGGCGCAGGCGACATGGGCGACCTCCTCGGCCTCGGCGCGCTCGGCCAGCTGCGCGCGCAGCCACGCGTTCTCGGCCTCGAGGTCCTCGTAGGTCGGCCTGGCGCGGGCGAGGGCGTTCACTGGAGCGGGCCTCCTTCGAGCTCGGTGGCGATGCGCTCGTCGGCGGCGGCGCGTTCGCGCAGCTTCAGCGCCGAGAGGGCGCGCTCGACCTGGTCGGCGACGCGCAGCGCCTCGTTGTAGGGATCGAGCCACAGCGGCGCGTCCTCGATGCGGCTCGATCCGCCACTGACGCGGCCGCTGGCGTCCATCAGCACCCAGGAGACGAGCATGGTCATGCCGCGGGCGCCTTCGATCGCGCCGTCGCGGCCCGGTCGCAGTAGCGACCGAGGCCGCGACGCAGAGACGCCTGCTCTGCAGACGGCTCCGGCATGAGCGACAAGATCGCGGTCAGCGCCTCGGCGACATCATAGGCCAGCTCGTCTAGCTCGCCCTGCTCGGACGGCTCCTGCAGACCGAGCAGGTTTACGCACGCGCCGGCGAGGGCCTGGGCGAGCGAGGCGCGATGCTCGGCGTCGATCGTCCAAGGCGCCTTCTCAGCCATGCGCTTGCGCCCGGATCTGCCCCATCGCCTCGTCCCAGCCGCGCCGGTAGGCGAGCAGGGGGTCCTCCGAGGCGCCCAGGACGGTGGCGCGCCAGGCGCGCCGGCTCAACCTGAAAGCGAGTTGCCTCTGCTCGTCCTGGCTCAGGTGATCGGCGCCGGCGAGCTTGCGCGGGGCCCAGCGCTCCAGGGCGTCGGCTTGGCTGAGCGCCTGCTCGATCACCGCCGGATGCACGCCGTTGGCGTAGGCGAGGCTGGCCCAGTAGCGCACCACGTCCGGCGCGATCAGGTCCTGGCCGCGCAGCAGGAAGACCGGCTCCCCGGGCGCGAGCGTCGGCGCGCGCAGGGTGGCGTCGAGATCCGCGCGGCCGGCGGCGACGGTCACGATCCGAGCTCATAGTAGGCGCGGCACCGGGCAGCGGCCGCCGCATACGCCGCCGCTTCGCCCAGGCTCCGGAAGGCGCCGTCCCGGTAGCCACGCTCCCCGTCGGCTTCAGCGCGCCTCGCCGCCAGCTGCGACATGCCGATAAATTCCTCGGCCAGCCGCAGGAGGAACGGCGCTGAGCGGGGCGCCAGGATGCCCTCGGCGAAGCGGACGAGCTCGTCGGTCGGCTCGACGGTGAGCTTCATGCGGCCCGCGCCTCCTGGCGCAAGGCGTCGACAACGACCTCGACCGGATCGCCGGCGGCGAGCAGAGCGGCGGCGCGGTCCACCGTGGCGCGCCAAGGGACGAGGCCGGCGGCGCGCACGCACCGGCGAGCCCAATCGCGCTTGCGGGCCGCGCTCATCTTCGCCCGGACGGCGGGATCGGCCAACACCGCCTTGCGGGCCGCGCTCATCCTGGCGCGGACGGCGGGATCGGCCAACGCCGCCTTGGTGGCCGCGCTCATCCTGGCCCGGGCGGCGGGATCGGCCCACGCCGCCTTGCTGGCCGCGCTCATCTTGGCCCGCGTCGCAGCTGAGCGAACGAAGGGCGCGAAGTGGCGGCGCGGGTTGCGGTCTGCAAGGACGAACGCCATCAATCCTCCGGGTAGGCGGCGCAGGCGGTGCACAGGTCGGCAGCGGCCCACGAGCACGGGCCGTCGGCCGTCAGGCAGGCGGTGAAGCGGGTGCAGCCACAGGCGGCGCAGCAGCGGTCGCCGGCGAGGCGCGCCGCCTCGACGCGGGCGCCGTGGCGCGCCGCCTCGGCGACCAGGGCCTCGAGCGCCGAAGCGCCGATGGCGCGCTCGGCGGCGATGTCGAGCTCGTCGAAGAGCCGGCGCGCCAGCCGGCGCGTGTCGGGCGTCGTCGTCGACAGCCTCACAGCGGCAGCTCCGGCTCGGGGGCCGCGTCGCCCCCTCCACCACGCCGGCTGCGCCGGCGCGGTCCCCCTCCCCCGCTGCGCAGGGGAGGATGGGAGCGGGGCCGGGGAGTCGCACCCCGGGCCGACCTTGGGGATGGCCGGCGCGCTCGCGCCCCGCGCTCGGCGAGAAACTCGATGTAGGCCCCGACCACCCAGGTGGCGTGCTGGCGCAGCATCGCCTGCTGGTCGGGGGAAAGGCCGGACCAGTCCGGCGACGGCTCCTGGCGGGTGCAGTACACCCGCCGGCCGTGGCCGAGGACGTAGTAGGCGCTCTCGGCGGCGTGGCGAAGGGCGTCGCGATCGAGCTTCATCGCGCCAGCAGCGTCGAGGCGAGGCCCAGCAGGGCGATGCCGAAGGCGGCGAAGGCGAGGGCCCAGAGCCGCCGCCACAAGGCGCGCCGGCGGGCGGCGCGGCGCAGATCGCTGATGCTCTCGTCCCAGAGCGGCTGCGGATCGTGGCCGCGCCAGGCGTCGGGCGTGGGCATGAGCATGCGTCCCTCCACAAAGGTGCGCTCGCCCGGGGCGGGAAGGGCGTCGGGATTCCCCCCCGCAGGATTGCGTGCCCCGGCTCGGGCGAGCGGGGGCGAGGGTTCTACAATTCCAAACTTTGCTGTCAAGCCCTAAAGTTTGGGAAAGCAAAACGCAAACGTCGCACCCTATTTGGATCAGTAGGGCGGGGCGGCGTCCGAGTTGGTCGACGTCGAATCACCCGGCTCGGCGGTCGCGTTCACGGCGGAAGTGGCTTCGGTCGGGCGCGTGGCCTCGACGGTCGGCGCGGTCGCCGGAGCGGTGGCGTTCTCAGCCGGCTCCGGCGGCGCGTCGGGCGTTGGCTCGGCCGGCGGCGAGGGCTGATTGTCTCCGAACTCAGACGGGGGAGGGGCGTCCAGGGCTTGTCCCACGCTCCTGAATTCGGCCTCGCAGGCATCATGCGCGCGCTCGGCGTCAGCGAGACCATCGCGGGCGTCGGCCACATCGGCGGGGGCGAGGCCGCCGTTGGCCGCCTTCGCCCACTTTCGATAGGCGTCCCGCTTTTCGAAAAGTCCGAGCGAGCAGTCCTCTCGGAGCTTACGTAACAAGGCGCCGGTGGCGTCATCGACGCCGTCAGGGACAGCGAGGTTGTAGGCTTGGGACCAAGCGCCGTCGCAACCCTCGCCAGCCTTCTTCGCCGCGTCGTAGAGCGCGTAGACGTTGCCGAGGCCCTGGGCCAAGCTGGCTTCGGCCCCGAGCGCATCGCAGAGCGCCACGGAACGCTGAAGTGCGGTGCCGAACTCGATGAAAGCCAACGCCTCCTCTTGGGGAGAGAGATGCACCGCCGGCCCCGCGGATCCGGGGCCGCGGCCGAGCCACGCCAACGCGCCGCCGATGGCGAGCAGGCCGAGGGCCGCGACGGACACCCACAAACACCCGCGCCCGCCGCCCTTGCGGATCGGCGACGCCGGCGAGGAGGGAGGGCGAGCCGGATCCAGGCGGCGGCGGATCGCTGCGACGAACTCGCGCTCGGCTTCGTCGACGTGGCCGTCCGCGGCGGTCACCTCCTCCAAGGCCCCGAGGAAGGCGCCGTGGGCGCCAGGGCGGCGTTCGAGGCGCTCGAGCGAGCGCAAGACTTGGCTCCCCGTCGGCGAGAAGAGACGCAGAAGCGATCGCAAGCGCTCTCGGTCGATTCGGCCATCGGCGCGAACCCGCTCCAGAAAGGCGACGATCGCGTCTTCCTCCTCGCGCCCGACAGCCCCGTCCAGGGCCGCCGCGACCGTCAGCAGGATCAGCTCGTGGCGCCATTCGCGGACCAGGAGCGCCTCCGGCGTTTCCCCGGCCAGCAGCGGATGGGCGAGGAAGTAGGCCACCGGATCGGGTGGCGCTTCACCGGTCGCCAGGTCGACGAGCTGCAGGACGCGCGAGGCGAGGAACGTGCGCTCTTCGCCGCGCAGGTGACAGAACGCGACAAGGTCGACATCCCGCCCGCCGGCGGTCGGCGTGGCGCTAAGCAGGGTTACGTTCCGAGAAGAGAACGAGCCGGACGCGTCGCGATAATTGATGTGGAAGTCCATCGGCGGCGCGTCCGCCGCGCCGGACCCGGGGCGCCGCAAATCGGCTGCGTCTTCCGCCGGCCCGTTCTGCTCGTGCCCGAGCCCGCGGGCGCGTTCCCGAGCGCGCCGGCGCCGCAGCGCCGCGCGCACGGTGGCGAAACCGGCGATGGCTTCGTCGGAAGAGCTCACGACGCTCGCCGGTTCGGGCTGTCGCCGAAATCCGGGGCGTTGATCGGCTGATCGGCCACGATTCGCGCAGCGTGCTCGCGAAGGCGGCGGATCGCCATGGCCTCGTCGGGGTGCATCAGCAGTTCGTAGGGCCGGATCTGCAGCCAGGCGGAGATCTCGTTGACGAGCTCGCGTCGGTAGGGCTGACGACCGTGGAAGACGAAGTTCGCCTTGCTCTTGTTCCAGCCCAGCTCGTTGGTCAGCGACGCTTGGCGTTTACCGAGCGCCGAGAGCCATTCCTGCAGGAACCAGTCGGGCGTCGGACTGCGGACCACGGTTCTCATTTTGAGAACCGGCCAAGCAAAGGTCGTTCCGAAGAACCTAAGCCTTGGCACCTTGACTTGTTGTTTGGAATATCGAAACCATCGCGCGCGATGCGACTGCGCGCTTACCGGGAATCGCTTGGTCTCGACCTGAAGGCCGGGGCCGAGGCCATCGGCCTCAAGTCCAAGGGGACGCTGAGCGCCATCGAAACCGGGCTCTGGATCCCGCCCATCCGCCTCGCCCTGCGAATCGAGGACTGGTCCGGCGGCGCCGTACGCGCGGTCGATCTGCTGGCGGCCGAAGACGCGGCCCTGCTCCGCGGCGCCCTGGCGCGCGGCGCCGAGCTAGTCGAGGCGGCGGCGTGAGGCGGAGCAAGCGCGCCGCAGGCGTCGCCGCCTACGTACGAGAGGCCGATGAGGCGCCGTGTCCGTCGCTCTTCGAACAGGCGCTGGAGATAGCCGGCGAGGTCCGGCGTAATCTGCTCCGCA